>JBGAPI010000015.1:0-102352 GCA_044221335.1 Ahniellaceae bacterium
TTGCGAGCGCAGCGAAGCAACCCAGTGTCTTCGCTTTCGTGCGTCGCAAGGCCCGCGAGCCATGGCACACCCGACGACGACGCCCGTCATTGCGGGCGCAGCGAAGCAACCCAGCGCCTTGGCTTTCGTGCGTCGCAGGGCCCGCGAGCCATCGCGCAGCCCACGACGCCGCCCGTCATTGCGAGCGCAGCGAAGCAACCCAGCGCCTTGGCTTTCGTGCGTCGCACGGCCCGCGAGCCATGGCGCAGCCCACGACGCCGCCCGTCATTGCGAGCGCAGCGAAGCAACCCAGCGCCTTTGCTTCGTGATCGCGCCGGAGCCAAAGCAAAGGCGCTGGATTGCTTCGTCGTCGCTGCGCTCCGCCTCGCAATGACGGGGAATGAGGGAACACTGCCTTCGCTGAGCCCTGAGCCCTGAGCCCTGAGCCCTGAACCCTGAGCCCTGAGCCAGGACCCAGCCCGTCCCTATTCGAACCCGTTCGAGAACACCAGGTCACCGTCGACTACGGTAGTGCACGCGGAGATCTCCGAGGTCCCTCCCTGGAACGTCGCCGTGGCCGTGACCACGCTGCCGATCAGGTTGGCGCTGTCGACGTTGACGGTGAAGGACTGGGCGGAGCCGTTCAGCGCCAGGCTGAAACTGCCGAGGTAGTTCTCGCCGTTGCCGCCGGCGTCGCAGATCGCCGAGGCGTACAGCGCGATCACATAGGGATCGGTCGCCGCTCCGGCCGGCACGTCGAGGCTGCCGGTCACCGTCAGCGTGGAGCCGACCTGCCGGGCGGTCGCCAGCACCGGGAAGTTCTGCAGGCCGTTGGCCCCGGTGTCGGCGTCGTCGACGTCATTGGCAGTGAGGCCATCGCCGCAGCCGGTCGGCAGCGCGCACAGGTCGATCGCCTGTCCGATGGTCGCCGCGTAGTGGTTGCGTGCCAGGTCGATGCCCTGGGAAGTGTTGAAGACGACGACGCCGGCCTGATTGTTTGCGATCCGGTTCGGCGCGTCGTTGGAGCCGACGCGGACGTTGCTGCTCCCGCCACGGAACGCCAGCGCGATCACGGTGTTTCCGCGCGCCGAGTTGCCCGTGGGGTCGACTCCGATCAGGTTGCCCTCGACGATCGAACCGTCCGCCGCCGGCGTCGAGAACTCGATGCCAGTGAGGTTGCCGGAGACGGTGCCGTTCGGAGCGAGCCCGATGAAGTTGCCGGTGACCACGCTGAAGTCGGCGGCGCCGCTGGTCCCGCAGGCGACGGTGCCGGCGAATCCGAGTCCGATCCCCGTGCCTGCCCCCGTCATCGACAGTCCCTCGATCACGGTGTTCTGTGCGCAGGTCGACAGCGGATGGGGAGCGCCCGCGCCGCCGGACACTCGGACCAGGATCACGGCATTGCTCGCCGTGGCCGAGGTGTTGCGGCTGGCGCCGGGCTGGCTGTAGCCGTCGATGTGCAGGGCCTCGGTGATGTTCGGCAGATTGCTGCCGAGGGCGATGGTCTGCGCACCGCCGCCCGGCAGGTTGAACTGGATGGTGTCCGCACCGGCGGTGGCGTTCGCGACGTTGATCGCCTGGCGCAGCGTGCAGGTCGCGCCACAGACCGCACCGTCGGTGTCGGCGGTCGAGGTGACGACGAGCGGCGCGTTGCCGTCCAGCGTCGCGCAGGCGGAAAACTCCGAGGTGCTGTTGCTGGCCTGGTCGGTCGCGGTCAGGGTGATCACCGAACCGATCGGGAGTTCCCGGGTGACCGCGAGGTCGGCGCTGAAGCTCTGCGCCGTGCTCATCGTGGAGACGAACACGAAGCTGCCGAGGAAGTGTTCGCCCTCGCCGAAGCCGCCGGCGTCGCAGGCGCTGCTGGCATAGGCGGCGATCGTGTAGCTGCGCGTCGCCGGGGTGATCGGTCGGTCCAGGTTGCCGGTCACATGGATACCGGTCGCGGTGCGGCTTGCGGCGACGCTGACCGGGTGATTCTGCAGGTCGTTGCCGCCGGTGTCGCCGTCGTTGAGGTCGTTGGCCGTGTGGCCGTCGGGGCTGGTGACGGCGAACAGGTCGATGCCCGTGCCCGAAGGCGCGGCGCCGTCGTTGCCGAAGATGTCGTTGCCGAACAGCGGGTTTCCGCTGGCGGATCCGGTGACGCCGATGCCGATGGCGTTGAAGGCGATGCGGTTGGGGGCCGCGCCGCCGACGGTCACGCCCGATGCATTGATGCCGAGATGCACGCCCTCGCCGCGGTTGCCGCGGTCGAGTCGACCGCTGGCGTCAGTGCCGATGTAGTTGCCCTGGATGACCGTGCCGCTCGCGGCGGTGTCGTTGACCTGGATGCCGTGGCTGCCGCTCGATCCGCCGACCAGGCCGGTGCCGCTGATCAGGTTGCGCAGAGCCGGCGTACTGCCGCCGATGGTGGCTGGTGCGGCGACCAGAAAGATGCCGTGGGAGCGGTTGCCGCCCGCCGTGATGCCGTCCGGGCGCAGTCCGATGAAGTTGCCGGTGATCACCGTGCCGGCGCTCACGCCGGGACAGCCGTTGCCGGCACTGTCGCCGCCGATGACGATGCCGTTCTGCGGGAACCCGGTGATCGACAGCCCGCGCACCGTTACCGGGACGCAGGCGGCGATGCCGCTGGCGGTGGTTTCGGCGGCGCTGCCGTCGATCCGGATCAGGATGCGGGCATCGTCGCCCTCGTCGAGGGTGTTCGCCGCGGCGCCAGGCTGGGTGTAGCCGTCGATCGTCAGCGGCTGGGTGACGGTCGGGAGCGCCGAGGCCGCATTGATGGTGAACGGCCCGCTTCCCGGGATGTTGAACTGGATCACGTCGGCAGTGGCCGTGAGGTTGGCCGTGATGATCGCGTTGCGCAGGGAGCCGTTGCCGGTGTCGCCGGCCGTGGTGACCGTGATCGTGGCGGCGTGGGCCGACTCGGCGTGCAGCAGCACGGCGAACAGCACCCCGAGCATCGCCAGCACGAAACGACAGCGGATTGACGCAGACATCTGAGGCACCCCCGACTGGACTGGCGGCTACTGTGAATGATTCTCCATCCATCGCATCAGCGGCATTGGTGGGGGGGTGCACCCAACGAAAGTCAGGGGGCGGATTCCGGTGCCGGGCCTCCCGCCTTCGCGGCCGTGGCCACGCTCCAGCCGGGCATCGAACCGGCCCCGACCGGCCGCCCTTCGCGCCCTGCCGTTACACTGCGCCGCCTACCCCTCTCCGCTTGATCGCGCCTCATGTTCCATCCCCTGCCGCTCGCCATCGGACTGCGCTACACGCGCGCCAAGCGGCGCAACCACTTCATTTCCTTCATTTCTCTGGTCTCGATGGCGGGGATCGCGCTCGGGGTGGCGGCGCTGATCACCGTGATCTCCGTGATGAACGGCTTCGAACAGGAATTGCGCACCCGCATCCTCGGCATGGTCGCGCACGCCACCGTGCTCGGCGCGGAGGACGACCTCTCCGACTGGCCGCGCGCCGTGTCGACCGCGAAAACCCTGCCGCACGTGCTCGGCGCCGCCCCCTTCATCGAGCGCGAAGGCATGCTGCAGGGCGCACGGATCTCCGGCGGCTTCCTGCGCGGCGTGCTGCCCGAGATGGAGCCGACGGTCTCCGAGGTCTCCGACAAGATGGTCGAGGGGCGCTTCGACACGCTTGCGCCCGGCAGCTACAACATCGTCCTGGGCAAGGAACTGGCGCTGTGGCTCGGCGTCGGCGTGGGCGATGCCGTGCTGGTCACCGTGCCGAGCCTGCGCAGCACCCCGGCCGGCACCCTGCCCACCATGCGCCGCTTCACCGTCACCGGCATCTTCGAGGTCGGCTACCAGGACTTCGACCGCGGCTACGCGCTGGTCCACCTCGCCGACGCGCAGAAGCTGCTCCGGATGGGCGACGACGTCTCCGGCGTGCGGCTGAAGCTCGACGACATGTTCCTCGCCTACCAGGTCTCGCGCGATCTCGCCGACCACCTCGGCGGCTTCTACCGGGTGCGCGACTGGGCCTCGGAACGCTCGAACTTCTTCCGCGCGGTGGCGACCGAGAAGTCGGTGATGTTCATCATCCTGTCGCTGATCGTCGCGGTCGCGGCGTTCAACCTGGTGTCGTCGCTGGTGATGCTGGTCACCGACAAGCAGGCCGACATCGCGATCCTGCGCACCCTGGGTCTGGCGCCGCGCGACGTGATGGGCGTGTTCATGGTGCAGGGCCTGATCGTGGGCCTGGTCGGCATCGTCGTCGGCACCGTCGGCGGCATCCTGCTCGCGGCCAACGTCACCCACGTGATGCGCTTCATCGAACACAGTTTCGGCTTCCAGCTGATGCCGGCCGATATCTACTACATCAGCGACCTGCCTTCCGACCTGCACGTCAACGACGTGGTGGCGATCGTCGGGCTCGCGATCGCCTGCTGCGCGCTGGCGACGATCTACCCGGCCTGGCGGGCGGCGCGGACGCCGCCGGCGGAGGCGTTGCGCTATGAGTGACCCTTCGAAGGGTGCGTCCTCGACGCACGCGACGGTCGAGGCCGGAATGTCCGGGACGCACCCTCCGCGGGAGATCGTGCTGTCGTGCCGCGGCCTCGCCAAGACCTACGACGAGGCCGCGGTGCGCACCGAGGTGCTGGGCGACGTCGACCTCGAGGTCGCGCGCGGCGAGTCGGTCGCGATCATGGGCGCGTCGGGAGCCGGCAAGAGCACCCTGCTGCACCTGCTCGGCGGCCTCGACGTGCCGAGCCGCGGCGAGATCACGGTGGCGGGGCAGCGGATGTCGACGCTGTCCGACCGCGCCCGCGGCGAACTGCGCAACCGCGCGCTCGGCTTCATCTACCAGTTCCATCACCTCCTGCCGGAGTTCACCGCGCTGGAGAACGTCGCGATGCCGCTGCTGATCCGCGGCGAGCCGGTGCGGGAGGCGGAGCGCAAGGCGAGCGCCCTGCTGGAGCGCGTCGGCCTCGCGCAGCGCCTGGCGCACAAGCCCGGCGAGCTGTCCGGCGGCGAACGCCAGCGGGCGGCGGTCGCTCGTGCGCTGGTGACGAAGCCGGCCTGCGTGCTCGGCGACGAGCCGACCGGCAATCTCGACAGCGGCAACGCCGCCAACGTGCTCTCGCTGATGCTGGAGCTCAATCGCGAGACCGGCACCGCGCTGGTGCTGGTGACCCACGACGCCACCCTCGCCCGCCGCGCCGATCGGCTGCTGACGCTGCGCGACGGGCGGCTGGTCGCCGACTAGCCGCACCATCGACCCGGAGCACGGATGCTCCTCCCCGCCCTTGCCATCCTCGCCGGAGCCCTTGCCCTGCTGCCTTGTGCGGTGCTGCCGGATCCGCGCCTCGCCCTGCTCGCCGCCCTCGTCGCGCTCCTGCTGAGGCGCCTCCTGCCGGCATCGACGGCGGCTCTCGTCGCTCTCGCGCTCGTGATGTTCGCGTGGGGCGACTGGCGCGTCACCGCGGAGCTGGGTGATCGACTGCCGGCGGCGCTCGAGGGCCTCGACCTGACCGTCCACGGCGAGGTGCTCGGCCTGCCCCGCGCCGGCCTGGAATCGACCCGCTTCGACTTCCGCATCGACGCCGCGCGGGGCCCGGACGGCGCGCCCCTGCCGTGGCGCGGCAGCGTGCGGCTGTCCGACTTCGGGAACGATCCCACCTGGCCGCCGGGCAGTATCGCGGACCTCGTCGTTCGCCTGCGCCGTCCGCGCGGCACGCTCGATCCCGGCAGCTTCGACTTCGAGGCGCACGCGCTCGCGCAGCGCATCGCGGCGCTCGGCAGCGTGCGACGCGTGATCGCGCGGGACGCCACGCCGCGCGGCATCGACGCGCTGCGCTACGGCTTCTCCGAATGGCTGACGCGCGATGGCGCCGACGAGGAACGCCCGGCCCGCGCCCTGCTCGGCGCGCTCGCGATCGGCGACCAGGGCGCGATCGCGGCCGACGACTGGGAGCGCTTCCGCGTGACCGGTACCGCGCACCTCGTCGCGATCTCCGGCTTCCATATCGGCATGGTCGCCGGGCTCGGCGTGCTGCTGATGCGACGCGGCTACCGTGTCCTGACGCGCGTGGCGCTCGTCCTGCCGAGACGCCAGGCGGAAGCCGCGGCGGCGCTGGCGGTCGCGCTCGGCTACGCCGGACTCGCGGGCTGGTCGCTGCCGGTGGCGCGCACGGTGACGATGATCGGGGTGCTGGCGCTGTCTCGACTCCTGCGTCGTCACGTCGCAGTCGCCGAGAGCCTCGCGCTGGCGCTGGCGGTGGTGCTGCTCGGTGACCCGCTCGCGGTGCTGGCGCCGGGCTTCTGGCTGTCCTTCCTCGGTGTCGGCTGGCTGCTGTTCTGCTTCTCCGATCGCTGGCGCGAGGAGTCCGCGCTCGCCAGCTACGGCCGCGCGCAGTGGGTCAGCAGCGTGGGCTTGGCACCGGTCGCGGCCGCGTGGTTCAACCAGGCGACCTGGGTGGGGCCGTTCGCGAACCTGGTCGCGATCCCGCTGATCAGCCTGGCCCTCGCGCCGCTGTCGATCGCGCTGTTCGCGCTTTGGGCGCTGTCACCGACCCTGGCATCGATGCTGCTGCCACTCGCGACGGGGCTGGCGAAGCTGGTGCTGGCGCTGCTGGCGGTGATGGCGTCCTGGCCGCTGGCGGCGACCACCCTGGCCGCGCCTTCCCCGGCGATCGTCGCGCTCGCGCTGCTCGGCGCCTTCGTCCTGCTGCTGCCGCGCGCGGTGCCGGGCCGCGCGCTCGGCCTCGTGCTGTTCCTGCCCCTGTTCTTCCCCGCAACGCCGCCGATCCCGGCGGGCGAGCTGCAGGTCGCGGTGATCGACGTCGGCCAGGGCCTAGCGGTGCTGCTGCGCACGTCGACGCACGCGCTGCTGTACGACACCGGCCCGTCCTTTCCCGGCGGGCTCGACTTCGGCGAGGCGACGGTGGTGCCGACGGCGCGCGCGCTGGGCGTGGCGCGCCTCGACCGCCTCGTGCTGTCCCACGGCGACCGCGACCACGCCGGCGGCGCCGCCAGCGTGATCGTCGCGCTGGGTCCGGCATCGACCGTTCAGGGCGGCGGAAAGTCGCCCTATCCGCGCTGCATCGCCGGCGAGCGCTGGACCTGGGACGGCGTCGACTTCGAGTTCCTGCACCCGCCCGAGCACTTCCCCGACCTCCGCAACGACACCTCCTGCATCCTGCGCGCCGCCGTCGGCGCGCACGCCGTGCTGTTGCCGGGCGATGCGTCGGCGCTGATCGAAGCGCGACTGCTGCGCGAACGGCCGCAGTCGCTGCGTGCCGATCTGCTGATCGCTCCGCACCACGGCAGCCGCAGCGCATCGTCCGCAGAATTCCTCGACGCGGTCGCACCGCGCTACGTCGCGATCTCCGCGGGCTACCGCAATCGATTCAAGCATCCGGCCGATGAGGTCGTCGCCCGCTACCGCGAGCGCGGCATCGTTGCGGTGTCGACCGTCGAGGGTGGGATGACGTCGTTCGCGCTGTCGGCGGAGGATGTCGCCCTCCGCGGACAATGGCGCCGCGATCAGCCGCGATTCTGGACCGAGCCCTGAGACCCGCGCGACGGGCGGCCGCCACGATCCGGGACCGCCGGCAGGCGCCTCAGTACACCGGCCCCGGCGGTTCCGGGTCGTCGTCCTGCCACTCCCGCGGAGGCTCGGTCGCGATTCCGGCGCGCCGGAGTTCGGACGCCATGTAGTCGAGCTCGCTCTTCGCGCGCAGACGGCGCTCGATCGCCCCACCGGCTTCTGCCGGACTGTTCCGGAGCGTCGGCGCCAGTGCGCTGTAGCGAGTGGCGAGGTAGCGCATGCCCCGCGCCGAGGCCGCCAGCCGTTCGGACTCCGCCGGCGCGATGGCCCAGCGTTTGCGGATCGCCAGGCCGACTCTCCAGCTGATCAGGGAGGACTCGCGCGCCATCATCATCGTCGCCACCGCGGTGCAGTCGGCAGCCAGTGTCGGGTCGCCCGGGCCCGCGACCGGCGGCCTGCAGGCGTCGCCAAGCGGCTGAAAGGAAGGGATTTCCACGGTGTCCGTGGCACCGATCGCCACCATCAACCGGTTGCCCGCTTCGTCCCGTGCGTCCGGCTCGCCCATCGCGCGATCGAACAGTGGCGCGGGAAGGCTCATCAACGCGCGCATCAAGCGCTGGTCGACCGTCCAGAGGTAGTCGTCGTAGACCTTGGCCCGGGCCGCATTCGACAGCGCCGCGACGACACCCGCCTCGTCGTTCCGCCGGCGCGCGTCGGCCAGGGCCAGTGTCCAGGGATAGGCGTTGCCGGGATCGGCATCGATCAGGCGCTGGATCGTCGCGCCCGGGTCGCAGGGCGCGTCACCCGACCCACACCCGATCGCGATCGCGGCCCAGGCGACCAAGGGATCGTGCGGCGCCAGCGCCTCGGCATGCCGCAGCAGTTCCGCCGGCGACGGCAGCGCCGAATCGCTGCTCGATCGCCGGTCGCGTTGCCAGGACCGCAGCAGCAACGCCGCAGCGAACGCATCGCCGGGCGCATCCCGCTCCACCAGGGCGTGCACGGAGGCGACGCGCGCCCGGTCGAAGCCGCCGTCCGGATCCAGGATCGATTCGACGGACGTCGCGCGCGGCGTCTCGGCCCCGGCAGCGACCAAGCCCCCGAGCAGCATCAGCGCGAGCAGGGGGCGCGAGGAATGCGCGATGGGTCGGGACGGGTGAGACGTCGGCATGGCTGCGAACGCTGCAGGGTCGACGACGCGCGGTCAAGCGTCGACAGGGTTCCCCAGAGAGGATGTCGCATGGAGCCAGCGGACCGGGCCGACGCGGGTTCGTTCGCTAGTGCGCGCGACCGCCCGTCGGCGCCGCCCCCGCCGGTGGCTTCGGCGTGAATGGCCGCACCTCCCTCGACCACCAGCCCGCGGGCGGCTCGGCCGGCAGGCCGACGCGCTCGAGCTCGGAGCGGGTGAAGTCGATCTCGCTGCCGGAGGCCCTCCGTCGCCGCTCGGCATAGGCCCGGAGCTCGGCCGGGTCCCGTTCAATCGCCATCACCAAGTCCGCGCCAGTGTCGACGAGGTAGCGGATGCGCCGCTTCGTGGCGTCGAGCGCGTCGCGCTCGGCGGGGTTCGTCGTCAGGCGCAGTGCAACGGCAAGACCTACCTGCCAGTCGATCAGAGTGCCGGAGGGACCCATCATTCGCGACGCCAGCGCCTTGCAGTCCGCGACGGTGATCGGATCGTCGCTTCCGTCGCTTCGCGGACGGCAGGTTTCGGAAACGGTTCCGTACGCCGGGACAGCGATCGCCAGCATCACGCCCAGGCCCAACGCTGTCCGGCGGCCCTCGGCATCGAGTCCGTCCTCCGAGTTCAGCACCACCGACGCGACGGGATCGCGTTCGATCGGCAGCGACGGCAGGTTCGCGAGGGCGGACAGCACGCGATGGTCGATTGCCCACATGTAGTCGTCGTACACCTCGGCCGCAGCCGCGTTCGACAGTGCCCGGGCGGCGCCCGCCGCGTCCTTGCGTTGCTGCGCGTCGGCCAGCGCCAGCACCCAGGGAAAGGCATTGTGCGGATCGCGATCGATCAGTTCCTGGATACCTGAGCGCGGGTCGCAGCCCTTGCGCCGCGGCGGGCAGATCAGCATCAGCTTCGCCCACGCGACCAGCGGATCACGCGGCGACACGACCTCGGCGCGCTCCAGCAGGCCGGCCTGCGACGGTGGCGCGGGTGTGCGGGTCGCACGGGCGCCTTCCGCCGCGCTCCGGGTCATCAGCGCGGCGGTGAACGCGTCTCCCGGCTGGTCGCGGGCCGCCAGCGCCTGCGTCACTTCCACGACGAGGCGGCGGTTGGCCGCGGTGCTGGCGGCGTCAGTCACCTCCGGTTCGACGCTGTCCGCCTTCGCCGGCGCAGCGGAGGCCGCGACGCCGAGCATCGCGAGGGTCATTGTTCTGCCAAGCCATCGATACACGGTGGATTCCCGGGGTGCTTGTCGAACCCTGACGGAGAAGGTGTGGGCGTCGTCCGGCGAATACATCGATCGCGCCGGGTTCCAACCGGCGTGCCTCGCCATCATCTCCCATCCGTACGCGGAGGCCCGGGCGCGAATCGATCACGTCGCAGGCCGAGGTCCGGAGTTGCTCGCACGCGATTCGGACGAATCGCAACGCCGGCGGAGCGAACAGGATGGAATGCGGTGCCGCGGGGCGCGCGATCGTCGCGGCGACGGATCGATGCGTGCTCGCTCGTCATCGCCCACCGCCCGCTCCCGGCCGACGCCGCCTCCAGGCCGGCGCGCAGCGATCGGACAGTCCCCTCCTCCGGGACCGGAGCGCCGGGGAGGATGGCGCGCGGCCGGGGTTGGCGCCGCTCGACCGTCGCGGCTCGCTCCACGCCTACGACGCCGCGGGGGGCTTCGACTCGGCCTCGGTCAGGGTCTGGAACGAGTTCGGGTGCTTCAGGTTGAACCGGCTGACGTGCTGGCGGTAGGCCGGGTCGAATCCTTCCTTGCGGACCTGGTCGATCAGGTCGTGGAACTCGCTCGTGCGCTTGACCTCGGTGCCGAGCACCGCACGCGGCAACTGGTGGTCGGCAACGACTTTGGCGCCGCGGTTGACGCCCGGCTCGTTGCCGCGGTCGTCGGAGTAGTACTGCGACAGCACGATGATGCGGGTACCGACGAACGCGGCTTCCTCGAGATCGTGGGTGACGAAGAACACCGTCATCCGCTGCTGGTCCCAGAGCTCCAACAGCAGCATCTGCATCTGCTCGCGGGTGTCGGGATCGAGCGCGCCGAAGGGCTCGTCCATCATCAGGATGCGCGGCTTCAGGATCAGCGACTGCGCGATCGCGACACGCTGCTGCATGCCGCCGGACAGCTGGTGCGGATACTTCGCCGCGTGCTCGGCGAGGCGCATCCGTTCGAGGTAGTGCATCGCCTCCTCGCGCAGCGTACGGCGCTGCTTCCACCGTTCCATCCAGGACAGTTGCAGATGCTTGCCGAGCAGCACGTTCTCCAGAACCGACAGGTGCGGGAACAGCGAATAGCGCTGGAACACGATGCCGCGGCGCGTGTCCGGCGTGCCGACCGGCGCCCCCTCGATCGTGATGCTGCCGGCGTCCGGCCGTTCCTCGCCGAGGATCTGGCGGAGCAGTGTCGACTTGCCGCAGCCACTGGGGCCGACGACGGTGCACAGTTCGCCGCTGGCGACCACGAGATCCACGTTGTCGAGGATGCAGCGCTCGCCGTAGGACTTGTAGACGTCTTCGATGCGGAGGAAGTTCTCGTTCACGATTTCTGCCCCGCGACGTACCAGGGATAGGCGCGCGCGAGCACGGTGCGCAGCAGCCAGTCGATCGCGAAGCCGAGCAGCGTGATCCACAGCACGTAGGGCAGGATGACGTCCATGGCCAGATACCGGCGCACCAGGAAGATCCGGTAGCCGAGTCCCTCGTCGGAGGCGATCGCCTCGGCGGCGATCAGGAACAGCCAGGCCGAGCCCAGCGCGAGCCGCACCGCCTCGATCAGCCGCGGCATCACCTGCGGCAGCACGATGCGCCAGGCAAGGTCGAGCTGCGATGCGCCGAGCGTCAGCGCCTTGGTGATCTGCTCGCGCGGCAGCCGTTCGACCTGGTTGCCGATGTCGCGCGCGATGACCGGGAAGATGCCGATGAAGATCAGCGCGATCTTCGCGACCTCGTCGACGCCGAGCGTGATGAACAGGATCGGCAGGATCGACAACGGCGGCACCATCGACACGAAGGTGACGAAGCCGCCGGCGGTCGCCTTCATGCCGGGAAACAGGCCCATGTTGAGCCCGACCACGAGCCCGGCCAGCGCGGCCAGCGCGATGCCGAGGCCCAGTCGGATCAGGCTGGCCTTGGTGTCGGCCACCATCGGCACGCTGCCGGTGCGGGTGTCGCGGGTAAACGCCATGCGCTCGACCGCGTCGACCATCTGGCCCGCGCTCGGCAGCAGCTTGTCGGCCGGGTTGGTCTGGTGCCGCACATGGCTGCCGATCGCGTACGCCAGCACCAGCAGGAAGAACGGGAGCGCCGCGAGCAGCAGGCGCAGCTTGGGGCCGGGGCGGGCATGGATGCCGAAGATTCTGGGTGGGGTCATCGGTGTCGTAGGGCGGGCACTGCCCGCCTTCGTTGGTTGTGGGAGGGGCGCAAGCCCCGGTGCTCTCAGCCCTGTCCCTGGCGGTGCGATCGGGGCTTGCGCCCCTCCCACAAGAGCGAAGCGATTCCCGCGAGCGCTACAAGGTCCCGTCCGCCGCGGCCTTCATGTACTTCGACGTGAAGCGGAACTTGGTGTTCGCCTTGTCGCCGAGCACGCTGCCGTCGTCGAACTCGATGCCGACCACGTCGGCCGACTTCGCGCCCTGGCCGAGCAGGCCCTTCGAGAAGGTGAACTGGCGGACCTTGTCCATCGTCGCCTTGACGTCCGGCGAGGCGGCGAAGGCGGCGCCGTCGGACGGCAGGCTGAACAACGCGGTCGTGCCGAGCTGAGCCTCGAAGTCGGCGACCGTCGCGCCCGAGGCCTCGGCCATGTACCTCTTGGCCTCCGCGGCATCGGCCCCGTTCATCGCCTTCAGCGACTCGTACCACGCACCGGTCAGCGCCTTCTTCAGCGTGTCCGGCGCGGCGGTCTTCACCACCATCAGGTCCATGATCTCGCCGGGGATCTTGGAGGAGTCGAACACCAGGGTCGCGCCCGGCGCCGCGCGCGCCTTCATCAGCGGCGGGTTCCAGGTCACCGCGGCGCCGTTGGCGTCGGCGGTAAAGATGCCGGCGATGTCGGCGTCCGAGGTGTTGACCGTCTTGACGTCGGTCTCCTTCAGGCCGTTGACGTCAAGCGCGCGGGCGAGCAGGTAGTGCGAGACCGACAGCTCGACCAGGTTGATCGAGCGGCCCTTGAGGTCCGCGACGGTCTTGCCGTTCTTGACCACGATGCCGTCGTTGCCGTTCGAGAAGTCGCCGACGATCACCGCCTGCGAGTCGATGCCGCCGACCGCCGGAATGGTCAGCGCGTCCATGTTGGTCATTGCGCAGGCGTCGAACTTGCCCGAGGTGTAGAGGTTGATCGACTCGATGTAGTCGTTGACCAGGGTGATCTTGATGTCGATGCCGTACTTGTCGGCCCACTTCTTCAGGATGCCGGACTTCTCGGCATAGCCCCAGGGCTCCCAGCCCGTGTAGTGCGACCAGGCGACCTCGAAGTGAGGCTTCGCGGCGGTCGTCGTCGGCGCCGGGGCCGGCGTGGTCGAGGTCGTCGGCGCCGGCGCGCTGCCACCGCCGCAGGCGGCGAGGGTCACGGCGGCGAACAGACTGGCGAGTGCTTTGCGCTTCATGACGGGATCCTTCCTGGGTGCTTCGTCGAGATGTCTGCGAATCACGTGGAGCGGAACAGCACTCCGCTCCAACGCCCATGTTCAAGTAACGCCTTCTCTCGGAACCATCCATGGTGCCTTGCGTCCAGCCCGGCCATCCATGGCCGGGCGTTCGGCGGGTCGAGATGCGCTTCATCGCATCCCGACGATGCCCGCCTCACCCGGTGATCTCGATCGAGAAGTCCTTCGCGACCACCCCGGCCTTCTCGAAGCGCTGGATCTGCTCTTCCGACTGCTGCGCGAGCTGGTCCATCTCGAGGATGTTCTGCGCCATCTTCGGCAGCGCCTCGCGGCGGTAGCGCGAGATGTCGTCGAGCGCGGCGCGGATGTCGGCGAACGAGCTCTTCAGCACGTCGATCGACAGCGCGGTCGAACTCGCCTGCTTGTGGATCTCCGCACCCTGGGTCTTCAGTCGTGCGGCGGTGCCGGCGATCAGGCTCTCGGTGGTCGTCGTGATCGCCTGCACCTTGTCCAGCACGATCTTCTGGTTGGCCAGCGCGAGCGCCAGGGTCACGGCGACCTGCAGCGCGGACACCGTCACGTTGATCGCGCGGTTGACGCCGCGGATCAGTTCCTTGTTGTTGCGGATCACGATCTCGGTCGTGAGATAGCCCTGCTGGTTGACCAGGAGCTGCTGCTGCAGGTCCTGGATGCGCTGGCGCAGCGGGAACTGCAGCTCCTCGCTGAAGAACTTGTGGCGCGGATCGTCGCTGGTGAGCTCGAGGTCGATCTTCGACTGCAGGCGCTCGTCGATCAGCTGCGCGAGCTTGATCGCCTTCTCCAGCTTGACCGTCAGCGAGCGCATCGCGGCCTGGTCGTCGATCAGCGTCACGTTGTCGCGCTTCAGCTGGTCCTGGCCCGCCTTCAGGGAGCGGATGATCGCGTCGATGCCGGTCTGCGCGGACTCGTAGCGCGAGAAGTAGCGCTTCAGCGGCGTGCCGATGCCGGGCAGCGCCCCCAGCGTCCGCGAGAACCAGCCCGATTCGAGGTCGAGCCGGGCGGGGTCGAGGTCCTCTACCTGCATCTTGAGATCGATCAGCGACTTCGCGACCTCGCCGCCCTCGTCGCCCTGCTTCATCAGCTGGGTCAGCGGCTGCTTCAGCATCGCCGAACGCCGCGAGGCCTCCTTCTGCAGCTCCGCACCCATGTTCTCGAACGCGGCCTTCGAGGCTTCGATCGCGGCCGTGTCGTTGAGGTCGACCTTCATGATCCGCGCGACCACGTCCTCGGCCTGGGAGTCGAGCTGCGGATTGGCGCCGGCCTCGGCCTTGATCGAGGCGGGATCGGCGATCGCGAGCTCCTTCTTCAGCTCGGCGGCGTCGGCGTAGGCCAGCGCGGACTTGTTGGCATCACTCATGGATCACTTCCTCGCGGTTTGCATCGGGGGAGCGGCCTCGCGCCGCTGGGCGTCGGCGCTGCCGTAGGCGCCGGCGCGGCCGGCGAGCGTCTTCAGTTCCTGCATCGCCGACTCCATGCCCATGCTGGCATGGCTGGCGGACGTGTCGAGATTCGCGATCGCGGCCATCGTGAGATCGATCTGGGTCATCGCCGCCTCGTTCTCGGCGAGCAGGCGGTCGATCGCGTCGAGCTGGCGCTGGCGCAGGTTCGCGCGCTCGGCCAGCGCGGCCAGTTCGCGGTCCTGCGCGGCCGACTCGATGCCGTCGTTGTTGAGCTCGTGGACGCGCTTCGCGATGTGCTCCGGATCGATCGCCGACAGGCCCTCGAGCGTGTCGGCGATGCGGGTGAGGTTGTCGAGTCCCCCCAGGAACACCTGCTCGGTCATGCCGAGATAGCGGCCGTAGGTCATCTCCGACGGATTGAGCTTGCGCCCGAGCAGGTCGCGGAAGGCCTTGAACTTGCCCTGCAGCTGTTCCATCTGCGCGAGACCGGTGTCGAACTCGAGCCGGGCGAATTCCTTCCGCAGGTTGGCGATGCTGGCGTCGACCCGTCCCGCGAGCGCGTCGTGCAGGCGCTTCAGATAGGCCGCAGCAAGGCGTTCGCGACCGAGGAAATAGTCGACGGTCCAGGCACCGAGGCCGACCACCAGCCCGGCGGCGGCCGGCCAGACGAATACCGGAGACGCCGCCAGCAGCACCGCCGCCAGCGTGCCGAGCAGGCCGATCGCCAGCGGGTAGAGCACCAGCGGCCGCTGCACGGACTCGGCCAGTACCGCCTTGGCGACGGCGGCCGGGGAGAAGTCGGCGTTGCTGATCGAATCGGTCATTGCGGCTCGGGACGGGGGGTCGGGTGGATGGCGGATCGGGAAATCACGCAATCCTCGCCTTAAAACCGCTCGCTGACCAGCGCGATCTCGACCCGCGGCAGGCGGTAGCCGTAGGCGCGATCATTCTCGTCCGGCAGGCGCGGCAGCGGCTGGGCGGAGCCGAATCCGATCGCCCGCACCCGGTTGCCGTCGAGCGCATAGGTATTGATGAAGTACTGGGCGACCGCCGCGGCGCGGCGCTTCGACAGGTCGAGGTTGGCGGCCTCGTCGCCGCCGGGACCGGAATGGCCTTTCACCAGCAGGCGGTAGTTCGGGTAGTGCGCGAGCTTCTCGGCGATCGCGCCGAGACTCGCACTGCTTTCGTCGTCGAGTGTCGCGGTGCCGCGGGAGAAGCCGATCGGCTCGATCTTCAGCGTGCCGATCTCGCGCAGCTTCTGCCAGCCGGCGTCGTCCAGCGCCTCGAACTTCCTGCCGAGGCTGCCCTCGGTGCTGACCTTGCCGCCGGTCGCGGCCTGCGCGAGGTAAAGCGTCGACAGGAACTGGCGGTTGGTGATGCGGTAGGGATCCTGGTCGGGCAGCGGGCTCGCCGCGAAGTCGCCACTGGCGATCAGCACGTCGGTGGCGCCGCGGATCGCGCCGATCAGTCCCTCCTGTTCCGGCAGGCCGGACGGCGTCACGCCGAACCACAGCGCGCCGTTGTCGGTGAGGCTCGCGAAGGCGACGCCGGACAGCATCGCGTCGACCTGATCGTCGGCGAGCCGGGTGCTGTCGGCGACGTCGCGGTGCAGCTGGGACGGGTTCTGGCCGTATTCCTTCAGCGTGGCGAAGTACTGGCGCAGCACCGCGCCGACCAGCTCGGGCTTCTCGGCGATGACGCGGCGCGAGGCCAGCAGCACGTCGACGATCAGCTTCTCGGTGTCGTCGGTGCCGATCAGCTTGACCATGTCGGGATCGGCCAGCGCTTTCGCGACGTCCGGCTGCCACAGCACCGCGACGTCCGCGGCGCCGGACTTCAGCTTGGCGAGAGCGTCGGCCGAACCGTTCGCAGCAACCCGCCAGGCGCGCTTCTTGCCGGTGAACAGCGGCAGGTCGAAATGGGTCGCGATGCTCTTCAGCAGGTGCTCGGACGGGCTGGCCGGGGTGTACGCGATCTTCACCTCGGGATGGGCCCGCAGCGCCTTCAGGTCGGCGATCTTCGAGCGCCGCGCGACGATCGCGTCGCCGCCCTTGGACTCGTCGATCACCGCGACGATGGTCGCCGGGAAGTCGACCTGTGCGCCGTTCAGGACGTAGGCGTCGACGGTCGCGACGGCGAAGTCGAGCTCGCCCTCGGCCAGCTTCTTCATCCGGGTCGGATAGTCGGCCTGGTCGTCGGCGCAGTGCAGCGCGTAGCCCTCGGCACGCACCCGCTTCTCCATCGCCGCCGAACACAGCGGGAAGTAGCCGACCCAGCTGTCGACGCCGATGTTGATCTTGCCGTGAGTGGCGGCGGCGTCGGAGGTGCTGCGCTGCGAGCGGTCGGTGAGGTGCGGCAGCGCGAACTTGTAGCCGACGATGCCGAGGGTGCCGACCACGAGGATCAGCAGGAAGGCTTTGACGTGAGTGGACATCGACGATCGATCCAGGGCGGGCGGGGTCGGCGGCGCGCGTGCGCCGCCGGATCAGCGGGATGCGGGCGACGGCGTCACTTGCCGCCGTCGAAGCTCTTGACGTCGAAGCTCGGCGCCTCGGCGAGCACCGACTCGAGACCACGGGCGAGGTCGGTCGGCGACTGCGCGTCGGTATAGAACGTGCGGCCAGGCTGATTCAGGACATGCTTGTCGCCGATGCAGAAGCCGATGGTGTGCAGCATCACCGGCGACTCCGACAGCATCGTGCGGACCAGCGGGCTCGGGTCCTCGCTCTGCGGATCGGGCTTGCCGTCGGTCACGACGACCAGGTGGTACTCGCCGTAGCCGAGCTGCTCGCGTGCCTTTGCGGTCAGCTGTTCGTAGCCCTGGGTCATCGCCGACCGCAGCGGAGTGCCGCCTTCGGCGTGGACCGACTTCAGCGCCGCGATCACGGCATCGCGGTTGTTCGCCGCGAGCGGGGAACGCTCGCGGATGCCGTCGGCGTCGAACGCGAGCAGGCCGATGTTGGCCGACGCGGGCACTGCCTTGACGAAATCCGACAGGGTGCGGCGGGCGACTTCCATCTTGCTGCTGCCGCCGGCGCATTTGTGCTCCTGCATGCTGCCGGAACCGTCCAGCACGATGTAGTAGTTGGCAGCGGTGAGGTCGGCGACGGCGGCGACATTGCCCTCGGCCAGCGGCGGCCAGGTGTCGCGGGTCGCCCGGGCGCCGTAGGACGCCGAATCGGCCGTCCGCGGCCCGTCGTCGGCGAGCCCGCCGACGATCCGGTCGCCACCCGACTGGGTGATCGAGCGGTAGCCGGCGAAGCACAGCGCTCCGACTACGGCCAGCACGATCAGGCAGCCGCAGCCGGAGGAACTCTTGTTCTTTCCGCGCGAATCCGCGCGATGGCTCTTGCTCGGTCTCACTGTCGCATCCTCGTGTGGACGACGGCGGTGACGGTCGGAGTGGCGGCGGCAATCGCGCCGCCGACCGGCGTCACAGCGGCTTGAACACCGAGGACTCGGCCTCGACCTGGATGATGCGGAACTCGACCCGCATGTTGTCGCGCCACTCGCGTTCGTTCTTCGGCGCGCAGGGATCCTCGCCGCAGAGTCCGTTCTTCGGCTTGCCGATGCCGTGGCCGACGACCGCGAACTGCGACTCGTCGAGCGAGATGCTCTTGCCACGGGCGTAGCCGATGATGCTGTCGCGCACCGCGACCGCGCGCGACAGGGACAGGTTCTTGGCCGCCTGCTTGACCCGGCCCAGGACCACGTCGGGCTTGCCGTCCTTCTTGTCGCGGAGGTAGCCCATGGTGTCCGAATGCCCTTCGACGGTGATCACCGCACCGCCGTAGGTCGAGGCGAGGTCGACGACCTTGTCGAAGGCCTTCTGGTAGAGGTCCGGAGAGAATCCGTTCTGGTTGGGCTCGAAGAAGATCTCGAACGAGAACAGCTCGCCCTGGTCGAGCGTGCCCTGCTGCTGCTTGCGGGTCACCACCGCGGCGACCTGGCCGCTGTCGAAGCGCGGCGCCTCGGTGGTGCCGACGTTGGCCAGGCCGTTCTTCAGCTTGCCGTAGTCCCAGCCGGCGTTGGCGATCCTGCCGCCGCCGCGCAACAGCCCGAGCGGGGCCAGGCTGCCCTGCGCCTCGCTGGTCAGTCGATCGAAGCCGCGCGGAAAGGCCGCGTTGGAGAAGAAGTCGACGTTGCCGTCGTAGCCGACGAATTCCGCGTCGCCATACAGACCCTCGGCGTCGGCGATCGCCTTGTCGCTGTCGAGCAGCAGGCGCGCGCCGGCGCTGAAGATCGCCTTGTAGTCGGCGGCCTTGCCGGTCTTGTTCTTGACGACCGCGTGCAGCTTCTCCTCGGCGACCAGCAGGCCATGGACGAAGCTCTCGACCTGCTTGCGGTTCTTCTGCAGGTAGTCGGAACGCACCGCGTAGACGTCGGCGATGATGCGGTTCGCGGTCTTGGTCGACAGCAGGATCCGCGCGCCCTTGACCGAGCCCTCCGCACCGTTGCCGACGCTGCCGCCGGAGGTCAGCGTCATCGCGTCCGGGGTGATGACGAAGGCCGCGTCGATGTCCTTCTCGGCGAGTGCCGTCATCGGCGTGTTGGCGCTGCCGGTGAGGTCGGGCAGCCACTTGATGTTCACGTCCCTGATGCCGAGGCCGGCGTCGGCCAGGATCTTTGCGAGGTAGTCGACGTGCGGCCCGTAGGCCTGCAGCGCGATCGTCCGGCCCTTCAGGTCCTTCGCGCTGCCGATGCCGGATTTCACCACCAGCGAGTCGCCGCCGGCCGACCAGGTCATCTGGTAGATCACGACCGGCTTGGTGCGCGGGTCACGGTCCAGCGCGTCGGCGGCGAGGTTGACCATGCCGACGGTGCCGCGCAGGTACGGCGAGCGGCCGGACAGGTAGGATTCCAGCTGCTTCGCGAACACGTCCTCACGGACCAGCTTCAGGTCGAGGCCCTCGGTCGCGAACACGCTGCCGGGCTGGGTCTGGGCCTGGTTGCCGTTGCCGAGGATCGTCGCGATGTCGCCGCCCCAGGTGATGATCGGCACCTGGGTGGTCCCGGTGGCGACATCCTTCACGGCGGTCGCGCCGACGACGCTCGCCAGCGGCGGCGATTCCACGAATCTGGGCGCAGCGCCCGCCGTCACGGCAAAACCCAGCAGCAGCGACGCCGTCGCCCCACGCAGCATAGTCATCGACATTCTCCGGACACCCCAGCCAGCGGCAATGCTCGCATAACGCACGCTGTTGGGAACGACCGCCGGGATTTCAAGCGGCCCCTGCCGGTGGTCATCACCCGGAACCGGACGCGTGCCATCATCGCGGAATGAGAGACCTGACCGAACTCGAACGCCTGATCGACACCGGCACCCCGCTGGTGTTCGTCGACACTACCGACCTCGCCCGCGTCGAGGAACTCGCCGGCCGGCTGGCGACCCGCTCGGGCCGTCCCGCCTTCCGCTGGAGCCTCGCGACCGGCCTCATCCAGGTCGACGGCGGCACCCTGGTACGGGCGGTGACCAAGCCCTCCGACGTGCTGGCGCACATCCTGGCGGCCGCGGATCCGGCCCTGTACCTGCTGTTCGACCTCCCGGAGTTCCTCGACGAGCCGCTGGTGGTGAGCCAGCTGCGGGAGGTCGCGACGCGACGGGAGCGGCTCGGCCACAGCGTACTGCTGGCCGGCCCGGAGCTTGACGTCCCGACCACGCTGCGCCCGCACGCCAGCCGCATCGACCTCGCATTGCCCGGTCCGGAGGAGCTGAAGGCGCTGGTGCTGGAGGAAGCCGAGGCGATCGGCAAGGCGCGCAGCAAGCGGGTGCAGGCCACCCAGGCGGCGATCGACGCGATCGTGCGCAACCTGACCGGCCTGTCGCGCGCCGATGCGCGACGCCTGATCCGCACCGCGATCGTCGACGACGGCGTGCTGTCCGAGGCCGATCTTCCCGAAATCCGCACAGCCAAGTACAAGCTGCTCGACCAGGGGGGCGTGCTGTCCTTCGAGCTGAACCCGGTGAAGATCGACGAGGTCGCGGGCCTCGCCAATCTCAAGCGCTGGCTCGGCGAGCGCCGCAGCGTGTTCACCGCGGAGCAGCCGCTCCCGGGGCTCGACCCGCCGAAAGGGGTGCTGCTGCTCGGCATCCAGGGTGGCGGCAAGTCCCTCGCGGCGAAGGCGATCGCCGGGGCCTGGGAGCTGCCGCTGCTGCGCCTCGACTTCGCGACGCTGTACAACAAGTACTACGGCGAGACCGAACGCAATCTGCGGGAATCGCTGCGAACGGCCGGCGTGATGGCGCCGTGCATCCTGTGGATCGACGAGATCGAGAAGGGTCTCGCCAGCGAGGGCGACGACGGCGGCCCGGGCAAGCGCCTGCTCGGCACCCTGCTGACCTGGATGGCCGAGCGTCGCGAGAAGATCTTCCTGGTGGCGACCGCCAACGACATCGAGTCGCTGCCGCCGGAACTGCTGCGCAAGGGCCGGTTCGACGAGATCTTCTTCGTCGACCTCCCGAAGCCCGAGGCGCGCCAGGAGATCTTCGCGATCCACCTGAAGAAGCGCGGCCAGGACCCGGCCGGCTTCGACCTGAAGCAGCTGGCGGAGGCCGCAACCGGATTTTCCGGCGCCGAGATCGAACAGGCGGTGGTGTCGAGCCTGTACGCCGCGCGCGCCGCCGGCGCGCCGCTCGACACCGCGGCGATCGAGAAGGCCGTCACCTCGACGCGACCGTTGTCGGTGGTGATGGCGGAAAAGATGGCCTACCTGCGCGCCTGGGCGCTGGAACGCACCGTGCTGGCGGATTGAGCGGACGCCGGCCATGCTGTCATCCCGCTGTCATAATCCGGAAACATACTTGCGGGCTTGCTGAGTTCCCGCGCTCCGCCCCCGTCCACCGGTTCCGATTCCGAGGTCGACCATGTTCTCCCTGCAAACCATCTTCGGCAAAGGCGACAAGTTCTTCTCCCTGCTGGAAGCCAGTGCCGAGGCGGCGCACGAATCGACCCGGGCGCTGGTCACCATGCTGTCGACCAAGGGCCGCGTCGGTTCGCTGGAGGAGTTCGCGCTGGCCCGCTCGAAGGAGAAGGAGCTCGCCGATCAGATCAGCCGCGAGCTGGTCAACACCTTCGTGACCGCGCTCGAGCGCGAGGACATCGAGGCGCTGGGCGCCGCGCTGTACAAGATCCCGAAGGCGGTCGAACGGTTCGCCGAGCGCTATGCGCTGACCTACGAGCGCCTCGGCGATGTCGACTTCGCCTCCCGCGCCGCGATGCTCGAGAAGGCCTGCGAAGTGATCGTGCAGATGGTGCGCGAGCTGCGCGCGGGCATGAACCTGGACCTGATGAAGTCGCACAACGACCGCCTGCAGGCGATCGAGGCGGAGGCCGACCGGCTGATCCTCGACCTGTACCGCGACCTGTACACCGCCGAGACCGATGCGGTGAAGTTCCTGCTGCGCCGCGACCTGTTCGAGATCCTCGAGAAGGCGATCGACCGCTGCCGCGATGCCGGCAACGTCGTCTACCACATCGTCCTGAAGAACTCCTGATCGCCGCGCCGCCGCGCGGCGCTCCCGCACCCGAGGAAATCCCGGTGACTCTCACCGTCGTCCTGCTGGTCGTCCTGATCGCCCTGGTGTTCGAATACATCAACGGCTTCCACGACACCGCCAATTCCATCGCCACCGTGGTGGCGACCAAGGTGCTGACGCCGATGCAGGCGGTGGTGCTCGCCGCGTCGACGAACCTGGTCGGCGCGCTCGCCGGTGTCGCGGTCGCGAAGACCATCGCCTCGGGCCTGATCGACACCAAGATCGTCGCCGTCAGCGCCGAGATGATCATCTGCGCGCTGTCCGCCGGCATCCTCTGGAACCTCCTCACCTGGTGGCTGGGCCTGCCCTCGAGCTCAAGCCACGCGCTGATCGGCGGCCTGTGCGGCGCGGCGGTCGCCGTCGCTGCCGGCGACTTCTCCGCCGTGATCTGGTCGCAGCCGGCCAGCCCCTGGTTCAAGGGCAGCGGCGTGCTGTGGAAGGTGCTGGCGCCGATGGTCACCTCGCCGCTGGTCGGCTTCATCGGCGGTCTGCTGGTGATGGGACTGCTGTTCGCGATCATCTCCGGCCTCGCCAGCCTCGGCGGTCGTGCCGCACGGCTGGTCCGCACCCGCTGGATCAACGCCTTCTTCGGCAAGGCGCAGATCGCGTCGGCCGCCTACATGGGCTATGCCCACGGAAGCAACGACGCCCAGAAGTCGATGGGCGTGATCGCGCTCGCACTGATCTCGGCGTCCAAGGCCGGCGTTCTGACCGGGCTGCCGTCCTGGCTGTCGTTCCTGGCACCCTCGGCCGCAGCGATCGAGAAGAACGACATCGACACCTGGATCAAGGTCACCTGCGCCCTGGTGATGGCCGCCGGTACCGCCGCGGGCGGCTGGCGGATCATCAAGACCATGGGGCACAACATGGTCAAGCTGCACCCGATCAACGGCTTTGCCGCGGAGACCACCGCAGCCACCGTGATCTCCGTCGCGTCCAGCCTCGGCATCCCGGTTTCGACCACCCACAACATCTCCTCCGCGATCATGGGTGTCGGCTGCGCGAAGCGCTTCTCGGCGATCCGCTGGACCGTCGTCGAGCGGATGATCTGGGCCTGGATCCTGACCCTGCCGGCCACCGGCCTGGTCGCCTACGCCCTGGTCAAGCTGTCCAAGGCCCTGGGCTGGATGGCCTGATACGAAAACTGTCGTCGAGTCACAGGACAGACGGCTGGCACCGTCGTATGATCGCGATCCTCGGCCGGGGATTTCCATGCGCGCCTCTGTCCTCATCGCCCTCCTGACACTCTCCGCCGCCGGCTCCCTGCAGGCCGCCGGTGTCGACTGCGTGGCTGACAATCGCGGTGCCGGTGCGCCGATCGCCGCCGTGCCGCGCGCCGAGTTCTATGATCCGCTGCCGCGGCAGACGCCGCCGGTCACCAAGGAACTGCCCGCGGTGGGAGACCGTCGCGAGGCATCCGCCACGGATCGCGCTCCGGAAAGCGCCAAGCCGGCCAGTGAGGGCATGGGGTCGGGTCCCGGCGCGGATCCCCGCCACAGTCGCGCCGGTACGACGCCGACGCAGCGGGGCTGGCGTGACGTCCTGCCGGGTCAGTTGAAGATCCCCTGATCGATGATCTGGTTGCCGTGGCGGCGCCGCGCGCCGGCGCTGTCGCGTTCCGATTTCGACGCGGCGATCGCGGGGGTCGCGCTCGCCGCCGGATTGCCCGATGCGCTGCGCGACCGGCTCCATGAGCTCAGCAACGGATTCCTTCGCGGCAAACGCTTCACCGGCGCCGCCGACTTCCTGCCGTCGCCGCTGCTGACGCATCGCATCGCTGTTCTGGCCTGCCTGCCGCTGCTCGGCGTGGGGCTCGACGCGCTGCCGACCTTCCACCAGCTGATCCTCTATCCCGGCGCATTCCGGGTCCGGCGCGAGGAGCAGGACGAGGATTCGCTGCTCGTCACGGAATACGACGACGAACTGGCCGGCGAGTCCTGGTCCCACGGCCCGATCGTGCTGTCCGCGGCGGACGTCGAGGACGACCTCGCCCACCCGCACGACGGCCTCAACGTGGTGATCCACGAGATCGCGCACAAGCTGGACATGGCCAGCGGCGAGGTCGACGGCATCCCGCCGATGGCGGGGCTCGAACGCCGTCGCCGGTTCCGCACGGCGCTGCAGGCATCCTACGACGTATTCTGCCGCCGGATCGACGCCGGCGACGACAGTGCGATCGATCCCTACGCCGGCGAATCGCTCGACGAATTCTTCGCGGTGCTGTCGGAGGTCCTGTTCAGTACACCCGAGGTCTTGCGCGAGGAGCTTCCGGACGCCTATGCGGCGCTGTCCGACTACTACCGGTGGCCAGCGACGACGGCCTAGGAAGCTGCACGGAGGGCGAACGTCGCAACGCCGTCGCGGGAGCTCGGATGCCGCCGCACCGCCCCCCGCCCGACGCCGCCCCGTGGACGGGATCGCCGCTGGCGATTCCTGCGGTCCTCAGGCCATCAGGCCCTTCGCGGCGTCGACGATGCGCTCGACAGTGAAACCGAAGTACGGATACAGCTGCTCGGCCGGTGCCGACGCGCCGAAACGGTCGATGCCGAACACCACGCCGTCGAGCCCCACGTACTTGCGCCAGAAGTCGCTCACGCCCGCTTCCACGGCGATCCGCTTGCGGCACCAGCCCGGCAGCACCGACTCGCGGTACTCCAGCGGCTGCGCATCGAACAGGCTGGTGCAAGGCATCGACACGACCCGGGCTCCGACGCCCTGCTGCTGCAGGTGGCGGGCCGCCTGCATGGCAAGCTCGACTTCGGATCCGGTCGCGATCAGGATCAACTCGATCCTGCCATCCTGCGGGTCGAGCAGCACGTAGCCGCCGCGGGCGATCGCCGCGACCTGCTCCGCGCCGCGCGACTGGTGCTTCAGGTTCTGGCGCGAAAAGATCAGGCAGCTCGGGCCGTCGCGGCGCTCGATCGCGAGCTTCCACGCGACCGCAGTCTCGACCGCATCGCAGGGCCGCCACACCGGATTGTTCGGGATGTAGCGCAGCGAGGCCAGGTGTTCGACCGGCTGGTGGGTCGGGCCGTCCTCGCCGAGGCCGATCGAGTCGTGCGTGTACACGTGGATGGCAGCGGCCGGGATCAGCGCGCTCATCCGCACCGCATTGCGGGCGTAATCCGAGAACACCAGGAAGGTCGCGTCGTAGGGCACCAGGCCGCCGTGCAGCGCGAGGCCGTTGCTGATCGCGCTCATTCCGAATTCGCGGACGCCGAAGTAGACGTAGTTGCCGCGGTCGTCGCCGGCGTTGACGTCGCGCGAGCCCTTCCACAGCGTCAGGTTCGAGTGGGCGAGATCGGCGGAGCCACCGATCAGCTCCGGCAGCAGCGGCCCATAGGCCTCGAGCGCCATCTGCGAGGCCTTGCGGCTGGCCACGGTCGGGCCCTCGGCGGCGATCCGGTCGATGTAGGCCTGTGCCTTGGCGGCGAAATCGGCCGGCAACTCGCCGCGCTGGCGGCGCTCGAACTCGGCGGCGAGTTCCGGGTGAGCGGCGCGGTAGCGCTCGAACAGCGCCTGCCATTCGGACTGCCAGGCGGCGCCGCGGGAGCGCGCGTCCCAGCCGGCAGCGATGTCGGCGGGGATCTCGAACGGCGCGTGGTTCCAGCCGAGCGTCGTGCGGGCGAGAGCGACCTCGTCCTTGCCGAGCGGCGCGCCGTGCGCGCCCTCGGTGTTCTGCTTGTTCGGCGCGCCGAAGCCGATCTGGGTCTTCATCGCGATCAGCGTCGGCTTGTCCGGGTCGATCGCGGCCGACACCAGCGCGGCCTTGATCGATTCGCTGTCGTGGCCATCGACGCCAGTGATCACTTCCCAGCCGTAGGCCTCGAAGCGGCGCCGGGTGTCGTCGCTGAACCAGCCGCCGACCTTGCCGTCGATCGAGATGTTGTTGTCGTCGTAGATCGCGATCAGCTTGCCGAGCTTCAGCGTTCCGGCCAGCGAGCAGGCCTCGTGGGAGATCCCTTCCATCAGGCAGCCATCACCGAGGAACACGTAGGTGTTGTGGTCGACGACGGCGAAGCCGTCGCGATTGAAGCGATTCGCCAGAACTTTTTCCGCCAGCGCCATGCCGACCGCGTTGGCGAGGCCCTGGCCGAGCGGACCGGTGGTGGTCTCGATCGCCGGATGCTCGCAGCGTTCCGGGTGCCCCGCGGTCTTCGAATGCAGCTGCCGGAAGCGCTTCAGCTCCGCCATCGGCAGGTCGTAGCCCGACAGGTGCAGGGTCGCGTACAGCAGCATCGAGCCGTGTCCGTTCGACAGCACGAAGCGGTCGCGATTGGCCCATGCCGGATCGGCCGGGTTGTGGCGCAGGAAGTCGTTCCACAGTACTTCGGCGATGTCGGCCATGCCCATCGGCATGCCCGGATGACCGGAATTGGCCTGCTGGACGGCATCCATGGCCAGCGCCCGCACGGCGTTGGCGAGTTCGCGACGACTCGGCATTGGGAGGTCTCGGGGATCGGGGAGCCCTCTATTGTACCGTTTCGCGGCGAGCGGCCTGCGGCGGCTCGCGGCAAGACGGCCCGAGCAAGTGCGATTCGACTTCCATGGCGGTAGCCGCCCCGGCCGACCGGGCGCCGAATCCCCAGCAGAACCTGTCCACTCCTCGTGGACGCTTTCCGCGCAGCCCGCTGCTAGGCCTGGTGGGCGGAAAACATGTCGTCGCGTGCCATCGGTCGGCCGATCAGATAGCCCTGGGCGTAGCGGCAGCCCATGATGCGCAGCGCGTCGAGCTGGTCCTGGGTCTCGACGCCTTCCGCGACCAGGTCCGCGTCCAGCGCCTGCACCATCTCGACGATCGCGCGGACGATGGCGAGGCAGCGCGGCGCATCCAGCATCTGGCGGGTGAATCCCTGGTCCAGCTTGATCGTGTCGAACTCGGACTTGTGCAGGTGCCCGAGGTTCGAGTGGCCGGTGCCGAAATCGTCGAGCGAGACCTTCATGCCGATGCCGTGGCAGCGATCGATCAGCCGCGCGACCGCGTCCACGTCGAGCGTCAGGCTCTCGGTGATCTCGATCTTCAGCGACGAGGGCGTGATGCCGTTGGTCGCGGTGTAGCGCTCCACGTCGTCCAGCCAGTCGGGTTCCTCGAGCTGGCGTCCCGACACGTTGATCGAGATGAACGGCAATTCGACGACCCCGCGACGCTTGAGTTCGCCGAGCGCGATGCAGGTCTCCTCGAGGACATAGCGTCCGACCGGCACGATCAGCGACGTTTCCTCGGCGAGGGCGATGAACTCCATCGGCGACACGGGTCCGCGCTCCGGGTGGGTCCAGCGGATCAGCGCCTCGTAGCCGGTCACCCGACCCAGGGGGATGTCGTAGATCGGCTGGTAGCGCAGCTCCAGTTCGCGGCTCTCCAGCGCCTCGCGCAGCTGCGCCTCGAGGCGGATCTTGCCGATCGCCCGGCGATCGAGGTTGTCGGTCTCGGGGCTCGGATTCCCGGGAGCGGGCGCGGGCGGATCGGCCTCGCCACGGAACTTCGCCAGGGCAGACCGGTAGCGATGCAGCTGGCCGCGAAGGATGCCACGCACGATCGGATCGGCGTTCTCGATGCGCTCGTGCAACTGGGTGCGGTCGAGCGAGGTGAGGACGCAGAAGGACTCGGCGACCACGGAGGCGGTACGCGGCGAATCGTCGATCACCGCCATCTCGCCGAGCAGGTCGCCGGCGCCGACGCGCCCCAGAACGACGATCTCCCCGGCCTTCACCGTCGACACCCGCAGGGTCCCGGACTCGATCAGGTACGCGCAGGTCGGCGGATCGCCCTCCGTGAAGAGGACTTCGCCAGTTCGCAATTCGACCCGAGTCGCCGTCATACCCCCGCCGATTCTCCCGGACTGCATCGGGGCATGCCGCCCCTCCGCCATAGTAACCGTTGGCTCGCCGCTCCCGCGCGACTCCCGCATAGAAAAAGGGCCGCACGAGGCGGCCCTTTTTCCGGAATCACCCGCAGTGGATCACGGGCACCCGATCGGCGGCGGACTGAAGCCGTCGTTGCACGCGCGGGACACCATCACCGGCACCGTCCGGCTGACCGAGTTCAGCAGCGCGAAGTTGCAGGTACCGCCGCCCAGCGTCGGCGGAGTCACGCCCGGACCATCCGGATCGAAGATCATGTCGGTGTAGTCGATCAGTGCCTGCGTGCAGCCGTTGACGCCGGTCACCGGGATCGAGTTCTCGACGAACATGAAGCCGCCCGGCGGGCTGGTCGCACCGCAGCTGCCGATCACCTGGGCGTTCGCCACCGGACCGTTGCTGTCGATCACGCAGACCACCACGCCGCTCTGGCCGGTCGAACCGTAGATGATCAGCGGATTCGGCTGGACGCTCATCAGGATGGTGTCGGTCAGGACGAGGTCGATGTTGACGTCCACATTGGTCTCGTCGAGCGTGAAGGTGATCTTCGGCACGCCGGACTGCAGGACGAGGCCGGCGGTCGTGACGCTGGCCGTCACGCAGCCGTCCGCACCCGTGCGGTTTCCGACGAAGCCGACGATCGTGCTGCCGCTGACGGTGCCGCCGTTGTCGACCGAACCGGTGCCGCCCGACAGGCCGCTGAGCGCGAAGCGGATCCGCGCACCCGGAATCGGGAAGTTGTTGGTGTCACGCGCGCAGACCTTCACCGACACCGTGCGGTTCGGGCTGATCGTGCTCGGCTGGGCCGTCAGGACGACGGTGCCGGAACCCTGGTAGCGGAAGCGCTCGGCGTCGCTGATGATTTCGGCGCTGCCGGAGACGACGGCGCCGGAACCCTGCGCCCACACGACCACCGGGCGACCGATCTTGTTGCCCGAATAGGTCATCGTCGAGCGGAAGACGCCATTCGCGCCGACCGAGGACGAAGCGACGATGTTGCCGTCGCTCGCGCGACCGATCACGTAGGGGACCGACGGTCCGTTGTTCACCGTCTGACCGGTGGTGTCGTTGAAGTTGAACCGGGTCGTCGTGATCAGCTGGGTCGGGCCGACGATCGCGGAAATCACCCGCGCGCCTTCGAGGTCGTCGTTGCCGTTGGAGTCCTCGCCGAACAGGACCAGATGATCGCCCGGACCCGCGCCGCCGCCCGCCGTGGTGAACGCACCCGTCGGAGCCGTGAACAGCGTGCCACCTTCCTGCGGATCGCCGTCGCCACCCTGGATCGAGAAGTCGCCATTGGTCAGCGGCGTATCGATCAGGCCGAAGCGGAGCTCGGTGCCCGGCACGACCGGATTGCGACCGCTGTCGACCGCGACGCCCGTGACCGCCATCTGGTACGCACCGCTGCGGTCGCCGGTCGTGAGCACAGAGGCCGCACGGCTGAGATCCTGCGACAGGTCGATGTGGAACAGCTTGCCGTCGGAGATGGTGAAGGTCCGCGTCGAGGTGAGCGAATCGGAGACGCCGTTGCTGACGTTGTTGTCGGAGCGGTCGATCGTCGCGCGCAGGGTCAGGGCGCCGGTCCGTGTGCCGGACTGCAGGGTCACCGAGGCGATGCCGCGGCTGGTCCGCACGTTGACCGAGTTGCCGGACTGGCTGGCGCCGGTGGCGGAGATGCCGACCAGGCGTTCACCGCCGGTGGCACCGCCGACGATGTCGACCGTCACGTTGTCGATGCCCGCGGACGGCGAATTGATCAGCGTGCCGCCGCCATCGTAGACCGCGACCTCGATCTGCTTCGACTGCGCGCCGTTGACGCCCTGGACGTACTGAGGATCGTCGTTGGACTGGATCACGACGCTGCCCGGGATGCCGCCGGAGCCGTTCGACACGTTGAGGGTCGCGGTGCTCTGGATGGTCTCGCCGGTCGACGCATCGACCGCGGAGACGATCAGCTGGCCGGTGCCGGCGGTATAGGCCGACGCGACGTAGAACACCGAGGTGCCCGAATTCAGTCCAAGCGTGATGCTGCGGCAGAGCTTGATGGTCGGCGGATCCGTGCTCTCGTCGACGCCTTCAGCCGGCAGCCACAGTGCCAGCGACTCGAGACCCGCACCGAGCGCGGCGGCCGCGCCTGAACCGGAGGAGCAGAACTGCGAGCCGGTACCTGCGTCGTTGCCGGCCGGGGCCAGCGAACCGTCGAGGCGGCGGACCGTCACGGTGACCTGCGTCAGGTAGGGAGAACCGATGAACACGGTGTTGCCCAGCGACAGGCCGGACGGAATCACCGGAATCGTGGTCGACTGGATCTGCACGGACAGCCGCGGATCGTTCGGCGGTCCGGCCTGCACGGTGACGTTCGCGCGTCCGGTGACCGAGGTCGTTCCCGTGGTCGGCGGCGTCATCGAGGCGATCAGAGTGGCGGTGCCCACCGAGCGGGTGTGCAGCCGGAAGTTGGCGATGCCGCCGGACGAGGTCGCGGAGACGGACTCGGCCAGCGCGACGGTGCCGTTGCCGGACTGTGCGTTGGACAGCAGGCCGACACCCGCGGGCGTCAGCTGCAGGTTGATCACCGTGCCGTCGGCCACCGCGGCGCCGTTGGTCGTCTGGGCACGCACCGTGACCGAGACCAGCGAATTGGGTGTCGATGTCGACGAGGCCGGCGAGACCGTGACGACGTATCCCTGCGGGTTGAATGCCGAGTTATCTCCGGATCCGCCGCCGCCGCCGCAACCCGCCAGCAGGGACAGCACACCGAGGATTCCGAGGGCCTTTGAACGTAGATTCATGATTGCTTAACTCCCAAGATTGAGCGGATCTGCGGCTTGCTCAATACCGCTCATCGCTTGCGGTCGCCGAGAATTTTCGGCGTCACGAAAATGAGTAGCTCAGCCTTGCTGTTGGTCGTAGTGGTCGACTTGAACAGGTTGCCGACGATCGGAACATCGCCGAGGAACGGGACCTTCAACATGTCCTTCCGGTCCTGGAACTGGTAGATGCCGCCGAGGACGACCGTCTGGCCGTTCTCGACGAGGACGCCCGTCGAGATCTTCCGGGACGTGATATTCGGGATCTGTCCCAGTCCCGGAACCGTGACGAAGCTCGCCACCTGATCACGCTGGACGTTCAGGTTGAGGAAGATGCGGTTGTCCTGCGTGATGGTCGGGGTGACCTTCAGTTCGAGCACGACGTCCTTGAAGTTCACCACCCGGGTCGGACCGGCGTTGTTGGTCGCCGGGGTTTCGGTCACGTAGCCGACCTGCTCGTTCTGCAGGATGTCGGCCTCTCGCTGATTCGAGGTGATGACCTTCGGACTGGTGATGATCTGGCCACGGCCTTCCTGCTGCAGCGCCGACAGCTCGAGATCCAGGATGTAGTCCTGACCGAGGATGCTCAGCGCGTAGGAGGTCGCACCGGCGGACGCCGCCGGCAGATTGACCGCGAGCCGATCGGCGAGCGACGGGGCCGTCACCGGAAGGCCGGTGCTCCGGCCCGCGAGGCGGTTCGCCAGCGCGCTGTCGACCATGCTGCCGGTGCCGGTAATGGTTCCGCCGCCGACGATCACGTTGCCGTGCTTGTCCTCGACACCGCCGGTCACGCCGAAGCGGGCGCCGAGATCACGGCCGAAGGACTCGTTGGCGAGCACGACGCGCGACTCGATCAGCACCTGATCGACGGCGCGATCGAGCGTCCGGATCAGTTCCTTGACCTCGGCGACCTTCGCCGGGGTGTCGCTGATCAGCAGCGTATTCGTCCGCTCGTCGAAGGTCACCGAGCCACGCACCGACAGGAACCCGGTGCGGGTGGCGAGGTTGGTCTGCTGACCGGCGCCGCCCTGGGAGGCGCCGCCGCCGGAGCCGGCGGTATTGGTCCGCTTGGTGTCGGTGATCAGCGTGGCGATGTCCTTCGCCTTGCCGTAGTTGATCGGGATGTATTCCGACACCAGCGGGACGCGGTCCTCGAGCGCGATGCGCGCGTCGGCCAGCGCCTGTTCGCGATCCGCGATGTCCTTGGTGGGCGCGACCCACAGCACGTTGCCGCGCTTGCGCTTGTCGAGTCCCTTGGCCTGCAGGATGATGTCCATCGCCTGGTCCCACGGAACATTGACGAGGCGCAGGGTGACGTTGCCGGAGACCGAGTCGGCGACCACGATGTTGAGCTGCGACACGTCGGCGATCAGCTGCAGCACCGAGCGGACCGGGATGTCCTGGAAATTGAAGGTCACCCGCTCGCCGGTGTACTCCGGCTCGGCCAGGGCCTTCGCGGCCGGGCTCACTTCCTTCACCGGAGCGATCTCGACGACGTACTCGTTGCCGGTCTGGTAGGCGAGGCTCTCGAAGTCGCCGTTGGTCCCGATCTCCATCTTGGCGCCGCCGGCGCGCGGACGCGTCTCGACGGAGACGGCCGGCGTGGCGAAGTCGGTCACGTCGAGCTTGCGCGCCAGGGAATCCGGGAGCGTGGCGTTGCTGATGTTGAGCAGGACCTTGCTGCCCTGCTTGTCGAGGTCGATCGACGCGCCGCTGCCGTTGAAGCTGATGATGATCCGGCCTTCACCGGCCTTGCCGCGGCGGAAATCGATGTTGCTGATCTCGGTGTGCGCGCCGGCGACCTGCTTCGACGGGTCGAGTCCGACCGAGGCGCCGGAGGCCGAGGTGACGCTGGCGCCGCTCAGCGAGACGACCAGGGTGTTGCCGCTCGCCCGGGTCGTGTAGCTGGTGCTGCGGGTCAGTTCGATCACCACCCGGGTGCGCCCGCCCGCTTCGACCGCCGACGCGGCCGTCGCCGAGCCGATTCCGATCGGAACGCGCTTGGAGGCCATGCCGTTGCGGGTGTCCTCGAAGTCGACGGCGATTCGCGCCGGCGATTCGGTGGCGAACAGTTTCGGGTCCGCCGGAGGAGCATCCAGGCTCATCACGACATCGACCGCTCCACCCGCTCCCGGCGTGAAGGTGATGTCCTTGAGGACGTTGGCGGCATTCGCGCCGGACGCGAAGGCCAGCGCGGCGATCGCACCCGCCGCGCCCCGCAACAGGCGCCCCATCCATGCACTGGACGTCGCCTCGCGGGCAACGTGGATGGTCCGGTCCGTTCGAGAATAGGTCGTCATGAGCAAAACCCCCGGGGCACTCATTTGTTGTCTTCCAAGGCGACGTTCGCCGGCCGTTCGACCAACCCGCCAGCGCCGTTGGACACGATTTCAACCAGGTCGATCTGTTCCTCGGCGATCCCGATGATCTTGCCGTCGTTCTGGCCGAGGTAGTTGCCGATGTGGACCCGATGCACGACGCCGTCGGGATCCTTGATCAGCGCTTCCATGTTCTGGCCGACACCGATCGTGCCGACCATGTCGAGACTGTCGAGCGGGAAGCGCTCCAGCTCTTCCTTGGGGTGCTTCGGACGCTCGATGCCCGGCTCCTCGTTCGGATTCTCGGGAACACCGGAGGCGAACGGATCCCGCATGTTCTGGGCGGCGTACTCGAAGGTCGGAAATTTCTGCATGACCGGCAGCGGCTCGATCTGCGCACCGGGACGGGCCTTGACCTCGTCGATCCAGGCGCGCAGGTCGGCATCACCCTTGCCGCAGCCGACGAGCATCAGCGCCGCAGCGGCCACGATGCAGTAGCGAAGGGACATCGTCTGCATGGATCAGGTCCTCTTCGGTTCGGCCGGGGCGGCGGCGGCCGGCGGCGCCTTGCCGGCGGGCGGAGCGGCGGCCGGGGCGGCACCCGCGGCTTCGTCGTCCTCCAGGTAGCGGTAGGTCTTCACCGTACCTTCCAGCTTCAGGGCGCCCGCGGGCACGGACTCGCCCTTGGCCCCGGTCGCGGCGGGCTTCAGCGAGATGTCGTGCATGGTGAGGATCACCACCCGCGGCAGCGACGCCACGCCGCTGATGAAGGATCCGAACTGGTGGTAGGTCCCGATCATCGACAGCTCGATCGGCTTCTCGGCGTAGGACGCCTTCGGCAACTCGGCGCCGGGCTGGAATTTCTGGGTGTCGATGCCGGTGGACAGCGCGGTCTGCGAGACGTCGACCAGCAGGTCCGGCATCTCGGTCTTCGAGGGCAGCTGGCGCAGCATCTGCTTCAGCATCTCGCGGATGTCGTCCAGCTGCTTCTTGTAGGCCTCGAGGTTCGCGACCTTCTTCTGCTTGCCCTCGAAGGTCTGGCGCAGCTCCAGCTCCTTGCCTTCGACGCTGGTCAGCTGGTCGCGCAGCGGCTGCACCCAGAAGTACCAGCCGATGCCGCCGATGATGAGGAAGATGACGCCTCCCACCACGCCCTTGACCGAGTTCGGCCAGGTTCCGAGGCGCTGGAAGTCGATGTTCTGGAAGTCGGACATCTTCATGACGGCGCTCCGGTCTTGGCGGGCGGCGTGGACGTCGGGGTGGTCGCCGGCGCGGCGCCAGCGGGCGCCGTCTTGCCGCCGCCGTCACCCTCGGTGGCGCCATCCTGCTTCGGTTTCTTCACCTTGACCTTCAGGGTGAACTCGTAGCGGCTGCGCTTGTCGGTGCCCTTGGCCTCGACCTTCATCAGCTCGGGGTTGCCGATCCACTCCGAGGTCTCGAAATTGCGCATGTAGGTCGCGACCCGCGCGTTCGACTCGGCCTTGCCGTCGAGCGTCAGCTCGTCGCCGGCCTGCTTGATCGAACTGAGGGTGATGCCGTCGGGCAGGGTGCGGACCAGCGTGTCGAACATGTGCACCATCACCGAGCGGTCGGCCTGGAGCTCCTCGATGGCCGCCTTCTTGGCGAGCAGCTTGGTGCGCTCCTTCTCCAGCGCCTCGATCTCCTTGATCTTGGCCTCGACCTTGGTGATCTCGTCGTTCAGCAGCTGGTTGCGCGCCTCCTGGTTGGCGATCTCGCCGTTGTACCACCAGATCACCGCGACGACCGCCGCCACCGCGAACGCGGCCACAACGCCCAACAGCGCGCCGGTTTCCCGGTTTCGCTGCTTGCGGCGCTCTTCGCGCCACGGCAATAGATTCATCTTGGCCATCAGTCGAAGCTCCTCAGTGCCAAGCCGCAGGCGATCATCAGCGACGGCGCATCCTGCGCGAGGCTCTGGGCCTGGACGCGCCCGGACAGCGACATCACGGCCAGCGGATTCGCGACGACGCACTTCACGCCGAGCTGCTCCTCGACGAGATCGGCGACGCCGGCGATGCCTGCACAGCCACCGGCCAGCACGATCTGGTCGACCTTGCTGTATTCGCTGCCCGCGAAGAAGAACTGCAGCAGGCGGCTGATCTGCTGGACCATGGCCTCCTTGAACGGCTCCAGCACCTCGATCTCGTAGCTCTCCGGCAGGCCGCCCTGACGCTTCGCCAGGCCGGCTTCCTCGTAGGAAAGGCCGTAGCGGCGCATGATCTCGTCGGTCAGCTGCTTGCCGCCGAAGACCTGCTCGCGGGTATAGATCGTGCGCTGGTTCTTCAGCACGATCAGCGTGGTCATGGTCGCGCCGACGTCCACCAGGGCGACGGTGGCGTCGCGCGGCACGTCGAGCTGATCGGCGATCAGCTTGAACGCGTTCTCCATGGCGAAGGCTTCGACGTCGATCACCTTCGCGCCGAGACCGCCGACGTCCAGCGCGGCGACCCGCACCTCGACATTTTCGGTTCGCGACGCGGCGACCAGGACGCTCATCATCTCCGGGTTGTCCTTCACCGGACCGAGCACCTCGAAATCGAGGCTAACTTCCTCCAGCGGATAGGGGATGTACTGCCCCGCCTCCGCCTGGATCTGCGATTCGAGGTCGTCTTCCGACAGGTCCGCCGGCATCGGGATCACCTTGGTGATCACCGACGAGCCGGATACCGCCGCGGCGGCGAACTTGGTCTTGGCGCCGGAGCGCGCCAGAGCGCGCTTGATCGCTTCGCCCACCGCCTCGACTTCGACGATGTTCTTTTCGACGACGGCGTTCGGCGGCAGCGGTTCGACCGCGTAGTGTTCCACGCGGTAACGCGCGCCGGACTGGCTCAGCTGAACCAGCTTGACGGCTGTCGAACTGATGTCCACCCCGATCAAGGGCGGTGTTGCAGTAGAGAACAGTCCCACCGTTTTTCCCCTAGGCACGCGCTCTTACGAGCGGAAGCTGCGCAAGAACATTAAATACCAATCGTAATGGTTTGGCAACGCCCACCCCTTTATTTCGGGCCCTTTCGCCCTCCAAGGGGAGGATTGCGTCACGAAAACGCCCCCTGCGCTCCCCAGCGGGGCCCGGCGCCGGACCGTATACTCGCGCGCCGTTTCGATCGTCCGTTGACTATGCGCTGGCTGCGACGCCTCTTTCGATGGACCCTGATTCTGGGCTTCACCGGCGCCCTGCTGGCGGCGATCGCCGTGGGCGTAGCGTACTGGCTGATCGCACCCAAACTGCCGACCTCCGCGCAGATCAGGGAGGTCAAGCTGCAGCTGCCGTTGCGGGTGCTCTCGCATGACGACCGCCTGATCGCGGAGTTCGGCGAAATGCACCGTACGCCGGTCAAGATCGGCGAGATCCCGGAGCGGGTGAAGCAGGCCTTCATCGCCGCCGAGGACCAGCGCTTCTACCAGCACCACGGCATCGACCCGGTCGGCATCGCCCGTGCGGTCTGGCTGCTGGTGACCACCGAGAAGGACCGGGTGCCGGGCGGCAGCACCATCACCCAGCAGGTGGCGCGGGGCTTCTTCCTTTCCAACGAGTATTCCTACTCGCGCAAGCTGACCGAGATCTTCCTGGCGCTGAAGCTGGAGAACGAGCTCAGCAAGGACGAGATCCTCGAGCTCTACCTCAACAAGATCTTCTTCGGCTACCGCGCCTACGGCGTGGTGGCGGCAGCCGACTTCTACTACGGCAAGCCGCTCGACCAGCTGACCGTGGCCGAGGCCTCGATGCTGGCCTCGCTGCCGAAGTTCCCATCCTCCGGCAATCCGCTGTCGAACCCGGATCGCGCGCTGCAGCGGCGCAACTACGTGGTCGGCCGGATGCGCGAGGAAGGCTACATCGACGATGTGGCGATGAAGGCGGCCCAGGCCGAACCGGAACATGCCGCACCGCACGAGCCGGCGGTCGAGGTGGACGCCCCGCACATCGCCGAACTGGTGCGGATCGCCGCGATCGAGCGCCTCGGCGCCGATGCGATGACCGCCGGCTACGTCGTCCACACCACGATCGACTCGAAGCTGCAGTCGGCGGCGATCGCCGCACTGCGCGAGGGACTGCACGTCTACGACCGTCGCCACGGCTGGCGCGGCGCCGAATCGCACATCGAGCCGCCGGCCGCCGACGCCGATCGCAAGACGCTGGAAGCCGCGCTGTCGAACTTCAAGGCGGTCGGCATGCTGCAGTCGGCGCTGGTCCGTTCGGTGAGCGATGGCGAGGCGGAGCTCTACGTCGCGGGCGGCGAGACCGCGAAGATTCCGCTGTCCGATCTCGCGTGGGCACGCCGCTACCTGTCCGAGAACAGTCGCGGGGAGGCGCCGAAGAAGGTGTCGCAGGTGATGAATCCGGGCGACATCGTGCGGCTGCACAGGGACGACGCCGGCGCCTGGCACCTGGCCCAGCTGCCGCGCGCGCAGTCGGCCCTGGTGTCGCTGGACCCGGAGGACGGCGCACTGCGCGCCATGGTCGGCGGCTACAGCTTCACCCTGTCGAAGTTCAATCGCGCCACCCAGAGCAACCGCCAGCCGGGCTCCTCGTTCAAGCCCTTCGTCTATTCGGCCGCGTTCGAGCGCGGCTACACCCCGGCGAGCATCGTGCTCGACGCTCCCGTGGTGTTCCCGGACCCGTCGAAGCCGGACGGCTTCTGGCGGCCGGCCAACGACGACGACAAGTTCGACGGCCCGACCCGGCTGCGCGAGGCGATGGTGCAGTCGAAGAACCTGGTCTCGGTGCGGCTGCTCGACGCCGTCGGCGCCCACTTCACCCACGACTACGTGCAGCGCTTCGGCTTCCCGAAGGATGCCGTGCCCGACAACCTGTCGATGGCACTCGGTACCGCCTCGCTGCCGCCGCTGACGATGGCGCGGGCCTACGCCACCTTCGCCAACGGCGGCTTCCGGATCGACCCGTACTTCATCGAGCGGATCGACGATCGCGACGGCAAGCCGGTGTTCCTGGCCAACCCGATCCGCGCCTGCCGCGACTGTCCCGAGCGCCGCGAGGCCGACGTCAAGGCGATCAACAGCAGTGCCGAGGACCTCTCCCTGCTGCTCGGCAACGCCGCGCCTTCGGCACCGACGCCGGCGCCGGCCGCCCCGACCGAAGTCACGGCGCCGGCGGCGTTGCTGCTGGCGCCGCGCGTGCTGGAACCGCGCAATGCCTGGCTCATCACCAGCCTGATGCAGGACGTGGTGAAACGCGGTACCGGTTCGGGCGCGATGGTCCTCGGCCGGCACGACCTCGCCGGCAAGACCGGCACCACCAACGAGCATCGCGACGGCTGGTTCTCCGGCTTCACCACCCGCCTGGTGTGCTCGGTGTGGACCGGCTTCGACGACTACTCGCCGCTCGGCCACGGCGAGTTCGGCGCCCAGGTCGCCCTGCCGACCTGGATCGGCTTCATGAAGGTGGCGCTGGACGGCGTGCCCGAGGAGCTGCCGCCGGTCCCGGCCGGCATCACCCACGCCCGCATCGACGCGGCCACCGGCCAGATCCTGGATTCGGTCTCCGGCGGGATGGACGAGGTGTTCAAGGTCGAGGACGTGCAGCGCCTGATCTCGCAACGCAACAACCCGGACAACCAGCAGGCCGACCCGCAGCAGCAGACGCCGGACATCTTCTAGCGGGGTCGGCGCGGATGAACAGCGAATGTTCTTCCCTGCGTGAAACCCCTCCACCGCCCCGCGGGCGTCCGGCGGGGCCTTGCGCATGCGCCTCCCCGACCCCGGGGGACTTCATCCGCTTCGTCATGCAAACCTGAGAGCCCCGCCGCATGGCCCGGTCCAAGCCCAACGAACGCGCCAGCGACCAGCGCCGCCGCATCGCCCACGAGGCGGCGCGGGTGATGGCCGAGAGCGGCGTGCGCGACTTCCACCTGGCGAAGCAGAAAGCCTGCGAGCGCCTGCGCCTCCCCGACGAGCGCGACCTGCCGAGCAATGCCGAGATCGACCTGGCACTGCGCGAATACCAGGCGATCTTCCAGTCCACCGAGCAGCCGGCCGTGCTGGCGCAGCGCCGCCGTGCGGCCGTCGAGGGCATGGCGTTCTTCGAGCGCTTCGCGCCGCGCCTGGTCGGCGCGGTCCTCGACGGCAGCGCCGACCAGCACTCCGCGGTGTGCCTGCACCTGCACGTCGACGACCTGCGTGAACTGCTCGAGTTCTTCGCCTCCCATCGCATCGACGCGGAACAGCACGAGCGCCGGCTGCGGCTCGATCGCGAACGCAGCGAGGAAGTCCCCGCCTTCACCTTCGACGCCGGCGGGACTCCGTTCGACGTGACCGTGCTGCCCTACGACGCGCTGCGCCAGGCACCGCTGTCCAGGGTCGACGGCGAGCCGATGCAGCGCGCCGGGCGCGCCGCGGTCGAGCGCCTGCTCGCCGACCGCTGAGGCGGAATTCGCCCTCCGCCGAAACGACGACGCCCCGGCGGACCGGGGCGTCGGGGACAATCGGGACGGCTCGACTCAGCGCTGCGCCATCGGCGTGTAGTCGCGGCTCGGCGAGCCGGTGTAGACCTGGCGCGGACGGCCGATCTTGGTGTCGGCAGTGACGTTCTGCTCCAGCCAGTGCGCGACCCAGCCGGCGGTGCGCGCGATGGCGAACATCACCGTGAACATCTCGGTCGGGATCTTCAGCGCCTTGTAGATGATGCCGGAGTAGAAGTCGACGTTCGGGTAGAGCTTGCGGTCGACGAAGTACTGGTCCTTCAGCGCCGTCTCCTCGAGCTTCATCGCCACTTCCAGCAGAGGGTCGTGCACGCCGAGGTCGTTCAGGACCTTGTAGCACATCTCCCGGATGATGGTCGCCCGCGGGTCGAAGTTCTTGTAGACGCGGTGGCCGAAGCCCATCAGGCGGAAGCCCGAGTTCTTGTCCTTCGCCTTCTCGACGGCCTTCGCGACATTCGACGCGTCGCCGATCTCGGACAGCATGTTGAGCACCGCCTCGTTGGCGCCGCCGTGCGCGGGCCCCCACAGCGCGGCGATGCCGGCGGCGACGCAGGCATAGGGGTTGGCACCGGTCGAGCCGACCAGGCGCACGGTCGAGGTCGAGGCGTTCTGCTCGTGGTCGGCGTGCAGGATGAACAGCAGGTCCAGCGCCTTCGCCGCCACCGGCGGCAGCTCCAGCGGCTCCGACGGCACCTCGAACATCATGTGCAGGAAACGGGTGCAGTACTCGAGGTTGTTGCGCGGGTAGCGGATCGGCCAGCCGATCGAGTAGCGGTAGCAGGCCGCCGCGAGGGTCGGCATCTTCGCCATCAGCCGGATCGCCGCGAGGTGCCGCTGCTTCGGGTCGTCGATGTCGAGCGAGTCGTGATAGAAGGCCGCCAGCGAACCGACCACGGCGCACAGCATCGCCATCGGATGCGAGTCGTAGTGGAAACCGTTGAGGAAGGCGCGCAGCGACTCGCGCATCATCGTGTGGTGGGTGATGTCGTGGTCGAACTGCTTGAACTGCGCCGCGTTCGGTAGCTCGCCGTTGATCAGCAGGTAGGAGACCTCGAGGAAGCTCGAGTGCTTGGCCAGCTGCTCGATCGGGTAGCCTCGATACAGCAGTACGCCCGCGTCACCGTCGATGTAGGTGATGGCGCTCTTGCAGCTCGCCGTCGACATGAAGCCGGGGTCGTAGGTGAACATCCCGGTTTCTTTGTGCAGCTTGCCGATGTCGACAGCCGCGGGACCGACCGAACCGGTGACGACCGGGAGCGACGTAGCCTTGTTGTTGGTATCTGTGATGACGACGTTCGACGACACGGCAAACTCCTTCTCGCGGGCGTGGCGGCAGCGGCCGGGGTGCGCAGTATCGCACTTTTGAATGCCGGCGCTGCGCGTCCGCGGAGAGACCGGGAAGCGAGCGAATCGATTGCGCAAACGAAGACGCCGCGGCAGGCCGCGGCGTCGTTCGGTGCATCGCGGCCACCGCTCGGGTGGCCGCCGCGGGATGGCCTACTTGCCGTAGCGCTTGCGGTACTTGTCGATGCGGCCGGCGGAGTCGACGACCTTGTGCTTGCCGGTGTAGAACGGGTGCGAGGCCGAGGACACTTCGACCTTGATCACCGGGTATTCCTTGCCGTCCTCCCACTTGATGGTCTCTTTCGAGCTCATCGTGGAGCGGGTCAGGAACTTGAAGTCGGAGGAGATGTCGTGAAAGACCACTTCCTGGGTCTTCGGATGGATGTCGGTCTTCATGGCGGTCTCGGAATGCGGGAGTAAAGAGCGGCAGTATAGCCTGGGGATTGCACGGCGCGCAACGTGCGGGTTGGGGATGGGGGCGAGCCCAGTTTGATCGAGGCGATCGGCAGCGCCGGGCCTTGAACCGCGCCACGCTTCGTCGAACCCGCGCTGGCGAATTCGTGCGCGTGCACGGAACAGCCTCGGTCCAACCGGGCACTGGGCCCCATGGCCCGCTTCCCGCGCCCTGTCGTCCTCAACCCAGCAGGCTGTCCAGCAGTGGCCGCAGATTGGGTTGCCGCACTGCCCGCTTCAGGCCCTGTGCCCGCACGATCGCGACCAGGTCGGCGACCGCGGTGTCGAAGTCCTGGTTGACCACCACGAAGTCGAATTCGTCGACGTGGGACATCTCCTCGCGCGAGTTGGCGAGGCGGCGGGCGATCACCTCTTCGCTGTCCTGCTTGCGCGAGCGCAGGCGCCGCTCGAGCTCTTCCTTCGACGGCGGCAGGATGAAGATGCCGACGGCCGCGGGAATCAGCTCGCGGACCTTGCGGGCGCCCTGCCAGTCGATCTCCAGCAGCACGTCGCGTCCCGCGGCGAGGATCGGCTCCACCGCGGGCCGGGCCGTGCCCTTGAGATCGTTGTGGACGAGCGCGTGTTCGAAGAACTCGCCGCGCGCGACCATCGCCTCGAACTCGGCCTTGGTCACGAAGTGGTAGTGCACGCCGTCGATCTCGCCGGGACGTGGCCCGCGCGAGGTGTAGGAGACCGACAGGGACAGCCCCGGCACACGCTCGAGCAGCGCCCGCACCAGCGAGGTCTTGCCGGCCCCGGAGGGCGCGGCGACGATGAACAGGTTGCCGGACATGCGCTGGACCACCAGGAACGGGGCACGATCGTACTCGATACCGCCGGCGATTCCCGTGCGAGCCGCCGCGGACCGGGCGCAAGTGGACCCGCAGCCGTTCCGACCACGCCTCGTCGGCGCATCCCTTGCCGCTAGAATCGCGACGCCCTGACCTCTCATCGAGTCCGTCGCTACCGATGGCCACCACCCTGATCGCTGCCGCCATCGCCCTGCTGTTCGCGCATTACCTGCCGGAGGCCGCACGCTTCCGGCTGTTCGGCTGGCTCAAGGCCTGGCTGGAGGTCGCAGCCAACCTGCTCGGCGGCGCCGGGCTGTGGCGCCATCCGCTCGGGGGCCTGCTGGCGATCGCGCTGCCGACGCTCGCGGCGCTGGCCCTGCTGTGGTGGATCGGCGACGCCGGCTTCGGGCTGTGGCGGCTGCTGATCGCCATCGTCGCCTTGTTCTACTGCTGGGGACCGCGCGACCTCGACCTCGACGTCGCCGCGATCGCCGCCGCGCCCGACCCGCAGCGCCGGCGGGCCGCCGCCGTCGCCCTGATCGGACGCGAGCCGGAAGGCCTGCTCGCCGGCGGCCTGCTGGTCGACGCGCTGATGCACGCCGCGCTGGCGCGCTGGTTCGGCACGCTGTTCTGGTTCGCCGTCGGCGGTCCGGCCGGTGCGCTCGCCTACCGCCTGACCTGGCTCCTGGCGCGCGATCCGGAGTGGCGCGGGACCCGCCCCGAGGAGCAGGACGCCGCGCTGCAGAAGCTGATGGGCCTGCTCGACTGGCCGGCCGCGCAGCTGATGACGCTGGCGCTGGCGGTGGCCGCCGACTTCGACGCGGTGGCGACCGCCTGGCGCGAATTCCATGCGCCGCGGGGCGGCATCTTCGGCCTCGATCTAGGCTTCCTCAACGCCGCCGCCCGCGCGAGCGTCGACTGCGACGAGCAGCCGATCGACGAGCGCGCCGACGGCACACCCGGCGCGATCGGCGAACTGCAGCAGGCGCTGGCGCTGTGCTGGCGCATCCTGGTGGTGTGGGGCGTGGTGTTCGCCCTGCTGGTGCTGGCCGGTCACATCGGCTGACATGCGGCTGCGCTACGAGCACCGCACGCACCCGCTGGCGCCGATCCCGCGTTTCCTGCGCCGGCTGCTGATGTCCTTCCTGCTCGGCTTTTCGCTGATCCTCGTCTCGCTCGGCGTCGGCATGGGGGGCTACCACCACTTCGAGGGCATGAGCTGGCTCGACGCCTTCCTCAACGCGGCCATGCTGCAGTCCGGCATGGGCCCGCTGACCGCACCGGTCACCGACGGTGGCAAGCTCTTCGCCGGCTGCTACGCGCTGTATTCCGGCATCGCGGTGATCGCGTTCGCCGGCATCGCGTTCGCGCCGCTGATCCACCGGTTCTTCCACGCGCTTGACTGCGACAGTCGGGACTGAGGTCTCGGAATGCGTCGAGGGGTCGGCGAGGCAAGACTCGTGGGCCGCGCGGGGCGGCGCGTTCCGGGAGTGGAATGCGGCGCGAGAGGACACTCTGCGAGGGAATCGGGCAGGATTTCGCCGTGACCGCGACTCTTCACTTCTTCGACCGCGAGGTACTGTCGATCGCCGATACCCGCGATTCCGGGCTGCACGCGCATCGGGCGGCGCAGTTGATGCTCGGGCTCGACGGCGGCTTCGACCTCGTCGACGCGGACGGGCATGCGCAGTCGCTCGCCTGGGCGGTACTGCCGCCCGGGGAGGAACATCGGATCCGCGGAACCGGCGGGCGGATCGCCTATCTGTTCGTGGATCCCGGCCTGCGGACCTGGAACGCCTGGCGCGCCGCGGGCGGCGTGCCGGCCGAACCCGCGGCGGCGCTGGTCGAGGGCCTGCGCGACCTGAGCAAGGGTCGGCGCGACGTCGAGCAAGCCCGACGACTCGCGGGCGACTGGCGCGCCGCCTCGCTGCCCGGCCTCTTCGACGCGGCAGCGCAGGACGCGCGCATCGCCCGCGCCCTCGCCGCGGTCGATGCCGATCCCGTCGCCGAGCACGATCACCGCCGGCTCGCCGCGCTCGCCCACCTCTCGCCGAGCCGCTTCGCCGAGCGTTTCCGGGTCGAGACCGGGATGCCGGTGCGCAACTACCTCTTGTGGCGGCGTCTGCTGACGGCGGTAGCGGCGCTGGAACACGGCGATAGCGTGACCGAGGCGGCACACCGCTGCGGCTTCGCGGATGCGGCGCATCTGTCGCGGAGCTTCCGCCGGGTGCTCGGGGCAGCGCCTTCCGAGCTGCGGTGGTAGGTCAGGAATCTGATTCAAGCCTCGGGATCGGTAGAGCGATACCGTGGCGTGGTCGCGGCTCACGCTGCGCCGACATCGCGACCCGCATCGCTCCCACCGCCGACCCCACGAAGGAATCGCCATGAACGCCGTCGCCGCCGACCTGCAGAATGGAATCCGCCCGATCCACCGCCTGATCGGCGCCTACGCCGAGTCGCACCGCAACCCGGTGAACGTGGTGATCCACTGGATCTGCGTGCCGATCATCGTGTGGTGCTCGATCGCGCTGATCCACGCCATCCATCCCTGGCTGGCCTACGCCGGCTGTCTCGCGGCGCTGGCCTGGTACCTGCGCCTGTCGGTACCGATGGCGCTGGTCATGGCCGTGTTCGCGGCGGCGTCGCTGTGGTCGATGGCGGTGGTGCCGAAGCCGCTGTGGGTCGCGTCCGCGCTGTTCGTCGTGACCTGGGCCGCGCAGTTCTACGGCCATCACGTCGAGGGCAAGAAGCCGTCCTTCCTCGAGGACCTGTCGTTCCTGCTGGTCGGCCCGCTGTTCCTGCTGGCGAAGGCGTTCCGCCGTTTCGGGCTGCGCTTCTGAACGGTCAGCGGCCGTCCATCCGCTCGGCGCTAAGCTGTCCGCTCCTGGCGCTAGTCGACTGCCGATGACGAAGGTTGCGGAGCCTCCGAAGGACATCCTGGTCTACGGCGCCGGCGCGATCGGACTGTTCGTCGGCGGCCTGATGGCGCGCGGCGGGCGCCACGTGCACTTCGTCGCGCGGCCGAGGATCGTCGAAGCGATCCACCGCGACGGCCTGAAGCTCACCGACCTCGCCGGCCGCTCCGATGCGATTCCGCGGTCGCGGATCAGCGCCGGCGCGACCCTCGCGGAGGCGCCGCGTGCGAATCTCGTGCTGCTGACCGTGAAGGGTTCGGCCACCGTGACGGCAGCCGCAGACCTCGCCGCACGGCTGCCGGCGGGCACGCCAGTGATCTCGTTCCAGAACGGAGTCGACAATCCCGATCGCATCCGCGCCGCGGCGCCGGCACTCGAGGTGATCGCCGGCATGGTGCCGTACAACGTCGTCCAGGACGCGCCCGGCGTCGTGCGCCAGACGACCGGCGGCGAACTGATGGTCGCGCGCACCGCGGTCACCGAAACCCTGCAGCGGCGCCTGGAACTCGACGGCACCGTGCTGAAGCTGGCGGACGACATGCGCGCGGTGCAGTGGGGCAAGCTGCTGCTCAACCTCAACAACCCGGTCAACGCGCTGGCCGGCATCCCGCTGCGCGAGGAACTGCTCGACCGCGACTACCGCGGCATCCTCGCCGACCTGCAGTCCGAAGGGCTCGCGGTGCTCGCACGCGCGGGCATCCGGCCGGCCAAGGTCACGCCGCTGCCGACGACCTGGTTGCCGGGCCTGCTCAGGCTTCCGACCTGGCTGTTCCAGCGTGCCGCCAACCGCATGCTCACGATCCATCCCGAGGCGCGCTCGTCGATGTACGACGACCGTGTCGCCGGGCGCATCACCGAGGTCGGCGACCTCTGCGGCGCGGTGGTCCGGCTCGCGCAGAAGCACGGCATCGACGCGCCGCTGAACCGGCGGATGGTGGCGGCGGTGGAGAACGCGCCGGCGGGACGCTTCTACAGCGCAGCGGAACTGCGCGAGCTCCTGGGCCCGTAGGGCGCGCACCGCGCGCCATCGCGAGACGGCCCGACAACGCCCGTAGGGCGTGCACCGCGCGCCATCGCGAGACGGTCGGGCAACGGCGCGCAGTGCGCGCCCAACGCCATCACGCCCAGTCGCCGCGCAACTCGCGCACCTTGGCCTCCAGCAGCTCCGCGGTGACCTGCTCGGCCGGTACCGGTTCGCCGATCACGACCGCGATGCGGGACAGGAACTTGCGCGGCAGCCGTGCGCGGCCGAGGGCCGAGTCCTTGCGGCTGAACATCGAGCCCCACATGCCGCGCAGCGCGACCGGCACCACCGGCGCCGGTCGCGCCTGGATGATCCGCTCGACGCCCGGACGGAAACGATCGATGTCGCCGCTGCGGGTGATGCCGCCTTCGGGGAAGATTCCGACCACCTCGCCGGCGGCGAGTTCGCGGTCGACCTCGGCGAAGGCCCGTTCCATCATCGCCGGGTCCTCCTTCTTGCCCGCGATCGGGATCGCGCGCGCGGTCTTGAACATGAAGGACAGGAGCGGGATCTGGAAGATCTTGTAGTACATGACGAAGCGAACCGGCCGGCGGATGGTGCCGCCGAGGATCAGCCCGTCGAGGAAGCTGACGTGGTTCGCGACCACCACCACCGGGCCGTCCTCGGGGATGTTCTCGAGCCCTTTCACCTCGATCCGGTACAGCGTGTTGATCAGGATCCAGGCCAGGAAGCGCATCAGGAATTCCGGCACCAGCGTGTAGATGTAGATCGCCACGCCAGCGTTGAGGATGGCCGTGATCAGGAGCAGCTGCGGCACGCTGATCTTCAGCAGGTTGAGCAGCACCACCGCCATCACCGAGGCGACCACCATGAACAGCGCGTTGAGGATGTTGTTGGCGGCGATCACCCTTGAGCGGTGGGTCGCGGCGGTGCGCGACTGCACCAGCGCGAACAGCGGCACGATGAAGAAGCCGGAAAAAACCGCCATCAGCGTGAGGTCGACCAGCACGCGGATCACGCCGGGCTGGCCGATCAGCGCGCGCCAGCCGACGTCGTGGAGCGCCGCCGCCGCCGGATGCGCGAAGTACAGGTCGGCGCCGAACAGGGTCATCCCGATCGACCCGAACGGCACCAGGCCGATCTCGACGCGGTGGCCCGACAGCTTCTCGCACAGCACCGAACCGATGGCGATGCCGATGGTGAAGATCGACAGCAGGAGCGTGTAGACGTCGGCGTCGCCGCCCAGGATCGCCTTGGTGTAGACCGGCAGCTGGGTGAAGTAGATCGAGCCGTAGAACCAGAACCAGGAGATGCCGAGGCAGGACAGGAACACCGTGCGGTTGCCGCGCAGGTAGGCGACCGACCGCCAGGTTTCGGTGAACAGGTTCCAGTTGATCTTCAGTCCCGGATCGACCGGCGGCAGCTTCGGCATCGCCATCGACGTGGCGAGCCCGAGCAGCGCCAGCGCGATCGTCGCGCCGCCGATCCACCACGCGCCGCTGTCGGCGATCCGGATCAGATTGGAGCCGAGGATGGTGCCGACCAGGATGGCGACGAAGGTGCCCATCTCGACGAGGCCGTTGCCGCCGACCAGTTCGCGCTCGGACAGGACCTGCGGCAGCAGGCCGTACTTCAGCGGACCGAACAGGGTCGAGTGCAGGCCCATCATGAACAGCATCGCCAGCAACAGGCCGACACTGTGATGGAGGAAGCCGAAAGCGCCGACGACCATGATCGCGATCTCCAGCAGCTTCACCAACTGCGCCAGCCGCGTCTTGTCGTACTTGTCGGCGAGCTGGCCCGAGGTCGCCGAGAACAGGAAGAACGGCAGGATGAACAGGCCGGCCGCGAGATTGGTGTACTGGTGTTCCTGCTCCTCCGTCAGCCCGGCCATGACGAAGGTGACCAGCACGATCAGGCCGTTCTTGAACACGTTGTCGTTGAACGCCCCCAGCGACTGGGTCAGGAAGAACGGCAGGAAGCGGCGTTCCTTCAACAGGGCGAACTGGCTTTGCTCGGACATGGGGGATCGTCGACGGGAAGTGCCGGCGGAGCTTAACGCAGGCCCACTGCGGCTCGCCGGGAGACCGCCCATGGGTAGCGCGTAACTGGCCCGGCCGACGAGGCCGCCGCTACAATGCCGGGCTGCGTTCGACCACGACGGTCACCCGGGAACTCGACCCGGTGCCGCCGGTCTGCCGCCCCGCCATTCCCTTTTCACAAGGCTGTCCGATGAATCGTCTGTCCCGCGTGCGCCTGGTCGCCGCCGTCCTCGTCGCCTTCGCCGCGCACGGCGCGTCCGCCGAGGCCCTGCTGAAATCGATCCCGACTCCGAAGCTCGACGGCCTCCCGGCCGAGGTGCAGCAGCAGCTGAGCACCGCGCGCAGCAACTTCGAGCAGCAGAAGGTCAACCTGATCGGCGAGGACCTGTCCTCCGCCTACGTCCGCCTCGGCGCGCTGTACGCCCGCTACAAGCTCTGGGACGCCGCGAAGGCCGCGATCGCCAATGCGGTGGCGCTGGCGCCGGAGGACGGGCGCTTCCAGTACCTGGCCGGGTTCTTCGCCGAGCAGAGCGGCGACATCGAGACCGCCAAGCAGACCTACGAGAAGGCCCGCGCGCTGGAGGACAACTACCTGCCGATCCACTACCGGCTGGCCGCGCTCTACCTGGGGTCGAACCAGCTGCCGCAGGCCAAGACCGTCCTCGACTCGATCCTGAAGGACAACCCGGACGCGGTGCCGGCGCTTGCCGCCGCGGCCGAGATCGCGCTGCGCCAGAAGCGCTACGCCGACGCCGTGACCGGATTCAAGCGCGCGCTGACGCTCGATCCGTCCGCGACCGCGCTGAACCAGGGCCTCGCCGACGCCTACGCCGGCGCCGGCGACGCCGCGAAGTCCGCCGCGGCGCGTGCCGCGGTCGGCACGGGTCAGCCGGGCTACGCCGATCCGCTGGTCGCGGGCATCTACGCGAAGCCACCGGAGGATCCGATCGCGAGCGCGCTGCAGCTCGCCGGCGAAGGCAGCTACGACGTGGCGCGCGGCATGCTCGACGAGCTCCTGAAGAAGGACCCGAAGTCGGTCGACGCCCACTCCGCCTATGCGCGGATCGACGCCGACGCCGGTCGCATGGCCTCGGCGAGCCAGCACGCGCAGGCCGCGCTCGCGGCCTCGCCGAACGCCGCGCCCGCCCTGCTCGCCTCCGGGCTCGTGCGCGAGGCCAGCGGTGACGACGTGCAGGCGCAGTCGTTCTACGAGCGTGCGGTCAAGGCCGACGTCAAGTCGCCGGACGCCCGCATCGCGCTCGGCAACACCTACCTCCGGATCAAGCAGTATCCGCTGGCGCTGGAACAGTTCCGCCAGCTCAACGTGCTGACCGACAACGCCAACGAGGCGCTGATGCGCTACACCGGCGCGGCGGTGACCGCCGGCCATTGCGGTGACGCGCTGGCGCTGGTCGAGCAGGTCCGGAAGACCCGCGGCAGCGACGGCGTGCTGGCGCAGACCTGGGCCCGACTCGCCTCCTCCTGCCCGATCGCCAATGCCGCCACCCGCGCTGCGGCACTGACCACCGCGAAGTCCCTGTACGACCAGCGTCCGACCGCGGCCCACGCCGAGACCTACGCGATGGCGCTGGCCGCCAACGGCAAGGCCGCCGACGCGGTCGATTACGAGGCGCAGGCGATCTTCGAGGCGGTCAAGGACAAGGACCAGGCGTCGGTCGACCGGCGCAAGATCTGGATGAACACCTTCAAGGCCGGCAAGGCGGTCGACACGCCGTGGCCGCCGGGCCATCCGCTGCAGAACCCGCCGGCCCTGCGTCCGAGCGTGAACGACGGCAAATAGCGTCTGGTGGGCGCGGGCGAGCGGGATTACGATCCACCCATGCTCGATCGCCTGCGCCAGTGGTTCTCGCGGTGGTTCGGCCGCTCCCCGGATGCGGCGGCGCCGGCCGTCGCCGCCGCCGCGGACGCGACCGACGTGCGCTTCGCCGAGATCGAGCCCGAGCGGCCGCCCGACGATGCGTTCGCCGAGATCCAGCCGGCCGACGCCCAGATCGTCGAACTGCCCCCGTCCAGCGCCGGCGAATGGCTGTTCGCGGTGCCGCGCCACCGCGGCGCGATCTCCGACTTCTGCGCGCTGATCGAGGAACGTCTCGGCAGCGACGCCGACCTCGACGCGCTGCGCGCCTTCCAGGTCGCCTTCGACGAATTGCTGACCAACGTGGTGAGCTACGCCGACGGCGGCGGCGACGAGCCGATCGGCGTGCTGATGCGGCAGGCCAACGGCACTCTCGACTCCGAGATCCGCTACCGCGCCGCGGCTTACGACCCCACCGCCCGCGAGGCCGTGAACACCGACCTCGGCATCGCCGAGCGCGACATCGGCGGCCTCGGCGTTCACCTCGTCAAGGAAATGATGGACCGCTTCGAGCACAGCTACGTCGACGGCTACAACGTGCTGCTGCTGTCGAAGCGGGTGGTCGTCGCGGCCTCGGGCGAGCCCGGGGCGTAGGGCGGGCACTGCCCGCCATCGCCCTGACGCCTCGCATTGGCGGGCAGTGCCCCGGTTGACGGCCGCGCGAAACGCCTCCGCGCCGACCTGCTCCTTCGCATACCAGCCGAGGTGCTTGCGCGCGATGCGCAGGCCCTGGGCCTCGCCGTAGAAGTCGTACAGCGCGTCGAGGTGCGCCAGCAGCACTGCACCGATCTCCGCCAGCGACGGCGCCGGCAGGTGCTCGCCGGTGGCGAGGAAGTGCGCGACCTCGCGGAAGATCCATGGCCGGCCCTGCGCGGCACGCCCGATCAGCAGCGCGTCGGCGCCGGTGTGGGCGAGCACCGCGCGCGCCTTCTCTGGCGTGTCGATGTCGCCGTTGGCGCAGACCGGGATCCGCACCGCCTGCTTGATCGCGGCGATGGTGTCGTATTCGGCAGCGCCGTTGTACAGGTCGGCCCGAGTGCGACCGTGCACCGCGAGCGCCGCGATGCCGGCATCCTCGGCGATCCTCGCGATGGTGACGCCATTGCGGTTGTCGCGGTTCCAGCCGGTGCGGATCTTCAGCGTCACCGGCACCGGCACGGCCTGCACCACCGCGGCCACGATCCGCGCGACCAGAGGCTCGTCCTGCAGCAGCGCCGAGCCCGACCAGACGTTGCACACCTTCTTCGCCGGGCACCCCATGTTGATGTCGATGATCTGCGCACCGTGCTCGACGTTGTACCGAGCCGCCTCGGCCAACATCGCCGGGTCGTAGCCGGCGATCTGCACCGAGATCGGCGCCGGCTCGCCGTCGTGGTCCATCCGCAGCCGCGACTTGCGGGTGTTCCACAGCCGCGGATCGGCCGTCGTCATCTCCGACACGGCCAGTCCCGCCCCCATCCGTTTCGCCAGCTGACGGAAGGGCTTGTCGGTGACACCGGCCATGGGGGCCAGGATCAGCGGGGGAGAGATGTCGTGGGGACCGATGCGCATGGTGAATTCGCGAGCTAGCCGGTCATTCTAGGGCACAGCGCCTGGGGAACAGGGCTGAGGGATGAGGGTTGAAACAACTTCCGTCATTGCGAGGAGGAGCGCAGCGACGACGAAGCAACCCAGCGACTTGGCTCTTCAACGCGTGAACGCCAAGGCACTGGGTTGCTTCGCTGCGCTCGCAATGACGGAGGCCCTTTTTGCCCACAGCCCTCGGCCCTCGCCTCTCAGCCTCAGCCTCCGCCTCAGCCTCAGCCTCAGCCCCAGCCCCAGCCCCAGCCCCAGCCCCAGCGTCCAACCCTCGGCCTCGCTCGTCTAGCTGCCCGCCGAAGCTTCGGCCACCTTCGCCCCCTCCCGCAGATTCACCGTCCCCTCGACCACGATCCGGTCCCCCGCCGCCACTCCGCGGCGGATCTCGACGCGGCCGTCGCGGCGCGCGCCGATCGCGACTTCGACCTGGTGGGCGACGCCGTCCGCGTCGACCCGGAACAGGAACTGGCGGATGCCGATCGGCACCAGCGCGAGTTCCGGGACCGCGAGCACGTCGCGCGGCTGGGCATCGACGGCGACCACCAGCAGCATGCCGGGTCGCAGTGCGGCGTCGGCATTCGGCACCAGCGCGCGGACCACGATCGCGCGGGTGACCGGGTCGACGCGCGAATCGATCGACGCGACCTTGCCCTTGAAGCTCCGGCCCGGGAACGCGGCGCTGGTGGCGCTGATCTCCTGGTCGATCGCGATGTTGGCGAGCTCGGTCTCGGGCAGCGGGAAATCGAGCTTGATGGTACCGACGTCGTCCAGCGTCACGATCGGCGTGCCCGGGGTGACCAGGGTGCCGGGACTGACCTTGCGCAGTCCGAGCACGCCGGCGAAGGGCGCGCTGATCACCCGATCGGAGAGTTGCGCGCGGATCACGCCGGCCTTGGCCTCGGCGGAGTCGCGCTGCGCCTGGGCGTTCTCGTAGGCCGCCTTCGACACCGTGCCGGCCTTGGCCAGGTCCTGCTGTCGCTCGTACTGGCGCGCCGCATCGCGCGCCATCGCCTGGGCGTCGGCGAGTTGGGCGATCTGCTGGTTGCCGGTGAGCTCGACCAGGATGTCGCCGGCGGACACCTTGTCGCCGTCGTTGAAGTTCACCCGCTTCACGGTCTCGGTGATCTTCGCGGTCAGCATCACCGACTCGCGTGCCTGGGCGGTGCCGAGGGCCTCGAGGTGATCCGACCAGGCGCGCGGCGCCAGGGTCTCCAGTGTCACCGGGACCGGCGGTGGCGCCTTCTTCGCCGCGTCGGCACCACTCTTGGCGCAGGCGACCAGCACCACGGTCGCGAGCACCGCGATCGCGGCGCGCGCGACGACGCGGAAGGGATCGACGCGCGTCGCCATCGTCAGGCGGACGATGCCGGGTCGTCGGCCGGCGGCAGCCGCTTGTGGCTGCCGTCGCAGAAGGGCGGATTCGCGCTGCGCTTGCAGCCGCACAGCCACAGCCGCTCGCCACCGGCAGCGACGAACTTCACCGGGACGATCCCGCTGCCCTTGTGGCTGCCGTCGCAGAACGGCTGGTTCTGCGAGCGCCCGCAGGCGCACCAGAAGTAGGTCTCGCCGGCGACGAGCTCGACGGCGAAGGGCTGGCGGGAGGCGACGAGGGGGTCGGTCATGGCGAGGGGTCGTGCGAGGTCGGTCGCGAGTATAGGGCTGAGGGCTGAGGGCTGAGGGCTGTTCGGCCGGGGCTTGTTCGGCCGGGCTGAGAAGACCTCCGTCATTGCGAGGAGGAGCGCAGCTCCGACGAAGCAACCCAGCGACTTTGCTTTAGGTCGCGGGAGAGCAAAGGCACTGGGTTGCTGCGCTCGCTATGACGGGTCAGATCTTCAGACCTCGAACGAAACCGCAGGCCAGCACCCCGGGGCGCCCTCCGGAGTTTCAGCGCTCAGCCCTCGGCCGTCCGCCGTCAGCCCTCGACCCGAACCATGCGAGGCACAGCCGGCACGTCGTGACGCACCCTGCTCAGTGACGGAAGTGACGGCGCCCCGTGAACACCATCGCCATTCCGTGTTCGTCTGCCGCGGCGATCACTTCCTTGTCGCGCATCGACCCGCCAGGCTGGATCACCGCGCGGATGCCGGCGGCGGCGGCGGCGTCGATGCCGTCGCGGAACGGGAAGAAGGCATCCGAGGCCATCACGCTGCCGGGCACCACGAGGCCGGCTTCTTCGGCCTTCCAGCCGGCGATCCGGGCGGAGACCACGCGGCTCATCTGACCGGCGCCGATGCCGATGCTGGCGCCGTCGCGGGCATAGACGATCGCGTTCGACTTCACCCACATCGCGACCTTCCACGCGAACAGCAGGTCGGCGAGCTCCGTGGCGTCCGGTGCGCGCCGGCTGACCTGCTTCAGGTCGGCGACTCCGAGCGCATCGCTGTCGGCTTCCTGCACCAGCACGCCGCCGGCGATGCGCTTGATGTCCAGCGTCGGCGAAGCGGCGGAAAACGCACCGGTTTCCAGGACCCGCACGTTGGGTTTCGTGGCGAACGCCGCCCGGGCTTCGGTGGCGACGACCGGCGCCAGCACCACCTCCACGAACTGGCGGTCGAGGATGGCCTTCGCGGTGGCGGCGTCGAGTGCCCGGTTGAACGCGATGATGCCGCCGAAGGCCGAGACCGGGTCGGTGGCGTAGGCACGCTCGTAGGCGGCCAGCGGATCCGCACCGACCGCGACGCCGCAGGGATTGGCGTGCTTGACGATCACGCAGGCCGGGGCGTCGAACTGCTTCACGCACTCGAGCGCGGTGTCGGCGTCGGCGTAGTTGTTGAACGAGATCTCCTTGCCGGCCAGGATCTCGGCGGTCGCGACGATGCCGCGCGGCGCGCCGGCCTCGACGTAGAGCGCACCCGCCTGGTGCGGATTCTCGCCGTAGCGCAGTCGGCGCACGCCGCCCGCGCTGAAGTGGAAGCTCGGCGCGAACGGTGCCGTCGACTCGTCCGCGCGCGCACCGAGCCAGCTGGCGACGCGGCCGTCGTAGTGCGCGGTGTGGGCGTAGGTCTTGGCCGCCCAGCGGCGGCGCTCGGCGAGCGTCGTCCCCCCGGCCGCGAGAGCGGTTTCGAGCGCGGCGTAGTCGGCCGGGTCGACCACCACCGCGACCCGCTCGTGGTTCTTCGCGGCGGCGCGCAGCATCGCGGGGCCGCCGATGTCGATGTTCTCGATGCCATCCGCGAGCGTGCAGGCCGGATCGGCAACGGTCGCCTCGAACGGATACAGGTTCACCACGACGAGGTCGATCGGCGCGATGTCGTGCTCGGCCATCACCGCGTCGTCGATGCCGCCGCGGCCGAGCAGGCCGCCGTGGATCTTCGGGTGCAGGGTCTTCACGCGACCGTCCATGATCTCCGGGAATCCGGTACGGGCCGACACGTCGACGACCGCGAGCCCGGCTTCGCGCAGCGCCTTCGCGGTGCCGCCGGTGGACAGCAGCTCGACGCCACGGGCGGCGAGCGTGCGGGCAAGCTCGACGAGGCCGGTCTTGTCGGAAACGGACAGCAGCGCACGCCGAGGCGCAAAACGCGTCGAATCAGTCATCGCCAGAAAACCTCGTCAAGGAAAACCGAAGGCAGGCCGGCCGGCGCATCGCGCCGCATCCGACTTGCGGCATCTCTCATTTGGCCCGGCCGCGCAGCGGCCGGGCCTGTGCGAGCTTCTTGCGCAGGGTCGCGCGGGTCAGTCCGAGGATCTCGGCGGCGCGCGTCTGGTTGTCGTCGCAGTGGCGCATCACCTCGGCGATCAGCGGCCCCTCGACCTCGGCCATCACCAGCCGGAACAGGTCGCTCTCGCCGTGACCGTCGAGATCGACGAGATAGCGCCGCACGGCGCGCGCCACGCAGTCGCGCAGCGGCGGTTCGTCGCGTCGTTCGGAGGCATCGCTGCCGGTGCGGGGGGTAGGCGCCATCTCGGGGAAACACGACGTCGGTGGACGTCGCGGAGCGTCAGGGGGCGCGCATCTTAGCGCCGTCGCCGGCCGTGTGGCAGTGAAGTACATCAACAACGGCAACGACGTACTCGACGCTGTTCAGCTGGCGCACGATACTGACGGCCTTCCGTTCTCGGTCGGCTCCCGATGTCCTGGCTTCCCTGGTTGAAAGCGTTTCATATCGTGTTCGTCGTGACCTGGTTCGCCGGCCTGTTCTACCTGCCGCGGCTATTCATCTACCACGCGCAGGCGGACGACGAGCCCGGCCGGCAGCGCTTCGTGGTGATGGAGCGACGCCTGCTGGCGATCACCCACATCGGCGGCGCGCTGGCGCTGCTGTTCGGGCTGCTGGTGCTGACCGCCTGGACCCGGGTCGCGCCGGACTTCATGAAGCAGGGCTGGCTGCACGCCAAGCTCGCGCTGGTCGTGCTGCTGATCGGCTATCACCTGAGCCTGGTGCGGCTTGCCGCCGACTTCGCGGCCGGCCGCAACCGGCGCAGCGAGCGCTGGCTCCGGATCTACAACGAGGTACCGGCACTGCTGCTGATCGCGATCGTGGTGCTGGTTGTGGTGCGTCCGTTCTGAGCGGCGCCGGGCGATCCGTGCGAACCGGCACGGATCGGCGATCGCGACGCCTCCGCGAATAGCGACCCGCTGGCCTTGCGGCTATATTCGGCCATCGAGCGGCGGGGGCCCATGTTGAGCCAGGACGACACCCAGAAACAGGCCGAATTGCGCCAGGCGTTCCTGCGCCACCTGCCGCGGCGCGTCGAGGGGCTCGCGCGCCGCGGCACGGTCATGTGCGTGTCCGGCTGGGACGTCAACCAGCTCCAGGTGCTGTTCCGCGAGGTCGAGGACCTGGCCGGGACCTGCGGTCGCAACGCGCTGCTCGAGCTCGCCACCAGCCTGTCGCGGATCGAGGACCTGCTGCGCCCGGCGATCGAGCAGGGAGAGCCGCCGGACACCGACGGCTCGGTCGCTCTGGCGACGCTGTTTGCCGGCCTCAACGGTCTGGTCGAACAACTGCGCGCGAAACAGGCGGAATCGGCGCAGGCCGTGGTGGTCGACGATCGCGTCGCCGTCGACGGCGCGGTGCTGCAGGTGGTCCCCCCGGCGGAGTTCATCGCGCGCCATGCCCGCCCGCTGCCGAGCGCGGACGCGCCGGCGCCGGCCCCCGGCGACGCGCCCGACGAGCCAGCCGAGGCCGGGGCGGTCGCCGCCTCGCCGGCAGCGCCTGCCACCCCCGCGATGGCCGCGCCGCCGGAACGGGTGACGCCCACCGGGCCACGCATCTACCACCTGACCGACGGCAACCCGATCTCGCAGGACGTCGATCAGCGCCTCACCGCGTCCGGCTACCAGCTGGAGTCCTTCGACGATCCCGCCGAGGTCGCCGAAGGGGTCGCCGGACTGCCGCCGCGACTGGTGATCGTCGACAGCGGATTCGTCCAGCAGCTGGAGGCCATCGGCCAGGCGGTGCGCTCGGTGCGCGACCGCGGCCAGGCGCGGATCGGCCTGATCGTCCTGTCCGACACGCCGGACATCCCGTCGCGGCTGGCGGCCATGCGCGCCGGCGCCGACACCTTCCTGCCCCTGCCGGCGACCGCCGTCGAGATCGTGGGTCGCGCGCAGGAACTGATCGCCGCCGACAGCAGCGACCCGTTCCGCGTGATGATCATCGAAGACGACCGCTCGCAGGCGCTGTTCGCCGAGTCGATCCTGAAGAAGGCCGGGATGCAGACCACCTCGGTGATCGACCCGCTGGCGGCGATGGACACGCTCGAGTCCTTCGATCCCGAGCTGATCCTGATGGACCTGTACATGCCGAACTGCGACGGCATGGAACTGACCACGATGATCCGGGAGCGCGATCGCTTCATCAACACGCCGATCGTGTTCCTGTCCGGCGAGCACGACGCTGACAAGCGCTTCGACGCGCTGTCGGCCGGTGGCGACGACTATCTCGAAAAGCCCATCCGCCCGAAGTACCTGATCTCGGCGGTGACCAACCGCGTGCGCCGCGCCCGCACCATCAGCCAGCGGGTGAAGGCGCGCAATCCGAAGGACCCGGCGACCGGGCTGTACGACCGCTCGCACCTGATCGACCGGATCGCCTACCTGATCGCGTCCGCCGATGGCGGCCCGCGCGCGGGCGGCGCGCTGTTCCTCGCCATCGATGGCGCAATGAGCCTGCGCGACAAGGCCGGACTGGCCGTGTTCGAGGCGGTGATGGCCGAGGTCGGCACCGCCCTCGCCGGACAGCTGGCCACCGAGGAATGGGTGACCCGCTACGGCGACACCAGTTTCCTGATCCTGTCGGAGAAGCGCGGCGACGCCGACCTCGTCGATCTCGCGCGGCGCGTGCAGCAGCGCTTCGACTCGCAGCTGTTCGAGGCGGGCAGCCATTCCGCCTCGATCGCCGCCTGCGTCGGCATCGCCACCTTCGCCCAGCAATGGACCGACGCCAACGGCCTGCTGACCGCCGCCGAACGGGCCGCCAATCAGGCACGCGCCGACGGTGGCAAGGTCAAGATGTTCGAGACCCAGGTCACCGCGGCCAGCGCCAGCGGCGAAGAGCAGTTGGTCGAGACGGTGCGCGACGCCCTGAAGCGCGACCTGTTCCAGCTGGTGTTCCAGCCGATCGCGTCGCTGCGCGGCGCCGGCGAGGAGCAGTTCCAGGTCCTGCTCCGGCTGCGCTCGGAAGGTGGGCGGATGTACACCGGTGGCGTGCTGCTGCCCGCGATCGAGCAGGCCGGTATCGCGCTCGAGGTGGACCGCTGGGTGGTCGCGCGTGCGGCCATGGTCGCGCAGGAGCGCGAACGCCAGGAACGGCCGCTGCGCCTGTTCGTGCACCAGTCGGCCGACACGCTGTCCGACGGCCAACGGGCCGCCTGGCTGCGGCAGCAGTTCGAGACCCGCCAGATCCCCGGCGAGCGGGTCGTGCTGACCTTCCGCCATGCCGACCTCGCGCAGCGGGTCAAGCAGGCGATCTCCTTCGCCGAACAGTTGCGCCCGCTCGGCGTCCGGATGGCGATCGCCGGTTTCGAGGCCAGCCTCGCGTCCTTCCAGATGCTGCAGCACCTGCCGGTGGTCGAGCAGATCAAGCTCGCGGCGCAGTACGTCGACGCCGACAAGCAGACCCCGAAACTGCGCCAGGAACTGCGCGAGCTCGTCACCTTCGCCCACGATCGCCAGATCCGCGTCATCGCGCCGCAGGTCGAGGACGCGCAGACCGCGGCGCACCTGTGGACCCTCGGCGTCGACTACATCCAGGGCGACTTCGTGCAACGCCCCTCCGCCGACCTCGACTTCGATTTCCACGCTGCCGCGTTGTGATCCTCCACCCATGAGCGCCGTGCCGACCTCCCCGATGACCCCCAAGACCCTCTCTCGCCCGGCCCGTGGCACCGCCAACCTCGCACTGATCGGCGTGGTCGCCGTGATCGTGATCAGCGTCCTGGCGCTGCTGATCGCCCTGGTCGCGCCGCTCGCCGACCTCCGGCTGCTGATGTCGATACTGGCGGTATTCGCGATGGCGGCCGCCGCGCTGGCCGGCGCCACCCTGCGCAAGGCACCGTCGCCCGAGGCGACCGGCCCGGCGGCGCTGCCGACGATGACCGCGGCCGGCATCCCGATCCCTCCCGGCCTCGCCGAAGCGGCCGCCGCGGAAGCGGCCGCGAAGGCCGCCAAGGCCGCGGCCGGCGGCCCCAGCTACGAGGAGCTGCGCAAGGAGCTCGACCGCTCGCGCGAACTCGGCCAGCAGCTGGCACTGGCGAAGCAGGAGGCGGAGGCGGCGACCATGGCCAAGGGCGAGTTCCTCGCGACCATGAGCCACGAGATCCGCACCCCGCTGAACGGCATCATCCCGCTGCTCGACATCGCGCTGTCGACCAACCTCAATGCCGACCAGAAGGACTACATCTCGACCGCGTTCCTGTCGGCGAAGCAGCTGCTGTCGATCGTCGACGACATCCTCGACTATTCGAAGATCGAGGCCAACAAGCTCGAGCTCGAGGTGGTCGGCCTCAACCTGCGCGAAGTGGTCGACTCGGTCGCGCGGCTGATGGCGAACAACGCCGAGCAGAAGAACCTGAAGCTGTCGATCGTGCTCGACCCCAACGTGCGCCTCGCGATGCGCGGCGACCCGGTGCGCCTGCGCCAGGTGCTGACCAACCTGGTGTCGAACGCCGTGAAGTTCACCGAGCGCGGCTCGGTCACCATCGACGTGAAGAAGCGCAACGAGAGCCGCACCCACACCGAGCTGCTGTTCTCGATCAAGGACACCGGCATCGGCATCAGCGCCGAAGCCCAGCAGCGCCTGTTCAAGCCGTTCTCGCAGGCCGAGTCTTCGGTCACCCGCAACTTCGGCGGCACCGGCCTCGGCCTCGTGATCTGCAAGCGCATCGTCGACCTGATGGGCGGCCAGATCGGCGTCCAGTCCGAGATCGGAAAAGGCTCCACCTTCTGGTTCACCGCGCCGCTGGCGAAGGCGGTCGGCGACGTCGCCCCGGCCCGCACCGACCTGCAGGGCGGACGCGCGATGATCGTCACCACCGAGCAGCAGCTGTTGCGCCGGCTGTCGAGCTTCCTGCAGATCTGGGGCGTCAACTTCGCCCATGTCACCCTGACCACCGACGCGCTGGCGAAGCTGCGCTCGGCAGCCGCGATGGGCGAAACCTGGGCCTATGATTTCCTGATCCTCGACTGGGGCACGCTGAAGAATTCGGCGCTCGGTCTCGCCCGCAGCCTGCTGCGCGAGGCTTCGCTGGAGTCGCTGCGCTTGATCTCGATCAGCGGCGACGAGGAGATGCCGGCGGAGTTCCGCGGGTCGCCGCGCATGGCCGTGCTCGGCCGCTCGTTCACCGACCAGGACCTGCGCGGCACGATGCAGCGGCTGTTCGACAGCGTCGGCAGCGGCGCCGCTTCGGTGGAGTCGATGCTCGGACCGCAGGGCGACGGGTCCGCGGCGCCGGTCGAGCCGCTGCCGAGCGCGCCCTCGGCGCCCTCCGTCCCATCGCTGCCGCCGGCTGCTGCACCCGCTCCGGCGCCCGCTCCGGCGCAGACGGCCGCACAGGTTGCCGCGGCTGCCACGCCGGCGGCCGTCTCCGCGGTGACGCCGCCATCGGCGCAGATGACAGGCCCGGTCCGCGGCCATGTGCTGCTGGTCGAGGACAACGCGGTCAACCGGCAGGTCGCGCAGCGCCTGCTGTCCCTGATCGGGATCAGCTTCGAGCATGCGGAGAACGGCAAGCTCGCCGTCGACATGCTGAGCTCGCGCACCTATGACGCGGTGCTGATGGACTGCATGATGCCGATGATGGACGGCTACGCCGCCACGCGGGCCGTGCGGCGACAGGAGCACGAGGGACTGCGCAAGGGCCACATCGCGATCGTCGCGATGACCGCCAACGCCATGGCCGGCGACCGCGAGAAATGCCTCGCGGCCGGCATGGACGACTACATGTCGAAGCCGCTCAACCGCGGCGTGCTGGAGCAGATGCTGCGGCGCTGGCTGCCGGCGGACGCGCAGACCCGCGACGGTGCCGGAGCTCCCGCCGCCACACCCGCCGCGACGCCGGCCCCGCCGCCGGCCGCTGCCGCGATGCCAGTCCACGCCCCGACCCACGCCCCGGCCCCGGCTCACGCGCCGGCACCGGCACCGGCCGCGGCCATGCCGCAACTCCTGGCCCAGCCCACCGGTCCGATCCCCACGGCCGCTCCGGTGGCGCGTCCCGCCGCCATGGCACGCCCGGCCGCCGCCGCGGTACCTGCCGCCGTACCGCCGTCGGTCACCGCCGCCGCACGCAGCGCCGCCACGGCGCCGCCCGCGGTCGACGCCGAGATCGTCAAGGACCTGATCGAGATGATGGGCAACGAGTTCGGCGACCTGATGCGGGTCTATCTCGAGGACACTCCGAAGAGCCTCGCGCTGCTCGACCTTGCCGTGAAGAACGACAACACCGACGCGCTGATCGCGCCGGCGCATTCGCTGAAGTCGACCAGCGCCAACCTCGGCGCGACCCACCTGTCGGAGCTGGCCAAGCGCCTCGAACAGGGCGCGCGCACCAATACCCTGCCGATGGCGCCGGCGGTGATGGTCGCGCAGCTGGTCGCCGAGTATCAGCGGGTACGCACGGAGTTCAAGCGGCTCCTGACCCCGCAGCGCTGAGGAGAGCGCCTTTGGCGCCCTCCTCTTGTGAAATGGAATCCCGGAACTTGTGCAGGCACAGGTGGGTCCTTTCCACGATTGCGGGAGAAGCGTGTGGCACTCACCGACCGACCACCCTCGTTGCGACGACCGCCGACACCGTGGCGCTCCGTCACCGGGCTGTTCCTGGCCTCGGCGCTGCTCGCGGCCGCCGCCGCTGCGCAGCCGCCGGCATCACCGCCGTCGACGCCCGCGCCGAAGGCCGACCGCGTCGAGATCCGCAAGGCCGATCGCTTGCTGCTGCTGTACCGCGGCGGCACCGAACTCGCCCGCTTCCAAGTCGCCCTCGGCGGCTCGCCGGTCGGCCCGAAGCGCTGCCAGGGTGACCAGAAGACCCCGGAGGGCCGCTACCGGATCACCGGCCACTACCCGAAGTCGGAATACCACCTGGCGCTGCACGTTTCCTACCCCAACGCCGCCGACCGCAAGGCCTCCGCCGCCCTGGGCTGCCCGACCGGCGGCGACATCTACATCCACGGTCTGCCCAACGGCCAGGGCGCGATTGGCGCGGCGCATCGCCTGCGCGACTGGACGCTCGGCTGCGTGGCGCTGACCGATCCCGAGATCGAGGAGATCGCGGCGCGGGTACCGGATGGGACCGTGCTCGACATCCTGCCGTAGAGCGCGCCTCGGCGCACCGGCAGCGACACGACCCCGGGCACGGAAAGCCCCTGTCGACGCGCGTCTGCTGTGGGACGGGGCTATTGCCCCGATGGCGCGGCGGCTAATGACTCCCCGCAGCAACGACTCCCGCGACAGCTACCCTGTCGAGAGGAATCGCCATCGGGGCTGAAGCCCCGTCCCACAATGGCTGCGAACCGCGTCGTCCAGCGCGCTTCGTCGAATCCAGTCCTCACCCCCTATAATCCGCGCCCTTTTTCGTGCCCCGCGGACCGCCGTCCATGTCCAACCACGCCACCGAGACCGAGCGCCGCCGCACCTTCGCGATCATCTCGCACCCCGACGCCGGCAAGACCACGCTGACCGAGAAGCTGCTGCTGTTCGGCGGGGCGATCCAGATGGCGGGCTCGGTGAAGTCGCGCAAGGCGGCCAAGCACGCGACCTCCGACTGGATGGCGCTGGAGAAGGAGCGCGGCATCTCGGTGACAAGCTCGGTGATGCAGTTCCCCTACGAGGGCCGCATCGTCAACCTGCTGGACACCCCCGGCCACGCCGACTTCTCCGAGGACACCTACCGGGTGCTGACCGCGGTCGACTCGGCGCTGATGGTGATCGACTGCGCCAAGGGCGTGGAGGAGCGCACCATCAAGCTGATGGAGGTGTGCCGGATGCGCGACACCCCGATCATGAGCTTCATCAACAAGCTCGACCGCGAGGGGCGCGAGCCGATCGAACTGCTGGACGAAGTCGAATCGGTGCTGGGCATCCAGTGCGCGCCGATCGCCTGGCCGATCGGCATGGGCTCGCGCCTGAAGGGCGTCTACCACCTGCTCGACGACGAGGTGCACTTGTTCGAGCCCGGCCGCAACTTCACCCGCCAGGACTCCACCATCTTCAAGGGCCTTGACGACCCCGGCCTCGCCGAGCGGCTCGGTCCGCAGATGCTCGCCGACCTGAAGGACGAGCTCGAGCTGGTGCAGGGCGCCTCGCACCCGTTCGATCGCGAGGCCTACCTCGCCGGCCGCCAGACCCCGGTGTTTTTCGGCTCCGCCGTCAACAACTTCGGCGTGCAGCTGCTGCTCGATTTCTTCGTCCAGCACGCGCCGCCGCCGAAGGCGCACGCCACGACCACCCGCACGGTGGTCGCCGCCGAGGAGGCGTTCAGCGGCTTCGTCTTCAAGATCCAGGCCAACATGGATCCGAACCACCGCGACCGCGTTGCCTTCCTCCGGGTCTGTTCCGGCCACTACGAGGCCGGGATGAAGGCGTGGCACGGCCGCCTCGGCAAGGAGGTCAAGCTCGCGAACGCGCTGACCTTCATGGCCTCCGACCGCGAGATCGTCGAGCGCGCCTATCCGGGCGACGTGATCGGCCTGCACAACCACGGCACCATCTCGATCGGCGACGCCTTCAGCGAGGGCGAGTCCCTGACCTTCACCGGCATCCCCAACTTCGCGCCGGAGCTGTTCCGCCGCGCCCGCTTGCGCGACCCGCTGAAGATGAAGCAGCTGGCCAAGGGCCTGGCGCAGCTGTCTGAGGAAGGCGCCACCCAGTTCTTCCGCCCGCTGATGTCGAACGACCTGATCCTCGGCGCGGTCGGCGTGCTGCAGTTCGACGTGGTCGCGTACCGGCTGAAGGACGAGTACGGCGTCGACTGCAGCTTCGAGAATGTCGCCGTGATCACCGCGCGCTGGATCCACTGCGACGACGAAAAGAAGCTCGCCGAGTTCCGCGACAAGAACGCGATGAACCTCGCGGTCGACGCCGCGGGCCAACTGGTCTACCTCGCACCGTCGCGGGTCAACCTGCAGCTCGCGCAGGAACGCGCGCCGGGCGTGCGCTTTGCGGCGACGCGCGAGCATGCGAGTGCTGTGGTCGAGGCGTAGGGGCTGGGGGCTGGGGGCTGGCAAATCCCTCCGTCATCGCGGGGAGGAGCGCAGCGACGACGAAGCAAGCCAGCGACTCCGCTCTTGATCTCGTGGGGTGGACAGCGAAAGGCACTGGATTGCTTCGCTGCGCTCGCGATGACGGGCTTTCGGCGCCGTTGACCCTTGAACCCGGATGCAGGACCTGCGGCGCAGACCGCAGGAAACGCGCCGTCATTGCGACAAGGAGCGCAGCGGCGACGAAGCAAGCCAGCGCCGTTGCTTTGTTGCAGCGAACGGCGGCGCCAGCACGGGCGGTGCGCCGCGATGAGGCTCCAATCTCCGACCGGCGATCAGCCGCCGAGATCGTCCCGGAACAGCATGTCGGACTTGACCGGAGCGTTCGCGGCCACCGGCTCATCGTCGAGCTTGCCGTTGAAGATCACGTCGCCCGGCGCAAGCGCCGGTGCCGCGACCGGGGCTGGCGGCGCGGTGTTTTCGGCAACCGGGGCAAGCGTCGGCACAGGACGATCGCGCACCTCGGCAATCCCCACGGCGAACAACGCGATACCTGCCGCGAGCGCATAGGGCGCCCAGGTCGGGGCCTCGCGTCGCGGACGACGGGCCGCCTGGCGCTCTCGCCAATCGGCTTGCGCCAGCGTGACGCCGGCTTCGGCCGCATGGGACTGGACCACGGCGGCGACGCGCAGGCTGGCGACGCCGGCATCGCTCGCGAGCAGCTGCTCGAGGGCCGCATCGCGCGCCGCGCTGTCGTCGGTTTCGCGGAGGACGTCGATTGCCGCCTCGGCCGAGGCAGCATCGCCCGACGCGGCATGCGCGCGGTACCAGCCCTGCAACGTCGACAGCTTCATTCGATTTCCTCCAGGCCCCGCTCGCGCAGGACCGTCTTCAACTGTTCCAGCGCCCGATGCAGCAGGCGCCGGGTGGCATCGTCGTTCAGCGCCAGCAAGGGCGCCATTTCCGCGGTGGAAAACCCGCGCAGGTACAGCTTCAACACCAGCCGGCGCCGATCGTTGAGACCCGCCAGGCAGGCGTCTACCGCTGCCAGCCACTGGCGACGAAGTGCTGTCGAATCAGGGCCTTGCGAGCCCTCTTCCAGCAGTTCCGTCGACTGTGGCGGATCGTCGACATCGATCGATTCCGTCAGCGTCGCCTTGGAGCGCCGCCAGGCGTCGATCACCGTCGTCACGATCACCCTCTCGATGTAAGACGCAGCCAGGGGCTGATTCCGGTCACTCTCGACGATCTGCCAGAGCTTCAGCCGCACTTCCTGGGCGATGTCCTCGGCCTCCACCCCGGAATCCGGCCCGATCCGACGCCGAACGGCCGCCTCGATGCGGGCGCCGTAGCGGTCGATCAGTTCCTTGAAGCGGGAGTTCGGGGTCGACATGCAGGGGGTGGCCGGGCGGGGTCGCAATGATGCCGCTTTGGGGGTGTCAGGGCCCAGGGTATAGGGCGCAGGGCTCGCGACGACCGTGGGCATACTCGGAGTCCGGGCCACGTCCATGCCAGCCATGAGCCCGATCGGTCGCTTCGAACTCAGCAGAAGCTCCCGTCATTGCGAGGAGGAGCGAAGCTACGACGAAGCAAGCCAGCGACCTAGCTCTTGATCTCGATGGCGGATAGCGAAAGGCACTGGATTGCTTCGCTGCGCTCGCAATGACGGGCGATCGCCTCCGTTGACCCTTGAAGTCGGTGCAGGACCAGCGTCGCACGGCACGGGATGCGCCCCGTCATTGCGAGGAGGAGCGCAGCGACGGCGAAGCAAGCCAGCGCCCTTCGCTCTTGCTCTTGCTCTGGCACGACGAAGAGACGAGGCACTGGATTGCTTCGCTGCGCTCGCAATGACGGGCCATCGACTTCCTGGGCCTCTGGGCCTCCGGCCCGATGCCCTGCGCCATCACCGCCCAGCCATCCATCCATCTGGACATATAGCCGTCCAAACGCTTGACAGCGGATGCCCCCGCCCCTAACCTGCGTCCACTTCATCAAGACCAGCCGAGGGACAGGCCCGAGGACGCTGGGGCAACCGCAGGAGACTGCCGGTGCCAAATCCTGCGGCGGCTTGGCAGCGCGCCGGAAGATGAGGGCGCCGCGTTCGCGGCGAACGGCATGGTGCCGGCTGCCTGCGCCCCCGGAGCCGATCCATGAAAGCCGCCCTGCCGCAGCACCTCGAGTCGACGAACCTGGAGCCGGACTGTCGGCGCGGCGAACTCTGGTTCGATCACGACCTCGTCCTCGACGATGGCACCCGCCTCGCCCAGGCGCACCTCGCCTGGCAGTTGCACGGTCCGGCACACGCGCCGGTGGTGCTGGTACTGGGCGGCATCTCCGCGCACCGCAACGCGACCGGCGCCGGCGGCGAGTCCGCCTGGTGGTCGGAGCAGTGCGGCCCCGGCCTGCCGCTGGATCCGAGCCGCCTGCGCATCCTCGGCATCGACTGGATCGGCGGCAGCCACGAGTCGACCGGCCCGGCCGAGAACGACGACTTTCCGTCGATCTCGACTCGCGACCAGGCCCGAGCGATTGTCGCCCTGCTCGACCGCCTCGGCATCAGCCGCCTGCCGCTGCTGGTCGGCGCGTCCTACGGCGGCTGCGTCGCCCAGCACCTCGCCGCCCTGCTCGGCCAGCGCCTGTCGCGACTCGTGATCCTCGCCGCCGCGCATCGCCCCAGCAACTACGCGGTCGGCCTGCGTCACGTGCAGCGCGAGGTCCTGAAGCTCGGCATCGCCCGCGGCCACGGCCGCGACAGCCTGGCGGTCGCACGCTCGCTGGCGATGCTGACCTATCGCTCGGCCGACGAGTTCGAGGAGCGCTTCGCCGACGGCAATGCCGCGGTCGACTACCTGCGCGCCCAGGGCGAGCGCTTCCGCCGGCGCTACGACCCGGTCGCCGCCGAGCGCCTGGCCGCGTCGCTCGACGAGCACTGGTTCGAGCCCGAGTCGCTCTGCCAGCCGACCCGCATCGTCGCCTTCGACAGCGACATCCTGGTGCCGCTCGCGCTGCTGCGCGAGTTCGCCGCACGCGCGCCCCGCGCCGCGCTGACCGTGATCGGAACGCGCTACGGCCACGACGGATTTCTCAAGGAGGCCCGCGCCGTCGCCGCGGTGCTGCGCACCGAACTCGCCCAGGAGGGACTGCGATGAGCCGCGCCCACGCCACCATCGCCGTTCGCGCCGGCGTCGATTCCGATGCGGCGCATGGCGCCGTGATGCCGCCGATCGTGCTGTCGTCGAACTTCAGCTTCGACGGCTTCGGCGGCAAGCGCCAGTACGACTACACCCGCTCCGGCAACCCGACCCGCGACCAGTTCGCCGGCGCGCTGGCCGAGCTCGAGGGCGGCACCGGTGCCGCGATTACCGCGACCGGCATGGCCGCGATCACGCTGGTGACACAACTGCTCAAGGTCGGCGACCTGCTGATCGCGCCACACGACGGCTACGGCGGCACCTGGCGACTGTTCAGCGGGCTCGCCCGCAGAGGCCTGTTGCGCGTGCGCTTCGTCGACTACCGCGATCCGGTCGCACTCGCCGAGGCGCTGGCCGAGCGGCCGCGAATCGTCTGGATCGAGTCGCCGAGCAATCCCCTGCTCCGGCTCACCGACCTGTCGAGCCTGATCCGCCAGGCGCGCCAGGCCGGCGCGATCAGCGTCGTCGACAACACTTTCCTGACGCCGCTGCTGCAGCGCCCCTTCGAATTCGGTGCCGACCTCGTCGTCCACTCGACGACCAAGTACCTGAACGGCCATTCCGACGTGGTCGGCGGCGCCGTGGTCTGGCGCGACGCCGCGCTCGGCGACGAGCTGCGCTGGTGGGCCAACGCGCTCGGCATCACCGGCGCGCCGTTCGATGCCTGGCTCGCACTGCGCGGCCTGCGCACCCTGCACCTGCGCCTCGCCCAGCACGAGGCCAACGCCGCGGCGCTGGCCCATGCACTGATCGCACACCCGGCGGTGCGGACGGTGCACTGGCCGGGCCTCGTCAGCCATCCAGACCATCTGCTGGCGCAGCGCCAGCAGCGCGGCTTCGGCGCGATGCTGTCGGCCGAGCTCGCCGGCGGCACCGAGGCGGCGCGCGCCTTCCTCGGAGCACTCGAGCTGTTCACTCTGGCCGAATCCCTCGGCGGCGTCGAAAGCCTGGTCGCGCATCCGGCGACGATGACCCACGCCTCGATGGACGCCGCGGCCCGCGCCAAGGCCGGCATCGGCGATGGCCTGCTGCGCTTCTCACCGGGGATCGAGGCGGAAGTGGACCTGCTCGACGATCTGCGCCGCGGCCTGGCGGCGGTCGATGCGCTGCAACGCGAAGCGGTTCTGGCGTAGGGCGCGCACGGCGCGCCATTGCCGAAACGTCTCGACTTGGCGTGCGAAGCGCGCACTACGTCCCGCCCGTCAGCGTATCGCGATGGCGCGCAGCGCGCGCCCTACGTCCCGTCCGTGGGCGTGTCGCGATGGCGCGCGATGCGCGCCCTACCTCCGCAATTCCTTGCGGACGACCAGCTTCAGCCCCGACCACACCGCATCGACGGCGCACACCTTCACGTCGACGAAGCCGAGCGGCAGGCAGAGCGCGCGGATCACGTCCTCGGTGATGTCGGTGGCGACGCCGGAGGCCTTCTTCGGCCAGGAGATCCACAGGACGGCGTCGTCGCGCAATGCCGTCCGCAGCGACGCGAGTCGGGTGGCGAGCTCGGCGCGCTCGGCGGTGAACAGCTGCACGAGGTCGACGTCGGAGTTGACCACGCGCACGAAGCGCACGCCGGCGGGCAGCGGCTCGAGCAGCGCGCGATAGCCCTTCGGCGCGCCGAGCAGTGCGGCACGCGCGCCGTCCTTGATGCCTAGCTTTTTCGGCAGTGGGGTGCCGGAATAGCCGCTGGTCGCCATCAAACCTCCCTTGTCGCCTCGGCGTCGGCGCCGATGACAGAGGCGAACGCCGGCAATGCGGCGACCGCACCGGGCGCCGCACCGTCCCCGTGCCGGCGAGCGATCGCGGCAGCTTCACGGATGAGCGTCTCGCGGAACAAGCCCCTGCGGGCCGCCGGTTCGAGCTGGTTGGCGGCGAATTCTGACACGTGGCACTTCAGCCGTTCGCCCTGCGCGCCGATCGCACCCAACGGACGATCCGACTCGCCCGTCGACGTGCACATTTGTTCACGACAGCAGGAAACTTGACCGCGACTATCCTCGACCCCGCACGCGTCGGCCGGCGCTCTGGCCGACGCTGGTCGGATCGACTCCTCGTCGATCACGCGAATGGCCCTGCTCGATTCCTCACTCGACCTCCGCCGAAGTCCCGACCGAGACCTTCCACTCCATGGCACCCGCGACCGAACCGTCCAACCCACCCTTCGCGGTGCGCTCGACGTTCGGGACGCTGACGACCCTCGGGGCGCTGCTGGTCGTGGTGACCGGTGTCGCCTTCTTCGCCGTCGACAGCGCCGTCGACACGCTGGATGACATCGTCGCCGATCAGGCCACCTGGCTCGGCATCGCCCACGACATCGAGCACGTGCAGGTCGATACCGAAAGCGTCTTCGCGGTCGCCGGCATCTCCGGAGCGGAAAGCGCTGCCGGCCAGCTGGCGGCCCTGGACAACATCGAGCGCGACATCCGCCACGACCTCGATGCGCTGGCGACACGGATCGCCGCGCTGGAGCAGCTCGACCCGGACAGCGACCTGCTGGACGACGAACAGCAGCTGGCCGGCGCCGTGACCGTGGAACTGGGGGCAGCACGAAACCTGATCCGGAGTCACGCCACCGCCGCGCCGGACACCATCGTGCAGGCGCTCGAGTCCTATGCGCGCGCCACGACGCAGCTGCACCTCGCGTTCGCCCGCCTGAACACATCGATCTGGGACCACGTCGCGCGCCGAGGAGAAGTCCGACGTGGACAGTCCTCCCGCATGCGCGTCGCCCAGGCGCTGGTCCTCGCCACCCTGCTGCTGATCGCACTGTCGGCGATCATCCACGGCGGCCGGATCGCGCGGCTGCGCCGGCAGATGATCGAAAATCAGGCTCGGCGCCTGCGCGAGGTCGCGGAAGCCCGGGATCGCGCCGACTCGGCATCGACGGCGAAATCGAACTTCCTGGCCCACATGAGCCACGAGATCCGCACCCCGATGAACGGCGTGATCGGGATCGCCGACCTGCTGTCGACGACCGCGCTCGATCCGCACCAGCGCCACCTGGTGATGGCGATCCGCCGCTCCGGGGATTCCCTGATCCGGCTGATCAACGACCAGCTGGACATGGCCAAGATCGAGGCCGGCGGTTTCGCGTTGCGACCGGCGGTGTTCGACTATCGGGCGATGCTCGGCGAGATCGCGACGCTGTTTTCCGAGCGCTGCGCGCGGCAGGACGTCGAGCTGCGGGTCGACTATCCGGTGACCGGCCCGCGCCGTGTCGTCGCGGACGAGTTGCGCATCCGGCAGGCTCTCACGAACCTCGCAGCCAACGCCGTTCGCTACACGAGGTCAGGGAGCATCTCGCTTCGGGCCGCCCTGGAGGAGGACGGATCGTCCACTCACCTCGCGTTGACGGTGCGGGATACCGGTCCTGGAATCCCGCCCGCGGAACTCGAGCGCATCTTCGAGCCCTTCGCGCAGGTGGGCGATTCCTCCGCGGCGGTCGGCGGCACCGGGATCGGCCTGACGATCTCCCGGCAACTGATCGACCTGATGGGCGGCTCCATCGAGGCACGCTCGGTCCTCGGCGAAGGATCGACCTTCGAGTGCCGGATTCCGGTCCAGATCGATCCGGACGACCAGCCGTTGCGCCGGATCGGCGACGGGAACGCCCCTGGCATCCTGCTCGCGGTGGCACATTCCGGCCAGCGCGCCCGCCTGCGCCAGGCGCTGCAGGACATGGGGCTGGGCGTGGTCGAACCACCGGAGCTGGCGAAGGGGCTCCCGGTCCCGGCGCGAGCATTCGCATCGTGCGCCGACTACCAGTTCGCCATCGTCGACGCCGAGGTCCTCGACGCCGCAACGCATGGTCAGTCGCCCGCCGCCCCCGGTGGTGGCGGGCCCGAGTTCCCGGTGATCCTGTTGCTCGACATCCTCGCGACCGGCGCCGAACGCGCCTGCATGAACCACGCCGTCGCCGGAATCGTGTTCACTCCGGTCCGATGGCTGGAACTGCATGCGCTGCTGGAACGCCTCGTCCACCCGGCATCCACCGCGCCACCCGCCGCCCATCCGCTCGCCGCCGAAGTCCTTCCCCCCGACCACCGTCGCCGAGTCCTCATCGTCGACGACAACGAGATCAACCGGCTGCTGGTTCGGGGAATGGTCGACAACCTCGGGATGTCCGCCGTGCTGGCCTGCGATGGGCGCGAGTCCGTCGTGGCGCACGGACAGGCCGTCGACCGCGGCGCAGCGTTCGACCTGATCCTGATGGACTGCCTGATGCCGAACCTCGACGGCTTCGATGCCACCCGTCGAATCCGCACACGGGAAGCCGACGATGGCCTCCCGCCGGTCCCGATCGTCGCGCTGACCGCGAACATCCTGGCCAACGGTCGCGCGGAGTGCCTCTCCGCCGGCATGGATGACGTGCTGTCCAAGCCCATCCGGCTGGCCGACCTTCGCGCCGTCATCGAGCACTGGATCGGCATCGACGGCGCGACGGACGCGCGCCGATCCCGCTGGCGTCGAGGGCGCCCCGTGAACTGCCCGGCAAGCACGCGCCGTCCGGGCGAGTGCACCGCGGGGGATCGGCCGCAGGTCGCTGGCGCGCAACGCCGCGATCACCGCCGGTGGTCGACCATGGCGGCCGTCGCCATCGCGGCCCTGATCTCCCCGTGGCTGCCGGCCGCTTCCACCGGGGCGGAGCCGATGGCGGTGCCGACGCTCGCCGACGAACTGCTCGTTCTCGCGCACGACGATCCGCGCGCCGCCGTCGACGCCGGCCGCCGCAATCTCACCGACACCGTGCCGTCGCCCGATTCCCGCCTGTTCATCCTGCTGGCGATGGGCCGCGCTTCGCAATGGCTCGACGACGAGACCTCCGCCGAAGTCCGCGGGCGCTTGGCGCGCGAACCGGGTGAGCTCGCCTCGGCACTCGCGACCGTGTTCGAGGCGCAGGCGGACATCGAGTCCGATCGCCCCGACATCGGTCTCGCGAAGCTCGACGGGGCGATCCCCCGACTGGCGGCGGGCGCACCGTACTGGAAGGCGACCGCGGACATGGAGGTCTGCGACGCGCTGGTGACGGCCGGCCGAAGCGGCGACTGGCGGGCCGCTTGCGATCGGGCGCGCGCCGCCTGGATGTCCTCGTCGCGTCCGCTGGAACTCGCTCGCACCGAGAATCTCATCAGCCTCGCGTACTGGAGCCTCGGCGATCACGCCATCGCCACGCGCCATGCGCGATCCGCGCGAGAGCAGTTCGGCCGGGCCGGGACGAAGGGCGGCGTCGCCATGATGGATGCCAACCTTGCCGAACTGTCGTTGCAGAGCGGGAATGCGGCAGACGCGCTTACCCTGGCGGCGCAATCCCTCGCCTACGAGGAGGCCCATGGCAAGGCCACGCACGCCCTGTCGTCGCAGAACACCCGGGCGGCGGCGCTGGTCGCACTCGGCCGTCCTTCCGAAGCACTCGCCGTCCTCGACGCTGCCATCGCGCGCGCGCGGTCGTTGAAGGCGTCTCGCATCCTCGAAGACCTGCTGGCCACGCGCCTCGACGCGCGATCGCGCAGCGGCAGTCCCGAACAGGTCGCGGCGGACGCGCGGGAGCTGGTCGCCGCGGTCCGAAGTCGCAGCAACGACGCCGTCGCCACCGAAACGGCGCGACTGTCGAGGCTCTACGACATCGAAAGGAAGGAACGGCAACTGAAGGCGCTCGAACTCCAGCAACGCGTCGGCGAGCTGGAATCCTCCGCCGCCCGCTCCGAGCTCGACCTCGCCAAGCTGCGCGCGGACCGCTGGATGCTCTGGAGCGCTCTCGTCCTGCTGCTCGGGCTCGGCGCCGTCGTGCAACTCCTTCGTCTGCGTCGCCGCAACCGGGAACTGCTCGAGGACATCCGTCGCCGCACCGAATTGATCGGACAGGCGTTCCACGAGGTGAGAAACCCGATGGTGTCGGTCGCCGGCCTCCTGGATGTCGCGCTGCTGAGCCTCGAGGGCCACCCGATCAGGCCGCTGGTCACCAGCGCCCGCGCCGCCGCGGCCGCCGTCGCGGAATCCGCCCAGCACCAGCTGGACGCCGTGCAGGTCGCCCGCGACGCCGTGGAGCTGCACCCGCACGCCTTCGATCCGAGGGAGCTGGTGCGCCAGGTGTGCGAGCTGCTGTCGCCGGATGCCTGGCGCAAGAAGCTGCGTCTCGATCACCACGTCGCCGCGGACGTCCCGTCGGCACTCGTCGGTGACGAGGCCCGGATCCGGCAAGTGATCTGGAACATCGCGAGCAACGCCGTCAAGTTCACCGACACCGGCAGCGTCGGAATCGACGCCGACTACACCGCGGACGGCCGCTTCCGGATCACGGTGTCCGACACCGGGCCCGGGCTCTCCGAGGCGGACCTCGAACGCATCTTCGAGCCCTTCCAGCGCGTCGGCGACGTTTCGTCGCGCAGTTACGGCGTCGGCCTCGGTCTCTCGGTGGCGCTCAAGCTGGTCGAGTGCATGGGCGGCAGCATCACGCCGACCGTCGCGGCCGGCGCCGGCATGCGATTCACCATCGAGCTGCCCTTGCCCGCATCCGCCCCGGACGCCGACGCGGCCATCGGCGAGACACCGGATCGATTTCCGATCGACGTGCTGGTGGTCGAAGACGATCCCTTCATGGCCGAACTGCTGACGGCCCAGCTCGGCCAGCTCGGCGTCCATGCCGTGATCGCCCATTCGCTGGACGACGCGTTGTCGACGGTCGTCGACTTCGAGCCCGCCCTCGTTCTGGTGGACTATCACCTCGGTTCCGAGCGCGGCACCGAGCTGATCGCCCGGCTGCGCAGCCGGAAGGCGACGCGCGTGCCCCGCATCGTCGTGGTCAGCGCCTCCCAGCCCAACGTGCCGAGAGTCCTGTCGCCCGACGAACAGCCCGACATCTGGCTGAGGAAGCCGATTTCCCTCGAAAGCCTCGAGGAACAGGTCCGGATCGCCGCTGCGGCGTGAATCGTCGCGGGGCACACCGGACACTGCGCCGAGCGGCATCGCCGCGGCAGCACGCTGTCGCCTCGGCCGCGACGCTCTCCACGGCGCCTCGCCCCCTCGTCCGGAAGTCAACGCGCGACGGATCGTGAACACCTGTTTCTCGCCGCTGCCGCACGTTCCGGTCCTCCGGGTCGCCTCGACGAGAACCGCATCGGAATACGGCTTTCCGGCATTCCGACACCCGCTGTGACAAGTCAAACAAGGATGGCCGATCGGCGAGATGCCGCGCACTCCTGGATAGATTTTCGCCGCGCCTCGCGATCACGGAGAGGCCTTCCAGGAACGACCATGAGCAAGACCTACTTCGTCGGACTGTGCGGCATGTCGGCGCGGGACACGCGGCTGATCGAGATCGTCCTGAACCGCGCGCCGAATGCGCGGCACAAGTTCGAAGTGGCGGACGCGACGAGCCGCTCCGTCGTGGACATCGCCGTCGTCGACCTGCAGTCTCCGGTGGGTCTCGAGATCCTCAACACGGTCCGCGTCCGCAACCCGATGGTGGTGGTCGTTGCCGTATCGGACCACGGGATGATGGGAGAGACCCGCTTCCGGATCTCGCGGCGATCCCTGCTGCTACAGCTCCACCGCACGCTCGAGCAGATCGTCGACGAAGAGCTGAGCGGCGCCGCGAAGGTCCGCTCCCTCCCTCCCTCGGATCGCCCGACGACGCAGCCGGCCCCCGCGCCCAGCTCCACCGATCAGGCACTGCTCGCGCCGACCGCCGGCGTCGCCCCGAAGTCGCACAGCGAGTTCCCGCCACTGGTCGCGCTGGTCGTGGACGACTCGCTGACGGTACGCCGGCAGCTCGAGGCCGCACTCGACCGAGCGGGCATCCAGGTCGTCCTGGCCGAGGATGCGGAAGCCGCCCAGCGCGAACTGGTCCGCAAGCGCTTCGACCTGATGTTCCTCGACGTGGTGATGCCCGGTATCGACGGCTACGAGCTGTGCCGGTCGATCAAGCAGAACCAGTACACCCGCGGCGTGCCGGTGCTGATGCTGACCAGCCGCTCCTCGCCGTTCGATCGCGCGCGCGGCGCGCTGGCCGGCTGCGATTCCTACTTGGTGAAACCGATCACCTGGGAAGGCTTCTACAGCGCGGTCGATCGGACATTGAGCAAGTCCTTCCAGAACGACCGCAAGCTGCTGGCCGCGCGCGGCTATCGCTACAACCAGGCCTGATCCGACCCTCCCCCACCCCTCCCCACTGGAGCCCACCATGCCCAAGATCCTCATCGTCGACGACTCGCCGGCCGAACTCGCCAACCTGCGCGCGATCCTCGACCAGAACGGTTTCCATTCCATCACCGCGTCGACCGGCGCAGAGGCGGTCTCGAAGGCGGCGGCCGAGAAGCCGAACATGATCCTGATGGACATCGTGATGCCGGACATGGACGGCTATGAAGCCTGCCGGCAGCTGCAGGCGAGCGACTCGACCAAGGCCATCCCGCTGGTGTTCGTCTCGTCGAAGAACCAGAAGGCGGACCAGATGTGGGCGAAGCTGCAGGGAGCGAAGGCGCTGATCGCCAAGCCCTACACGGCCGACCAGATCCTCGAAGCGCTCCGCGCCTACTCCTGATCGACCGACCCGGCTGGACGAGCGATGAGCGAAACCTCCCTCCATGGTGCGTTCGAGTTCGCGGACCGGGCGGTCGCGCCCGCAGCGTCGCACGTCCTCGCCTCCCGGGAATCCCGCATCGCGTTCCGCTACGCGGAGGCGTCGCCCTGGCTGGTCCTGCACCGCCAGGTCGACGTTGAACTGCTGATCGAGCCGCCGTCCTGCCGGTTGCCGAACGTTCCGCCGTGGATGTCCGGCATCGTCAACGTGCGCGGCCAGCTGATGCCGACGTTCGACGTTGCTGCCTGGATCTCCCGGGCACCGGAACCGACGGCAGGACGACGCCTTCTCCAGATCGGCAAGGGCAGCCAGGCCGCCGCCGTGTGGTGCGCGGGCGAGCCGCGCGTCCTCTCCTGGGCTCCTGCCGCCGGAGCAGTACACGCGGTGCCGGCGTCGCTCGCCGATTTCTGCGACGGCTCCGCCGACAGTGACGTCGGCCCCAGCCTGTCCTTTCTCGCCTTCGACTGGTTCGCTGCGGCGGGCGGAATCGCGCCGTCGCGGTTCCAACAAGGATCGGACTCGTGATCAAGACGCTGATCGCCGTGGTGATCGCCGCTGCCGGGCTCGGCCTGCTGTCCTGCCCGACTGCGCGGGGAGAGGAAGGCCCGACGCCGGGCTGGTCCGGGCAATTCGACTACACCGCCGAAGCCTTCCGCAACGTCGACGGCGGCATCGAAGAGGGCACCGCCGTCGCCGGGCTCGCCAACCTGATGCTCGACTACACCGGCGACGGCTGGTCGGCCCACGCCAACGTGTATGGCCCGCACGGCCGCAGCTTCACCGATCGCTACCTCGGCGACTTCTCCGTCGCCAGCAACATCGACACCGTCCACCAGCTGCGCCTCCAGGAGTTGTGGCTGCAGCGCGACTTCGACGGATCCAGCCTGCGCGTCGGCATGCTGGCGTCGGACACCGAATTCTGGGGGTCGAGCTTCGGCGGTCTGTTCGTCAACAGCGTGTTCGGCGCGCCGAGCATCGTCAGCGGCAACCTGCCGAACCCGCCGATCTTCCCGACGGCCGCCTTCGGCGTCCGCTACGCCATGGACTTCGGCGGCGGACGTTCCCTGCGCCTGTCCGTCCAGGACGGCGACGCGGGTGATCCGCTCACCGAGAACCGCCACGGCGTCGACGTCCGCCTCGGGGGCGGGGTGCTGGCGCTGGCCGAATTCGAGGTCGCCGGAGGCGAGAGCGACGGCGACGCGTTGCAGGACGACATCCGGATTTCGGCCTACCTGCACACCGGCGACTTCATCGACTCGCACGGCAACAGCGGCCGGCACTCGTTCGGGATGCTCGGCGTCGTCGACCACGCGCTGTCCGAGCGCGTCGGCGTGTTCGTCCGCGCGGGAGCGGCCCGGCGAAACACCTCGCTGGTGCCGTTCTCCGTCGAGACCGGCGTGAACGTCCTGCATCCGTTCGACGGCCCGGGAACGCTGGGGCTGGCGCTGGCCTACGTGGACCTCAACGGCGACCTCGACGGAATCGACGGCCCCGAGCACCTCACGCGGGAGCTCGTCCTGGAGGCCACCTACGACTGGCCGCTCGGCGACCACGTCACCCTGCAGCCGGATCTCCAGTACATCGTCGACCCCGGCGGTCTCCGGTCCGCGGCGAACGCTTGGGCCGGAGGTATTCGACTCAAGGTCTCGCTCGACACGAAGTAAGCCTGCCGAGTCGTCGGCAGTCCAACCCAGGTCCCTCAAAGGATGTCGCCATGAATCGCCTTCGCCACTACCTGTCCTCCATTCGCGGCCGCCTGCTCGCCGGTTCACTCGGTCTTGCACTGTTACCGCTGTTGATCGGTGGCATCGCGCTGATCGTCGAGGCGCTGCAGACTGGCCGAGCGTCGCTCGAGGCCCGCGCCTACGAAGAGCTCCAGGTGGTGGGCTCGATCAAGCGGCAGGAGGTCGAGAGCTACGTCACTTCCCTGCAGCGCGAGCTGCTGGAACTCTCCGGGTCGTCGTCGATCGTCGCGGGCGCCGCCGAGATGAAGAAAGACCTGGCGCTGATGCCTGGGCAGATCGGCGTGCCGATCGCGGAGGCGCGGGCGAAGGTGCGGGGCTGGTACCTCGACGTCTTCGGACCCGAGTACGCGAAGCGCAACCCGTCGCGCCCGATGGACTTCGGGCGGCTCGTCGACAGCCTGCCCGACAGCACCATCGCCGTGCAGTACGTGTACATCGTCAAGAATCCCTACCCGGACCACCGCGACCGGCTCGTGGACGGCGGCGACCCCTCGGCCTACACCGCGGCGCACAAGCTCCTGCACCCGCAGATCCTGGACGTGCTCGAGCACTCCGGCTTCACCGACCTGCACATCGCCGACGCCGAGACCGGCGCCCTGCTCTACACGTCGGCGAAGGAGCCGGACATCGGCAACGACCTGTTCGGCGGACCGCTGAAGGACTCCGGCATGGCCGAATCGGTGAAGGCCGTCGCCACGTCCCGGCAGGACAACTTCACCTTCATGTCCGACTTCGCCCCGTTCTATCCCGCGCAGGGCGAGGTCTCTTCGTTCGTCTCCGTGCCGATCATGGCGGACGGCAAGTTGATCGCGGTGCTGATCGGACAGTTCCCGATCGACAACCTGAACCAGCGGATGACGTATGGCCGAAAGTGGAAGGAGGTCGGTCTCGGCGACTCCGGCGAAACCTACCTGGTCGGGCAGGACGCCAAGGCCCGGTCGGTGTCGCGCTTCCTGGCGGAGGACAGCTCGGCATTCGTGAAGCTGCTCGGCGACATCGGTGTCGCCAAGGGGACCATCGACGAGGTTCAGACCAACGGCACCAACGTCGGCATCCAGTCCTACGACACCCAGGGCGTCCGCGAAGGCCTGGCGGGCAAGGCGGGCATCGCGACCTATCCCGACTATCGCAAGATCCCGGTGCTCGGCTACTACACGCCGGTGAACGTCCTCAACAACAAGTGGGCCCTGCTCGCCGAGATCGACGTCGAGGAGGCCTTCCGGTCGGTGACCCAGCTGCGCGACCGCCTGCTGCTGTTCGGCGGTGTCACCCTGGCGGTGCTGTCGCTGATCGGCGTGCTCGTCGCCCGGCGGCTGGCGAAATCGATCAACGAGCCGCTCGCAGGCTTCCAGGCAGTCGTGCAGCGCGTTGCCGCCGGCGAGACCAGCGCGCGGGTGAAGTCCGCCAGCGACGACGAGGTCGGCGAACTCGCCCGCGCCTTCGACAAGCTGCTCGACGAACGCGTCGCGACGCTGGAACTGGCCGCCAAGGAGAACGAGGCGCTGAACAACTCCGTCATCGAGATCATGCAGTCGGTCGCCCTGCTCGCCCGCCGCGATCTGACCGTGCGCGTGCCGGTCTCCGCGGACGTCACCGGCGCGGTGGCGGACGCCATCAACCTGATGACCGGCGAGACCGCCAAGGCGCTGCGGCAGGTCAGCAGCATCTCGTCGAACGTCGCCGAGGCATCGTCGAAGGTGAGCGAGCGCTCCGACGAAGTGCTGCAGGTGGCGCAGGGCTCCGGGTCGGAAGCCAGCGCGGCATCGCAGGAGCTGTCGCAGGCGGCGCGCGCCCTGAACGAGATCGCCGGGCAGGCAAGGCAGGCCTCGAAGTCGGCGGAGAATGCGATCTCGGCGACCGGCGAAGCGATGAACATCGTCCGCGCGACCGTGGAAGGCATCTCGATGTCCCGCGACCAGATCCGCGAGACGGAAAAGCGCGTCAAGCGACTCGGCGAGCGCTCGCAGGAGATCTCCTCGGTGGTCGGCATCATCGGCCAGATCGCCGAGCGCACGTCGGTGCTCGCCTTGAACGCGTCGATGCAGGCGGTCGCGGCGGGCGATGCCGGTCGCGGTTTCGCGGTGGTCGCCGACGAGGTCAAGCGCCTGGCCGAAAACGCCCGCCAGGCCACGCAGCAGATCTCGTCGCTGGTGAACGCGATCCATGCCGACACGGTCGAGACGACCCAGGCGATGAACAGCACGATCCAGCAAGTCGTCGACATCTCGAAGCTGGCGGAGCGCGCCGGTGGCCAGATGCAGCAGACGCGCGCGACGACCGAAGACCTGGTGTCGTCGGTGCGGGGGATCGTGACCACGACGGAGGCCCAGGCACGCAGCTCGGACGTGCTGATCAACCGCGCGCGCCAGCTGCTGGAGGCGAACCAGCGCACGCTGATGCAGTTGTCCGAGCAGCGCAAGGAGACCGAGAACCTGCAGTCCTTCTCCAAGGGCCTGCTCGACACCGTGCAGATGTTCAAGCTGCCGGCCTGATCCAACCGTCGAACCGCCCCACCCCCGGAGATACACCGTGTTGGCAGACCCCGGTCCCGTCCGCATTCCGTCCTCGTCGACGCCGTCGCGCTGGGAAGCACTGCGTGCCGGCATCCACGAAGCCATCCGGTCCGGCCGCGATGGCACCGCGCTGCGCCGGCTCAGTGAGGAAGCGAACGCCTTCGCCTCGGACCTGCAGGGCTCGGGCTGGCGCGGGCTGCCCGAGCTGCTGCGCCTGCTGGCGTCCGGCCTGACGCAGCGCATCCTGCCCGCGGAGGTCCGGGCCGACGACGACCTGCCTCAGCTCGACCGCTGGTTCGATGTGGTCTCTCTCTATTCGGCCGGCGGAGTGCCGTCGACCCGGCTGGCATCGCTGGTGGATGAACTGGAGGCGCTGGCCTGGGTCCCGGACATCTCCCAGCGCCTGCGGCAGTTCATCGTGGACCGGCTGCGGGTCGTTCCGATCGGACTGCACGTGCCGGCGACCACGGAGGACGTTGGACACCCGGAGGCCGCGATCGCGCCGGCCGCCGGAGGCGACACGGCGTCCGGCGAAACCCGGGCGGACACCCTCGGTGAGCGCGTCGAACCGGAGACTCCGCGCAGTGATCCGGAAGACCCGTTCCTCGCCATTGCCGAACCGGGCGCTCCGGTCACGGACGTCTTCGATCCGGCGTCGGCGGCGCTGGTGGACGAGCTGGCCTTCGAGACGATGGAACCGATCGGCGGGCCGCAGGACGCCTATGCCGCAGAGGGATCGATGGCATTCGTCGTTCCCGCGGAAAGCGCCGACGACCGGGAAGGCGGGGAGGCCGGTTTCGCGGTCGACGCGCCCCTCCCGGACATCTGGATCGCGCGCGAGGAACTCGAGCTGACCGCGCAGGCGATCGAGGAATCGCTGATGCCGTCGGCCGCCGGCCTCATGGAATCGACGGCCGGCGACGAACGCGCGCATGCCGTGGGCGAGTATCGATACAGCGTTGGACTGTTCCACAACGCGATGGAACTGCTCGGCCTGACCCGGCTCCACGCGGTCAGCACGGCGCTCCTGTCGAGCCTCGAGCAGCTCGCGTCGCTGGAGGAAGAACAGTTCCTGGAGCAGCTTGAGCTGCTGCTCAACTGGCAGGTGACCCTGCTCGGGTTCCTGCGCGCGCCCGACGACGGCGCATCGGCGGAGCTGATCCACGAGACCCTCGCCGATCCGCGCTGGCGGGACCGCGTCGACCCGGAGACCGCCGCGGCCTTGGCCGCGGAGTTGCCGCGCATCCGGGTGGGGCGCGATCCCTCGGTGTCGGCGGCGGCCTACGCCCCGCCCACGGCCGACGACGTCGAACTGCGCGTGGCGCCTGATGTCCTGCCCTCGGTGCTCGACGGCATGCTGCGCGAATTGCCGGGCAACGCGACGCTCCTCGGCCGTTCGATCCATGCGCTCGTGCTGACCGGGGACAGCGACGACATCGACCAGGCGCGCCGGGTCGCCCACACCCTGAAGGGCGATGCCAACACGGTGGGTCTGCGCGGCATCGCCAACCTTGCGCACGCGCTCGAGGACATCCTCGTGGCGCTGGCACGCAGCCCGCGGCGCCCCCCCGGCGAACTCGCCCGCGTCCTCGAGGATGCGTCGGACTGTCTCGAGGCGATGGCGGACCACGTCCTCGGCCGGGCCCCGGCACCGGACGATGCGCTCGACGTCCTGCAGCGCCTCGTCCAGACTGCACAGGCGGTCGCCGACGGCCGGATCGACGACCTCGGCGTGCTGGATTCCGCCGCCCCGATGCCGACCGGGCAGCCGGCAGTCGGGGCCGACGTGCCGCGGGCGCTCACCGAGGCGCCCGCCGCTTCCGCGGCCGCGACCCCGGTCGACGCGCCGGCCGCGATGCTCTCGGTGCCGGTGACGGTGCTGGATGAGCTGCTCCGCCTGTCCTCGGAGACGATCGTCGTGGCCCGGCAGGTCGAAGAGCGCCTGCGTTCGATCGGCCAGGCCTGGAGCGACCTGTCGCAGCAGGGTGCCTCTTCGCGCGAGCTCGTCGCGCAGCTCGATGACCTCGTCGCACTGCGCGGCGCGGCGCTGCAGTCGACCCGCCTGCAGCAGGGCCACGACGTCGACGCCCTGGAGCTCGACCAGTATAACGAGCTGCACGTGGTCTCCCGGCGTCTGATCGAGACCACCGCGGACTCCAGTGCCCACCTGCAGTCGTTCGAGAGTGCACTCGGCGCCCTGCATGAGCTGAGCGTGCAGCAGGACCGGGTGCAGTTGGAGCTGCAGACCCGGATCATGAGCACCCGCTCGGTTCCCGCGACGACCCAGGTGCCGCGATTCGCTCGCGTCGTCCGGCAGACGGCGCGGACCCTGCTGAAGGAAGCGGAGCTCGAGGTCGTCGGCGCCGACACCGCGATCGACAGCGACCTGCTCGATCGGATCACCGAGCCGCTGGTGCATGCGCTGCGGAATGCGGTCGACCACGGCATCGAGGCGCCGGAGGAACGGGTCGCCGCGGGCAAGCCGCGTTGCGGACGGGTGCGCCTCGAGATCGCGCGCCGCGGCGGCGACGTGATCATTCGTCTCGCCGACGACGGTCGCGGCATCGACCACCGCGCGATCCGCGCTCGCGCGGAGACCCTGGGGATGCTGGCGCCCGGCCAGGAGATCGATCGGGCCGAACTCGAGCGCCTGATCCTGCTCCCCGGCTTCTCCACGCGCAGCGAGGCCACGCACACGTCCGGCCGCGGCATCGGCATGGACGTCGTCGCCCGCCGGGTGGCCGAATTGCGCGGAAGTCTCGTCGTGTACTCGGAACCCGGACGGGGCACCAGCGTCGACATCACGCTGCCGGCATCGCTGGTCTCGGCCCATATCGCGCTTGCACGCTCGAGCGCCGGCCCGGTGGCCGTCACCATCAACAGCCTCTCCCAGTTCGTCCCGATCGCGGAAGACTCTCTGATTCGGAGTGAGACCGGCCTGGCAGTGCGGCTCGATGGCGACGTGATCTCCGCGGAGCCGCTGGAATTCGTCCTCGGCGCACCGGCCGCGTCGCCGGGACGCGACGAGTGGCGGGTCGGACTGCTGGTCAGCGACGACAGCGGCCGACGCCGGGTCGTGCTCGCCCAGGCGATCGACGAGATGCGCAGCGTCATCGTGAAGAGTCTCGGGCCCTACGTGGCGCCGGTGCGCGGCGTTCGCGGCGTCACCGTCCTCGGTACCGGTGGTGTCGCTCCGGTGGTCGACCTGGCCCAGCTGATCTCGGGTCAGGCCGAGCGGCCGCTCGCGGCGGACTTCCTCCGGGCCGTGCCGGCGAGCAGCGCCCGCAGAGTCATCGTCGTCGACGACTCCCTGTCGGTGCGCCGCGCGCTGGAGCAGGTCATGGCGGACGCCGGCTTCTCCGTCGCCACGGCGCGCGACGGGCTGGAAGCGCTCGAACTGGTGCGCCGCGAAGCTCCGGTCGCCGCATTCGTCGATCTCGAGATGCCGCGGATGAACGGCCTCGAGCTGACGACGGCGCTCAGGAACACCCCGTCCACGGCCGACATCCCGATCTTCATGATCACCTCGCGCGACACGGAGCGGCATCGCCAGCTCGCCGAGGCGGCCGGCGTGACGGCGCTGGTCGGCAAGCCCTATGACGACGACGCCCTGGTCGCCATGGTCCGTTCGACATTGGATTCCGGCGCGCTGAGGTGAACACGCCATGACGCACGACCCAACCAGTCCCACCGCCGTCATCGGCGCCGAGGAGCGCGCCCATGCGCTGGTCATCGACGACGATCCGGAGTCGATCCTGCTGGTCACGACGATGCTCGAGTACGGCGGCTACGCCGTCCACTCGACGACGAACTTCGATGCGGTACCGGGGGAACTCGCGAAGCATCCGTCCGTGATCCTGCTCGACCTGGTCATGCCGAACAAGGTGGCGGAACGCACGCTGGGCCTGATCGCGTCGATCGACAGCCCGGTACCGGTCATCCTGATGAGCGGCAAGGCGAAAGACCAGTTGGCGGAGCTGAAGCGCGCGTCGCGGCTGATGGGAGTGAACGTCGCGGCCGTCATCGCGAAGCCGTTCTGGATCGACAGTCTGCTGGAGGCGCTCAGCGTCGCGCTGCCTGGCCCTGGTCCCGGGCCCGTGGTCCCGAACGAGGCGTTACCCGGTTGAAAATTCGTGAACCCCGAGGAGTTCTTCCCGGTGGTCTCGTCAGAGCATTCCATCGCTCCTTCGAGGCACCCCGAGAATGCGTGAGATGACCCACAAGCCCTCTCCCATCGGCGGTTCCCCGGCGCCGTGCGTCCCTACCGGCAGCTCGGAGCCTTCCTCCGTCGCCCTGGTCGGCCTCGATCAGAAGATGATCGGCCAGATCCAGTTCCTGGAACGCAACGGCAACCCCCGTTTGCTGTCGCGACTGACGACACTGTTCGTCGAACAGAGCGCGCGCTACCTCGCGCAGATCCGCGGCAGCGCCCTGACCGGCGATTCCGCCAGCATGCAGCTCGCCAGTCACAGCCTGAAGTCGAACAGCGCGAACATCGGCGCGCATCGCCTCTCGCGCCTGTGCCTCGCGATCGAGGACCAGGCAAGGATCGGCGACACCCGGATCGACGATGAGCTGTGGCGCGCGATCGAGAACGAATACGCGGCGGTGCTGCTGGCAATCCGCAACCTGCATGCCTGACGGCGGATCGGCGCGTGCAGGATCGCCGTTCGGAGTTCAGGCTGACGGGATGGCGAGGCTCTCCGTGCGCGCCGACTTCAGGTTCTCCAACCGGTAGCCGTGCTGGTAGATCGCCGTCAGGCGCCAGCCGGAGGCGCCGTCGAGCCCCAGCTTCTTGCGCAGCCGGCTCGCGTGGGTGTCGATCGTCTTGGTCTTGACCTGGGACTCGTCGACCCGCCACACCTGCGACAGCAGCATTTCCCGACTGACGATGCGTCCGGTGCGCCGGAACAGGAAGGCGAGCAGGTCGAACTCGCGTTCCGTCAGCTTCTGCAGCGCGCCGTTGAAATAGGCCTTGCGTTCCGACAGGTCCAGCTGGAACGGTGGCACATCGAGAATCGAGCTGCGTCGACCGGCGATGCCGCACCGTCGCAACAGCACATGCATCCGGGCGACGAGCTCCCCGCGCCGCGGCGGCTTGGCGACGTAGTCCTCCGCACCCGCCCGAAGCGCGCGTACGACGTCGGCCTCGTTGCCATTGCTGGTCAGGAAGATGACCGGGATGGCGGAGTGGGCGCTGGACTTCAGCCAGTCGAGGATCTGCAGCCCATTCTCGTCGGGCAGCATCCAGTCGAGGACGATCGCATCGACCGAGGTCGCCCCCAGTTTCCGCCGGAAGTCGGCGCCGGAATTGAATCGGTTCACCTGCCAGCCCGCATGCCCGAGCCACGCCGCATACAGGGTGGCGTCGAGGTCGTCGTCCTCGATCAGGGCGATGCAGGCGCCGGGAGCGATCATGCGGGACGTCCCGGCGGCGTCGCGCACGGCGACGGCGGTTCCGGAACATCGGAGGCGTCCAGCCGGTGCGCAGCATCGGCCCGGCCCATCGGCTGCCGCGGAAACGTGCAGTAGCGGCAGGTCGAGTCCCGACCGACGGGACGGCCGGCCTCGGCCGATCGGTGGAGGCTCTCGTCTCCCCGGACACCCTCGCCTGAATGCATCTGCCACGCTCCGAAAACGAACGGTCGTCGCGACGAGCGGCTCCGCAGCCCCAGCGGTTCCGCTACCCGCCGGCCCATCGGCACGAGGAACCTAGGGTTACCCCCAGGAATTGCGTCGGACTTTCCCCGCGTCCGATTCTGCCCCAGTCGTCCCGGAAGATCCGTAGTTCGCCGGTCGCGAATATAAAATAATTCTTACCTAAGGTCAGAGCAGGTCGATGCAGGGGCCGCCCTGCCGCGGTCGCGACCGACCAGACCTCCCGGGAAGCCACGCGGGCGGCGCCCGCGTCGATGACGAGGGCACGCGACGCGGGAGCCCGGAACGCGTCGGCGCCCCGACCCTCCAAGGCCGCGGTCGCCACGCTCGGCGCGCGTCGTTCGCCCTTTCTCAACGCACCCGAATCTGCTCCACCCACACCAGCTCGCAGGCCCCGTCGCCGGTGTCCTCGCGCGACAGCGAGCTGTTCCAGTGCGCGCCGTCGCGGGGGTCGACGACGTTGATGAGGTAGCCCTCGAGGTGCACGACCTGGCCGACGCGGATGTCGCCGAGATGGCGGGCGATCAGCGCGTCGGAAGGGACCATGTGCATGTTGGCCGCGTGGCGTTCGATCTCGTGCTGCGGAATCGGCAGCTCGCTCGCGTGCCAATGCCACCAGCGGCCGCTCTGCGAGATGTCGAGACGATCGAGTACGGCGCTGTCCGACATCGGGCCCCAGCCCAGCGCGAGGTCGAGCGGCGCGAGGTCGGCGCCGAAGCCCGACGAATAGCCGCGTGTGGAAAGCACCCGCGCGTCGAGCACGAAGCGCGCCTGCGGATCGATCCGGTAGGGCGGATGGCTCAGCGCCGGCTTGATCGCCAGGCTCTCCTGCAGCGGCTCGGCGACGACCAGCTCGCCCGGTGCGTGCACGATCGGCCCTGGACCGCGACGGATCCAGCCGACGACGGCGAGTCCGATCAGCAGCAGCCAGATCCAGCGGGCCTTGTTCATCCCGCCGCGAGGTCGGTCGCCAGCGAGGCCCTGAGCTCCGCTCCCAGCACCGTGCTGTGGCCGTAGCGCGCGTCCGTAACCGCCAGCACGGCGGAGGCTCCGCGCCGCAAGGCGGCCTGCTGCGCCTCGTCCAGCGGGAAGCGCAGGAAGTGCACCGCCGAGGTCTTGTCGTCGTTGCTGCGTTCGAGGTCCTCGTCGGCCGCCGCGACGGCGCGCCCGGCGCCCTCGATATCGAGCACGACGTGGTGTTCGATGCCGCGCAGCCGCGCCAGCTCGCGCGCCCGTTCGGCCGGATCGGGGAACTCGATCAGCAGCGTCGCCTTCAGGTTCTCGCCGTCGGGGATCAGCGGGTTGTAGGCATCGAGCTCGTCCTGGATCCCGGCAGGCTCGAAGACCTTCTCGATCCGGAGCATCTCCTGGACCTGGTACTGGATGGTGAGCCGATCCTCGAACAGCACGGTGATGTTCGGACCGACCTGCACGGTGCGAAGCCGCTTGTGCGCGATCACCTTCGCGCGGAAGGCGGGGCGTTCCTCGGCGTAGAGCTCGAGGGGGAGGAGGTCTTGGCGGGTGAGCGGGGGCATGGGGGTGTCTGGGCTTTGCGGGTGGGATGGAGATGCCTGGGAGGGCTGCGGACTGAGGGCCGGTAGAAGTCAGGTTCCCGTCATTGCGAGCGCAGCGAAGCAATCCAGTGCCTTCGCTCTTCTCGCCGCCGGAGCAAGAGCAAAGGCACGGGCTTGCTTCGTCGTCGCTGCGCTCCTCCTCGCAACGACGGGAACCGAGGAAACGCGGAAGGCTGCTCCGCTGGGTCCTGGGCGCTGGCCCAGAGACGGATCGACGCCAGAGCGTCGCGCCGCGAATCCTCCTCTGAAGTCAAAGCGCTCAGTACTCCGCCGAAGATTTCGTCGTACTGCGATCGGGGCTTGCGCCGCCCCCAGCATCACAGTCCATAGGCCAACCGCAACAACGAAATCGGATGCCCCGGATTGGGCTTGCCGGCGGCGCTGGCGGCGATGTGGGAGGCGGCCATCGGGCAGTCCGACGCGAAGTGATCGGCGTCGGCGCGTTCGACACGCTGCGCCACCGGCTTCGCGATCTTCTTCGCGATCGCGTAGGTGTCCTTCTTCACGCCGTAGGTGCCGTCATGACCGGAACAGCGCTCGATCAGCTCGATCTCGGTGCCCGGGATCAGCTTCAGCACGTCCCGGGTCTTCGGGCCGATGTTCTGCACCCGCTGATGGCAGGGCGCGTGGTAGGCGACCTTGCCGATCAGATGCTTGAAGTTCGTGTCGAGGCGGCCCGACGCATGGCGGTGCATCAAGTATTCGAAGGGATCGAACAGGTGACGCTTGATGGTGGCGATCATCGAATCGCCCGGGAACATCAGCGGGATCTCCTGCTTGAACATCAGGACACAGGACGGGATCGGCGCGACGATGTCCCAGCCGTCGATCGCCGCATTGAACAGCTGCGGCACATTGACCTGCTTCAGGCGCTCGACGGCCTCGAGGTCGCCGAGTTCGAGCTTGGGCATGCCGCAGCAGGCCTCCTGCTCGATCAGCGTCACCGCGATGCCGTTGTGGCGCAGCACCACCGCGAGGTCCTCGACGATCTGCGGCTGGTTGTAGTTGCCGTAGCAGGTGGTGAAGATCGCGACCTTGCCGCGGGTCGGCCCGGCCGGGAACGGCTCGGTGACCTGCGGCGGCAGCGCACGCACGCGGTCCTTGCCGGTCGTCGAGTGGTAGGTCGGCACCACGGCGTCGCGATGCACGCCGAGTGCCGACTCCAGCAGGCCGCGCAGCGGCTTCGAGCGGTTCGCAGCGTTCACCGCCTCGACCACGACCGGGATCGACGCCAGCTTGGCCACCGCGGTGGTCGAGGACAGCAGCTTGGCGGCGAACTTCGTCTCGCCGCGCCGGTGTTTCGCCGCCTTGGCGCGCAGCATCAGATGCGGAAAGTCGACGTTCCAGGAATGCGGGGGAACGTAGGGACACTTGGTCTGGTAGCACAGGTCGCAGAGGTAGCACTGGTCGACGACCTTTCCGAAATCGGACTTCGCCACGCCCTCGACCTCGCCGGACGCGGTGGCGTCGACCAGGTCGAACAGCGTCGGGAAGGCCTGGCACAGGCTGACGCAGCGGCGGCAGCCGTGGCAGATGTCGTAGACCCGCTCGAGTTCGCGGTCGATCTCGGCCTGGTCGTAGAAGGCCGGATTGCGCCAGTCCAGCGGATGGCGGGTCGGCGCGTCGAGGCTGCCTTCGCGGGCGGAACGATGCGGAGTCGACGACATGGCGAAAGCCTGCGGGAGAACGGAAGGATCGTGGTGCGGGAGAGCGATCGCGACGGACGCCGCCGGCGGACCGGAGCGGCGTCGCGATCAGCGGCGCGAGGCTTGTCTCAGCCGCCCATCTCGCCCAGCGCCTTGGTGAAGCGGTTGGCGTGCGAGCGCTCGGCCTTGGCCAGGGTCTCGAACCAGTCGGCGATCTCGTCGAAGCCCTCGTCGCGCGCGGTCTTCGCCATGCCCGGGTACATGTCCGAGTACTCGTGGGTCTCGCCGGCGATGGCCGACTTCAGGTTGTTGCCGGTGCCGCCGAACGGCAGTCCGGTGGCCGGATCGCCGCAGGCCTCGAGGTATTCGAGGTGGCCGTGCGCGTGGCCGGTCTCGCCTTCCGCGGTGGAGCGGAACACGGCGGCGACGTCGTTGTAGCCCTCGACGTCCGCCTTCTGGGCGAAATAGAGATAGCGGCGGTTGGCCTGCGACTCGCCGGCGAAGGCGGCCTTCAGGTTGCCCTCGGTCTTGGAACCCTTGAGGTTGGACATGGCTTGCTCCTGGATGGATGGCAGCGGGGGATGAGACGCGGAAACGCGCACATCGCGGCGAGCGTAGCGAGCTTGACCCCGGGATGGAAATCGATGATTGCGATCGGATCGATCGACCGTCACGATCAACCGTCAGGGTTCACGGCCGCTTCGCGTTCTGTCCCGAAGTCGCCACAATCGCGCCTTCGTCCTGCAACTCCGCGGCTCCGCCGCGGGCGCACACTGCAGGCCGACGACGTTGCACGACCTCCCCGGGGATATCGATGAATTTCCTACGCGCACTGCTGCAATTGCCGCTGCTCCTGGGCCGCGCCCTGCTGTGGCTGACCGACCGCCTGATCGGTCCGATCCGTTGGAGCCCGCCCGCCTGGCTCGCCGCGATCGGCCGCCTGCTCGGTCGCGGCGGCACGTGGCTCGCCCAGCGTCCGGCCCAGACCGGCATCGTCGCCGTCGTGCTCGCGGTCGCGGCGGGCGGCGGCTGGTACGGCTGGAAGTGGTGGCAGGCGCAGCCGCGGCCGAAGGAGCCGACGCTGATCAGCTTCAAGTTCACCGCCCCGGCGGTGACCAACTACGAATACGACCCGATCACGATCAACCCGCTGACCGTCGAGTTCTCCGGCTCGATCGCGCCGCTCGAGAAGGCCGACAAGACCGTCACCGAGGGCATTACCGTCGATCCGCCGGTGGCCGGCAGCTGGACCTGGGTCGGCGACGCGCAGCTGCGCTTCACCCCGGCCGAAGACTGGCCGGTGGGACAGCACTACCGCGTCGACTTCGACGTCGCCAAGGCCTTCGCCCAGCACGTCCGGGTCAGCGAGAAGAAGTTCGAGTTCGACACCGCGCCGTTCACCGCCAGCGTCGGCAACCGCGAGTTCTACCAGGACCCGGAAGACGCCCGGCAGAAGAAGGCGATCGTCCAGATCGACTTCGACTATCCGGTCGATGCCGCCGACTTCGAGAAGCGCATCGATCTCACCTGGACCGAGCTCAAGCAGAAGACCGAGAAGCGCAAGTTCGCGGTCACCTACGACCGCAAGAAGCTGCACGCCTACATCCACTCCGAGCCGCTGCCGGTGCCGAAGGACGGCGCCAGCGTGGTCGTCAGCATCGACAAGGGCGCGAAGTCGCTGCGCGGCGGCCCCGCCACCCCGGCGGCGGTCACGGCCTCGGTCGACATCCCCGGCCAGTTCAGCCTACGAATGAACGAGGTGCAGGCGACGCTGGTCGACAACGAGCGCTTCGAGCCCGAGCAGGTCCTGCTGGTCGACGCCTCCGAGGCGGTGAACGAGAAGGACGTGCAGACGGCGGTGACGGCCTTCGTGCTGCCGGTCTACCACCCGAACACCAAGGAGGCCGACCGGACCGAGCCCTACGCCTGGTCGACCTCCGAGGTGACCGACAAGATCCTGAAGGTCTCCGACCGGCTCGACCTCGCGCCGATCGCCACCGAGCGCGACTACGAGCCGCTGCACAGCTTCAAGCACCACGCGGCGCCGGGCCGCTACGTGTTCGTCAAGGTCGCGAAGGGCCTGAAGTCCTTCGGCGGCTACGTGCTCGGCGACAACCAGCTGTATGTGGTGCAGGTGCCGCAGTATCCGCGGATCCTGAAGTTCGTCGGCGACGGCGCCTTGCTGTCGATGAGCGGCGACAAGCGGGTGTCGGTCGTCAGCCGCAACGTGCCGGGCCTGAAGCTCGAGATCGCGCGGGTGCTGCCGGACCAGATCCAGCACCTGGTCACGATGAACTACGGCACCTACAAGCAGCCGGCGCTGTCCGGCCTGTCGAAGGACAACATCACCGAGCGCTTCGAGAAGAAGGTCGCGATCGAGGTCGGCGACCCGGCCGCGGCGCACTACGAGGGCATCGACCTGAGCCCCTACCTCGGCAGCGGCAGCGGCGGCCGCCGCGGCGTGTTCCTGGTGCAGTTGACCGGCCACGACCCGGCGAAGAAGGAGGCCGTCGACACCAGCAACGATTCCGACGAGCCCAGCCCGCCGTCGGAATACGAGGGCGAGGGCGAAGGCGACTACGGCGGCGACGGCAGCGAGCTGTCGGCGCTCAACGACCAGCGCCTGATCGTGGTCACCGACCTCGGTGTGGTGGTGAAGAAGTCGCTCGACGGCAGCTACGACCTGTTCGTGCAGTCGATCGCCAACGGCAATCCGGTCGGCGACGCGAAGATCGAGATCCTCGGCAAGAACGGCCAGACCCTGGTGTCCCAGGCCACCGGCAGCGATGGCCGCGCGCACTTCGCCGCGCTGGAAGGCTTCAAGCGCGAGCGCCAGCCCTCGCTGTTCGTGGTGAAGAAGGGCGAGGACCTGTCCTTCCTGCCGTTCGCGCCGCGCGACCGCGCGCTCGACACCTCGCGCTTCGACGTCGGCGGCATCCGCAACGCCAAGGACGCCGGCCAGCTCTCCGGATATCTGTTCTCCGACCGCGGCATCTACCGCCCGGGCGAGACCTTCCATGTCGGCATGATCGTGCGCGCCGCCGACTGGTCGCGCAACCTGGTCGGCGTGCCCCTGCAGGCCGAGGTGCTCGACCCGCGCGGCATGCTCGTCGATCGGCGCAAGCTGAAGCTCTCCGCAACCGGCTTCGAGGAGCTGTCCTACACGACCCAGGAGAGCTCGCCGACCGGCAACTGGTCGGTGAACCTCTACATCGTGAAGGACGACCAGCTCGACCAGCAGATCGGTACCGTCAGCGTGCAGGTCAAGGAATTCGAGCCCGACCGGATGAAGGCCACGGCGCACCTGTCGCGCGAGGTCGCGGAGGGCTGGGTGAAGCCGACCGACCTGTCGGCCCGGGTCGCGCTCGCCAACCTGTTCGGAACGCCGGCGACCGATCGCCGGGTCGAGGCCAAGCTGACCCTGCAGCCGAGCTTCCCGGCCTTTCCGTCCTGGCCCGCGTTCCGCTTCTACGACCCGACCCACGCCAAGGACGGCTACAGCGAGCAGCTCGGCGATCGCAAGACCGACGAGCATGGCGAGACGGTGTTCGACCTCGACCTGTCGAAATACGGCACCGCCAGCTATCGCCTGCACTTCCTCGCCAAGGGCTATGAGGCCGACAGCGGCCGTTCGGTCGCGGCCGAGGTCGCGGCGCTGGTGTCGCCGCTCGACTACCTCGTCGGCGTGAAGACCGACGGCAACCTCGACTTCGTCAAGCGCGACGACGAGCGTCACGTGCAGCTGATCGCGATCGATCCCAACGCGAAGAAGACCAAGGTCGGCGAGCTCACCGCCGCGATCGTCGAGCGCCGCTACGTGTCGATCCTGACCAAGCAGGACTCCGGCGTCTACAAGTACGAATCGCGCCTGAAGGAGATCGCCGTCAGCGACGCGCCGCTGACGATCGGCGCGGACGGCCTCGACTACACGCTGCCGACCGGCACCCCGGGCAACTACGCGCTGGTGATCCGCAACGCGCGCGGCGAGGCGCTCAACAAGGTCGAGTACTCGGTGGCCGGCGAGGCCAACGTCAGCCGCTCGCTGGAGCGCAACGCCGAGCTGCAGATGGTGCTGTCGAAGAAGGACTACGCGCCGGGCGAGGACATCGAGATCGCCGTGCGCGCCCCCTACGCGGGCAGCGGCCTCATCACCATCGAGCGCGACCACGTCTATGCGCACGCCTGGTTCCACGCGGCGACCACCTCGACCGTGCAGAAGATCAAGGTGCCGGCCGACTTCGAGGGCAACGGCTACATCAGCGTGCAGTACCTGCGCGATCCGTCGTCGTCCGAGATCTTCATGAGTCCGCTGTCCTACGGCGTCGTGCCGTTCTCGGTGAACCGCGACGCGCGCCGCGACGCACTCACCGTCGACAGTCCCAACCTGGTGAAGCCCGGCGACAGGCTCGACCTCAAGGTGAGCACCGGCACGCCGGCGCGGGTCGCGGTGTTCGCGGTCGACGAGGGCATCCTGCAGGTCGCGCGCTACAAGCTCGGCGATCCGCTCGACCACTTCTTCCAGAAGCGCATGCTCGAGGTGAGCACGGCGCAGATCCTGGACCTGGTACTGCCGGAGTTCGCGAAGCTGGCGGCGATGGCCGCGCCGGGCGGCGATGCCGACGGCCTGCTCGGCCGCAACCTCAACCCGTTCCGCAAGAAGCACGCGCCGCCGGTGGCCTACTGGTCCGGCCTGGTCGACGTGAAGGACAGCACCACGCTGTCGTGGAAAGTGCCGGAGGAGTTCAATGGCAGGCTGCGGGTGATGGCGGTCGCCGTCGCGAAGGACCGGATCGGCGTGTTCACCGGCGGCACCACGGTGCGCGGCGATTTCGTGCTGTCCCCGAACGTGCCGAACTTCGTGGCGCCGGGAGACGAGTTCGACGTCAGCGTCGGCGTCGCCAACAACCTCACCGGCCTCGGCGGCAAGCCCAGCGCGATCAGCGTCAAGCTCGACGCCGGCAAGATGTTCGACGTGGTCGGCGGCGCGGAGCAGAGCCTCACGCTCGCCGAGCTGCGCGAAGGCGTCGCGCACTTCCGGTTGAAGGCCAAGGGAGAGCCGGGCTCGGCGACCCTGCTCGTCACCGCGAGCAGCGGCGACAAGTCGGCGCGCCAGCATGCGGAACTGTCGGTACGACCGGCGCAGCCCTATCGCGTCGAGGTCGCCGTCGGCTCGATGGCCAAGGGCCAGGCCGAGGTCGGCCCGCTGCGCAGCATGTACGACCCCTTCGCCAAGCGCAGCGCTGCCGCTTCCTTCACCCCGCTGGTGCTGGGCCGCGGTCTCGCCAGCTACCTGGAGGATTTCCCGCACCTGTGCACCGAACAGCTGCTGTCGCGCGCGATGCCGGCGCTGGTGTTCGAGCGCCATCCGGAGTTCGGCAAGCTCTCCGGCGACGGCCAGGGTCGCGACGGCTTCGCCGGGCTGATGACCACGCTGCGGTCGCGCCAGAACGGTGAGGGCGGCTTCGGCCTGTGGACGGCGACGCCGACCTCGGAGCGCTTCGTCTCGGCCTATGCGGTGCTCTACCTGCTCGAGGCCAAGGAGCGCGGCAAGCCGGTCCCGGCCGACCTGCTGAGCTCGGCGACCTCCTACCTCGCCCAGCTCGCCGCGGACGAATCCGACGGCTCCCTGGCCGGCCTGCGCGAGCGCGCCTTCGCGATCTACCTCCTGACCCGCCAGGGCCTCGTCACGACCAACCAGCTCGCGTCGGTGCGCCAGCGCCTCGACACGCTGTACGCGAAGGAGTGGAAGTCCGACGCGACCGCCGCATGGGTCGCCGCGACGCTGAAGCTGCTGAAGGAGGACAAGGAGGCGAACGCCCTGATCGCCGGTCCGACCAAGGTGCTGTCGCGCGATGCCGCGGAGGCCGCCTACATCTACGACCGCTACTACGACCCGCTGGTCCGTGACGCCGACACGCTGTACCTGCTGTCGCGGCACTTCCCGGAACAGGCCAAGGCACTGAACTCGAATGCGCTGATCAACCTGATCCGCCCGATCCAGAAGGGCTGGATGAACACGCTGTCGTCATCGATGACCATCCTCGCGCTGGAGACCTACGCCAACGGCGTCGCTTCGCTCGACCACGGCGAGCTGACGCTGTTCGAGGTCGCCGCCAACGCGGAGACCGCGTTCGGCAAGGCCGACGGCCTGGTCGTCGGCGGCGCGTTCAGCGGCAAGGCGACCCACGTGCGGGTCAGGAACGCGGCCGACCTGCCGGCCTGGTACACGGTCACCCAGGGCGGCTACGACCGCGCATCGCCGTCGGCCGTGCGCAAGGACGGCATCGAGGTCGCGCACACCTACACCGATGCCGGCGGCAAGCCGGTCGACCGCGTGGCCCTGGGCCAGGAGGTCGACGTCCACGTCCGGATCCGCGCCACCCGCGGCGACGGCGTCGGCAGCCTGGCGATCATCGACCTGCTGCCCGGCGGCTTCGAGCCGGTGCTGGCCGCGCCGCCGGCTCCGCCCTCCGACGGCACGGACGGCAGCGGTGGCGACAGCACGCCGCCGCCGGCCGCCCCGTCCTGGGTCTCTCGCATCGGCCTCGCCAGCTCGACCTGGACACCGGAATACGCCGACATCCGCGACGACCGCGTCGTGATCTACGGCTACGCCAGCAGCGACATCAAGGAGTTCGTCTACCGCATCCGCGCCACCAACAGCGGTGACTTCACCGTCGCCCCCGCCTACGGCGAGTCGATGTACGACCGCTCGGTGATGGCGCAGTCGCTGGGCGGCAAGATCAGCGTCGAACCTGCCGCTCCGATCAAGTAGCGGCTCGCGGTCCGCGCGACGATCCGATCCCCTCTCTCGCCTGGTCGGGAGAGAGGGGACCGAAAGTTGAGGCCGCGCCGCTCGTCGGCCGAGGGAAGGGGCACCCGGTAGCTCCGACGACCTCCACGCCGATCCGGCGTGCCCGTCGGCGCAGCGCCGCGCTCCGCGCTGCCCCCGCCGGGCCCGATCAGAGCCTCTTGACGAAGCGCAGCGCGGCGATCAGGACCACCGCGCCGACCGTCGCGACCGCGATCGAGCCGAGAGTGCCGCCGCCGATCGAGACGCCGAGAATGCTGAAGAGATAGCCGCCGACGAAGGCACCGATCACGCCGATCACGATGTCGCCCACGACGCCGTAGCCGCTGCCCTTCATGATCTTGCCGGCCAGCCAGCCGGCGACCAGCCCCACCAGTGCGAACCAGATGAGATGCATCGCGCGCTCCTGTCGGAAACCGGGCCGAGAATAGCCGAGGGCTCCGCGCCCGTGGATGAATCCGGGTCAACGGTTCCGGACGCGCGGAAGGCCAGGGTTCAGCGAGCCTCCGGCACCGCGGCGGCCCGCATCGGCACCACGATGCTGCACGCAGCCGTAAGACTCAGGGGCGAGGCTGGCTGGTCGCGAACAGATAGCGGTGGATCTTCCACGCGCCGGCCTCGCGCCGGAACACGAACAGCTCGTTGTTGCCTTCGGTCACTTCCACGCCCGCGGCGAGGATCCGCGTTCGCCCGGCGGAACTGGTTCGCGCCCAGGCCCAGTCGCCCGCCTCTTCGATCTCGTGGATCTCGAAGCGGATCGCGAGCTTGATCGTGGCGAACACCTGCTCGTATCCGGCGCGCACGGCATCGCGGCCGACCAGGGCAGGTGCATGCTGCGGCATGAACACAGGCTTGTTGCCGTACAGGCCGAGAATCGTGTCGATGTCGTTGGTGTTGAGCGCGGTCTCGTAGGACCGCAGGACGGACAGGATGGACATGGCGATACTCCGGGCGGGCCGCCGGGGTGGCGGGCTGTACGGCACTGTGCCCCTTTCGATTTCGAAAGATAATGTGCGCAAGCAGTAAACCTATTCTCATTTGCGAGAGGCCAAGAATGGACCTCAACGGCGTCAGGATGTTCGTCAGCGTCGTCCAGGCGGGAAGCCTGTCGGCAGGCGCCGCGCGACTGGGACTGCCGCTGCCGACGGTCAGCCGGCGCATCCGTGATCTGGAGCGCCAGTTGAACGTGCAACTCCTGGAGCGGACGGTCCGCGGCACCCGATTGACCGACGCGGGCACTCGCTTGTACGAGCACGCCGGTCGCGGCATCGAGGCGCTGCTCGAGGCCGAGCAGTCCGTCATCCTCGGCCAGGCGCGGCTGCAGGGGCGATTGCGGTTGTCCGTGCCCCCGGCGTTCGAGCCGTGGTGGGACCTGCTGTCCCTGTTCCAGCAGCAATTCCCGGACATCCAGCTGAGTGTCTATTCCACCGAGCGCCGCGTCGACCTCGTCGAGGATGGCATCGACGTAGCGTTGCGCGTCGGCGCGATCGTGCACGAGTCGATGGTGGCGAGGCAGGTGCTGACCTACCGGCATGTGCTCGTGGGCGCCGCCACGCTGGTGGAGCGGCTTGGAGTACCCGGCACGGTGGATGCACTGCATCGCTTTCCATGCGCGGCCTGGTCTTCCGGCGCCAACAGCGCAGGCCGCTGGCAGCTCGGCGACGAGTCGATCGTGCCGCGAAGCATCCTGTCGACGAACGACTATGCGCATCTGCGAAAGCGCGCGCTGGCCGGGGACTTCGTGACCGAGCTGCCACCCTTCCTCGCGGCACCGGCCTTGCGCAGCGGTGAACTGGTCGCCTTGCTGCCGGACAGGCCGCTCCCCGAAATGCGGGTCCATCTGGTCTATCCGTCGCATCGCCATCCCTCGGCGATCGTGCGGACGTACCTCGACTTCTGCGGCCGCCACGCACGATCGCTCGCTCACTGCTGACCTTCCGCGGGGGCGGCGGGTGGAGCCGGCCGATCCACCCGGTCCGCCGACAGGCGCGGCCTCAGGGGACTCGTGCCCCCTGGCCTTCCCGCCGCCAGGAACCTTCCGAAGATCCGGAATCCGCTCGCCGGCGCGCACTACGGAAGAACCGGTGGGGCGGGCCGGAAGCGACCGGATCCGGTCCGCACGGCAAAAATCCGGTCGCCAAAAAAAAAACCGCGCGGGTTGCCCCGCGCGGCTTTCATACAGCCTGGAAACCTGCGATCAGAAGCTGACGGCGAGGTTGACCCAGTAGAAGCGACCCACCGTATCGAACGTGCGCTCGTCGGTGTTGCCGTTGAGCGTGTTGTTTTGATAGAGGATCGGCGGCTTCTTGTCGAACGCGTTGTCGATACCGGCGGTCAGCTTGGCCTTCCACGGCTCGTAGAAGTAGCCACCCTGGACGTTGTGGTACGTCTGGGCGCCACGCTCGAACGTGCAAGCCGGATTGGTATCCGGATCCTGGCCCGGGCCGGCGTCGGCGCAGGTGTGAGTCTTGGGGCCGCCGACCACGAAGCCGTGGATGTAGCGGGTGGTCCAGGACGCTTCCCACGGACCCTTGTTCCAGGTCACGTTGCCGAGACCGCGCCAGCGGCTGTAGTTGCCGAGGCCGCCGTTGGCGGACGACAGGAAGCTACCCGCCAGATGCTGGCGCGGGATCACGTTGCCGTCGGAGTAGACGCGGACGTTGTACTTGTCGATGTAGGTGGTGTCGACCGAGGTGCGGAAGCGACCGTAGTCGGTATCGAGCGAGTACTTGAAGCCGATGTCCACACCCGCCGTGTCGGTGGTGCCGACGTTGGTGTTGAAGTCGAACAGGCGGATGATTTCGCCGTTCTCATCGCGGCTGAACAGGTTGCAGAACGAGCCCGAGCGCGCGCAGGCGTTCAGGATGTTCTGGGTGCCGATCGTGCCGATGGTGTCGGACAGCTGCACGCGCCACACGTCGACGGTGGTCGAGAAGCCCTGCAGCCAGCTCGGATCGTAGACGAAGCCCCAGGTGATCACCTGGCCCTGTTCCGGCTTCAGGCTGGCGGTGCCCTGATGGAACGCGGAGAGCTGCGTGTCGGTGGCGCTGAACGAGCCGTCGGTCGCGACGTTCTGGCAAGCGACAGGCAGAGGGGCGCCGGCCGTTCCCGGGCGGTAGCCATTGCACGGATCGGTGAAGCCGTCCGACGACGCGAAGCGGCCGCCGAACAGGTCGACGATGCGCGGCGCGCGGAACACTTCGGCGACCGTGCCACGGATCAGCAGGTCGTCGATCACGCGCCATTCCAGGCCGATCTTGCTGTTGGTGGTGTTGCCCGAGGTGTCGTAGTCGGAGTAGCGGGTGCCGACGGTCAGGTTGACCGCCTTGGCGAAGGCGACGTCCTTGACGATCGGAACCAGCGCTTCACCGTAGACTTCCTTCGTCGTGATGTTGCCCGAGGTGGCCGCGGTGCAGGCTTCCGACGAGATTTCGCAGGTGAAGTTCGAGTTGATGTTCGCCAGGAAGTCCGGCTTGAACGTGTAGTACTGCTTGCGGTACTCGACGCCGAACGCGGCGCCGACGTTGCCGGCCGGCAGCTCGAACAGGTCACCGGTCACGATGCCCTGGAAGTTCTGGAACTTGCTGCTGACGCGGTTGGTGGTGTTCGGGGCGATGGCCGCGAGCGCATTCAGCTGGGCCTGACCGGCCGCGGTCGACGGATCCGGCGGGGCGCCGAAGAAGTCGATCGGGAGGCAGTTCGCGATCGGCGCGGACGGCGTGCCGCAATGCGCACCGGTCGAGTCGACGTAGGACGGGCCGAGCGCGTCGATCAGACGCGAGGAGACGAGGTAGCCCGTGGTGGTCGCATCCTGGGTGTACTTGCCCCAGGTGTAGTTCGCGTCCCAGTTCCAGCCGGACTCGCCGAACGCGCCCTTCAGGCCGCCGGTCACTTCCTTGTAGTCCGTGCGGTAGTCGTACGTACGGTTGCCGATGCGCGAGAGGCGCAGGCGGCTGTCGATGATGTCGACGCCGAACGGGTTGTAGATGCTGTTGCGCGACAGCACCACGTTGTCGTTCGCCGGACGACCGTCGAACGGCAGCGGCGCGATCTGCGACTTCGAGCGGGTGTTCTGCGTGTGCGCGGCACCGTAGAACTGCACGTTGTCGTTGATCTGGAAGTCACCCTTCACGAACAGACCGGCGCGTTCCTGCGGGGTCAGCTCGAGATTGCCCACGGCCTGATAGTTGAACAGGTCGGTGCCGTTGTCGAAGCAGCGGAAGTCGCCGATCGCGGTGCCCGGACGGTCCGAGCGGCGCGTCACCGCGACGTTGGTGCTGGTGCCCGAGCAGTTGATGCCGTTGGCCGCGGCCAACGTGCGCGGGATCGAGTAGCGGCCGGTGGTGGTGCGCGAGGAGCCGCCCTGGACCACGGAGCCCGAGTACAGGGTCAACGCGAAGAACGAGAACTTGCGGTCAGCCGCACGCACTTCGTTCTGCTTGTTGTAGTTGAAGTTCACCATCAGGTTGGCGCGGTCGTCGCCGCCACCCCAGGTGAAGCTGGCGCCCTGGCGCTGGCCGTCGTCGTGATCGGAAATGCCGTAGTTCAGCGTCGCTTCGGCGCCGTGCATTTCCTTCTTGGTGATGAAGTTCACCACGCCGCCGATCGCGTCGGAACCGTAGATGGCGGACGCGCCATCCTTCAGGATTTCCACGCGCTCGACCATCGAGACCGGGATCGAGTTGACGTCGTCGTAGGCGACGCGGCGGCCGTCGAGCAGCAGCAGCGTGCGCACTTCGCCGAGACCACGCAGCGACACGCGGGCGGCACCGTCGCCACCACCGTTGTTCACCTGCGGGTTGGTCGCAGCGCCCGACATCGAGGGGGCGGACTGCAGCAGATCGCCGATCGTCACCTTGCCGGTGCGCTCCAGCGCCTGCTTGTCGATCGCGAAGACCGGGGACGAGGTCTCGGTTTCGACGCGGCGAACGCGCGAACCGGTCACCGTCATCGTGGTCAGCGTGGTCGGCTTGTCGCCTTCCTTGCTGTCCTGCGCGTGGGCGGGCACCCAAGCAATCGCCGTTCCGGAAATACCGAGCAGCAATGCCTGGCGAACGCCAACGGCGAGTGCGTTGGTTTTGGCTCTCATGTTGACTCCATTTGACTTGGTGAGACGACGTTTTTCGACGCCCGTGCAGCGCCTACGTGGACGTGGCATCAAAGCGTCCCGACGTTCTAACGGTTTTTTTACGGCTTGTACAGTGCTCGACGTAGTTGGTGGCGATTGCGATGCCGTAATCCGCAGCCGCAAAACCCACGGAAATCAGCCGGATCCGGAGCGCGCCCGGACCCGGGGTTCGAAACGTGGGACCGGCGTCGATGCCGGAAACGGGCGCGTCACGGGGTCGGCGTCGTGACGCCGGCGACGGGACGAGGAAAGCGACGCCGGATGGCGCCGCAGGAAGACCGCCTACAGTTCCTGGCGGTAATGAATATACGCGGTCTTCGGGGCCACCGATTCCCGAAGGCTATCGGGCGAGCCCGGGGGCACCGGCTCCAGCGGGCGCGCCATCAGGTTGCGCGCACCGAAGCTCAATTCCGCCGCCCACGGCAACCGCCATTCGAAGCCGAGGTCCAGGGTGGAGAAGCCGACCGTGCCGGTGACCGCCGGGACCGGCTGCACGACCCGGTTGATCAGGCTGCCCGAAAGGCTGCCGTGCGACACGCCGAAGCCGAACATCGACTGCGAACTGCTGTCGAGACTGGCGATGGTGTTGCGTTGCACGCCGGTGGACCAGTTGAGGCCCCAGGAGGGGCCCACCTGCCAGCGCGCATTCACCGCCATCGACTCGGACAGCAGCGGCGCCGGCCGGTTCGAGGTGGTGTAGATCAATGGGGTCGCGACGCCGCCGTTCCCCCAGGGGAGCCAGGCGCCGCCATCGGCGCTGACACTGGACGCGGAGAGGCTGATCTCGGCCCGGGGCACGGCAAGCACGATCCGGCCGCCGATGTTGAGCGGCGCACGGAGCGGGCTCTGGCAGTCTGACCACAAGGGGGCGAGCCCGGACACGGCCGCGGAGCACGGCGCCGCCGGGTCGTCCGCGGCATCACGCCGGATCGGGGCCACCATCACCCGGACCGGCATTCGCCCGAGGGCGAATCCGGAGACGCGCGCGGCCTCGCCGTCCTGCGCCAGCGGCGCGAGGACCAAGGGAGAATTCGGAGTGTCGGACTTCTCGACCGCGAGCCAGTCGCCGTCGCCGAGCAGACGCAGCCGGGTTGCAGTTCCGGAGTCGGCGGCGCCCGCGCCGGCGGCGGCGGCAGAGAACGCCAACGCCAGCAAACACTGGCTGTAGGTCTTCCTGCGCTGGCACGGGGCTTTGTTCAT
>JBGAPI010000016.1:0-100562 GCA_044221335.1 Ahniellaceae bacterium
GGAACACCTCGCGCCGCGTCAGCTTGCGCTTCCCGGCGTACTCGGCGTCCCCGAAGCTCATCTGCGACATGCGGTCGACCTGCTCACGGCGAAGGTTGGATCAGAGCATAATCACAGGGACTTGTTCAGACCTTCCCTAGAGACTCCGTTGCGGGCAACTTTTGCGTTGCAGCAGGCATCTGATCGGAGCGCGCGCCGGTCCTTGGAAACGATCGTTGACCGTGACCAACGGACGACATGACTTCCTTCATCTGGGCGCCAGGAGTTTAGGTGTTATATTGGACCATAACACCAGGCGAACGAATGAATTCGCACCTACGGCGAATGATCGATTCCCTGGTGGAATGAGGAGAACGTTGTGGAAAATGCCTTCGAAAAATTGATCTATTCCGCTCTTTACGGTGTTTTGGATGCCGTTACGAGCAAGAAAGACGAAGATACTGAATCTTCTTCCGTCGAATCCGACTCCTGATCCAAGCCTGTCCGACCCCGAATCGAGGTTGCCGTCGTCATGCGTGCTCATCTGACCCGTAATCGTCTCGTTGCCGTCCTTGGCGCCCTCCTGCTCGCCGGCTGTGCCACCCGCGCCGCGACGCCGGATGCGACCGCCGACGCCGAGAAGGACGCCGACAAGCGAGTGGTCGAGGTCGCCACCGCCGCGCGTGCCGACATCGCGCCCGAGCTGACCGCGACCGCCAATCTCGAGTCCGAGCGCGAGGCCAAGGTGATGACCCAGGTCGCCGGCGAGGTGATCGAGATCCTGGTCGAGGAAGGCCAGACCGTTGCCGCCGGCCAGGTCCTCGCCCGGATCGACAGTCGACGCGCCCAGCTGGAGCTCGCCAAGAGCAAGAGCGTGGCCGACCGGATGGCGCACGAGGCCGAGCGCAACCAGCAACTGCTCGACCGGCACCTGGTGTCGCGCGACGCCGCGGACAAGAGCCGCTACGACCGCGACTGGCAGACCGCCGCCGTCGACATGGCGAAGCTGACCGTCGATCGCAGCGTGATCCGCGCGCCGTATGCCGGTGTGGTGACCCGTCGCCACATCAAGGAAGGCCAGTGGCTGGAACTGCAGGCGCCGGCGTTCGAGCTGGCGGACTTTTCCAAGCTGAAGGCCAAGATCGCCGTGCCGGAACGCGATGCCGTCCGCCTCGCCGCGGGGCAGCCGGTCACGTTCGCGGTCGATGCCGTCGGTGGCAAGACCTTCAGCGGCGCGGTGGAGCGGGTGAGCCCGGTGGTCGATCGCGCGACTGGAACCGTGACCGCCACCATCGCGGTGAACAACTCCGACCGCGCGCTGCGCCCGGGCATGTTCGCCCGCATGGCGGTCGCGTATGCCCACATCGACGAGGCGCTGCTGGTGCCGAAGAAGGCGATCAATGTCGAGGACGGCCACCAGCAGCTGTTCGTCATCGAGAACGGCACCGCGCGCCGCAAGCAGGTCGTGCTCGGTGCGCAGATCGAGGACCGGGTCGAGATCCGTTCCGGCCTCGACGACGGCGCGGTCGTGGTCACCAACAGCGGTCCGACGCTGCGCGACGGCGACATCGTGATCGTCGCCAACGCCCAGCCGACGAAGGTGGTCGCGAAGGCGGAGTCCTGAGTTTCGTCACGGCCATCGCCGCCGGGTCCATGGCTCCGAACCCTTGACCCCTGGCGACGACCGCGACACTCCGAGCCCAGGCATTGCCTGGGCTCGGCGTTTCCGGGCCCGGGAAGCCGTCGGATCAGCGCGGCCGGGCACCGCGCCAGGCCACCAGCGATGCGATCCCGAGGCCGAGTTCGACGCACAGCGCCATCTTCAGGAAATCGCTGCTGACGCCGGTCGCCAGCATCGACACCAGGCGCGTCACGCCGATGCCAAGATAGGTCGCGGCACTCAGCAGCAGGCCGTCCGCGCGGCGCGCGGGGGCGAGCGCCGCGCCGACGATCAATGCCCCCAGCGCGATCTCGACGCCACCATAGAACGCGCGCAGCTCGGGCACCGCTGCGGGACCGGCGATGGTGATCTCCGCCGCCTTCGCCAGTTCCACCGGCGAGATCAGGAAGCCGACACCGAACGCGAGGTAACCCAGGCCCGCCAGCCACAACACCAGCACTCCGAATGCACGCATGTCGCCGTCTCCGATCAGGGGCCGCGATGCTGCATCGACGGCGGTGACGAGACTGTAGACGAGCGGTCCGGTGCTGTCGCGGCGACGGGTCGGACTACAATGCATCGATGATCGCCCCCACCGTCCTCGACCGCCTGCGCCGCATCGGCCTCGCCACCGAACAGCTGCGCGAACTGCCCGAGGAACTTCCCGCGGATCAGTTCCTCGCCCGCATCGTCGAGCAGCATCGCAACGGCTTCCGTCTGCACGACGGTGCCGACGAGGTGACGGCCCACGCCCCCGCGACGCTGATGCGCCGCGCCGAGGATCCCCTCGAGCGACCGGCGGTCGGCGATTTCGTGATCGCGCGGCGCGGCAATCCGGTCGAGATCGTCGCGCGCCTGCCGCGGCGCAGCCTGCTGCACCGGGGGGCGGCCGGCGAGGACCGACGCCAGCAGGCGATCGCCGCCAACGTCGACCTGGTCGTCGTCGTCTGCGGGCTCGACCACGACTACAACCCGCGCCGGATCGAGCGCTATCTGCTGCTCTGCGCGGGCTCAGGTGCGCAGGCGCTGGTGCTCCTGACCAAGGCGGACACCTGCCCCGATGTCGCCGAGCGCGTGCAGGAGCTCGAGCAGCGCATCGGCAGCCAGGCGCTGGTGATCGCGCTCAACGCCCGCGACCTCGCCAGTCGCGCCACGCTGGCGCCCTTCCTCGGCATCGGCACCACCGCGGTGCTGGTCGGCTCATCGGGCGCCGGCAAGTCGACGCTCACCAACTCGCTGCTCGGGATCGAGCGGATGCGGACCGGCGAGGTACGCGCGCACGACAGCCGCGGCCGCCACACCACCACCCACCGTGCACTGATCCAGCTGCCCGACGGTGCCTGCCTGATCGACACCCCGGGCATGCGCGAGATCAAGCTCGCGGACCGGCCGGAGCTCGATCCCGCCCTGGTCGGCCGGATCGGCGAGCTCGCGAGCGCCTGCCGTTTTTCCGACTGCCGCCATGGTCGCGAGCCGGGCTGCGCCGTCCGGGCGGCGCTGGCCGACGGGACGCTGCCGGCCGAGCAATACAAACATTTCGAGAAGCTGCAGGCGGAGCTCGCGGCACTGCGCGACGATCCCGCCAGTCGCATGCGGCGCAAGTCCGAGGAGAAGACCCTGGGTCGCGCCTTGAACAAGCGCCTGATCGAGAAGTACGGCCAGCGCTGACCGAAGAGCAGCCCTTCGGGGCGGCTCCGGAGGACGCGCCGCCCCGGCGGGCGGGCCGAGCGAAACGCAGGCGCGGCCTCGCTTTTCCGGACTGCGGGGAGGCATCTTCTTGCGAACCCCGACGCACCGTCGCGGGTCCGGCGTTTCCGTGCGGCGCAGGGTGCGAGTCACGCCGCTGTCGCTGTAGCATCGGGGGATGGACGCTCCGGTCAACACGCTGTCGAAGGCCGAAAAGCGCACGCTGCAGGAGCTGGCGGCGCTGGACCGTCGTCTGCTGGTGTCGGCCAAGAACATCCGCCTGCTGTCCGCCGTGAGCTGGCCGGCGCGGGTGCAGGCCGAATTCATGGAGCGCTACCACCGCGGCGACGTGCGGCTGCCGGAAGTCGAGTACCCGCGCTTCAATTTCGACGGCGTGCGCGACGAGATCAGCGCCATCCAGGACGTCGCAAAGGCCTTCGGCGATCACCCGGTCGCGGACTACATCTGGCGCACGGGCGAGTCCTGCATCATCGCCACCCGCCTGCTCGACGCGCTCGGCACCAACGACATCACCGAGCATTCGATCCGGCTGTTCGGCAAGCCCGGCGATCGCGTGCCCGGGGCCGACGTCACCAACATCGATTCGGCGCAGCACTTCATCTTCCTCGCCAACGAGCTGTCGACCGAGCTGTCGATCATCGAGTCCGACTACTGCCTGTCGGCCGAGATCCTGCAGCGCGAGCTGCAGGACGCGCTGGATGCGTTCTTCTTCGAGGACAAGATCCAGGTCACCATCGACGCCAACCTGATCTCGAAGGCCGCCGCCGGCCCGACCCGGATCCGGCTGCGCTCGGCGACCTCGTTCTCGGAGTATGACCGCCACCAGTTGCTGGAGCACGAGGCCTACGTGCACTCGCTGACGGCGCTGAACGGCCGCAAGCAGCCCAATCTCGCGACGCTGGGGCTGAACTCGCCGCGGATCACCGCGACCCAGGAAGGCCTCGCGACCTTCGCCGAGCTGATCACCGGCACCATCGACATCGGCCGGATGAAGCGCATCTCGATGCGCATCATCGCGATCGACATGGCGCTGAAGGGCGCCGACTTCCTCGACGTGTTCCGCTATTTCCTCGAGTCCGGCCAGACCGAAGTCGACAGCTTCACCTCGGCGAGCCGGGTGTTCCGCGGCGCGCCGGTTGCCGGCGGCGCCGCCTTCACCAAGGACACCGTGTACCTGCACGGACTGCTGTCGGTGCACACCTTCTTCCGCTGGTCTTTGAAGAACCAGAAGCTGAAGCACTGCCGGAACCTGTTCGCGGGCAAGATGTGCCTGCACGACGTGATCGCGCTGGAGCCGTATTTCGACGCCGGCTGGATCGCGCAGCCGGTCTACATCCCGCATTGGGTCGCGCGTGCCAACGGTCTCGCCGGCATGCTCGCCTTCTCGCTGTTCGCCAACCGCATCCGGCTCGACCGCGTCGAGGCCGAGGATCTCGTCCTCGGCCTGTAGCGCGGGGCTTCCGCCGCGAACGGCGTCATCGATGGGCGGAACAGCGGCGGCGGCGTCCCGCTACAGGCGGTCCTCGTCGTCCTGCGCCCCCTCGCCGAGCGGCGACTTGCCGCCGAGACTGGACCAGAACGCGGCGACGGCGAGCAGCAGCAGGAAGCCCCAGGCGAGCGCGCTGCGGGCGAACAGCCACGAATCCGTCGACCACACCGGCGGAATGACCATGACCAGGACGAAGGTCGCGATCGCCGCGGCGCCGGCCAGCAGCCCGGCGCGGGTGAGCAGGGTGAACCAGACCACCGTGATCAGGAGCACCGGCAGCAGGGCCACATGGTCGAACTCGGTCAGTGCGTGGAAGATCATCGACATCGCCCAGCACTGCACGAGCCAGCCGAGCCAACGGTTGCGCAGGACGTACCGGGCGAGGTAGAGCCCGAACAGTCCCGACAGCGCGATCATCGCGCCGAAGCCCGGTGCGCCGAGGATGAAATGCAGCAGGTGACGGCCGCTGGTCAGCGGTGACACCGCAGTCTGGTGCGGCGCCAGCGGGCTGGTGGCGATCCACTGCGGGTATGCGCAGGCGGCGTAGACGATCAGCCGCATCGCCACCCCGGTCACCATTCCGACCAGCAGGTCGCGGGCGACCATCGCGTCTCGCCAGCGGCCATCGAGAAGTCGTGTCCAGCCGATCAGCAGCACCGGCCAGCGTCGTCGCGCGATCGGTTCGAGCGCGATGTAGGTCAGCCAAAGGGTGATGCTGAAGAACACGACCTGGCTCTCGATCATCACGATCAGCCGCGCCTCGGCGAACTCGTCGCGCACGTGATCGGAGCGGATCAGCAGGTCGACGAGCCACAGGGTTCCCATCGAGACGGCCAGTCGGGTCGCGCCGCGACGGTCGCCCCGACCGGAGCGCAGATGGCGACGCACCAGCACGAAGATCCCGACCGTCGTGGCGGCGGCACCAGCCAGCACCAGAGTCAGGCCGACCTCGGGACCGATCCGCACGGTCTGCATGCTCGTGGCCGTGGCAGGCCGGTACCACGGGGGCTGCAGCGAGAACCACACGGGCCGTCCGCGAAAGGACGCGGCCTCCACGTGGACGGCCATCGGCACCGGGCGCTCGATGCGGCCGTCCCACGCGAGGCGGCGATCGGTATCGACCGGCGCCATGCCGCGCGGTTCGGTGTCGACCAGCGTGGCGGGGTCCAGTCCCGCGCTGCGCAGCGCGGCGTTCCAGTCGGGATCGGCCCGCACGCTGTCGAAGGGCCCTTCCGGGATCGCCAGCAGCGTCAGCAGGCGACCGTCCTGGTCGAGATCGACGGACACCATTCCGGGAACATCGACGGGCGGATCCGTGCGCGTGATCCGGCCGAATTCGATCGGCTGGAACGGCGGAATGTAGAGAGTGACGCCGATCAGCGGATGCGTGGCTTGCCGATAGAAATAGTTCAGCGAGCCGGGACGGAGCTCGGCGAATCGGGCGGCGTCGACGTGAGTTGGGTCCTGGCTGCGCAACCACTGGGTGGCGGCCGACTCGACATAGAAGCCGCCGGCGTGATCGAACGCGGGACTGTCGACGCCGATCGCGGCAAGGGTCGTTCGCGCCCGGTCGTCCAGCAGCTCCGGCGACTTCGCCGGCCGCAGCAGTCCCAGGGCCTGGGCACCGCCGACGGCCAGCTGGTGCCCGGCCAGTACCATCACGAGCAGCAGGGCGAGCCATCCCCAGGCTGCCGCGACTGGCAACTCGCCGCTGCGACCGGCCGCCGCCACCATCGCCGGGCTCGGCGTCTCGCCGGCGGCGATCGCTGCCGCCAGCGGGTCGCCACCGGGCAGCAGGGCCAGCACGCTGGCGGCGGATGCGGGGCGAGCCTTCGGATCGCGCGCCAGGCAGCGGCGCACCGCGTCGGCGAGGTTCGGCGGCAGTCCGCCGGTGGCGCCGACGAGGCTCGCCGGTTCGACCTCGTCGTGCTGCCGGCGCAGCGCGTCGATACCCGGCGCGTCGAACGCGCGACGGCCGCTGGCGATCTCGAAGATCAGGAGCCCCAGTGCGAACAGGTCGCTCTGCAGCGACGCCGGTTCGCCGCGCAACTGCTCCGGTGCCATGTACGCCGGGGTGCCGGCAAAGCCCGACAGTGCGTCGTCGTCGGTGCTGGCGGCGATGCCGAAGTCGGTGATGCGGGCACGGCCGCGGCCGTCGATCAGTACGTTGGCAGGCTTCAGGTCGCGATGTACCACGCCTTTCTCGTGAGCCGCCGCGAGGCCGACGCAGATGTCGCGGGCGACGGCGATCGCGGTGTCCGGCGGAAGCCGGCCGATGCGGCGCAGCAGGGTCGCGAGATCCTCGCCGTCGATGAACTCCATCGACAGGCAATGCTGGCCCTCGATCTCGATCAGGTCGTGCAGGCGACAGACGTTCGGATGCGAGACCTGACGACCGATCCGGACCTCCGCGTACAGGCCGGCGAGCGCCGCCTCGTCACGGGCGAACTGTTCGGCCAGGAACTTCAGCGCTACGGGCTGGCCGAGCTTGATGTCGTCGGCACGATAGACCTCGCCCATGCCGCCCTTGCCGAGCAGGCTGACGATCCGGTACCTGCCGGCGAGCAGCGCGCCGGGCAGGAAGCGACTGTCGCCTGCGGACTTCGGCGGATGCGAGGTCGAAGGGTTGCGACGGCTCTCCGGTGTCGGCCGGGTGGAGTCGGGATCGAGGGGCGGTGTCGGCCGGGTGGAGTCGCTGTCCGTGACCGCCGGAAGTGCCGCGCCGCACTCGGCGCAGAAACGTGCGCCTGCCAGGCAGGGTGCGGAGCATGTCGGACAGTGCGCCATCGACCGGATCGTCCCAGGGGTCCTCGCGGGGATCGTCGGGCAGTCTATTGCACGGTGGCGCGACGGGTGCGCGCGGCCACTTCCAATCCGGTCCGAGGCTCCGGTCGCCGTCGCAGGGAGCGTCGAAGTCCATCGCGGTCGCCGGGCTCGAAATCCACGTCCCGCGGTCGTTGCGCGGGGGGCGACGGCGATGTCGGAACGAGCTGATCGCAGATCGCGGGATGGCCCAGACCTTCCCCGGGAATCTGGTTAAGCTTCGCCTTCCACACAGAGAAGACGAGCAAGGAAGGCACCATGCCGAAGATCGTGAAATGCGGGCTGATCCAGACCTCGATGGCCTGCAGCGTCGACGAGAAGGTCGAGACCATCCGCCAGGCCAGCATCGACAAGACCCTGGTGTACATCGAGCAGGCGGCGCGCGAGGGCGTACAGGTCCTTTGCATGCAGGAGATCTTCACCGGACCTTACTTCTGCGCCGAGCAGAACCCGCGCTGGTACGAGGCGGTCGAGCAGATCCCTGACGGTCCGACCGTCAAGCTGATGCAGGAGCTGGCGAAGCGGCACTCGATGGTGATCGTGGTGCCGATCTACGAGGAGGATCAGCCGGGCGTCTACTACAACACCGCGGCGGTGATCGACGCCGATGGCCGCTACCTCGGCAAGTACAGGAAGCACCACATCCCGCATTGCCTGCCGGGCTTCTGGGAGAAGTTCTATTTCCGTCCGGGAAATCTGGGATACCCGGTGTTCGACACCAAGTACGGCAAGGTCGGCGTCTACATCTGCTACGACCGCCACTTCCCGGAAGGCGCGCGCGCTCTGGGTCTCAACGGCGCCGAGATCGTCTTCAACCCGTCGGCCACCGTCGCCGGCCTGTCGGAATACCTGTGGAAGCTGGAGCAGCCGGCGCATGCCGTCGCCAACCAGTATTTCGTCGGCGCGATCAACCGCGTCGGCACCGAAGCGCCCTGGAATATCGGCGAGTTCTACGGCCAGAGCTATTTCGTCGACCCGCGCGGACAGTTCCTCGCCGTCGGTTCGCGCGACAAGAGCGAACTGATCACGGCCGAAGTCGACCTCGACAAGATCCGGGAGGTCCGCAACGTCTGGCAGTTCTATCGCGATCGTCGCCCGGACAGCTACGGTCCGCTGGTCGCCCCGTGAGCCTGCGGCGGATCAGGCAGCGACATGCCTGATCCGCCGACTTCAATGGAGCGACGGTGCTCGATCGTCAGCGGTTCTGCGAGACTTCCTGCCTGCGGGCCGGATAGTGGATCCACATGATCTTGACGCCGCGCCGCGCCGCGATCTTGTTGACCTTCGCCACGTACGCCCAATCGATCTCGGCGTCGTAACCCTTCAGCGGTGGATCTTCCGTCGGAGCCTGGGCGACCCTGGTGGATTCCATGGCGCAGCCCGCAAGGCAGAGCGTCGCTGCCAGTGCAGCGAACATCATCGTGGTACGCATACGACCTCCAGATGAGGACGTCCGGGCGCAGCGATGGGTCGGTCGACCGGCCGACGTTGGGAGCAAGGTACGCCCGGTGACCTGATACTACTCTTCGTACACCCGCTGTCCATGTGACCTGCGCCTCAGGTCAACGTTGTTCAACCAGCGCGGACCGCTGACGGCCGGCTCGTCGGCGATGAAATAGCGCCACGGACGGTCGGCCGCCTTGCTGATGCCGATCCGGACACTGCGGGCGACCCGGCCGGAGGCGACCCCGTCGGCGGCGAGGAAGATCTCGCCGGCGGTGGTCAGGTCGATCCCGTCGAGTCCGCGGTCCACGGCGAAGGCCGCGGCCAGGCAGCCCGGCCCGCGGGCCAGCGCATGGTCCACGATCCGGTCTCCGCGCGCCGTCCTCATCGCATCGAGGCCGAGCAGAGGCCGTGCGGCTCGGATCAGCACACCGCCGCCGATGCCGGCCGGCTCGCTGCTGACGTTCAGCATCCAGTGGTTGCCGTAGGCGCGGTAGACGTAGGCGTGTCCCGGCGCCAGGAACATGGTCGCATTGCGCGGCGTCGGCCCGTTGCAGGCATGGCTCGCCGGGTCGCCCGGCAGATAGGCCTCGGTCTCGACGATGCGGCCGACCCGGAGGTCGCCCGGCCGTTGCCGCACCAGCAGCTTGCCGAGCAGGAAGCGTGCGAGGCGGCGACCGCCGGTCGGCAGGTCGGTGCGCCGGAGCGGCGCGCGGGCGAACGATTCTTCACGTGTCATTGCGGTCGGCGACGACATTGCGCTAACAACTGCTTTGGCATGGTCCGGATCACCGACATCGGCGACTCCGTCGGCCGCGCACCGGGCGTGCGCGGTCCCGGACGATATCGCGCCGACGTCGAGACCGGGAGTTCGCGCTGATGGCTACAGGGGGCCGGAGGCGCCGGCACGGGCCCTGCGTGCGGCGATTCGTCCCGCGCCATGCTTGGCTCGTGCGGGTGCTGCTGTCGATGCTGCTGCTGGCGTGGCCGGCGCCGCCACCGGTGCACGCCGCGACGCTGTACGCGCAGGCCCAGGGCATGCCCAACCTGACGATCGATGCAGTGGCGCGTGACAACCGCGGCTACGTCTGGGCGGCCAGCGCCACCGACGCGCTGCGCTTCGACGGCCATCGCTTCCTCCGGATCGAGCAGCGGGCCGACGGCGGCACCGTCGACCACCACATCCTGCGGCTGCTCGCGACCCCGTCGGGGATGTATCTCGCCAGCGGCAGCCGCGTCACCCGCTACGACCTGCGTCGGCACCGGCAGTCGCCGGTGCGCCACGCTGGTGCCGAGTTGCCGGAAGTGAACGGCCTGGCGCTGGCGCCGGACGGCAAGGTCTACGCCGGCGACGAGCAGGGGCGGCTGTGGCGCTGGCACGACAGCGATGCGGATCGGATCGAGGCCGAGCCGGTCGCACTGGCCGCCGAGCCGCCGTTCCAGGGGATCAGCAACGTGTATTTCGGCCACGACAGCGCGTGGCTCGCGACCGACCGCGGCGCCTACCGGGTCGATCTCGCCCGCGGAACGGCGAACCAGGTGCGGACCCGGGTCGGCAACTTCGACCACGGTCGCGTGCGCGCGCAGGCCCTGGCCGAATTCCCGGCCGGCGTGCTCTGGATCGGCTGGTGGAACGACGGCATCACCCGGCTCGACCTCGCGACCGGCGACGAGCGCTGGATCCACCCGAGCCAGCCCGATGCGGGCGCGCTCCGGGCGACCAGCATCTGGGCCTTCGCGGCACGCGAGGATCGCCTCTACATCGCCACCAACCGCGGCATCGTCGTCCAGCGGCCGGACTGCGACTGCCTGCGCGGACTGAACCACCCGAGCTGGGATCAGCTCGACGGCACCGGTATCGTCGTCACCAGCATCGTCACCGGGCCGGACGAGCTCTGGGCCGCGGTCTGGGGTGGCGGCCTCGCGCGCTTTTCCGGCACCGACGAGGCCTTCGGCCACCAGCTGAAGAACGACAGCCGCAGCGACGGGCTCGCGCACCCGATGGTCTATTCGCTGCACCTCGGCCGCGACCAGCGCCTGTGGATCGGCACCTACGGCGGCGGCGTGCAGTACGTCGACGCGGCGGACCGCACGATCGGCAGCTTCTGGCCGCTGCGGCGGCTCGCATGGACGCCCGAACGGGTGGAATCGAAATTCATCTGGCACCTGTCCGAACACGACGGCGGGCTCACCATCGGCACCGGCTATGGCCTTTTCCACGCGGCCGGAGGTCGCGTCAGCGAAAGCCTCGTCGGCACGGCGGAGCTGGAGAGCATCCGCAATGCCGCCACCCGCCGCGACGGCCGTCGCTACGTCGCCGCGGTCAGCGGTCTGTACCGCGAGGAGGGCCGCTCGCTCCGTCGCGTCCCCTACCGGCTCGACGGCCAGGAACTGACGGCGCCGCATTCGACCTGGGCGCTGGCGGAACATGGCGGCTTCCTCTGGGCCGGCACCACCCAGGGCATCCTGCGTCTCGACGATCAGGACCAGGTCCAGGCCTGGTACCGCGCCGGTCAAGGCGAGGCCGAACTGCCCGGCGCCTTCGTCCGGGTGCTCCGGGAGGATGCGGCCGGGCACCTGTGGATCGGCAGCTCCGGCGGACTGCTGGAAGTGGAGGGCGATCCGGCCGCACCGCGCTTCAAGCGCCACCCGGCCGTGACTCGCGCCGGACTCGACGACGTGCAGAGCCTCGAGTTCGACGGACAGGGCCAGCTGTGGCTCGGCGGCCCGACCGGTCTCGTGCGCTACCGTCCCGCGACCGGCGACGCCGAGCGCTACGACCGCGCCGACGGGCTGATCAACGACCAGCTCAACTTCGATGCCAGCGCCGACGACGGCAAGCGCCTCTATTTCGGCGGCATGGGCGGACTGATCGCGTTCGATCCGTCCGAACTCGGCAGCCGAGCGGTGCATCTGCAGCCGCGGCTGGCGCGACTACGGGTCGGCCAGGGCGACTGGCAGGTCGATCCCGAGCACCTCGCGCTGCCGCACGACCATGAGCCGATCCAGGTCGAGCTGACCGCGATGCAGTTCGCGCGCCCGGACCGGGTACGCTACGCCTACCGCTGGAGTGAGACCGACAGCGGCTTCACCGAGCTCGGCGACGCCCAGAGCGCGGTCTTCAGCCGGCTCCCGAGTGGCGCGAACACGCTCGAGATCCGCGCCAGCATCGACCAGCCGCGGCTGACCGCCAATGTCGCCGAAGTACTGACCGTCGAGGTGGCGAGTGCGTGGTACGAGTCCACGCTGGGACGCGTGGCGCTGCTCGTCGCGGCGGCGCTGCTGGTGACCGTGACCGCGCAGGTCCGCAGCCGTCGGATCCGACGCCAGGCCGAGCGGCTGGCGTCCGAAGTGGCGACCCGCACCCAGCAGCTGAACGAGGCGTCGAATGCGCTGCGTGTCGCCAACGAGGAGCTGGCCTGGCTTGCCACCAGCGACCCGCTGACGGGGCTCGCCAATCGCCGCCGCCTGTTCGACGCCGCGCTCACGCCGGAGCGCTCGGCGGAGCGGCCGGTGGTCATGATGTGCGATCTCGACCGCTTCAAGGCGGTCAACGACCACTACGGCCACGTCGTCGGCGACGCCCTGCTGGTCGACTTCGCGCGCGTGCTGCGCGCCGTGTTCGGGGAGCGCGGCCTGCTGGCGCGGGTCGGGGGCGAGGAGTTCGTGATCGTCTGCGACATCGACCTGGCGGAAGCCGAGAGCCTCGCCGATGCGCTGCTGGCGGCCACCCGGACCGCCGGCGTGACGACCGCCGACGGCGAGGTGGTGCGCTACACCGTCAGCATCGGACTCACCCGGCTCGCTGCGGGCGAGGCGTTGCGGCATGCGCTGGAGCGGGCGGACCAGGCGATGTACGCGGCGAAGGAGGCGGGCAGGGATCGGCGGGTGGTGCTGTAGAAGCGGCGTCAGCCGGGTGCCCGAGGGACGTGGGTTCCCGGTGCGAGGTGTTTCGGGGGTGGGCCGCGGGTCGCAGCTCACGCTGCTCCCGCATCGCGGCTTGCGCCGCTCCTGCGGTGGCTACTTCTCTTTCATGGTGTAGACGCCCGCCCAGTCCGCCGGCGGCGGTTCGGCGAGGTAGTGCTCGCAGCGGTCGATGTACATGCTGCAGACCTGGTCGCTGCCGCGCAGGGCCTCGGCGCTGCGGAAGGTCTTGATCGCTTCCTTGAACTTGCGGCCGCGGTACTGGTCGAGCGCGTTGCGGTAGGTCTGCAGGAACTCCGCGAGGTTCGGGAACGAGGCGCTGTCGTGGAAGTCGAGGATCTCGTGGATGCCGATCGACTGGGTCTTGCCCTTCACGATCACGGTGTCGACCTGCCGCGAGCGGTAGGTGCCGCGCAGCCGGCGGATGGTGTTGTCGGAGACCAGGATCTGGGCGTCGTACTGCTTGCACGCCGACTCCAGCCGCGCTGCGAGATTGACGCCGTCGCCGATCATGGTGAAGTCCATCCGCTTCACCGAGCCGATGTTGCCGGCGACCACGCTGTCGGTGTTGAGCCCGATGCCGATGTGCACCGGCATCTTGCCCTCGCCGACGCGCTGCGCGTTCCATTGGGTCAGGCTCGAGATCATCCGGATCGCGGTGCGCACCGCGCGGTCCTCGTCGTCGTCGTGCGGCACCGGCACGCCGAAGCCGGCCATGATGGCGTCGCCGATGAACTTGTCGAGCATGCCGCCGTCGGACTGGATGATCTCCACCATCAGCGTGAAGTACTCGTTCAGCAGGCTGACGGTGGCGGCGGCGCCGAGGTGCTCGGTCAGCGTGGTGAAGCCGCGGATGTCGGAGAACAGCACGGTCGCGGTCAGCGTCTGGCCGCCGAGCAGGTTGGCGCCCGACGACATCAGCTGCTCGGCGATGCTGGCGTCCATGTAGCGCGACATGGTCGCCTTGATCCGCTTCTCCGCGCTGATGTCCTCGAACAGGATCATCGAGCCCTGCGCTTTCTTGTCGGCGCCCTTCAGCGGCACCACCGTCATGTTCACCGAGACCTTCTCGCCGCCGTAGATCAGGCTGCGGTCCATGCTGGTCTCCGGCGTCTGCGCGCTGGTGACCCGATCGATCTTCTCCAGCACCCAGGCGTTGTCGCCGCTGAACAGGTCGGCGGCGCGCTTGCCGAGCAGCTGGCCGTCGCCGAGGATGCGGCTGCCGGCACTGTTGCAGGTGACGAGCTTGCCGTCGTCGTCGAGCGTCAGCACGCCGTTCGACATCGACTCCAGCATGTTGTCGGTGTAGTTCTTCATCGCCTGGACGTCGGCGAACAGCTTGGCGTTCTCCAGCGCGATCGCGACCTGCGCGGTGAACGCCTTCAGCCGCTGCTCGTCCTGCGCGGTGAACGGGCCGGAGCGTTTGTTCAGCACCTGGGTCACGCCGATCACCTTGCCCTGCTGGTTGATCACCGGCACGCACAGGATCGAGCGGGTGAAGAAGCCGGTGCGCTTGTCGAAGGCGGGGTTGAAGCGCAGGTCGGCGTAGGCGTAGGGGATGTTGATCGACTTGCCGGAGGTGAACACCGCGCCGGCGATGCCGGCGTGGTTGGGCAGCCGGATCTGCTGGGCATTCAGGCCCTGGCTCACCTGCGACCACAGCTCGCCGGTGCGCTCGTCGTTGAGGAACAGGGTCGAACGCTCGGCGTCGAGCATCCGGGTCGCCTCGCCCATCACCTTCTGCAGCAGCGAGCCGATCTTGATGTCGGTGCTCATCTCGGAGACCACGTGCAGGAACTCCAGCTCCTGCTTGCGGATCGCGTTCATGTGCTCGATGTGCTGCGCGTTCTGCAGCGCGATCGCGCCCTGCGTGCTCATCTCCTCCATCAGGTCCATGTCCGCCTTGGTGAAGCGGCCGGCGGACTTGTTGAGCGCCTGGGCGACGCCGATCACCTGGCCGCGCACGGTGCGGATCGGCACGCAGCAGATCGACTTGGTGACGTAGCCGGTGCGCTCGTCGACCTGGCGGTTGAAGCGGTCGTCGGCGTAGGCGTCGTGGATCAGCAGGCCCTCGCCGGACTGGAACACCGCGCCGGCGATGCCGCTCGAGTTGGGGATGCGGATCTCGCGGTTGGTGTAGCCCTGCACCGCGCGGGAGTAGAGCTCGCCGGTGGCCTCGTCGTTGAGGAAGAAGGTGCCGCTCTGCGCGCCCATCTCGCGGGTGGTCAGCGCGATCAGGGTGTAGAGCAGGTCATCCAGCGAATCGACCGCGGACAGCTTGCGGGTGACCTCCAGCAGCAGCTCGACGTGGCGCAGCCGCGCGCCCTGCTGCTGCGTCTTGCTGACCGGACCGGCGGCCTTGCCGGCGACACTCTTGGCGCGGGGCGGCTTCGACTTGCTCATGGCGAGCTCGTTTCCTTCGATTCGAGGGCATCGCGCAGCTGCGCGATGGTGGCGGTCAGTTGCTGGCGTTCCTGCGCGTTGCGCCGTTCGCACTCGGCGACGCGCTGGTCGGCGTCGTAGCGGGCCTGTTCCAGGGACTCGCGCAGGCTGGCGACGATGCCCTGCATCTGGCCGAGGTCTTCCTGCTGGCGCCGGCGCGCGTCGTCCATCGCGGCGGTCAGGTCGACCCGCGACTGCTCGAGACTGTCGCGCAGCTGCTGGACGGTAGCGCGCAGCTGGCGCAGCTCGGCGTCCACGGCGTTGTGGGCGGCGTGGACGGCACCGTCGCGCGAGCGTTCCAGCTCGGCGATCTGGTCGCGCAGCAGGCCGATGGTGTTGCGGAGGTCGCGCATCTGGCCATCGGCGGTGCCGGCGACCTCGGCGACGGCGAAGTCGCGGTCGTTGCGCGCGCTCTCCAGCTCCGCGCGCAGGCGGTCGATGGTCGACTTCAGCTGCGCGATCTCGTCCGCCTGCAGGGAGCGGCCGCGACGGAAGGCGTCGTCGCGCTCGTCGCGCAGCGCCTCCAGCTGGCTGCGCAGCGCATTGATGTGCAGGCGCACTTCCGCAGGCGATCCCAGCTGCGGATCGGTGTTCGGACGGACGTGTTCGCTGGACGAATCGCTCACCGCGGCCCCCGGCGTCGGCGTGGTCGACAGGATAGCGTGGCCGGGGCGGGGCGGGGCGTCGCGAAGTGTGGATCGCGGCAGCAGCTTCAGCCAGCGCGCGCCAGCTCCGCGGTCCTCGACGGCGGCTCGAACACGACCACTTGGTTGCGGCCGTTAGCCTTGGCGCGGTAGAGCGCGTGGTCGGCGTCGATGATCATCTGCCGGAGGGTGTGGCCGGAGCGCGCAGTGTCGGTCAGGCCGAAGCTGGCGCTGACCGGAAAGTCGATGCCGCCTCCGCTGATCGAAGCGATCGCGAGGCGCAGCCGCTCGGCGATCGCGGCGCCGGTGCCGGCGTCGCATTCCGGCAGCATCACCACGAATTCCTCGCCGCCGAGACGGCCGAACAGGTCGATCGAGCGCAGCTGCGCGATGCAGTCCGCGACCACCCGCTTCAACACCACGTCGCCGGTCGGATGGCCGTGATTGTCGTTGACCGCCTTGAAGTGGTCGAGGTCGAGGATGAACAGTGCCGCTCCACGTGCCGGCTTGTTGTTATAGGCGAGCAGCCGGGTAGCCTCCTCGAAGAAGTACTGGCGGTTGGAGATCCCGGTCAGGCCGTCGCGTTGCGCGAGTTTCTGGAAATGCAGCTGCAGCCGCTTGGTGCGCAGGGCCCAGTAGACCAGGAACACGGCGAACGCCAGCGCCAGCGCCAGCCACAGCCGGGTATTCACCACCGCCTTCTGGTCGAGTTCGCGCTGCAGGGTCAGCAGCTCGTTCTGCTTCGCCAGCGACTCGATCTGGTAGCGGTTGGCGATCGCGTTGTGCTCGGCCATCTGGAAGGCGAGCTGGCGGGCGCTGACGTCGTCGAGGTAGCCCTTGTCGGCGGCGGCATACTGCTCGTGGAATTCGAGGGCGGTGGAGATCTCGCCCTGTTCGCGGGCGATGTCGTAGAGCAGCCGGAGCGCGCTGACCTTGGCATCGGAAAACTGCACTGCCGTGGTGTTGGCCAGGGCGTTCCGGGCGAACTCGTGCGCCGCCTCGCGCTCGTGCAACGCCCAGTGCGCCTTGGCGAGCGCCGCGTCGTAGGCGGCGATCAGCGGCGGATAGCGGGTCGCAAGGACCTCGGGACGGAACGCCGCCAGATCGGTAGCGGCCGCCTTCGCGTCCCCGCCCGTGATCTGGGCCTCGGCCTTGTAGGCCTTGATGAATCCGAGCAGGAGCGCATCCGACTGGCTCGGGCAGGCCTGCTCGCCCGTGCGCGCAGCCGCCAGCGCGGCGTCCGGCTTGCCGGCCCGATACAGAGATTCAACCAGCAGTTCGGCGCCCTTGCAGGCGCCGTTGCCGCCAGGGTTCTCCTTCTGCAGACGGGCCGCGTAGGCCTCGCCGAGCTCGTACTGTCCGGCCTGGTTGTACAGCTGCGCGGTGACGCCCAGCACCTGTTCCTGGGTCGGTCCGTCCTTCACCTCCGGCAACTGGGCGAGGACCTTCGTCAGCGTCGAATAGGCCTCCTGGTAGCGCCGCGAGATCGACAGCATGTTGACGACCGTCGCGCCCGAGCGCGCCCGCATCACCGGTGACTTCGCATGCTCGAAAAGCTCGCTAAGGGGCTGGATGGCATCGGCGTAGTTGCCGGTATAGGCCAGTTGCCACGCATGAAGGTACTGATAATGCTCGTTGCCGACGGCGCTCGTGCCCTCGATGCGCTTGCCGATGGCGGTCATCAGGCGGGTGAACTCGTCGTGATTGCTGAGCCGGTAGGACTCGGCGCGCGCCAGTTCCTCCTCCAGGTCGGAATCGTAGGCGGCAGGCCGCGCCGCCGGCCGCAACGGCCAGCACGATGGCTAGCAGTTGTTGGTGGCCTTCGCCTGGCGAAGCTCGCCAGGCGGGCCCTCGGATGGCGTTGGTGCGGTCAGGCTGCAACGGCGATCCGGCCATCGGTCGTGGACGAGATTTCTTCTTCCTCGTCTTTCTGCGGCGCCTTGCCGTCGTCCTTCGGGAACAGGACGCACAGGTAAGGGGCGGAAATTCCCAGCGCCTTGTTCAGCGCCTCGCGATCCGCGGACACGATGGCCGCGATCGCTTCCGGCGCGATCGCTTGCTGCTGCAGCCACTCGATCCGTCCGGCCGCGTCCAGGCCGGACAAGTTCGCGTCCGTCGCCAGACGTTCGATCGTGCTGATGATCCTGTTCATTCCAGTCTCCCTGTCGACTCACTGCCGGTCATCGCGGGATTGCGATGACCCCCGAACACCATCGCGGACGCCGCGTCGGCGCGACGCCGCGTCCAGATGCCGTGCCCCGGCGAAGCCTCCCGAAGGCCGGCCGACGGACGAAACCCGATGCTCTCCACCATGCGGATCGCCGCGCCGTTGGCGTGCTCGATCCGGGTCCACAGCGAGCGGACGGCGTCGCGCCGGAACAACTGATCCGCCAGCGCGGACAGGCTCTCCCGCCCGTGGCCCTGTCCGGAGGCCGGCGACAGCAGGACCACGCCGATCTCCAGGTCCGGGAGCGCGCCGAGGTCGGGGCACCCCACGATACCGAGTCGCGCATCGTCGCGCAGCGCTTCGATCACCAGGAAGCAGCAGCGCGCCGGAGCGGCCCGCATGCCGGCCAGCACGCCGGCCAGTGCCCGGCGTGCGGCGTCCGGCGCTAGCGCCGCGGCGACGTGGCGCATCAGCGCCGGGTCCGAGTAGAGCTTGACGAACAGCTCGGCATCGTCCTCGCGGATAGGGCGGTAGCGCAGGCGCTCCGAAACGAAGGCGGCAGGGGCGGTACTCACGCCGGCATTGTTCCCGCCGCGTCGAGCGCGGCCAGGCGCGCGGCGATCTGGGGGTCGGCTTCCAGCTCGCGCGCCGGCGGGATCACGACCGTGCAGGCCAGCGGAATGTCCGCCTCGACCAGTTCGGAGAGCGCGATCCGCCGGATCTCCGCTCCTTGCAGCGGTAGCGTCGCCGCCTGATACAGCATGATCCCGTGCTCGGTCGGATAGTCGCGAGCGAGGATCTCGACCAGCACGCGGCGGTACTCGGCGCCGGTGGAGAAGCGCGCCAGCGACTGGTCGCCGGCGAGGCCGACCTGCCACAGCACCAGATAGGCGCTGGAGTCGATCCGGCGGCGGTAGAACATCAGCTGCGAGGCCTCGTAGTGCTGGCAGCCGACCCGCCCGGGGTCGATGCCGAGGTCGGCGTAGAGGCAGTCCTCCGCCGAGATGCCCGGCTCCATGTGGGCCGCGTAGCCTTCGCTCCTGGCCTGTTCGATCGCGCGGTGCGGCGGCCAGGCGAAGACGCCGGGGTGGCCGTAGAAGGCGCCGACCACGCGCTTGCCCGCACGGACCTCGGTGAGCATGGCATCGACCATTTCCCGGTAGGTATCGAGACGGGATTTGCCCTCGCGGTAGTAGGGCTGCAGGCTGCGGACGTCGCGATTCATTTCGCCAAGCCACAACTCGACCACGCCGTCGGAGACCGCCGCGAACACCACGTCGGCCTGCTCGATGTGGCTGCGCGCCAGCGGTGCCAGGTGCGAGCCCAGCGTCATTCCGATGCCGACACAAACGAGGCTTCCCTTCCGGCTCATCGTTGCTTCCTGGTGAGGCGACGATCATGTCGCCTTGCCCGGGGTGTCGCAAGGGAAAAGCCCGCGACCTGATGTTCGGGCGCATCCCGGGCGGATGGCTCGTTCGGTCCGTGTGACCGTCCTTGCGAGCGCACCGAAGCAGCCCAGCGCCATCTCTCGGTTGGCGGTGGACGGCAAAGGCGCTGGATTGCGTCGCTGCGCTCGCAAGGACGGGACCATTTCCGCCCGGAGTCCCGGGCCCTCGCGTACAATCGCCGGTTTTCCCGCATTCCCGACGGCGCCCCCATGAGCGATCCCGCCACCCCCAACCACTTCATCCGCCAGATCGTCATCGACGACCTGGCCGCGGGCAAGCATGCCGGCATCGCGACGCGGTTCCCGCCGGAGCCGAACGGCTATCTGCACATCGGCCACGCGAAGTCGATCTGCCTCAACTTCGGCCTCGCCGTCGAGTTCGGCGGCCGCTGCTACCTGCGCTTCGACGACACCAACCCGGCGAAGGAAGAGCAGGAGTACGTCGACGCGATCAAGGAAGACGTACAGTGGCTCGGCTTCCGTTGGCACGAACTCCGCCACGCCTCGGACTACTTCGAGGTGTTCTACCGTTCGGCGCTGAAGCTGATCGAGGACGGCAAGGCCTTCGTCTGCGACCTCAGCGCCGACGAGGTGCGCGCCTACCGCGGCACCCTGACCGAGCCGGGCCGGCCGTCGCCGTTCCGCGATCGATCCGTCGCCGAGAACCTGGATCTCTTCCGCCGCATGCGTGCCGGCGAGTTCGACGACGGCGCCCGCACGCTCCGGGCCAAGATCGACATGGCCAGCGGCAACATCAACCTGCGCGATCCGGCGATCTACCGGATCCGCAAGCTCACCCATCAGAACACCGGCGACGCCTGGCCGATCTACCCGATGTACGACTACGCGCACTGCATCTCCGATGCGCTGGAAGGCATCACCCATTCGCTGTGCACGCTGGAGTTCGAGGACCACCGCCCGCTGTACGACTGGTGCCTCGCGCAGATCGACCTCGCGAACCACCGCGAGCTGTGGCGGCACCTGGTCGAGGCCGGGGTCGACACCCCGGTGTCGACCCCGCGCCAGATCGAGTTCTCGCGGCTCAACCTCGACTACACGGTGATGAGCAAGCGCAAGCTGCTGTCGCTGGTGCAGGACGGCCTGGTGGCCGGCTGGGACGATCCGCGGATGCCGACGCTGCGCGGCATCCGCCGCCGCGGCTATCCGGCCGCCGCGCTGCGCGAGCTCTGCCGCCGGGTCGGCGTGACCAAGCAGGAAAGCGTGATCGAGTGGTCGGTGCTCGAGGGCTGCGCGCGCGAGGTGCTCGACGCGACCGCGCCGCGCCGGCTCGCCGTCATCCGCCCGCTGGAGCTGCGGATCACCAACCTCGGCGACGACCACGTCGAGTCGCTGGAATTCGCCAACCACCCGAAGGATGCCGCGTTCGGGACGCGTCAGGTGCCGTTCGGCAACCGCCTCTGGATCGAGCGCGACGACTTCCAGGAGGTCGCGAGCAAGGACTTCTTCCGCCTGGTGCCGGGCGGCGAGGTGCGGCTGCGCGGCGCCGGCATCGTGCGCTGCGACCAGGTGGTGAGGGACGCCGCGGGCGCCGTCGTCGCGGTCGAGTGCACGCTCGACCCGGCCTCGCGTCCCGGCATGGAGGGGGCCAACCGCAAGGTCAAGGGCACCATCCACTGGGTCAGCGCGCGCCATGCCGTCGCGGCCGAGGTGCGTCTCTACGACCGCCTGTTCAGCGTCCCCAATCCGGACGACGACGCCAGCGGCAAGTCCTACCGCGACTTCCTGAATCCGGCCTCCGTCGAGGTGGTGACCGCCTACCTGGAGCCCTCGCTCGCCGAAGCCGCGCCGGAGATGGCCTGCCAGTTCGAGCGGCTCGGCTTCTTCGTCGCCGACCGCTACGACCACGCCGCTGGCAAGCCGGTCTTCAACCGGGCCGTGACCTTGCGCGACTCCTACGCCAAGGTCGCCGGCAAGTCCTGACCTTCCGCCTCATGACATCCGGTGTCGCCGCATCCGCTGGGCGCGGCGAGCCGGTAAACTGAGCCCCAGTTTTCGCGACGAGGAATCGCTCCATGAACCGTCCCACGCTGTCCCCGCAGGCCACCCTCGTCGGTATCGCCAGCCTGATCGTCTTCGCCGCGTTGTCGCGTCTGCTGCCGCATCCGCCGATGCCGTGGAACTTCACGCCGATCGAGTCGATCGCGCTGTTCGGCGGTGCCACCATCGCCTCGCGTCGTCTCGCGGTGCTGATCCCGCTCGGCGCGATGGCCCTGTCCGACGTCTTCCTCGGCTGGCACGGCCTGCTGCCGGTGGTCTACGGCCTGATCGCGCTGTTCGCGCTGGCCGGCCGCTGGCTGGCCGAGCGCCGCACGGTGCCGTGGATCGCCGCGTTCGGCTTCGCCTCGGCGCTGGTGTTCTTCCTCGTCACCAACGGCCTGGTGTGGCTGAACTCCGGCATGTACCCGATGAGCGCCACGGGCCTCGCCGAGTGCTACATCGCCGGCCTGCCGTTCTTCGGCAACCAGCTGGCGGGCGTCGCGGTGTACTCGACGATCCTGTTCGGCGCGCACGCCCTGTGGCTCACGCAGCGCACGCCGACCGGCGTCGCCGCCTGATCCGCGCGTCTCTCGCACCAGCGGATCGCGGCCATGGGTCATCGCTTGAGCCGCATCTACACCCGCACCGGCGACGACGGCAGCACCGGCCTCGGTGACGGCCGTCGGGTCGGCAAGGACTCCGCGCGGGTCGCCGCCTACGGCAGCGTCGACGAGCTCAACAGCACGATCGGCGTGGTGATCGCGAGTGGCGTGTCCGACGACGTCGCGACCCTGCTGACCGAAGTCCAGCACGAGCTGTTCGATCTCGGCGGCGAGCTGTGCATCCCCGGTGCCGCGATGATCGTCGCCGCCGACATCGACCGCCTCGAGCAGCGCCTCGACCGCTACAACGACGACCTGCCGCCGCTGAAGGACTTCATCCTGCCCGGCGGCGGACTCGCGGCCGCGCACTGCCATGTCGCCCGCACCGTCTGCCGCCGCGCGGAGCGCGACGTGCTGACGCTGGCGCGCGGCGAGGACGTGCGCGGCGAGGTGCTGCGCTACCTCAACCGCCTCTCCGACCTGCTGTTCGTGCTCGCCCGCGTGCTGGCACGGGCCAGCGGCAATGGCGAGGTGCTGTGGAAGCACGAGCGCCGGCCGCGGGGCTGAGCGGTTCGCCGACACGCCGATGATCTTCAGCCACCCGATCTGCGCGGAACACTTCCCCGGCCCCGGCCATCCGGAAGCGCCGGCGCGGCTCGCCGCGGTGCTGGAGGCGCTGGCCGCCGACGAATTCGGCGCGGTGCCGCGGCGCGAGGCGCCACCGGCGACGCGCGAGCAGCTTGAACGAGCGCATGCCGCGCAGATGGTCGAACTGCTGTTCCGCCACGCACCGAGCGAAGGGCTGCTTCGGATCGACGCCGACACCGTGATGTCGCCATCGTCATTGAATGCCGCTCTGCACGCAGCGGGCGCGGTCTGTACCGCCATTGACGAGGTCGCTATTGCTGCTTCGGCGCTGGCGCCGAAGCAGAAGCGTCGCGCGTTCTGCGCGGTGCGGCCGCCCGGCCATCATGCGACCCACGGCCAGGCGATGGGCTTCTGCCTGTTCAACAGCATCGCGGTCGGCGCGCACCACGCGCTCGCCGTGCACGGCCTGGCGCGGGTCGCGATCGTCGACTTCGACGTCCACCACGGCAACGGCAGCCAGGACATCTTCTGGGCCGACCCGCGCGTGCTCTACGCCTCCTCGCACCAGTCGCCGCTGTATCCGGGCAGCGGGCGGGTCGACGAGCGCGGCGCCGGCAACATCGTCAACGTGCCGCTCGCGCCCGGCAGCGGCTCGCGCGAATTCCGCGACGCGCTGGCGCGCGACCTCCTGCCCGCGGTCGACGCGTTCCGTCCCGAGCTCGTGCTGATCTCCGCCGGCTTCGACGCCCACCGTCTCGACCCCCTCGCCAACCTCGACCTCGCCGCCGACGACTACGGCTGGATCACCGCCGAACTCGCCGCGATCGCCGATCGCCACGCGGCGGGTCGAGTGGTTTCCTCGCTCGAAGGCGGCTACAGCCTGACCGCGCTGCGCGAGAGCAGTGCCGCGCACTGCCGCGCCCTGTTCGCGGCATGAGTCCGCCGCGCACGGCGCTGGTCTACGCCGCCGGGCGCGGCGAACGGATGCGGCCGCTGACGCTGGCGACGCCGAAGCCGCTGCTGTCCGCCGGCGGCAAGCCGCTGATCGCGTGGCACCTCGAGCGCCTCGCGGCCGCCGGCATCCGCGACGTCGTGATCAACACCGCGCATCTCGCGGCTGCGTTCGCGCCGGCGCTGGGCGACGGCACGCGCTACGGGGTACGCATCCGTTACAGCCACGAGGGCGACGAACCGCTGGAGACCGGCGGTGGTCTCGTCCACGCGTTGCCGCTGATCGGCGCGGCGCCCTTCGTCGTGGTCAATGGCGACATCTTTACCGACCTCGACTTCTCCCGGCTGCCGGCCGCGCCCGCCGGTCTCGCCCATGTCGTGCTGGTGCCGAAGCCCGACGAGCGTCCCGCCGGCGAGTTCGAGCGCCGCATCCGACCGCTGGCACTCGCCGCCGGCGGCGATCCGGCGCGCGACTACACGCTGGCCGGGATCGGCGTGTATCGGCCGGCGCTCGTGGCCGGCGTCGCGGCGGGCAAGTCGTCGATCGTGCCCCGCCTGCTCCGGGCGATCGACGCGGGGGCGCTCAGCGTCGAGCTGTTCAGCGGCGAGTGGCGCGACATCGGCACGCCGGAACGTCTCGCCGAACTCGAGCGTGAGCTCGCCGCCGCGACGTCGGGGCGCGAGCCTCCGTGATACCGCCCACCGGACCCCCGCGATGAAGCCGATCCTGATCGTCACCACCACCGTCGCCAGCGCCGCCGACGCCGAGCGCATCGCCAACGCGCTGGTCGAGGCGCATCTGGCCGCCTGCGTGCAGCGTATCCCCGGCGTCGTCTCGACCTACCGCTGGAACGGCCGGGTGGAGACCTCGCCGGAGATCGTGCTCAGCATCAAGACCACCCGCGAGCGCTACCCCGAACTCGCCGCTCGTCTGATCGAACTGCATCCCTACGAACTTCCGGAGCTCGCCGCTGTCGAGGTCTGCGCCGGGTTTCCGGGATATCTCGACTGGGTCCGGGCGGAAACGACGGCGGACGGGAGCGTCAACGGTTGACGGCGCGGTGACACACAAGCCACGTCGGCTTGGTTATCGTCCGAGCCCCATGGCGCGCGCCGTACGCGCCACCCCGATGAAATGCCCGCAAACCGGAACCGGTCCGGTCGGTCGGAATAAAGGAATGGATTTCATGTTCAAGCGTTCGCTCGTCGGTCTGCTGTTTCGGTCCATCACGGCCGTGCTTCTCCTGGCAGGTCTCTCGCCGCGGGCGAACGCCCTGGAGGAAAAGGACGTCCTGCCGGTCGACGACGCCTTCCGCTTCAACGCCGAGGTGGTCGGCCGCGACCGCATCGAGTTGTCCTGGACCATCGCCCCGGGCTACTACCTGTACAAGCAGCGCTTCGCCGTCCTCAACTTCAACGACGGCTTCAAGGCCGATCCGCTGAAGCTGCCGGCGGGCGAGAAGAAGCACGACGAGTTCCTCGGCGATGTCGAGGTCTACCACCACAAGGTCACCGCGGTGCTGACCGGCAGTGCCGCGGCAGATGCCGAGATGGTGACCTTCAAGGTGCGCTACCAGGGTTGCGCCGAGGCCGGGCTGTGCTACCCGCCGCAGCAGCAGCTGGTGTCGGTGTCGCTGCCGGGACCGCGGAAGTCGGTCGATCCGGTGCCGGCGCCGGAAGCAGGCCCGCTCGACCCGCCCGCAACGGCGCCGATGGATTCGGCGCCAGCCGCGGGATCCGACCTGCCGTTCGCGCATCCGGCGGCCGCCCCGATCGCGCCGGCCGCATCGTCGCCGATCGGCGCCGCGCCCGCCGCGCCGCCCGCGGCGATCGATGGCCTGCCGATCCCGGAGGACGAGGCCTTCAAGTTCGAGGCGATCGTCGACAACGGCGCGTTGCTGGCGCGCTTCTCGATGCCGGACCGCTACTACCTCTACCGCGACAAGACCTCGTTCAAGCTCGATGCCGAGCCCGCCGTCGACCTGATGGCGCCGCAGTGGCCGCGCGGCATCGAGCACCGGGACGAACACTTCGGCAAGGTGACCGTGTTCTTTGGCACCATCGACGTGCCGATCCCGCTCGTCGCGCGCGCCCCGCTGGCGCCCGACCAGAAGCGCACGGCGAAACTCACCGCGACCTTCCAGGGCTGCCAGCTGAACGGCATCTGCTATCCGCCGATGACCCGCACGATCAGCCTCGACCTGCCGGCGAAGCTGCCGCAGGGTCCGGAGCTGCCGGAGCCGACCGCGAAGCTCGGCCAGGGCGATGCGGTCACCGTGACGACGCCGGCGCCGCCGTCGGGCGACTCCGCCGACGCGATCACCGCACGACTGCAGGGCAACCGCCTGTCCGCGATGCTGTGGTTCTTCCTGATCGGCATCGGGCTCGCGTTCACGCCGTGCATCTTTCCGATGATCCCGATCCTGTCCGGCATCATCGCCGGCGCTGGCGAAGGCATCACGACGCGGCGCGCCTTCCTGCTGTCGCTGGTCTACGTGCTGGCCTCGGCCGTGGTGTTCGCGCTGGCCGGCGTGGTCGCCGGGCTCGCCGGCGCCAACCTGCAGGCGGCGCTGCAGAAGCCTGCCGTGCTGATCGCCTTCGCCGGCGTGTTCGTGGTGCTGGCGCTGTCGATGTTCGGCTTCTACGAGCTGCAGATGCCGGCCGCGATCCAGAACCGGATCAATGCGCTGTCGAACCAGCAGCAGGGCGGATCACTGATCGGCGTCGCGATCATGGGCGTCCTGTCGGCGCTGCTGGTCGGGCCGTGCGTGACGCCGCCGCTGGCCGCCGCGGTGATCTTCATCAGCCAGACCCGCGACGCGATCTACGGCGGCCTCGTGCTGTTCGCGCTCGGCCTCGGGATGGGCGCGCCGCTGGTGGTGATCGGCGCGGGCGCCGGAAGCCTGCTGCCGCGGGCCGGCGCCTGGATGGACACGGTGAAATCGATCTTCGGCGTGGTCTTCCTCGGCCTTGCGCTGTGGATGCTGGACCGTGTCGTCGCTCCGGCCTTCACCATGCTCGGCCTCGGCGCGCTGCTGATCGGCTCGGCGATCTATCTCGGTGCCCTGGAGGGGCTGCCGGCGGGATCGAGCGGCTGGCGCAAGTTCGGCAAGGCGGTGGGCATCATTCTGCTGCTGCTCGGGGCCGCCGAGGTGCTCGGCGCCGCCGTCGGCCGCGGCGACTGGATGCAGCCGCTGAAGGGGGTCGGCCTCGGGCATTCGTCCGCGCCGGAGGCGAGCCATCTCGAGTTCACCCGGATCAAGACGACCGCCGACCTCGACCGCGTGCTGGCCGAGGCCGGCACGACCGGCAAGCCGGTGCTGCTCGATTTCTATGCCGACTGGTGCGTGTCGTGCAAGGAAATGGAGAAGTACACCTTCCCGGATGCCAAGGTTCAGGCCGCGCTCGCCGGCTTCACCCGGCTCAAGGCCGACGTCACCGCCAACGACGACGCCGACCAGGCGCTGATGAAGCGCTTCGGCATCATCGGTCCGCCGGGCACGCTGTTCTTCGGCTGCAAGGCCGAGGAGCGGCGCGACGCGCGCCTCGTCGGATTCGAGGAGGCCGGCGCCTTCGCCGCGCGGCTGGCACGCCTGTCCGGCTGCTGAGATGATGGCCGGCCGAGTCGCCCGGTCGCATCGCCCATGTCCAATCGCACCAATTCGCTGATCGTCGTCGTCGCGGTCGCGGCCGGCCTCGCTGGTTTCGTTGCCGGCCAGGTCTGGCTCAATCCGCGCCCCGCGGTGTCGGTGCCGGCGCGCACGCAGAGCGGCGACAGCGCCGACGAGATCGGCACCCGGCTGGTCGACCTCGACGGGCGCGAGCACACGCTCGCCGATTTCAAGGGCAAGGCTCGCCTGGTCAACGTCTGGGCCACCTGGTGCGGCCCCTGCCGCGACGAGATGCCGCTGCTCGACGCGCTGCACCAGCACAACGGGCGCGACAGGCTGGTCGTGCTAGGAATCGCCGACGACGACGCCGGCGCGGTCGGGCGCTACCTCGCCACCCAGCCGGTCAGCTACCCGATCCTGGTCGACACCAGCGGTACCGGCGAGTTCGCCCGGGAGCTCGGCAATGACCGCAGCGTGATCCCCTACACGGTGTTGATCGATGCCCAGGGCAAGGTGCTCGCGAGCCACCTCGGCCGCTTCGACACCGCCGCCGATCTCGCCGAGTTCGTCGCACCGGTCATGTAGTTGCTCCGTTCGGCGTCGAAGACGCCGCCGAGGCCCTCGTCCGTCCCGCGTCACGTCGATTTCGAGCCGGAACCGGGAGGATGAGCGACCGCCTTCGCGCGAACCGGCGGACCCTGCCGGACACGAGGAGGGTTCGCATACGTATGCATTCGCTGCCGCTCGCAGGCCACGGCTAGCATCGCCGCTCCTCGCGTGGGAGTGTGGCCATGTTCCAGCGGTTCGTGGTCTTGATCCTGACCGGCTTGTGGAGCATCTGCGCCTCCGCCGCCGAAGCTCCGAAGCAAGTCGACATCGTTGCCCGCGCCGACTCGCCCGACGCCGTCCTGACGGTCGCGCTGGGACTCGACGAGGGACGGATCAGCTGGCAGCTGTCGCGCCTCGGTGTTCCGCTGATCGCGCCGTCGCGGCTGGGCTTCCTGCTGCGCGGGCAGGAGAAGCTGGAGCGCAACTTCGCGCTGGTGTCCGCCGCGACGAGCCGCCATGACGACACCTGGGAGCAGCCCTGGGGCGAACGCCGCTTCGTGCGCAACCGCTACACCGAGCTGCGCGCGCGCTTCGCCGAGACGGTCAAGGGCAAACGGGCGCTCGATCTCGTGTTCCGGGTCTACGACGACGGCGTCGGCTTCCGCTACGAGTTTCCGGAACAGCCGCAGCTCGCCGACGTCATCATCGACGACGAGCTGACCGAGTTCAGCGTCATCCCGGAGGCCACCGCCTGGTGGATTCCGGCCGGCGAGTGGAACCGCTACGAGTACCTGTACAACCGCACGGCGCTGACCGAGGTCGGCCAGGCCCATACGCCGATGACGATCCGTACCCGTGACGGTCTGCACATCGCGTTCCACGAGGCGGCACTCGTCGACTATTCGGCGATGTGGCTGCGGCGGGTCGAGAACCAGCGCTTCCGTGCCCAGCTGTCGCCGTCCGCGGAGGGCTGGAAGGTCCGGCGCTCGGCGCCGTTCGTGACGCCGTGGCGCACCCTGATCGTGGCCGACAGCGCCGGCGGCCTGGTCGAATCCAATCTCGAACTGAACCTCAACGAGCCGAACCGGCTGGGCGACGTCTCGTGGTTTCATCCCGGCAAGTTCGTCGGGGTCTGGTGGGAGCTGCACCTCGAGGACAGCAGCTGGTCGACCGGGCCGAAGCACGGGGCGACCACGGCGAACACGAAGCGATACATCGACTTCGCCGCGAGGAACGGTTTCCGCGGCGTGCTGGTCGAGGGCTGGAACCGCGGCTGGGACGGCCAATGGTTCGGCAACGGCAATGACTTCGACTTCGTCACCCCGACCGCGGACTTCGACCTTCCGGCGCTGGCGGCCTATGCGAAGACCCGCGGCGTCCACCTCGTCGGACACCACGAGACCGGCGGAGCGGTCAGCCACTACGAGCGGCAGCTCGAGCCGGCGCTCGACCTCTACCAGCGGCTCGGCGTCGACGTGGTCAAGACCGGCTATGTCGCCGATGCCGGCCAGATCGAACGCTTCGGCGCGGACGGCGTGGTGAAGCGCGAATGGCACGATGGCCAGTGGATGTCCAACCATCATCTGCGGGTGGTGAGCGAAGCCGCGAAGCGCCACATCGCCGTCGATCCGCACGAGCCGATCAAGGACACCGGGCTGCGCCGCACCTATCCGAACTGGGTCGCCCGGGAGGGAGCCCGCGGCCAGGAGTACATGGCCTGGGGCATGCCGCCGAATCCGCCGGAGCACGAGGTGAACCTGGTGTTCACCCGGATGCTGTCCGGGCCCATGGACTTCACGCCCGGCATCGTCAGCCTGAAGGGTCGCGGGGGTCGCCCGATCCCGTCGACGCTGGCGCGCCAGCTCGCGCAGTACGTGACGATCTACAGTCCGATCCAGATGGTCGCCGATCTGCCGGAGAACTACGAGGCGCACGCCGACGCGTTCCGCTTCATCCGCGACGTGGCCACCGACTGGGACGAAAGCCGCGTTCTGAATGGCGAAGTCGGCGACTACGTGACCATCGCCCGCAAGGACCGCCACAGCGCCGACTGGTACCTCGGCGCCGAGACCGACGAGAACGGCCGCGTGCTCGCGGTGCCGTTGTTCTTCCTCGATCCGAAGCGCCGCTATGTCGCCGAGATCTACCGCGACGGCGACGACGCGCACTATGCCCGTGCGCCGTTGTCATTCGTCACCGAGCAGCGCGAGGTGGGCAGCACGGACACGCTGACCTTGCGGCTGGCGCCGGGCGGAGGCGAGGCGATCCGGTTCCGCGCGCAGCGCTGACGGTCCCGTTACCCCGAGCGCGGCGAAGCGATCCCGGGACGTCGATCGCTGTATCGGAGCGAACGCCTGCGCGTGGATCGCTCCGCTGTACCCGGGACGACAAATCGTTCATCACCTCCGGCGCCATGCGCTGGCCCGCCGGCTCCCCACCGACCGGCACAGAGCAAGCTCCCGCGGACGCGATCACAATTCGGGCTATCCCGAATTGCGAGCGTCGGGCGGGTCTGCGACAACCCCTCGACGCGTCCACCGGGGGTGGAAAGTGCCACACGGGTTGGACGGGGAGCCACAATGGTCGATCCAGGGTCGGCGGAACATCCGTACGACGGTGCGCTCGCCGACCTGGCGATCCGCGCCAGCGGGCTGGCCGTGTGGGAGCTGGATCCGGTCAATCACCAGCTGGCCTGGGACGCCCGGATGCACGAGCTCTATGGCCTGCCGCCGGGGGGACCGACGCCGGACCGGCGCCGCTGGGCCGAGCTGGTGCTGCGCGAGGACCGCGCCACGCTGGCCGACTGGCTGGAGCGGCTGACGGCGGGTGCGACGGCGGGACCGGTCGAGTTCCGCATCCACCGGGCCGGCGACAAGTATCCGCTGTGGATCGAGGCGCACGCCGTGCGCCATCGTGGCGCCGACGGGCGCACGCTCCGACTCGTCGGCGTGCAGCGCGACGTCACCCGGCGCCGCCTCGACGAGCAGCGCTCGCGCCTGGTCGAGGCGGCGGTCGGCCGCCTGAACGACATGATCCTGATCACCGAGGCCGAACCGATCGACGAGCCGGGGCCCCGGATCATCTATGTCAACGACGCCTTCACCCGACTCACCGGCTACCACCGCGACGAGGTGATCGGGAAGTCGCCGCGGATGCTGCAGGGCCCCGACACCGATCGCACGACGCTGCAAAGGATCCGCGACGGCATGCTGGCGGGACAGCCCGTCCGCGCCGAAATCCTGAACTACACCCGCGAAGGCGAGGAGCTCTGGCTGGAGCTGGAGGTGGTGCCGGTGTCCGATGCCGCGGGCCGGCTGGTGAACTACGTCTCGGTGGAGCGCGACGTCACGGCCCGCAAGCGCGGCGAGGCCGCGCTGGTGGCGAGCGAGCATCACCTGCAGGCGATCATCGATCTCACCCCGGAATGCGTGAAGCTGATCGATGCCCGCAGCGTCGTCTACTCGATCAACGATGCCGGCGTGCGCATGCTCGGCGCGCCCAGTGCCGAGGCGCTGATCGGCCAGCGCATCGTCGAGGTCGTCGTGCCCGAGTACCGTCCCGCCTACTTCGAGTTCAACCGGCGCGTGCTGTCCGGCGCCCGGGCCAGCCTCGAGTTCGAGATCGACACCTTCGCCGGCGGGCGCCGCTGGATGGAAAGCCGCGCGGTGCCCTTCCCGATGCCCGGCCACGCGCAACCGCTGATCCTGGCGGTGACCCACGACATCACCGATCGCAAGCACTCCGCCGTGCTGCACCAGGAGTACGCGCGGATCATCGAGTCGGCCTCCGACGCGATCTTCTCGAAGTCGCTGGACGGCCGGATCCGCAGCTGGAATCCCGGCGCGCAGCGTCTGTTCGGCTACGCGCCGGACGAGATCATCGGACGCGAGGTCACCGTGCTGATCCCGCCCGAACGCGTCGACGAGGAGACCTTCATCCTCGAGCGGATCAAGGCCGGCGAGCGCCTGGAACAGTTCGAGACGGTCCGGGTCGATCGCGGCGGACGGCGCATCGAGGTGTCGCTGTCGGTGTCGCCGATCTGGGACGAACACGGCCAGGTGGTCGGCGCCTCGAAGGTCGTGCAGGACATCGGCGAGCGCAAGCGGATGGAGCGCGCGCTGCGCGAGAGCGAGACCCGCTACAAGCGGCTCGACGAGCGTAACCAGCTGGTGCAGTTCGAGCGCGAGCAGGACCGCATCGGCCGCGAGCTGCACGACGGCCTCGGGCAGCAGCTGACCGGCGTGGCCTTCCTCGCCAAGGCGCTGGAGAAGCGGCTGGCCGAGAAGAACCAGTCGGAGGCGGCGGAGGCGGCGTGGATCGTGCGGCTACTCAACAGCGCGGTCGACCACGTCCGCTTCCTGTCGCGCAACCTGAGTCCGGTCGAACTCGACGACAACTCGCTGCACGGTGCGCTGGCCAAGCTCGCCGGCGACGTGCGCGCGATCTATGGTGTCACGGTCGAACTCGACGCCGAGGATTCGCTGCCCGAGCTCGGACCGGCGGCGCCGAGCCAGATCTACCGGATCGTGCAGGAGGCGCTGAACAACGCGCTGCGGCACGGCCGCGCCAGCGAGATCCGGATCCGCCTGCAGCTGCGCGGACAACGGCTCTGGCTTGCGGTGCAGGACAACGGCGAGGGCTTCGAGCGCCGCGGCCGGCCCGGTGACGGCGGTCTCGGCCTGCGCAGCATGCGGATCCGGGCCGAGTCGCTCGGCGGTCGCATCCGGGTGTCGAGCTCGACGCGCGGCACCCTGGTCTCCGTGATGGCGCCGATCGGCGCGACCGAACTCGATGCAGAGGAGATGGCGAAATGCCAGGCAACGCCCGCGTGCTGATCGTCGACGACCACCCGATCATCCGCCAGGGGATGGCGGCGCTCCTGGCCGGCGTGAACGGATTCGCGCCGATCGACCAGGCAGCCAGCAGCGAGGAGGCGCTCGCCCAGGCGCGCCGCGCGCGGCCGGACGTGGTACTGCTCGACCTGTCGCTCGGCGCGGAATCCGGACTCGACGTGCTGCGCCGCCTGCAGACGCTCGATCGCAGCATCCCGGTGCTGGTGATGTCGATGCATGACGAATCGCTGCACGCGGAGCGAGCGCTGCGGGCCGGAGCCGTCGGCTACGTGATGAAGCACGAGGCGACCGAGACGGTGATCGACGCGATCCGCCGCGTGCTGCGCGGTGAAGTGGCGCTGTCGCCACGAATGCAGACCGCGCTGATCGCGCGGATGACGACGCAGTCGGAGCGCCGCCGCAGCGGCGTCGACGCGCTGTCGGACCGGGAGATGGAGGTGCTGCGCCTGATCGGTCTCGGGGTCTCTTCCAACGACATCGCCAACCAGTTGTGCCGCAGCGTGAAGACGATCGAGGCGCACCGCGCCTCGATCCGCAACAAGCTCGGTCTCACCAGCAACCTCGACCTGATCCGTTTCGCCACGCTGTGGATCGAGGACCCGGTGTTCGGGGGCTCCTCCGGGTGAAGCGGCTTGCCGGGGCAGCGGTACCCCGCTCCGACGGGGCACCGCACGCTCCGATGCTCACACCAGTTCGCTCTCGGCATCGGCCGCGGCGCGGCGGGCGAAGGCCAGGTTGGCCTTGGACTTGTCGAGCACGAAGTAGACGAACAGCCCGGGCTTGTTCTGCACCAGCCGGATGATGTGGTAGTGCTTGCCGAGGGTGATCAGGATGTCCTCGATGCGGTCGTTGAGGCCGAGCGACTTCATCGTCTTCAGCTTGGCGCGCACCACCTCGGTGTTGCCCGCGGCCGCGAGCTCCAGGTCCACACCGCTGCCGGCCGATCCCAGCATCATGCCGCTGCCGGCGTCGACCACGGCAGCGCACATCGCACCATCGCATTCCAGCAGCTTTTTCAGCACTTCGTTCACGGTCGCCATGACGGATTCCTCTTGACGTAGGTGCACCGGTGTCGACGATGCCGGGTGCGGTGCGGAGCCCGGCATCGATGCATCCGTCGGCGCACGGGAGCCTGGGTCCCGGCCATGCGCCGCCCTTGCGGATCCGGCAACGCCCGGACCCGCGGTTCATAGCCAGTCGATTCGATCACCGCGCCGTCGAACCTTCGAAGGCGCTGCCGACTTGCATCAGGCTCCCATCAGGTCGTGCGTGCCATCGCGCGCGCGACCGCGGCGATGGTGTTCTTGGCCGACCACAGCAGGTGGCCGAGGATCGCCGTGCGGTTGGCGATCACCAGCAGCGACAGCGCCGGCTTGACCTCGCTGATCGGCAGCACCAGCACGTAGCCGTCGTCGCATTCGACCATCACGTTGCGACCGCCGTGCAGGCCGCTCTGCACGACCAGCGCCTCGCTCACCGCCTGCAGCGAGCTCGACATCGCCGCGAGCTTGGCCGGCGCCGCGGTGTCCTCCGGCTGCACGGCGACCTCGAAACCGTCGACGGTGGTCAGCTGGGCGAGCCGGATGCCGGGCGACTGCGCGATGAACTGCGCCAGCTCGGCGGTGCAGGCGGCATGGAAGCGGCGGACCTGGGGCAGCATCGGCTTCACGCGGCGCCCTCCAGCGACTCGGACGCTTCGAGCAGGCAGGTGAGCGTCTCGATCAGCAGGAGCACATGCTCGCGCCGGCGCACGTCGACGGAGAACATCGGCACGACGTGATCCAGGCGTGCGATCCGGCGCGCGAACTCGTGCATCGGCAGGGCGCCGGGCTGTTCGCAGCGGCCGACCCCGATCACCAGTGCGCCTTCGCGCACGGCGTCGTCGAAGGCCTCGAGGTAGCGGTCCAGCTGGTGCAGCGCCTCGGCCTGGCTGGCGTCGAGCAGAAGCACCACGCCGAGCGCGCCACGGCCGAGGATCGACCACATGAAATCGAAGCGCTCCTGCCCCGGCGTGCCGTAGAGCCTGACCACGGTGCCGTCGTCGAGCGTGATCTGGCCGTAGTCGAGCGCGACCGTGGTGCTGTCCTTGTCGAACGCCGCGCGGTCGTTGTTGCCGACCTCGGTGCGGACCGGGCTGACCTCGCTGATCGCGGCGATCGCGGTGGTCTTGCCGGCACCCATCGGTCCGGAGAAGACGATCTTGACCTCGGCGGCTTCGTCCGCCGTCGGCACGCGTTCGGCGGCGTTCATGACAGCCCCAGGCGGATGCGGAGACCACGGAGCAGGCCGGCGACCAGGCCGGGCTTCGGCGCCGGCGCCGGGCGCGGCGGCGCTGCGTGGGTGACCAGCAGGCCGGACACCGACATCGCGTTGACGAAGCGCACGACCTCGCCGCGGCTCGCGGCGGCGGCTTCGACCAGGCGCGGCAGCGTCCACAGCCTCTGCGCGGCCAGCGCGGCCAGGCGCAGCGTGGAATGGGAGACCGGGATCAGCCCGAAATCCGGCCAGTGGCGCAGGCGGAACTGCATGCCGAGATCGAGCCAGGGCGCCAGCTGCTGGGCGTCGCTCCACCAGCCGATCCACCAGGCCAGCTCCTCGATCGGGTGCAGCGGCATGCCGGTCGGCGGCCGCGCGCAGCGCGCGCCGAGCGGCGCCGGCTCGAAGCGGCCTTCGCGCAGCTGCGCCAGCACGGCGGAGCTGGCGGCGAACTGGCGGCCGTCGTCGCTCACCAGGACGGTGCCGGCGGAATACCACTCGCCGTGGCTGGCGCCGAGTCCGAGCGTGCGCAGCTGGTCGGCGAACTGCCAGCGCGGCGGCAGTTCCTTCGGTTCGACCCGGACCGCGGCGACCTGGCCCAGGAAGCCCGCCTCTTCCTCGATCTCCTTCAGGAGGTTCAGAAGCGGAAACACCCGGATCGGCCGCTGCAGCACGTGGGCGGCGGTGGTCGGATCGTCGTCGTGATGGGTGAGAGCGATCCAGGGCTTGCCGCTCGCCTTCCAGTGGACCAGCTCGGACTCGTCGGCGGAGGCGGAGAACATCAGCACCTGCGCGGACGCCACGCTGCCCAGCCGCCAGTGACCGCGGCTGCGACTGCCGAGCAGGTCGAGCATCGAGGTCAGCAGCGCCTGCTCCTGGGGGTCGATGCCGCTGGTCGCGATCACGCAGTCGGGGCGCTCGAGCGAGACTTCGTTCGGGCCGGTCAGCAGTTCCTGCACTCGGGAGGAAAACGACATCGCCAGTCTCCGTCGGTGGATCGGTCGCCCCGGATTCCGTGATCGGGATCACGGTTGGGCCGGGATCAACGATCGCCGACGGAGCCGAAATGCGCAGCCGGGAGTCGGCGCGAGATTTCCGGTGCCGACTCCCCGATCGCGGATCGGGGATTTCCCTAGGCCGACCCGGTCGAGTCCCTAGGCCATCGTGAGCAATCGTGAACGACAAAAATCTGTGACAAGAGCTGTCGACGAGGGATACGACAGCCCGACCCGGGAATCCACCTCAAAGACGCTTTTCGCGGGGTCGCTTCGCGCAGCGAAACGACCGGCGCTTGCAATTTCGCGCCGTCGCGCCAACATGATCGACCCGCGACGGAAATTCCCGATGGCCACGACCAATCCGCTGACCGAAGACCTGCCGCTGCCGCGCTTCTCCGCGGTCGCGCCCGAGCACGTGCTGCCGGCCGTGGAGGCGTGCATCGCGGCGTCCCGCGCCCGCATCGATGCGATCGTCGCGGCCGCCACGCCGCGCGATTTCGACCAGGTGATGGCGCCGCAGGAAGAGGACGGAGACCGGATGTCGCGGCTGTTCGCGCCGGTGTCGCACCTGCACTCGGTGCGCGACACGCCCGCACTGCGCGAGGTCTATACGAAGGCGATCGAACTCCTGACCGACTTCGAGACCGACGTCGGGCAGAACCGCGGGCTCTACGAGGCGACGCGCCAGGTGCGCGACGGTGCCGGCTTCGCCGCCCTGTCCCGCGCGCAGCAGACCATCGTCGACGACGCGCTGCGCGACTTCCGCCTCTCCGGCGTCGCGCTGGAGGAGCCGTCGCGCAGCCGCTTCAAGGAGATCTCGACCGAATTGTCGACGCTGACCACCGAGTTCGAGCAGGCGGTGCTCGACGCCACCGAGTCCTGGCACCTCGACCTCGACGACGCGACCCGGCTCGCCGGTCTGCCGGCTTCGGCACTCGGCACACTCGCGCAGTACGCGACGGAAGCGGGTCGAAGCGGCTACCGCGTGACCTTGCAGTACCCGAGCTACCAGGCGGTGATCACCTTCGCCGACGACCGCGCGTTGCGTGAGGAGGTCTACCGCGCCTACGCCACGCGGGCCTCCGACCAGGGGCCGGACAACGGCAAGTTCGACAACTCCGCGCGGCTCGAGAAGATTCTCGCGCTGCGCCACGAGGCAGCGCAGCTGATCGGATTCGCCAACGCGGCCGAGGAATCGCTCGCCACCAAGATGGCGCCGTCGACCGCGAAGGTCGAGGCCTTCCTGCTGGACCTCGTCGCGCGGGCGCGCCCGGTCGCCGCGCGCGAGCTCGCCGAACTGCGCGCCTTCGCCGCGAGCGAGCTCGGCATCGCGGATCTCGCCGTGTGGGACACGGCCTACGCCGCGGAGAAGCTGCGCGAGCGGCAGTTCCACTTCAACGAAGAGGACCTGAAGCCCTACTTCCCGGCCGAGGCCGCGATCAACGGCCTGTTCGTGGTCGCCGAGCGCGCGTTCGGCGTGCGCTTCGCGCGCCGCGAGGGGGTCGATGTCTGGCATCCGGACGTGCGCTACTACGATCTCATCGATGCCGACGGCCGCGTCTTCGCCGGTGCCTACCTCGACCTGTACGCGCGCCAGGCCAAGCGTGGCGGCGCCTGGATGGACGTCTGTCGTTCGCGCCGGCGCTCGGCTGCCGGGATGCAGCTCCCGATCGCGTTCCTCTGCTGCAACTTCGCCCCACCGACGGCCGACGCGCCGTCGCTGCTGACCCACGACGACGTCGTCACCCTGTTCCACGAGTTCGGCCACGGCCTGCATCACGTGCTGACCGAGGTCGACTGGCCGTCGGTGGCCGGGATCAACGGCGTCGAGTGGGACGCGGTCGAGCTGCCCAGCCAGTTCATGGAGAACTTCGCCTGGCAGCGCGAGGCGCTCGACCTGTTCGCTCGCCACTGGCAGACGAACGCGCCGCTGCCGGAGGAGCTGTTCGCCAAGATGCAGGCGGCGCGGCACTTCCACGCCGGCCTGTTCCTGGTGCGCCAGCTCGAGTTCGGCCTGTTCGACCTGCGCCTGCACCGCGACTTCGATCCGGCGCAGGGCTCGCGGCTGCTGGCGACCCTCGCCGCGGTGCGCGCCGAGGTCTCTGTGCTGCCACCGCCGGACTGGAACCGGATGCCGCATTCCTTCACCCACATCTTCTCGGGTGGCTACTCGGCCGGCTACTACTCCTACCTGTGGGCCGAAGTGCTGTCGGCCGACGCCTTCGATCGCTTCGAGCGCGCCGGCATCTTCGACCGCGCCACCGGACTCGCGTTCCGCGCCAGCATCCTGGCGGTCGGCGGCGCACGACCGGCGCTGGAGTCCTTCGTGGAGTTCCGCGGCCGCGAGCCCGATGCCACGGCACTGCTGAAGAGCTACGGCCTCGCGGCCTGAGCCGGCCCGCGCCGCTACACTTCGCTCGGATAGGTCTGGACAAGCCGACGATCAACGCTCTTCCCGCCTCGACGTCTCTCCACTCCCCTGCGGAACCCGGGCGAAGCCGGGGTTTCGCGCCCCCTGACCCAGGGGGGCGATCCGAAGTGCCGGGGCTCGACACTTGTTCAGAGGTTTCCACATGAAAATCGCCAGCTGGAACGTCAATTCGCTGAAGGTACGGCTGCCGCACCTGGAAGAGTGGCTGAAGACCGCCGCGCCGGACGTGGTGGCGCTGCAGGAGATCAAGCTCGAGGACCACGCGTTCCCGCGTGCGGCCATCGAGGCCGCCGGCTACCGTGCGGTGTGGTCCGGGCAGAAGACCTACAACGGCGTCGCGCTGCTGTCGAAGTCGGAGGCCACCGAGGTCGTCGCCGGCATTCCGGGCTTCGAGGACCCGCAGCGCCGCGTGCTCGCCGCGACGATCGACGGCGTCCGCGTGATCGATGTCTACGTGGTCAACGGCGAGGCGGTCGGCTCCGAGAAGTTCGACTACAAGATGCGCTGGCTCGCGGCACTGCGCGACTACGTCGCCGCCGAGCTCGCGAGACACCCGAACCTGGTGCTGACCGGCGACTTCAACATCGCCCCGGACGACCGCGACGTGCACGACCCGCAGGGCTGGCACGAGCAGGTGCTGTGTTCCTCGGCCGAGCGCGCGCACCTCGCCGCGCTGTTCGGGATGGGCCTCGTCGACAGCTTCCGCGAATTCGAGGCGGGCGACGGGCTGTACTCCTGGTGGGACTACCGCGCCGCCGGCTTCCGTCGCAACCTCGGCCTGCGCATCGACCTGGTGCTGGTCAGCGGCGCGCTGAAGCCGCGCCTCTCCGGCGCCGGCATCGATCGCGAACCTCGCACCTGGGAGCGACCGTCGGACCACACGCCGGTGTGGGCGGAGCTGTCGCCGTGAACGACGACGACATCGACATCGACTATGGCGACGCGGAGCAGCGGGTCGCGCTCGACGAGCAGGAGCTGAACGAGCTCGGCGCGATGCTGGCGCAGCGGGCCGGCGACGACGGCCTCTTTCTCGACGGCGTGCACGGCTTCCTCACCGCGATCGCGATCGGGCCCGACGAGGTACCGGTCGAGCAGTGGCTGCCGGTGCTGCTCGACGAGAGCGTGGCGTTCGACGACGAGACGCAGGCCCAGCGCACCGTGCAGCTCCTGCTCCGGCTGGCGCAGTCGGTCGTCGAGGATGTCGACGACTTCGAGTACGAGCCGATCCTGGGCGAGATCGAGTCCGAGTCCGGCGATCCGGTCTACACCGCGCACGGCTGGTGCGACGGCTTCTCCCGCGCGGTCGACCTCGGCGCCGATCGCTGGACGACGCGGATGCGCGAGGACAGTCGGCTGTCCGAGCTGATGTCGCCGATCGTCCGCCTCGCCGCGGACGAGGGGCTCTACGAGAGCGACGACGGCGAGGAAGCGCCGCCGCTGTCGGAGAACGAGTACGAGGACGCGTTGAACAAGCTCCCGGGCGCGGTCTGCGCGATCCACCAGTACTGGCGCGACCACGCCGACGATGCGCCGCCGCCGCCACCGCCGACGGGCGGGGTGCCGCGCTGGCGGCAGGGCCGGTCGGTGCACTGAGCGGCCGGTGTGCCTCGGCCCCGATAGGGGACGGTGCGAGAGCGCTTTGCGGGTGGGCTTGGGGCTTGGGGCTGAGGGGCTGAAGGGAGCGTGCGTCCTGGACACTCCACCCTTGAGACTCGATCCGGGCTCGTGACGCAGGACTTCCGTCATTGCGAGCGCAGCGAAGCAACCCAGCGCCTTGATGTCGGCACCCTGCGGCGCCTTGGAATCGATCCACGGGGACCCTCATGCAGACGGTCGGCTACGAGCACTTTCATCGCGGAACCGCGGCGGAACGCTCGAACGCATCGGCGTGGCCGACCTCCTGCGCCGATATCCCTATCTGCTGACCGGCGGACTCGTGCCGCCGATCCACGTCGTCAATGAAGTCCTGCGCGGCGGCGGATTCGACGCAGGCCTGAGCGGAGCGGCACGCTGGGAACCTCTGGAACTGAGCGCAGAGGAATACCAAGCGGTCGTCGAGAACCTGGTGTCCGAGGGCCGCCTCGGCAAGACCTTGCGATGCGAGCAAACCCCCGACTGGGTGATCACCCGGAGCGACTGGTCGAACTGGATCGCGGAGCGTGTCTATGCGATTCCGGCCGACGAGAGTCGTCGCTACGACGCCGAGAATGCGCGCCTGTTCGCGCTGGTCAAGGACGCCGAGCAGCGCGGAGACGAGGCCTCCCGCTTCGAACATCTGCTGCAGCTGAACGAGGTGTGCGCGCAGTATTCGGAATTCGTCCAGCGACACCGCAAGCCGCCGGCCGGCGAGTGACGGGGCCGCGGGTACGGAGCGCGTGCCCCGGCCCGCTCCCGCGACACGCATTCGTCGCTCCGGGTGTTGGGCCGACCGGTTCGCCTGTGCCTGGCGCAGTGCGGAGCGGGCCGGGGCTCGCGCTACAAGACTGATGGTTCGTGCAAGGGGACCTCAGCGCCACCCACTCGCCTCGGTCCCGACACCGGAGGAATTCGGGCAGCGAATCTCTCACTCGAAGCCGTCGTGGAACACCCCGGTGCTGGTGCCGTACACCGTCGCGGCAAACACCGGCGTGATCGCGAGCCCGTTCGCGGCGTTCGGATCCTCGACGTACCAGCGGCCGAACAGCGTGACGCCGACCAGTGCCGGATCGTCGCCGAGATCGACGTTGACCGAGCCGTTGCCGGCGCCGTTGCCGCTGCCCGCGAGCGTCGTGCTCATCGAAGCGAAGTCCGCGGTCGGGACGCTGGCGGCGATGCCCGGGTCGGCGCGCGAGATCACCAGGGTGGCGTGCGCCCCGCCGAGCGCCCCGTCGACGGCGACGGTGAAGTTGCGGCTGCCGAGACGTGGCGGCTCGTAGGCGTAGATCGCCGGGATCGCTCCGCCACTGCCGGCCTGGCCGACGCCGCCGATGGTCGGCACGTGGCCGGTCTCGGTGTAGAGCAGCGGGCGATCGAAGGGCGCGGACTCGGTCTGCGCGCGAGGGTCCGTGAGCGGACGACCGAGGAAGGCGACCAGCGCGGTCTTCTGCGCGGCGGTGAGGTTCAGCGGATGGATCCGCGGGTCCTTGTTCGGCGCGGTGAAGTCGCCGCCGCGGTCGTAGAAGTCGACGACCTGGGTCAGCGTGGTGAAGCGTCCGTCATGCATGAATGCGGTACGCAGCTGGCCGTTGCGCAGGCTCGGCGTCTTCATCGCGCCGCGGTCGGCGTTGTTGTTGGTGACGGCGAAGCGGCCGAGGTCCTCGGCGACCGGGCGCACGCCGGTGTAGTGGAACTGGTTGTCGGTCGTCAGGGCGCCGCCGTGGCAGGCGGCGCAGCCGCCCGGACCGACAAACACGTTGAGCCCCTGCTGCTCCTGCGCGGTCAGCGGCGTGCCGCCGCCGTTCGCGGTGTCGAACGGAGTCTGGTTGGCGTTGAGCGTACGCTCGTAGGAGGCGATCGCCAGCGCGATCCGCGCCGGGGTGATGTCGCCGCTGCCGAAGGCCTCGGTGAACAGCGCGGGATAGTCGCGGCCGGCGATCCAGGTGGAAAGCGCGGACGGCACCGATTCGGCCAGCGCCAGCGGCAGCCGGCCTGCGAGGCGGGAGACGACGTCGGCCACGGAGGCGCCGTTGGAGCTCATCTCGGCGCTGTTGACCACCGGACCCAGCGCCTGATTCTCCAGCGCGCCGCCGTTGGCGATCAGCGTGGTGCCGGAGGTGGGATCGACGAACGTGGTACCTGCGCGGCCGTCCCAGAACAGCAGCGGCGAATAGCCCGCGTTCACCGCCGACGAGGCGTAGCGACCGCCAACCTGGGGACGGAAGCCGAAACTGGCGGCGGACTGGTACAGGCCGTCCCCGCCGTGCGAGGGCACGCCCATCGAGCCGTGCACGTCGTCCGGCGTGCCGTTGACGCCGTCGGGTCCGGGATTGGTCGATGCACCGCCGGCGACGATGCTGCGCGCGTCCGAGCCGCCCGCGAACGCGCGGTGGCAGGTGCCGCAGGCGACGGTGTTGGTGACGGACAGCTGCTCGTCCCAGAACAGGACCTTGCCCAGGTTGATCTTCGCGGCGGTCAGCGGATTGCCGGCGGGCACCGGCGGATCACCGAGCGGTTGCGGTGGCGGCGGAGGCGGCGGGGGTTGCTGCGCGGCGGCGGGCAGGGCGGCGCAGAGGACGCCGACGGCGAGCAGCGCCGGGAAGGCGCGCGCGGACCAGGTGGCGAACGATCGAGCGAAGGAGGCGACGGCAGCGGACATGGCGGCATTCCGTTGAGAGACGAGCGTCGCCAGGGTGCGTTCGAAATGTGCAGCAACGATGCAGCCGACGTGCAGCGATGCCGCATTCGCCCCGCGGCGCCGGACGATTCCGGTAGCGGCGGACCGACGCCATGCCCGGCGCACGCAGGATAGGCGGACCCCGAAACGCCGATCGCCGTCGATCGAAAACAATCGCATCGATCCGCGTTCGCGGAGACGGCTCGGGCCGGGACGCCGATCGCGACACAGCCATCCGGACGTCCGCACGCGCCTGCCGGCTTACGGATCCTCCATGCTGCGCCCGCACATGCATGCGGCCCGGAGTGCCGCTAGATTGCGCGCCCTCGTAATCTTTTGTGATCCGCCATGTCGACGCCCCGCATGGTCCGCGCACTCGCCTGTGCCGGCCTGTCCCTGTTCCTCGCTGATGCCGTCCGGGCCCAGTCGGTCGCGATCACCAGCGGTATCGGCACCACCGAATCCTTCGACAGTCTGACCGGCAGCGGCACCGGCAGCACTCTGCCGACGGGCTGGTTCATCGCCGAGACCGGCACCGGGGCCGACACGACCTACGCCGCCGACAACGGCACCGATCCGACCGGCAACACCTACAGCTACGGCGCGACCGGCGCCGTCGACCGGGCACTCGGCACGCTGCAGACCGGGGCCGTGGTGCCGACGATCGGCGCGAAGCTCAGCAACAGCACCGGCGCCACGCTGTCGACGCTGTTCGTCGACTACGTCGGCGAGGAATGGCGTCTTGGCGCGAATCCACAGACCGACCGCCTGCAGTTCCAGTACAGCACCAACGCGACCTCTCTCACGACCGGAACCTGGACCTCCGTCCCGGCGCTCGACTTCGTCGCGCCGGTGACTACCGGCACGCCCGGCATCCTCAACGGCAACCTCTCCGGCAACCGCAGCTCGGTCGACGGCTCGATCACCGGCCTCGCGCTCGCCAACGGCGCCACGCTGTGGGTGCGCTGGGTCGACTTCCATGCGGCGAGCGGCGCCGAGGACGGCCTCGCCCTCGACGACGTTCGCTTCGGCACCGTCGCCGATCCGCCGCCCTCGATCGTCACCAGCGTTCCGGCAAACAACGCCACCGGCGTGTCGCCGAATGCGACCCTGATCCTCAACTTCAGCGAGCAGGTGAACCTCACCGATCCCTGGTTCACGCTGTCATGCAGCGTCAGCGGCGCGCGCGGCGGCCAGTACAACCAGAACACCATCACCCAGGCCGAAATCCTGCCGAACGAGCTGTCTCCGGGCGTCTACTTCAGCCTCGGCGACGTCTGCGACCTGACGGTGCTGGCGAACGGCGTCACCGACAGCGACGGCACCCACAACGCGATGGTCGCCAACGTGCTCGTGCACTTCAGCGTCTCCGGCGACGCCCCGCCGACGGTGCTGACGACGGCGCCCGCGGACAACGCCACCGGCGTCGACCCGGCCGCGAACTTCGTCGTCAACTTCTCCGAACCGGTGGCGACGGTCGATCCCTGGGTCACCTTGTCCTGCGGCATCACCGGCAACCACTTCGGCTCGTCGTTTTCCAGCAACGGCGGCGCGACCTGGACCTTCGACCCGGCCTCCGGCTTCGTCGCCGGCGAGTCCTGCACCGCGACCATCGCGCGAGCGAACGTGCACGACCTCGACGGCACCGCCGACGCGCTGATCGGCAGCAACACCTTCCGTTTCACGGCGCAGATCGACAGCCCGCCGACGGTGACGTCGACGTCCCCCGCCAACGGCGCCGGCAACATCTCCGTGGCCGCCAATCTCGGCGTCACCTTCAGCGAACCGGTCACCGCGCCGGTCGCGGCCTTCCAGGTGACCTGTGTCAGCAGCGGCAGCCACGCGTTCGCGCTCACCGGCGGTCCGACCACGTTCACGCTCAATCCGACCGTCGACTTCGACCCGCTGGAGTCCTGCACCCTGCAGATCCGCGCCAACCAGGTCGAGGACACCGATGGCACGCCGACGGCGATGACCGCCGACGTCAACGTGCAGTTCACCACCTCGGCCAGCGTCGCCCAGTACTACGCCGACGTCGACACCACGACCTGCACGACGCTGCGCACCACCCTGCACAAGATCATCAAGGACCACGTCGCGTTTCCGTTCGACGGCGCATCCGGCACCACCAGCTGGACCCTCGTCGAGAGCGCCGACCAGGATCCCGCCAATGCCGGCAAGGTGCTCGACGTCTACCGCAACCGCTCCTACACCAAGCTCACCGACCGCGCCGGTGCCGCCGACGGACTGCACTACGCCCGCGAGCAGGCGTGGCCCAGCGTGTACGGCTTCAACGGCCTCTCCGGCACCGACGGCTCCGGCAATCCGTGGTCGCCCTATACCGATGCGCACGACCTGTTCGTCGCTGCGGCCGACTATCGCAGCGACCGCGGCAGCAAGCCCTACGCGTCCTGCACGCTGGCCTCGGGGTGCACCGAGCGCACCACCGACGTCAACGGCGGAAACGGCGGCGGCAGCGGCAGCTATCCCGGCCACAGCAACTGGTTCAAGGCCGGAGCGACCGAGAATCTCGGCAGCTTCGAGGTATTCGATGCGCGCAAGGGCGACCTGGCGCGGGCGCTGATGTACATGGACCTGCGCTACGACGGCGGCGTCAACTCCAACACCGGCCAGGCCGAGCCCGACCTGGTGCTGACCGACAACCGTGCGCTGATCACCACCACCGCGAGCGGCAGCATCGCCGCGACGGCCTACATGGGCCTGCTCGCCAATGTGCTGACCTGGCACGCCGGCGACCCGCCGTCCGCGGCCGAGCAGCTGCGCAACGACGTGGTCTATTCCTACCAGGGCAACCGCAATCCCTTCATCGACCATCCGGAATACGCGACCTGCCTCTTCAGTTGCGTCTGCCCGAAGCCGGATCCGGTCTTCAAGGACAGCTTCGAATAGCCCGGCGACCGTGGCGCGCCCGCCGACGGCAAGGCGACGACCGGCATCCGGAACCCGGAGCCTCAGCCTCGCGCGTACGAACGCCGGGGCTCGCGTCCCGCCGCGGAACCCCCAACTGACGACCGGCGGCCTGCGTATCCGCTAGCCTCCGGACCATGAGCGATCGACGATTCCTGCGCCGTCGCGGCGCCCTGCTCGGGGTGGCCCTGGCACTGTTCACGGGGGGCGCCGCCGCCACGGCTCGGACGGCCGGACCGTCGATCGTCTACCGCGATCACGTCGTCCGGATCGACGGCGAGCTGTCCGACTGGAACGCCTCGACCCGGCTCGCGGACTTCGCGGATCCGGACGGCGAGCCGCTGACCCGCAACCGCGTCCGGGCGTGGGCGTGCTGGGACCTCGACGCGCTCTGGCTGGCGGTCGCGGTCGACGACGCCGAGCTCGTCGAGGCGCCGGCGGACGCCCGCGTCGACCAGTACCACGCCTACGACTCGCTGCAGGTCTACCTCGACCCCGACGGCGACGACGGCGACATCATGGACGAGGACGACATCGACCTGATCCTGCTGCCCGACGGGCGCCATGGCGTACTGCGCGGCGATCGCCTGCTGCTGCGGCTGGTCGACGCGAAGGTGCCGCAACGCGAGGGGGCGCCGCTGCTGCTCGACGTCGCCGTACGGAAGCGCGCCGGTGGCTGGGACACCGAACTGCGGATCCCGTTCGCCGCACTGGGCGTGCCGTCGGGGCCCGGCGGGCGCCTCCGGATGGACGTGGCCAACAACGACTGGCGCGTCCCGCATCCGCCGAGCACCGCGCCCGAGCCCTTCGCGCCGGACCAGCTGCGATCCGGTGCGGTCGCGCCGGCGGCGACCGATCCGGTGGTCGGCCGCATGCTCTGGCCCTTGACCTGGAGCGGGCGCCGCGATTTCGGCTATCCGCGCGACTGGCGCCCGGTCCTCTTGACCGGTCAGCCGCCGCGCTGGGAGAGCTGGTGGCGGCGGCAGTCGCTGGCGAGCCTGCTGCTCTGGTCCGCGCTGCTGGTGGCCGGAGCCACCACGCTCGCGACCGGCCTGCAGTGGTGGCTGTTCCGGCGCCGCTTGCGGCGACTGATCGGGCGGATGGCGGCGCCGCCGGTGAACGCCGCGCCGGCGGCGGAGGCGAGCCCGGCCGCTGGCCCGGCTCCCGCGGTCGATGCGGCCGCCGATCCGCGTGACCGCGCGTTCGCCGAGCGGGTCCTCGAGCACGTGCGTGGCCACCTCGCCGACGACCTTGCCCCGGCCCGGCTGGCGGAGCGCTTCCACGTCTCCGTGCGCACGCTGCAGCGGCGACTCGCCAACGGCATCGGCAGCAGCCCGCAGGACCTGGTGCTGGCGGCGCGGCTGGAACAGGCACGCGCGATGCTGGCGTCCGGCAACCTGCGGGTCGGTGAAGTCGCCGCGGCGGTCGGTTTCGACGACCTCTCGCATTTCTCGCGGCGCTACAAGTCCGCGTTCGGCCATCCCCCCTCGCTGGCCTCGCGGCAACCCTGATCGACGCCGGTTGGCGTGCCTGGACAAGCCAATGGCGCGCCCGTCCTAACGCCCGGCCCGGCCGGGCGGCAGCCTTGCTGCATGAACCGCGCTCGCCCTTGCACGCTGCTCGTCGCCCTGTTGCTCCCGCTGCTGACCGCGGCCGCGCCGCCGTCGGGCGGACCCTACGTGCTCCGCCGGCAGGCGCTCGCCGGAGGCGGGATTGCCGCGGCCGGCAGCGTCCGCCTCGCATCCAGCGTTGCCCAGCCGGAGGCTGCCCGGATGACCGGCGGCAGCTACCGCCTGACCGCGGGCCTGCTCGCCCGCGCCGGCGCCGCCGCGCCGACCGACCGACTGTTTGCCGACTCCTTCGAATGAACCGAGGCCCAACCCGATGATTCGCCCCCTGACCCGCCTGCTCACCGCCGTGGTCTTTCTCGCGGCCCTCGCCGCCAGCAGCCCCGGCCGCGCGATCGGCAGCCCGTTCAGCTACCAGGGATTCCTCGAGGACGGCGGCAGCGCCGCGAACGGCGCGTACGACCTGCAGTTCGTGCTGCAGGACGCCGGCGGCGGCCCGATCGGGACCGCGATCGCGCTGGAGGACGTGCCGGTGGCGAACGGCGTGTTCACCGTGCTGCTCGATTTCGGCGTCGCGGCCTTCACCGGGGCCGACCGGTTTCTCCAGATCGGAGTGCGCCCCGGCACGTCGAGCGGCGCGTACACCGTGCTGTCACCGCGCACGGCGGTGACCGCAGTCCCCTACGCCCAGGTGGCGAGCGACGCCCTGCGGGCCGCCAGCGTGGCGGACAACACGGTCGGGACCGCGGCGCTGATCGACGGCAGCGTCGCGACGGCCGACCTCGCCAACGCCGCGGTGTCGACGGCGAAGCTGGCGCCTGCGGCCGTCGGCGCGAGCCAGGTCGATGCCGCCCAGATCCAGCGCCGGGTCGGCGGTACCTGCGCCGGCGGCAACGCGATCCGCGGGATCGCGGCGGACGGCAGCGTGACCTGCGAGCCGGTCGGTGGCGGCGCCGGTGGCGGCGACATCACCGCGGTCCTCGCCGGCAACGGTCTCGCCGGCGGTGGCAGCACCGGCGACGTGGTGCTCCAGGTCGCACCGAACGGCATCATCTCGTCGCTGATCGCGGACGGCAGCGTGACCGGCAACGACCTCGGTTTCGGCGCCGTCGACAGCAGCATCGTCCAGGATGGCAGCCTCACCGGCGCCGACCTCGCCAACGGGGCGATCGGTGCGCTGCAGGTCAACGCGTCCCAGGTGCAGCTGCGCATCGGCGGCAGCTGCGCCGACAGCCTCGCGGTGCGTGCCGTGAACGCGGACGGTTCGCTCGACTGCGCCGAGGCCGGTTGGACCACCAACGGCAACGTGCTCGCCGCCGGCGCCTTCCTCGGCAGCGTCAACCTGCAGCCGCTGGAACTGCGCGCCGCGAGCCAGCGGGTCGTGCGCTATACGACCTCGTTCGGGCCGCTGAGCGTGCCGTTCTCGGCGACGGTGCTGGCCGGCGGTCCGGACAACGTCGCCCCCGGCCGCGGTGCGGCGGTCGCCGGCGGCGCGGTGACCGGCTCGACCCTGTTCAGCGAACCGGTGGGTCCCAATCTCGCCTACACCGACTTCTCGACGGTCGCCGGCGGCGCGTCCAATCAGGCGGGCGCACCGGACCGCGCCGGACATGTCTACAGCACCGTCTCCGGCGGCGCGCGCAATCGGGCGAGCGCCTATGCGGCGACGGTGCTGGGCGGCATCGACAACCAGGCGCTGGGCGATGCCAGCGTCGCCGCCGGCCGCAACAATCGCGCGTTCGGCCTCGATGCGCTGGCGCTCGGCGGGCGGATGAACTGTGCCGGCGCCGACTTCTCGTTCGCCGGCGGCTTCCGCGCGATCGCCCGCGGCAACAACAGTACGCCGCTGGACAGCGTCTGCAGCAGCCGCGACGACGTCTCGACCGGCGACTTCGGCAGCTTCGTCTGGGCCGGTGGCAACGGCACGCCGTTCGTCTCGACCGGGCCCAACCAGTTCCTGCTGCGCGCGACCGGCGGCACGGCCATCAATACGACCACGGTGCCGAACGGCACCGACCTGGTGCTGGCCGCGCGCGACAGTGGCAATGCCGACTTCTGGATGAAACCCGCTGCCGCCGCCAACGGGATCAACTTCGGTGTCGCCGCGGACGCCACCGGCGCGCAACTGTTCATCGCGCGCTTCGACGGCAGCAGCTATACCGACTACGCGACCTTCCAGACCAATGGCGTGTTCCGGGTGTTCGTCGACAACCCGATCAAGCCCACTGCCGGCGGCTGGGCAGCGCCGTCCGATGCGCGCCTCAAGCACGACATCGTGCCGCTCACCGGCACGCTCGACCGGCTGCTGGCGCTGCACGGCGTCAACTACGCCTACAACGACGACGCGCCGCGCGGTTATTTCGTGCCCGGTCGGCACAACGGCTTCGTGGCGCAGGAGGTCGAGCAGGTGTTCCCCGACTGGGTCAGTCGCGACGACTCCGGCTTCCGTCTGGTCGCCCCGAAGGGCTTCGAGGCGCTGGTGGTCGAGGCGCTGCGCGAACTGCGCGCGGAAGTCCGCCGCGAGCGCGCGAGTGCCGACGAGCTCGTCGCGCTGCGCGCCGAGGTGGCGCGACTCCGCGAGCGGATCGACACCGATCCCGATCGGCGCACCGTCGCGCTGCCGCCGCGCTAGCGACGGTCGAACAACCGCCGGCCCGAACGGGACAGGGATCTCCCGTTGACGGAGCGGGCGCGAGCGCGCGCCCGCGCGTGCGCCGGACGCGTGACGCGAACGCCGATCCGGAGGGTCGACCGTCAACGGTCGGCGGGGGCGTTCCCGGCGCGCGGGGTCAGCGTGGGCCGATCACCGTCGGCCCCCAGCGGTAGATCTGCAGCCGTCCGGCGTTGCGGATGCCGCCGGCGAGGCTCGAGCCGCCAAGCGCATGGAAGGCACTGCCGATGATCGCGCCACCGACGCCGTGGACCGGGAACGGCAGTGGCGGGAGGGGCGTCCACGCTTCCTCGCCCGCCGCGATCGCCTCGACCTGGTTGCGGACGACGAGACCGTCGTAGACCACCTCGCCGCCGGCGACCACGAGCGTGGTCGCGCTGCCGGCGGCGGCGAATCCGGCACGCCCGACGAGGAGCTCGGGGCCGCGGCGCCAGCGCCGGCTGGCCGGATCGAAGATCGCCACCGCTGCGGTTTCGCCACCGGCTTCGGAGCGGCCGCCGAGGAGCCACAGTTCGCCCTGGAATGCGACCAGCTGGGAGTGGTCGCGACCCACGCCCGTCGTATCGGGGAGAAAGTCGCGGCGGCGGTCGTGACGCGGGTCGTACTGGCCGAGGCTGCCGTCGTCGCTGCCGAACCAGGCGAAGCCGTCGAGACGGGCCGCGCCGCTCGCCGTGCCGAAGGGCAGCGCCGCCGGCGTTTCCCAGGCCGCATTGGCCGACCGGTAGCGCCAGCCGGCGTGGATCTGGTCGCCCTGGCCAGTGTTCGGAAAGCCGCCGCTGACGAACAGGTCGCCGTCGACCGCGACGGCGAGCGCGTGATCGCGCGTGCCCGGCAGGTCGGCGATCCGGTCCCAGCGCGAGGTTGCCGGGTCGTAGCGCTGCACCCCGCTCGGCAATCCGTAGCCGCCGGCGAGATGGATGCGGTCGTCGAGCACCGCCGTCGCGACTTCGGACTGCGGCATCGGCATCGGGGGGCCCTGGCTCCAGCTGCCGCCGGTCGGTGCGGTCGGCGTGCCGTCGACGCAGGCCGCACCGGCGAGGTGGGTGAGTCGAGTCGGTGCCAGCGTGCCGCTGCCGTAACCGGGCAGTGGCGAGGAATAGTCGAGCGTTCCTCCGTCGCAGCCGCTGAACGCGAGGGTGTAGCGGCCCCAATCCGACAGGGTGATCGCCGCGGCGTCGAAGCCGGCGCCGAAGCGAGTCCCGAGCGGCTGGTAGTTGCGGGCGGCGACGTAGCGATCGCCCTGGCGCTCGGCCTCGGCGTAGGTCCACGCCTGCTCGCCGTCCGCGTCGTAGGTGAACCAGTAGGCGAGCGCGCGGCCGTCCGCCAGGTCTTCGACGAACCAGCCCTCGCCCGTGTGCGCAGGGTCGTACCACGCGCCACTCCGCTGCCGGAGGCCGGACAGGGCGCGGCTGCCGTGCGCGGTCAGGCGGCGCTTGCCGCTGCAGCCGAGTTCATCGAGTTCGGTCAGTCGCACCAGGGAACGCTGGCCGCTGCCCCAGGCGGCCGGTCCGGCGTAGTCGACGACCGCCGCGTTGCAGCCGGTGAAGCGCAGCGTCAGGGCACCCCAGGGGATGAGCGTCAGCGCCGACGGGTCGTAGCCCGGGCCGAAGCGCGGGCCGCGGGTCGTGAACACCGTCGGGAAGCTCACCCGGTCGCCGTCGATCACGCCGTCCTGCGCGAATACCCAGGCCTGACGCGCGCTGCTTCCGACGGGCGGATAGGTGAACCACACGGCCAGCACCCGCCCGGTGTCGAGCACCTCGACGACGAACCCCTCGCCGGCGCGGCCGGGGGTATACCAGGAGCCGGAATGCTGCGGGCCGATCCAGTCGGCGTCCGCGGCGGAGGCCGCCGACGTCACGGCCACGAGCCACAGCGCGAAGGTCAGGCACCAGCCGTACCGTCGTCGGGAATAGATCGCTGCCGACATCGTCCGCCTCCACTCGTGCCCGGGCGAAGGCGCGGTGACGCCGCCGCTCGCCGGAGCATTCCTACGATACTCTTCGTTGATTATGGGTCGAAGTCGCCTGCGGTGGGAAGGTGGCGGCTCGGACTCCGAACCGGCGTCCGGTAGAGGGTGCTCGCGACGTTCGCAGGGCGTGGTCCGTCCCTACGCAGCGCACGGTCCCGCAGTGCGGTTCTCAGCGGGTGGACGCCAGCGCCGCCCGCAGCGGCGCGTAGACCCGCTCGCGTTCGTGCAGCGGCATCTCCTGGATGTCGTCGGCATCGAGCCAGAGGCCATCGTCGGTGAAGCGCGGGATGAAATGCATGTGGTAGTGGAAGACGGTCTGGTCGCTGGCGGCTTCGTTGTTCTGCCGGCAGGTGATGCCGTCGGCGCGAAAGACCTGCTTGATCGCGCGGGCGAGCCGCGGCGCGACCGCGTACATCCGCCCGGCGAGGTCGTCGGGCAGCGCATAGAGGTCGCGCACGTGGCGGCGCGGCACCAGCAGCGTATGGCCGATCGCGCGCGGCGCCTTGGTGGCGAACGCGATGCAGTCCTCGTCCTCGTAGACGGTCGCGGCGGGCAGCTGGCCCGCGGCGATCCGGCAGAACACGCATGCCGGGTCGTGGGTCTCGTCGGATCGTGCATGCCCGCTGCGTGCGGGGGCGGGGCTGCAGCCGGCCGCCGGCAGCAATGCGGCGGCCGACAGCCAGGCGAGGGCGTCGCGGCGGCTGGTCATGGGCGGTTCTCGAACGGGTCGTGCGAACTTAGCCGATCGCGATCGGCAGGCGCCGGCGCATTGGACCTTTGGGCAGTCACAGATTGCTGCAGGGCGCGCCGCGGGAATTCACGACGCGACGGCCACCCGGTCGCGCCCGGCGTCCTTGGCGCGGTACAGCGCGGCGTCGGCGGCGGCGAACGCGGACGCCGCCGCGGTGCCGGGGCCGGTCGGTGCCAGCCCGCTGCTGATCGTCACCACGCGCCCGTCGATCGGCGAACGGCTCACCTGCCGGCGCAGTCGTTCGGCGAGCGCCGCCCCGGCGGCCGGATCGAGACCCGCCGCCAGCACCGCGAACTCCTCGCCGCCGTAGCGGTAGCAGCGCGCGTCGGCCGGAAGCGCAGCGCGCAGGCGCGCGCCGACCTCGGCGATCACCCGGTCGCCGGCGAGATGGCCATGCGTATCGTTGATCGACTTGAAGCGGTCGATGTCGATCAGCAGCAGCACGCCGCGCGTGCCCTCGTCGTCGGACTGCGCGAGCGCGAGGTTGAACATCCGCCGGTTCCAGCAGCCCGACAGCGCGTCGGTCTCGGAGGCCGCACGCAGCAGCGCCCCGAAGCGCTCCGACAGGTGTCCATAGGCCGCGATGAACAGCGACAGCGCGAGGAAGCTGAGCGCATAGGGGACGAGTTCGGCGCCGTGCGCCAGGCGCGCCTCCATCGCCACCGCGTAGACGCCGAACAGCAGCGAGGCCGCGAGTACCCGGCGTGCCGACAGCAGGAAGAACAGCGAGGGCGGCAGCGCGTAGGCCCAGTAGTGGAAGGTGCGGCCGTGCGCGAAGCCGAACAGCGGCATGTACATGATGAGCAGCGTGCCAAGCCAGAAGTAGACCTGACTGCCGACCGTTCGCGGCAGGCGCCACAGCGCCGCGCTCACCACCGCGACGATCACCAGCACGCCCACGGCGAGCCGCACCGAGTCGCCGCGGCCGCTGGCGAGATTGGCGGCGAGCAGCAAGAGCAGCGCGAGCACGCAGACCCAGCACATCGCGATCGCCGCGCGCCAGCGTACCCGCTCGCGCAACGCGTCCAGCGTGGTCTGCGGCGGCTCGATCGGCGACATCGGACGAGGCTACAGCAGGAGCTCCGCCAGCAGCGGGTCGTGGTCGGAGAGGATCGGCGTGTAGGCGCAACGGTCGACGATCCGCGCCGCGGTGAGGCCGAGGCCGCGACGCCAGACGTGCTCGGTGCGCGCGCCGCGGAAGGCGTCGTCCGGCAGCGCCGGCGCCTGCCAGCCGCGGGCGGCGATCGCGGTACCGACGGCGCCGTCGCGGCCGGCGTTGAAGTCGCCGAGCCACAGCGCCGGATCATCACCGGTCCAGCGGTCCAGCAGGTCGAGACCGACTGCCGCCATCGGCCCCGGGCAGCGGTGATCGAGGCGGCAGTTCGCGACCCACAAGGTGCGCCCGTCGTCGCGCCGGCGCAGGCGCGCGGCCAGGAGCGAGCGCGGCGCGCGGGCGCCGAAGCCGAGCGAGACCCGTTCCGGCGTCTCCGACAGCCAGGCCTCGCGGCGCTCGACGAGGTCGAAGCGCGCCGCGCGGATCAGGACCATCAGCTCGCCGGTCTCCGGCAGTTCGATGCCGACGCCACGGCGGAATTCCGCGCGCACCTCGGGATCGGCGGACGACAGGTCGCAGCGCACGGCCGCATAGCCGGGCAGTCGCGCGACGAGGTCGTCCTGCTGCTGGAACAGGCACTCCTGCACGGCGATCACGTCGGGCTCGAGCGCGAGCAGCGCCGCGCCGACGGCGTCGCGTCGCGCCGGCCAGCGCTCGAATCCCTCGTGCGCACGGAGATCGGCCAGGACGTTGAAGCTGATCGCGCGGATCGCGGTCGCCACGCCTCAGCGCTCGTAGGTCCCGAACAGGACGTCGCAGATCGGGTAGGTGATGTTGAAGTTCACGTGCGTCATCCGGCGCGTGTCGTGATGCCGCCAGTGCAGCCGCCGGAGCAGCGCGATGCCCGGCAGGCGCGCGATCGGATGCGACGCCGGCACGTGGTAGGCGAAATGCAGCGCCTCGTAGTTGAGGAAATAGGCGATGCCGGTCGCGATGAACAGCATCGCCGCGTTGTGGCTCCACAGCTGGCCGACGACCCAGCCCGCCGGCAGCGCGAACGCGCCGATGAAGAAGCTCGCGAGGATCGCCGGGAACAGCACGACCTTGAAATCGCGGGTCGACTCGAACTCCATGTGCTCGTCGGTGAAGAAGCGGTGGTGCTGGCCGACGTGGCGGTGGAACAGCAGGCCGAGTCCCGGCCACGGGTGGTGCATCGGGAAGCGGTGCCCGAGGTATTCGGACAGGTTGGCGTAGAGGAAGGTGAGCGGGATGACCAGCCAGTCGGTCGCGACCGCCGACCGGACCTGCGACAGGCAGTACAGGACCGCGGCGCTGCCGACACCGAAGGTGAAACAGGCATGGCCGATCCCGGAATACCAGGACGGAATCTCGTCGCGGCGGTATTCCGCGCGGTAGCGCTGGTTGGCGGTCTCGTCCGGCATGGGAAAATGGGGCCGAAGTGAAGATGTGATGGAATATCGCCGCGCGACGTAAGATAGCAGTCGTGTCGGATGCGTATTCACTCTGGGCCGATGATCCGGCCCTCGTTCCAGGAGTGACGAGATGCCGGACGAGAACGCCAACCTCGCCCTGATCCGCGAGGTCTACCGCCGCTGGGACGCGTCGAAGGGCGCCGACTCGGACTTCCTGCTGTCGCTGATGGACGCTGGCGTCCGCTTTCGTTCGATCGCCGACGGCGCGCGCGGCATGGAATTCACCCGCGATTGCGCCTGCCGCGACGACGTCGTGCGCTACTTCGCCGAACTGGCGGGCGACTGGGAGATGCTCCACTACACCGTCGAAGAGCTGATCGCCGCCGGCGATCGCGTGGTCATGCTCGGCCATTGCGGGTGGAAGCACCGTCGCAGCGGCGTAGCGATCGACACGCCCAAGGCCGACTTCTTCCGCCTGCGCGACGGCAAGATCGTCGAGTTCTACGAGTTCTACGACACCGCGATGGCGCTGGCTGCGGCCCGCGGCGAGTCCGTCTGAATCCATCCCGCCAAGTCCTTTCCGCTAGGAGCCGAGCATGCACACCCCCGTCTGCGCCATCGTCGGCGTCGGTCCCGGCAACGGCGCCGCGTTCGCCCGCCGCTTCGCCAAGGCCGGCTACGCGGTCGCGCTGCTGGCGCGCCATACCACGTACACGCAGGCGCTCGCGGCCGACCTGCCGGGCGCGGCAGCGTTCGCCTGCGACGCGACCGATCCGGCTTCGGTCGAGCGCGCGTTCACCGCGGTGACGATGTCGCTCGGTGCGCCCGACGTGCTGATCTACAACGCCGGCGCCGGCCTGTTCGGCAACGTGGAGGAGATCGACGTCGCCGACTTCGAGGCGGCCTGGCGGCTCAACGCCTACGGCGCGCTGCTCGCCTCGCGGCAGGTGATCCCGGCGATGAAGAAGGCCGGCAAGGGAGCGATCCTGTTCATCGGCGCGACCGCTTCGCGCCGCGGCGGCGCCAACTTCGCGGCCTTCGCGCCGGCCAAGGCCGCGCAGAAGAGCCTCGCGGAGTCGATGGCGCGCCACCTCGGCCCGCAGGGCATCCACGTCGCGCTGCTGATGATCGACGGCGTGGTCGCGACCACCGGCAAGGAACGCGACGCTTCCGCCGGCGGCCCGGTCTACGTCCGCCCGGTCGATGTCGCCCGAATCGCCCTGCAGATCGCCCGGCAATCGCCGTCGACCTGGGTGTTCGACATGGAAGTCCGACCGTTCGCCGAGAAGTGGTAGCGCGGTAGCCCGGATGCAGCGGAACCGAGGACCGGGCCGCGAAGCCAAGGGGCGTGTCCGTCAAGGTCGCCGGATTGAGTTTCGAGCAATCACCCATACGTCTGGATTCCGACACGCGGAGAGCACCCATGGCCACCGGCTGGGCCCAGGACGGCGCCGTCCAGCAGCAGATCGACGCGACGGTCGAGGACGCGGTCAAGCGCGCCCGCGCCGGGCTGCCGAAAGGCGAGAGCCGCACGCACTGCGCGGAGTGCGACGCCCCGATCCCGGTCGCGCGGCGCAAGGCCGTACCCGGCGTGCAGCTGTGCGTCGCATGCCAGAGCGAGCTCGATCGTGAATCCCGGGCCGCGAGCGGCTACAACCGGCGTGGCAGCAAGGACAGCCAGCTACGGTAGTTCGGTCGCCGTGGGCCGGATCCACAGGTCGGGATGTCGCGTCGCAGGGCCCGGGTCCCGCAGGCCGTCACGCTGCGGTCATCAGGCCGGCTAGACTTCCCGATCGCCTCCGACCGGAGGCGTTCCCCGACAACGACAGCCCGACCGCCCGACGCGGTCGTCGGCAGGAGAGCGATTCGATGATGAACCGGAAGATGTCTGCTGCCGCGCTCGCGGTGCTCGTGGCCGCTGGCGTGAGCTCCTGCGGCAAGCCGGTGACGGCGACGACGCTGGCCGCCGAGATCAACAAGCAGATGAGCTTCCCGAAAGACCTCGGGGACGGCTTCCGCCTCGACAGCATCACGGCCTCGGGCAACGATCTCGTCAGTACCGTCACGATGACCCAGATTCCGTCCGGCGCGGACCTGCCGCAGCTCGCCGACGCGCTCGCCACCGCCAGCAAGTCCGACACCTGCCGCGAACTCGCGTCGACCCGCCAGCAGTACGTCGCCGCCAACATCCGGGTCGCCAAGGTGTTCAAGGACGCCGCCGGCGCCGAGGTCGTGCGCGTCATCGTCGATCCGCGCGAGTGCACCTGACGCGACGGGCATCGCCATGACCGAATCCGCCAAGCCACGGCCGGGCCCGATCCCGGCCCTGATCTTCGCCTCGCGCTGGCTGCAGCTGCCGCTGTACCTGGGGCTGATCGCCGCGCAGGGGGTCTACGTCGTGCAGTTCCTGCGCGAACTGTGGCACCTCGTCGCCACCGCGTTCGGCCTCGACCACGGCCCGGCGGTGTCGAGCCTGCACAGCCCCGAGACCCTGGTCATGCTGACCGTGCTCGGGCTGATCGACGTGGTGATGATCTCCAACCTGCTGGTGATGGTGATCGTCGGCGGCTACGAGACCTTCGTGTCGCGACTCCGGCTCGAGGGCCACCCGGACCAGCCGGAGTGGCTCTCGCACGTCAACGCCTCGGTCCTGAAGGTGAAGCTCGCGACCGCGATCATCGGCATCTCCTCGATCCACCTGCTGAAGTCGTTCATCGAAGCGGGCACGCTCGGCCAGGAAGGCGCGCTGATCACCGCGCCGGCGCTGCTGTGGCAGACGCTGATCCACCTGACTTTCGTGGTTTCGGCGCTGGCGATCGCCGCCGTCGACCGGATCCTGATGAAGAAGTAGGGCGCGCACCGCGCACCATTGCCGGGCGCTTCGCCGCTCGGTGGTCGAAGCGCCGCCGCGACGGCGGGCAGTGCCCGCCCTACGGCTCTTCTGCGACAATTCCCGGTTCCCCATTTCCGGTTGTGTCGCCATGGATTCCTCGTTCGACCCCAAGGCCATCGAAGCCCGCTGGTATTCCCGCTGGGAGGCGAGCGGCCAGTTCGCCCCGCAGGGCGAGGGCGCACCGTATTGCATCCAGCTGCCGCCGCCGAACGTCACCGGCACGCTGCACATGGGACATGCCTTCCAGCAGACCCTGATGGATTGCCTGATCCGTTACCGTCGGATGCAGGGCGACCGCACGCTGTGGCAGTGCGGCACCGACCACGCCGGCATCGCGACCCAGAAGATCGTCGAGAATCAGCTCGCGGCGCAGGGCCAGACCCGGCACGACCTCGGCCGCGACAAGTTCCTCGAGAAGGTGTGGGCCTGGAAGGAGGAATCCGGCTCGACCATCACCCGCCAGATGCGCCGGATCGGCTCGTCCTGCGACTGGTCGCGCGAGCGCTTCACCATGGACGAGGGCCTGTCGGCCGCCGTGCGCCGCGTGTTCATCGACTGGTACCGCGCCGGCCTCATCTACCGCGGCAAGCGCCTGGTGCACTGGGATCCGGTGCTGATGACGGCGGTATCCGACCTCGAGGTCAACAACGAGGAAAAGGACGGCAGCCTGTGGCTGATCGGCTACCCGCAGAGCAACGGCGATGAAGGCGTGGTGGTCGCGACCACCCGGCCGGAGACCATGCTGGGCGACGTCGCGGTCGCGGTGAATCCGGAGGACGAGCGCTACCAGCACCTGATCGGCAAGACCCTGCGCCTGCCGCTTGCCGACCGCGACATCCCGGTGATCGCCGACAGCTACGTCGACCGCGAGTTCGGCACCGGCTGCGTGAAGATCACCCCGGCGCACGATTTCAACGACTGGCAGATCGGCGCGCGCCATGGCCTCGCGCCGATCAACATCTTCACCCTCGACGCGAAGTGCAACGAGAACTGTCCGGCGAAGTACCAGGGCCTGGACCGGATGGCCGCGCGCAAGGCGGTGCTGGCCGATCTCGAGGCGCAGGGCCTGCTGATCGAGACGCGCAAGCACAAGCTGATGGTCCCGATCAGCCAGCGCACCGACGCGGTGATCGAACCGATGCTGACCGACCAGTGGTTCGTCGACCTCACTCGCGAGACGCTGCCCGATGGACGTCCGGGCGGCAAGACGGCCATCACCGACGTCGCGCTGGCCGCGGTCAACGAGGGCCACATCCGCTTCGTGCCGGAGATGTGGACCACGACCTACAACCAGTGGCTCACCAACATCCAGGACTGGTGCATCTCGCGCCAGCTGTGGTGGGGCCACCGAATCCCGGCCTGGTACGACGAGGCGGGCAACATCGTCGTCGGCCACGACGAGGCCGACGCCCGCGCCCACGCGACGACGCCGATCGTCGGCGCGTTGCGCCAGGACGAGGACGTGCTCGACACCTGGTTCAGCTCGGCGCTGTGGCCGTTCTCGACGCTCGGCTGGCCGGGCGACACGCCCGAGCGCGCGGCGGAGTGGAAGGACTTCGAGTCCTTCGTGCCGTCGTCGGTGATGATCACCGGCTTCGACATCATCTTCTTCTGGGTCGCGCGGATGGTGATGGCGACGACCTACTTCGTCGGTCGCCGGGACGACGGCAGCTACGAGCCGGCCCGCGCGAAACTCGCCGGCCGGGTGCCCTTCCGCGAGGTCTACATCAACGCCATCGTGCGCGACGCCGAAGGGCAGAAGATGTCGAAGTCGAAGGGCAACACCATCGACCCGCTCGACCTCATCGACGGCATCGAGCTCGAGGCCCTGGTCGCGAAGTCGACCGCCTCGCTGCTGATCCCGCAGGTGCGCGAGAAGGTCGAGAAGCGCATCCGCAAGGACTACCCGGCCGGCATCCCGGCGGTCGGTGCCGACGCGATGCGCTTCACCTTCGCCGCGCTGGCCACCTACGGCCGGACGATCAACTTCGACCTCAAGCGCTGCGAGGGCTACAAGAATTTCTGCAACAAGCTGTGGAACGCGACGCGCTTCGTGATGATGAACGTCGAAGCCGAGATCGCGCCGGCGGGCACGGCGCCTGCCAGCCTCGCGGAGCGCTGGATCATCGCGCGCCTCGCGAAGACGCTCGACGAGGTCGCTGCGCAGATGACGGTCTACCGCTTCGACCTGGTCGCGCAGGCGCTCTACGAGTTCACCTGGAACGAGTACTGCGACTGGTTCCTGGAACTCACCAAGCCGGCGCTGGCCGGCAGCGACGCCGCCCTCGCGGCCTCGACCCGGCGCACGCTGCTGACCGTCCTGGAGACCCTGCTGCGCGCGCTGCATCCGATCATCCCGTTCATCACCGAAGAGCTCTGGCACAACGTCGCCGGCCGCCTCGGGCAGCGCGGCGCGAGCATCGCGACCCAGGCCTATCCGGCCGCGGCGGCGCTCGGCGTCGATGCGTCCTACGGCGAGGCCGAGGCCGAGATCGAATGGCTGAAGGCCGTGCTGTCGCAGCTGCGCCGGGTGCGCTCGGAGATGAACCTGGCGCCGTCGAAGGTCGTGCCGCTGCTGCTCGCCGGAGGCAGTGCCGCGGATCGTGAGCGCGTCGCGCGGCATGCCGCGGGCATCGCGTTCCTGGCACGCAGCGAGGCGCCCGCCTGGCTCGGCGCCGGTGACGATGAACCGGCCGCCGCTGCGGCCATCGTCGGCGAATTGCGACTGCTGATTCCGCTGGCCGGGCTGATCGACGTCGGCGCCGAGATCGCCCGGTTGACGAAGGAGAAGGCGCGCATCGAGGGCGAGCGGACCAAGCTCGAGGGTCGCCTCGCCAACCCGAAGTTCGTCGCGAACGCCAAGCCCGAAGTGGTCGAGCTCGAGCGCCAGCGCATCGCCGACTTCACCACGACCTTGGCCGGCATCGAGACCCAGCTCCGCAAGCTCGGAGGGTAGGGCGCGCATCGCGCGCCATTGCCTGTCCGCCTCGCGAGAGCGAGCGCCCCGTCATCTCATGCCAATACTTCCCGTGCCCGAATCCCCACCACCAACGCGATCCGAGGCCACCGTTGGCAGCCTCCTGCGCGAGTCGCTCGCAGAAGTGACGAGCCTCGACCGCGGCCTAGCGTGGACGTGGTCGATGCTGTGGCGCGACCCACGGCGGGTGATCGACGGCGCGCTGGCGATGGATCCCAGAGTCACGCGACCGCTGCGCTTCCTGCTGATCGTGCTCGCCGCGACCTCGCTGCCGCTGCTGCTGCTCGGTGACGGCACGGTGGCGTCGGGCGGCGGAACGAGCTTCGCGGCGGTGTGGCAGAAGCTGCACGTCGCCCGCTCGAGCGGAATTTCCTTCGCCAACAACCTCGGCTGGATCACCGGTTCCGTCATCGGGATCACGGTTCGCGACTACCCGCACGTTTCGCTGGTGCTGTGCGCGCCGATGCTCGCGTTCGGACTGTCCTGGGCGTTCCGGGCGCAGCGCGCCGGCTACGCCGTCGCGTTGGTGGCGGCGACCTATGCACTTGGCGTGCTCTACCCGTTGGCGTTCGGCGCCAGGTTGCTCGCCGGCCGCGTAGCGGCTCCGGCCGCCCTCGTGCCGATCGTCGTCGCGGCGCTGTGGTGGTTCTGGTTCACCCGTTCCGTGTATCGCTGCGGCTGGCTGGCCACCCTCGTCCGGGCGGCGCTGGTTCCGGCGCTCACGCTGATCGGCGCCGTCCTCGTGATGCTCGTCCTGGTCGTCGTGATCGCCGCGCTGGCGATGGTGCTGTAGGGCGCGCGCCGACCACCGTCGCGTTGTGCGTCGCGATCGCGGCCGGTGGCCGCCCTGCGCGCACGCTGGCGATGCTGCCAGGTTCCGGGCACGATCGCTGTTCCCCTCGAGCGGAACCCGTTGCCATGAAAGACGACAGCCTCCTCATCTCGCAGGCGAATTTCGACGACCTCGAGGACGTCGCCGCGCTGTTCGACGCCTACCGCACCTTCTACGGCAAGGAGTCCGACCTCGACGGCGCGCGCGCCTTCATCCGCGAGCGGATGGCGCTGCGCGAGTCGGTGATCTTCCTCGCCCGCGACGCGCGCCACGGCACCGCCGCCGGCTTCACCCAGCTCTATCCGATCTTCACCTCGACGCAGATGCGCCGCGCCTGGCTTCTCAACGACCTTTACGTCGACGCCGGCCATCGCCGCCGTGGCGTCGGCGCGGCCCTGCTCGCGCGCGCCCACCGCCATGGCGAGGACACCGGCGCCGCCTACCTGCTGCTGGAGACCGCGCACGACAACGCCCACGCGCAGAAGCTCTACGAGGCACAGGGCTGGGAGCCCTACGAGGGGACGCGGTTCTATTCGTTGTCAGTTTGACGGCCTCGGGCCGAGAAACGTGCGCCGAGGGCCGAAGCTTGCGTTGGCGCGGCGGCGTTCGAGTCGCCGCTTCGATTCGATGCGGTTCGGGGCTCAGGGCTCAGGGCTCAGGGCTCAGGGATCAGGGATCAGGGATCAGGGATCAGGGATCAGCGAAATCCTCCGTCATTGCGAGCGCAGCGAAGCAACCCAGCGCCTTTGCAATTCCTCGCGAAAGATCAAGAGCAATGGCGCTGGTTTGCTTCGTCGTCGCTGCGCTCGTCCTCGCAATGACGTAGGTTTGTACTGAGCCCCCAGCCCCCAGCCCCGTCCATGGACTCGCTCTCCCACCTGCTGCTCGGCGCCAGCATCGGCGGTGTCCTCGCGCCGCCGGCGGCGCGTCGGCGCGCGATGTGGCTCGGCGCCGCGCTCAACACCCTGCCGGATCTCGACTACCTGGTGATCGGCTGGGGCGATGCGGTGACCCGCTTCACCGCGCATCGCAGCTTCAGCCACTCGCTGTTCGTGCTGCCGGTCGTCGCACTGGCGATCTGGCGCGGGTGGCTGCGCTGGCAGGCTCCGCCCGCGGCCGAGCGCGAGCGCTGGCTGGCGCTGATCTTCGCCTGCCTGTTGTCCCACCCGCTGGCCGACGCGTTGACGGTGTACGGCACCCAGCTGGTCTGGCCGATCGCGACGCCGCCGGTGATGCTCGCCAGCATCTACATCATCGACCCGCTGTACACGCTGCCGCTGGCGGTCGGCGTGCTCGCGTCGGCGTGGCTGCGCCGGCGCGACCGGGACGCCGGTGGCGGCGACCCGGCGCGGCTTTGGCTCGCCGCCGGGCTGGCGCTGTCGGTCGCGTACCAGGCCTGGGGACTTGCCGCGAAGTTCCACGTCGACGCGCTGGCGCGCCGCCAGCTCGCCGCGGCGGGGCACGCGGACGCGCGCGTGCTGACCATGCCGACGCCGTTCAACTCACTGCTGTGGCGGGTACTGGTGATCGACATCGACGGCTACCGCGAGGGCTTCTACTCGCTGGTCGCCGGCGACCCGCAGGTGCGCTTCGGAGCGCCGCTGCGGCGAGACGTGCCGGAGATCACGGCGCTGCGTGGCCAGCACCACGAGCTCGAGCGTCTGCGCTGGTTCACCGACGGCTACAACCGCACCCGGCTGGCCTGCGGCCACGGCGACTGCCAGTTGGTGTTCACCGACCTCCGGATGGGGCTCGAGCCCGACTATCTCTTCAACTTCGCGCTGGCCGCGCAGCACCACGGCGGATGGTGGGTGTACCCGGAGGCGCGCGCGGAGCCTTGGCCCGACCTCCATCGAGCACCGCTGGACTGGGTCTGGCGCCGGATCTGGGACAGCGACCTCGCGCCGCAGCACCCGGACTGACCGTGCTCAGCCGAAGAAGCGATAGCACACGAGGATCGCCGCGACCACGCCGGCGAAATCCGCGAGCAGCGCGCAGCTGATCGCATGGCGCGTGCGGCGGATGCCGACGGCGCCGAAGTACACGGCGAGCACATAGAAGGTCGTCTCGGTGGAGCCCTGCACCGTTGCCGCCGCGAGCGCCGGGAAACTGTCGACGCCATGCACCTTCATCGTGTCGATCAGGAGCGCCCGCGCCGCCGAGCCGGAGAAGGGCTTCACCAGCGCCGTCGGCAGCGCGTCGACGAAGCGGGTGTCGAAGCCGAGGAGCGCGATCCAGTAGCGCAGTCCGTCGAGCAGGAACTCCAGGGCCCCGGAGGCGCGCAGCACGCCGACCGCGCAGAGCATCGCGACGAGATAGGGCAGCAGGTCGCGCGCCACCTCGAAACCCTGTCGGGCGCCGTCGACGAAGCACTCGTAGACCGGTACCCGCCGGATGCTGCCGACCACCAGGAAGGACAGCACGATGCCGAACAGCAGCAGATTGCCGCTCAGCGAGGACAGCGCCGCCAGCTGCGCCGCGCCCATGCCGGCGATCGTGAGACCCAGCGCCGACAGCAGCGCCGCGATGCCAGCCAGCCAGGCCAGCACGACGATGTCCCACAACCGCAAGCGCTGCGCGACCGCGACGGCGATCAGGCCGGTCAGCGTCGAGGCGCTGGTGGCGATCAGGATCGGCAGGAACACCAGGGTCGGGTCCGGCGCGCCCTGCTGCGCGCGGTACATGAAGATCGTCACCGGCAGCAGGGTCAGCGACGACGCGTTCAGCACCAGGAACAGGATCTGCGCATTGCTGGCGGTGTCGGTGCTGGGGTTGAGCGTCTGCAGCTCGCGCATGGCGCGCAGCCCGATCGGCGTTGCGGCGTTGTCGAGGCCGAGCAGGTTGGCCGCGAAATTGAGCGTGATCAGCCCGATCGCCGGATGCCCGCGCGGCACTTCGGGCATCAGCCGCGCGAACAGCGGGCCCAGCAGGCGCGCGAGCCGATCGACGAGTCCGGCCTGCTCGGCGATCCGGAGGAAGCCGAGCCACAGCGTGAGCGTGCCGAACAGCAGGATCATCAGCTCGACCGAGAGCTTTGCCATCTCAAACAAGGCACCGACCATCGCACCGAACACCGCCGCATCGCCACCGGCCCAGCGCGCCAAGGCGGCGAGGGTGGCGACGAGGAAGAAGCCGAGCCAGAGGCGGTTGAGCATGGAGTGGGGGAGCGGCGGAAGCCGCGAGCTGGCCGTCGTTGGGGCCGAGAGTACAAGTAGGGCGCGCCTCGGCGCACCGGTCGTACATCCACACCGTCTGGAGACATCACCCGTCTTTGCGAGCGCAGCGAAGCAATCCAGCGCCTCTGCTCTGGCCTGGCGCTGCGAACAGCGAAGTCGCTGGATTGCTTCGCTGCGCTCGCAATGACGGAGCTGGGGTTTGGTGCCGACCCGGCTGCAGCCTACGGGTGGATCTTCTTCCAGTACGCCTGATGACACGCGAAGCACGCGTGCTGGAGCTTCGCGTAGTCGTCGATGATCGCGTTGCCGTCGCCCTTCTTCGCGGTCTCGGCCAGGGTCGTCGCCGCCTTGTGGGTGGCCTCGTCGAGGGCGACGAACTTGTCGTAGTCGGCGCCGAGCAGGCCCTTGATGCGCTGCACCTCGGATTCCGGCAGCTCGGGGTGATGGGCGATCTCGCTGGCGGTGTCCGGGATCAACGCCCAGTTCATCTTGTTGATCGCCACCGCGATGCGCTGGCTGTTGCCTCCGAGGTCCTGCATCACCTGACGCAGGGTCGGTCCCTTCGGCGCGTCGGCCGATAGCGCGACGCCGGTGGCGAGGAGGGCGGCGAGGGCGACGAGCGGGCGCGGGTTCATGGCGGCTCCTGGAAGGCGGATGTGCGAACGATACGCGGTGTGGGGCCGGGTTGGAGGCGCTGGAGATATCGGGGCTCGGCACCTGCCACAAGGAAAAAGGGCGGGCCCATGCGGGTCCGCCCTTTTCGTGAAAGCGGGTCGCGACGTACGTCGCTCCGACATTGCGGCTTAAGCCGCTCCTGCATCGCGGCTCACGCCGCTCCTACAGTCGCTCACTGCGCCGTGACGGAGGCATCGTCGATCAGGAACGAGGTCGCGGTGGTCGAGCCCTCGGTGCCGACGAAGTTCACCCGGATGGTCTGGCCCTTGTAGGCGCTGAGGTCGAAGGACTTCTGCACGTAGGACGAGCCCTTGTCCAGGTTCGAGTAGGTGGCGAGCGTCGCCAGCACCGTGCCGGACGAATTCAGCACCTGCACCTTCAGGGTGTCGAACGCAGTGGTCGTCGTGGTCTCGTCCGACACCACCTTGAGCCAGAAGCTGAAGGTCGCGGTGGTGGTGGAGGACCGCAGGGCCACCTGCTGGTACATCGTGTCGGTGTGCGCCGAGCCGTAGCCGTTCATCCACGCCTTCCAGCTGCCGCTGCGCGACGCCTGGCCGGTCGAGTTGTCGATCACGCCCGAGCTGGCGGTCCAGTTCACGTTGCCGCTCTCGAAGCCCGGGTTCAGCAGCAGCTCGGTGGCGGTAGTGCCGCCGGCGACATAGGACAGCGCCAGGTTGTAGGTGCTGGTGGTGCTGGAGCCCGAGAAGGAGATCACCTTGGCGTACACGGTCGCCGCGGAGGCGCCATTGGTGTAGGTGATCGTCTCGGTCGAGGTCGACGAGGTCGAGCTCACCAGGGTCGCGTCGGAGCCGTTGACCAGGTACAGGTCGTAGTCCGTCGAGGCCGGTCCCGTCATGTTGATGGTCAGCTTCTCGTTGGCGTTGAGCGACAGCTTGAAATAGTCCTTGTCGGTGGTGTTGCCCATCGTGCCGACGATGCTGGTGAAGCTGCGCGCCACCGTGTTGGCGGTCGCCACCGTGCCGTTCGACTCGGTCTCGCTGAACGCCGAGGCCGTGTTGCTGACGGTGAAGCTGACCGCGGACGACAGCGTGCTGTTGCCGCCGGCATCGTAGGCGCGCGCCGTCAGCGAATGGCTGCCGTTGGTCAGCGTGGTCGAGTCGAGCGTCATCGAGTACGGCGACGTGGTGTCGGTGCCCTTGAGGACGGTGTCGACGTAGAACTCGACCTTGCTGACGCCGACGTTGTCGCTGGCGTTCGCGCTGAACGTGATGGTGCCGCTGGTGCCGGCCTCGGAGGCGCTGACCGTCGGCGGGATCGCGTCGACGTTGTTCACGGTGAAGCTGACCGCCGTGGACAGCGTGCTGTTGCCGGCCGCGTCGAAGGCCTTGGCGGTCAACGCGTGGCTGCCGTTGGTCAGCGTGGTGGAGTCCAGCGTGATCGAGAACGGCGAGGAGCTGTCGCTGCCCTTCAGCACGCCGTCGACGTAGAACTCGACGTTGGTGACGCCGACGTTGTCGCTGGCGGTGGCCGACAGCGTGATGGTGCCGCTGGTGCCGGACTCGCTCGCGCTGACCGTCGGCGGCACGTTGTCGGTGGACGCGCCCTGGCTCACCCACACCGGCGCCGACCACAGGATCTTGCCGTCGTCCTGGACGATCTTGGCGTAGTAGTAGTGGTCGCCGTTGGACGGGTTCAGGGTCACGGTCGCGGTGGTCGCGGCCACCGTGGTGCTGCCGCTGCCGCCCGGCACCGACAGGCCTTCGTAGATCGTCACCGTCGACGCGGTGTGGCCGCTGGTGCTCGCATAGTTCGCGGTCAGGTTCAGCGGGCCGGAATTGGCGAAGCGCTCGCCCATGATGTGACCGTTGGCGGTGAGGATCAGCTGCGCGGTCTTGTCGTGGGTGGCGTACACGCGACGCGCCCGCAGGGCGTCGAGGAACGCGGTCTGGGACAACGGGGTGCCGTTCGGGATCAGGACGCCGGTGCGGTTGGTCCAGCTCGCGCCCCACTGCGCGCAGTGGTTGTCCTGGTCGGTCGACGGCGCGACGTGGAAGCCGCGGTTCAGCATGAGGTTGTAGGCCGACTCGTAGCTGGACGCGCTGCCCTGGGTCTCGGTGGTGTTGGTCGAGAACGCCGAGGTGTTGCTGATCTCGGAGAGCACCATCACCGCGTCGCCGTCGGCCGTGTAGCCGATGGCGGTGCCGCCGGAGAGGAACTGGCCGGAGGACGAGGGATGGTTGAACTGGCCGATCAGGCCCTTGGACTTCATCGTCGTGTAGAGCGTCGGATAGTCGCTCTTCGGGGTGAAGACGTCGCCGATCAGCTGGTTCGAACTGTTGTATTCCCACTCGAACAGTTCGCTCGAGTTGAAGATGTTGAGATGGCCGCCGTTGCTGATCACGCCCCACTCCATGCCGTAGACGGCGAGGAAGTTCGGATGGGCGGCGTTGAACGCGGCCGCGGCGGAGAGGCCGGACTGGTAGAGGTTGTGCGCGGTGGTCGGGTTGGCCGAGGTATTGGTCGAATCCGAGCCGTCGAACATGTGGTTGTGTTCGCTGGTCATCAGGATGTCGAGGCCCTTGCCCAGCGCATAGGTGTAGGCGTCGGTCGGGCCGAAGGCGGACGACTGCGGGTTCTGCGCGCCGGTGCAGCTGGCGACGTCGCCGCCGCCGTCGGAATGGTTGGTCTGGCTGTGCAGGTTGCCGAGGTACACGGTGTAGGGCAGCGAGCCGATCGCCGGCACCGACTTGCCCTGCATCGTGGCGGTCATCGGCAGCGCGTCGAACTTCGGCATCTCAGGCTGCGACGGACGGCCGACCTGGACGGGCCATTCCTGCACGATCACGTCCTCGCCGACGCGGCCGAGCACTTCCTCCACGCGGTCCGCGCGGGTGCCCTTGCTGGTCTGGAAGGCGACCGGGTCGCCGGCGGCGGCGGTCATCCGGACGGTGTAGTGGCCGTCGGTCATTTTCGCCTTGCCGCGGCCGAGGCCGTCCCACGCGACCTTCACGTCGAAGGGCTTGCCGGTGAAGCGTTCCTCGCCGTACCACACGCGCTGCGGCATGCCGTCGGAGCCGATCAGCTCGACGCGCCACGCCACCGACTGCGGGCTGACCGCATCCGGGTAGCTGAAATTGAGGTTGAACACGCGCGCCTCACCGACCGTGCCGACATAGGGCGCGGTCAGGATGGCGTCGAACTCCATGTGGTCCGCCCGGCTCGCCGCGAAGGCGGTCGTGGACAGACAGGCAGCGAACAGCGCAGCGGCAAGCGGCCGCGCGCGAAGGCGCAAAACAGACATCGGTCAACCCCCAAGCGTCGGAAAAAAAGAACGCCCAGCATGGTGCCGCTTCCTTGCGGGCCCATGACAGGCCGCAATCGCGTGAACGGCACGCCACCCGCGTGCCGCTCGCCGTCGCCCGATCCAGGGCGGTCGGGCACTCTACCGAACCATGTAACAAATTGCCATAACTTCAGGGTGGCAAGGCGCAACTCGTAATGATAGGCGGGTTGCGGTGCAGCATCGGTCGTCGAACTGCAAAGCTAGGTGCCAAACGAAATGGCGGGCCGAAGCCCGCCGTCGTAGAGCGGCACTCGGGCCGCTCGCTCTGGACTCTTCCCGGTGGTCGAGCGGACTGGGGACCGCGCGACCGTCCACCGCCACGGGCGTCGTTCGGACGCCGGAGGGTTGGACCCCGCGCTACTTCTGCTTCGCGCGGATCTGGGCTTCCACCGCCGCAATCGCGGTCATGTTGACCACGCGGCGGACGGTGGCCGCCGGGGTCAGCACGTGCACCGGCTTCGACAGGCCCATCAGGATCGGGCCGATGGCGACGCCGTCGGACATCACCCGGACCATGTTGTAGCAGATGTTCGCCGCGTCGAGGTTCGGGAACACGAACAGGTTCGCCGAGCCGGTCAGCTTCGAGTTCGGGAACAGCTTGGTGCGGATCTCCTCGTTGAGCGCGGCGTCCGCGTGCATCTCGCCCTCGACCTCGATGCCGGGCAGCTTCTCGCGCAGGATCGCCAGCGCATCGCGCATCTTCATCGAGCTCGGGTTGTCGCGCGAACCGAAGTTCGAGTGCGACAGCAGCGCGACCTTCGGGGTGATGCCGAACATCTTCAGTCGCAGGCAGGCCTGCATCGCCGACTCGGCCAGCTGCTGCGCGGTCGGGTCTTCCTGCACGTGGGTGTCGACCATGAAGAAGATGCCGCGCTCGTTCGCCACCGCGGTCATCGCGGACGGTCCGCAGACGTTGACGTCGAGCGGGATCACGTCGAGGACGTGGCGCAGCTTGTTCTTGTAGCGGCCGACGACGCCGCAGATCATCGCGTCGACCTCGCCGCGCTGGAGCATGATCGCGGCGATCACCGTCGGCCGCGAGCGCACCACCGCCTTCGCCGCCGCCGGGGTGATGCCGCGGCGTTCCATCAGCTTGTGGTAGTGGGTCCAGTACTCGTGGTACCGCGGGTCGTCGTCGACGTTGGTGAGGTCGAAGTCGCGACCGGCGGTGAGCCGGAGGCCGAGCTTCTTCACCCGCGCCTCGATCACCGCCGGCCGGCCGATCAGCACCGGCCGTGCCAGGCCGTCATCGACGACCTGCTGGGCGGCGCGCAGGACGGTGTCCTCCTCGCCCTCGGCGTAGGCGACCCGCTTGATGTCGGCCTTGGCGCGGTCGAACAGCGGCTTCATCACGAGGCCGGTGCGGAACACGAACTGCGACAGCTTCTCGCGGTAGGCGGCGATGTCGATCTTGCGCGTCGCGACGCCGGAGGCCATCGCGGCCTCCGCGACCGCCGGCGCCAGAGACACCAGCAGGCGCGGGTCGAACGGCTGCGGGATCAGGTATTCGGGCCCGAACGACACCGCCTTGCCGCCGTAGGCCGCGGCCGCGACATCGGAGGCTTCGCGCCGCGCCAGCTCGGCGATCGACTTCACGCAGGCGAGCTTCATCGCTTCGTTGATCGTGGTCGCGCCGACGTCGAGCGCGCCGCGGAAGATGTAGGGGAAGCACAGCGCGTTGTTGACCTGGTTCGGGAAGTCCGAGCGACCGGTCGCGACGATGCAGTCCGGGCGGGCCTCCTTCGCGAGGTCCGGCATGATCTCCGGCGTCGGATTGGCCAGCGCCAGGATGATCGGACGGTCGGCCATCGTCTTGACCCACTCGGGCTTCAGCGCGCCGGCGGCCGACAGGCCGAGGAACACGTCCGCGCCGACGATCGCTTCCGCCAGCGTGCGCGCCGGGGTGTCGCGCATGTAGCGCGCCTTGGCGTCGTCCATGTCGTCGGTGCGGCCCTGGTAGATCACGCCCTTGCGGTCGCAGACGGTGATGTTCGACTGCTTCACGCCGAGCGCGACCAGCATGTCGAGGCAGGCGATGCCGGCGGCACCGGCGCCCGAGCAGACCAGCTTGACGTCGCCGATCTTCTTGCCGACGACCTCGAGCGCGTTGGTGACGGCGGCGCCGGCGATGATCGCGGTGCCGTGCTGGTCGTCGTGGAAGACCGGGATCTTCATCCGCTCGCGCAGCTTCTTCTCGATGTAGAAGCACTCGGGCGCCTTGATGTCCTCGAGGTTGATGCCGCCGAAGGTCGGCTCCAGCGAGGCGATGGTGTGGACCAGCTTGTCCGGATCATCCTCCTGGATCTCGATGTCGAAGACGTCGATGCCGGCGAACTTCTGGAACAGCACGCCCTTGCCCTCCATCACCGGCTTCGCCGCCAGCGGGCCGATGTTGCCAAGGCCGAGCACCGCGGTGCCGTTGGAGATCACCGCGACCAGGTTGGCGCGCGCGGTGACGGTCGAGACTTCCTGCGGATCGGCGACGATCGCGTTGCAGGCCTCCGCTACGCCCGGCGAGTAGGCCAGCGACAAGTCCTTCTGGGTCACCAGCGGCTTGGTCGGCGCGACCTTGATCTTCCCGGGCGGGTAGTGGCGGTGGTATTCGAGGGCCTGACGCTTCAGATCGTCGTTGTTCGACATGGCGGGGTGCTCTCGCTCGTTGAAGTTCTAGGGCGGTCGAATATACATCTCAGTCGAGTCCGGAATGGCCCTCGCGAGCGTGTGGACTCGCGCGGGTCGCGCGCGACCCGCACCGGTTCCGGCAAGCGGCCTAGATGTGCTGCAGTGCGGTGATCGGGTCGACGCGGGTCGCGCGCCGTGCCGGCAGCCAGCTCGCCAGCAGGGCGACCGCCAGCATCACGCCGACCGTGGCGGCGAGCGTCGCCGGATCGCCGGCCTCGACCCCGAACAGCAGTCCGGACAAGGCGCCAGCAGCCGATGTCGCGACCAGCACGCCGACCAGCAGGCCGACGGCGACGATTCCCAGGGCCTGTCCGACCACCAGCCGATGTACCTGGGACGCACGGGCGCCGAGGGCCATCCGAAGCCCGATCTCGCGGCGCCGCTCCGCGATCGCGCACGACAGCACGCCGTACAGGCCGATGCTGCCGAGCAGCAGTGCGAGGCCTGCCGCGACTGCCATCGTCGTCATCAGGAAGCGCACATGGGCGACCGAGCGGTCGACCAGCGAGCTCATCGTGTACTGACGGTACATCGGCGCCTCCGGCGCGACCGCGTGGACCAGCGCGCGGATGTCGGCGGCGATGCTTTCCGGGCGGTCGCTCTTCACTACATAGGCGGGCGACGAGATCACCGGATTGCGCTCGCCGCCGGCGCCGACCAGCGGGAAGTACAGCACCGCCTCCGGGCCACCGATCAGACCACCCTGATGGACGTCCTCGACGACGCCGATCACGGTCTCCCACTCGTTCCAGCCCTGCCGCTGGAGGCGGCGGCCGATCGGGTCGGCGCCTGGCCACAGCAGGTTCGCCGCCGAGCGGCTGACCACGACGCCGCCCTGGCCGGAGGTCTGTTCGGCCGGTTCGAACGAGCGTCCGGCGACGACCGCGATCTGCATCGTCCGAAAGTAGTCGCCGGCGGTGAAGGTGAAGTTGAGCGGGATGCCGTCGGCCGGCGCGTCGTCGCGATCCGGGCGGACCCGCATGTCGGCGGTGCCCTCGTCGATCGGCACGTTCTCGACCAGGCCTACGGAGGAGACGCCCGGCAGCCCGCGGAGCCGCTCGAGAAAGTCGAGGTCGAAGCGCGCGTAGGAGGCAGCGTCGGCCAGCGCGGGACGCTCCGGGGCGATCTGGAAGGTGAAGATGCCGGTCGGGTCGAAGCCGGGATCGACCCGCTGCAGCGTCAGCATGCTTCGCAGCAGCAGGCCCGCGCCGAACAGGAGCACCACCGCGAGGCCGGACTGGGCAATCACCAGCACCTGCCGTGCGCGGTGGCGGCCGCCGGCGAGGCCGCGACCGCCATCGCGCAGCGCGGCGAGACTGGGTCGGGTCGCTCGGCCGAGTCCGCCAGCGGCGCTGATGATCGCGGCCAGCACCGTCAGGCCGAGGACGACCGGGACCACGCTCGCGTCGAGCCGGAACTCGCCGACCCGCGGCAGCTGTGCGGGCAGCGCCGCCGGCAGAAGCCGGATCAGCGCCGCGGCGACGAGGAGCGCTCCGATTGCCGCGGCCGCGGCGACGACGGCCGCCTCGATCGCCTGCAGCCGCAGTAGCCGGCCCGGCTCGGCGCCGAGCGCGCTACGGGTCGCGAGCGCGGCCTGGCGTCGTTCGAGCCGGACCTGGAACAGGTTGGCGACGTTGGCGCAGGCGATCAGCAGGATCAGCACCGCCGCGCCGGCGAGGATCCACAACGGCTGCCGGTAGCTGCCGACGACCTGTTCCGCCAGCAGCCGCACCACGGCGCGATGATGCTCCATCACCCGGGCGTAGCTGGGCGCGCCGCCGAAGCGCGCCGGCAGGTCGCGGGCCAGCGCCGTCAGCTCGTCGGCGAGCGCCGCGGGAGTCGCGCCGGGGGCGAGCCGGCCGATCAGGAAGGTGCCGCCGAAGCGGCCGGGGGCGCCCACCGTCGCCGGCGTGATCGTGCCCGACAGCCACAGCAGCGTGCCGTCGTCGGGCACGTGAAAGTCCGCCGGCATCACGCCGACGATGGTGCGGCTGCGCCCGCCCTCGAAGCCGACGACGCGCCCGATCACGCCGGGGTCGCGCCCGAACCAGGTCTGCCACAGCGTGTCGCTGATCACGACCACGTCGCCGCCGTCGTCCTCGACCGGAAGCCGACCCAGCTGCGGCGTCACGCCGAGAGTGGCGAAGAGGCTGGTGGTCGGTGCCGACATCCGGAGCCGCTCGACCCGCTCGCCGAAGCGCAGCGTGTTGGTGAAGGAATTCACCGTGCCGATCCCGGTCAGCAGCCGGGCATGCTCGCGGTAGTGCAGGTAGAACTCCCGCGAGGTTCCGAACTCGCCGCGCATTTCCGATCCCGGCGCGGACGCGGCGATGAACACCAGGCGATCCGGATCGGCGAACGGCAGCGGCGCCAGCAACACCGTGCGGACCAGCCCGAACAGCGCGGCGGCGACGCCGATCGCCAGCGCCAGCATGGCCACCGCCACGCCGAAGAACGCGCGATCGCGGCCGAGCGAGCGCAGCGTCGCGCGAAGGTCGAGGTCCAGGCCGTTCAGGGTCATGTCGATCACCTTCCGTGGGTCGAACCGCAGCGTTGAGGTCAAGCAACGTCCGTGCCACGTCCTGGCGCCGTGCTCCGGCATGGCGTCACCGCAGCGTCCGCGATGCGGATGTCCGGATCCGGACGGAGCATGGGCGGGACCGGAGCGCCGGGTATCCCGGCCCCGTGCTCGCGATGACCGGTCCGTCGAATCGCGCAGCTGCCGCGCGAGCGCATACCATCGGCGATCGCACCTCCCATTCCCGAATCCCCCTCCCATGATCGACCTGTTCAGCGATACCAAGACCCGTCCCACCCCCGCCATGCGCCAGGCGATGGCGAACGCCGAGGTCGGCGACGAGGCGGCGTTCGAGGATCCGACCGTCAACCGGCTGTGCGCGAAGGTCGCGGAACTGACCGGCAAGGAAGCGGCGCTGTTCACGCCGTCGGGAACGATGTGCAACCAGATCGCGCTTGCCGTGCTGTGCCGGCCGGGCGACGAGGTGATCCTCGACCGCACCTCGCACATCGCCTGCTACGAGGGCGGCGGCGCCGGTGCCAACGCCGGAGTGAACCTCCTGCCGATCGACGGCGATCGCGGCCGCTTCTCGGTCGAACAGTTCCACGCCGCACGGCGGATGCCGATGCGCCATGCGCCGCGCCAGACCCTGGTCGCGATCGAGCAGACCTGCAATCTCGGCGGCGGCGCGATCTGGCCGATCAGCCAGGTCGAGGCGCTGACCCACGCCGCCCGCGCCCACGGAATGCATACCCACATGGACGGTGCCCGGCTGCTGAACGCCGTGGTGGCGAGCGGGATCAGCGCGGCACGCTACGCCGCCGGATTCGACTCCTTGTGGATCGACTTTTCCAAGGGCCTCGGCGCGCCGGTCGGCGCCGCGCTCGCCGGATCGAAGGAATTCATCGCCGAGGCCTGGCGGGTCAAGCAGCGTCTCGGCGGTGCGATGCGCCAGGCGGGCATCGTCGCGGCGGGCGCGCTGCATGCGCTCGAGCACCACGTCGGGCGGTTGGCCGAGGACCACGCCAACGCCCGCGCGCTGGCCGACGGCCTCGCCGAGATCGACGGTATCGCCATCGCGCCGGCCTGGGTCGAGACCAATCTCGTCTACTTCTCGCTCGACGAACTGACGGTCGGCTACGACGCGCCGACGTTCTGCGGCAGGCTTGCCGAGCACGGCGTGCGGATGGGAGCGCTGGGCAGCAACCTGGTGCGCGCGGTGACCCATCTCGATGTCGGCCGCGACGACATCGCGATCGCGCTCCGGGCCGTCCGTGCGGTTCTCGCCTGACGCCATCGACATGACGACCGAAGCCACCGGGTTCGCCTCGCCGCGCCTCGCGATCCTGGTTCCCTACCGCAACCGCGCCGAGCACCTCGCGCGCTTCGTCCCGCACACGCTGCGCTATCTCGCAGCGCAACCCGGGCTCGCCTTCACCCTGCACATCATCGAGCAGGACGCGGCCGGGCCGTTCAACCGCGGCGCGCTGCTGAACGCCGGCGCGCTGATCGTCGGCGAGCGCGCCGACTACCTGTGTGTCCACGACGTCGACTACCTGCCGCTCGCGGTCGACTACAGCTATCCGGCGATGCCCACCCGGCTGATCTGGCACGGGCTCCGGGTCGAAGAGGACTACGACGAGTTCTTCGGCGCGGTGGTGGCCTTCGATCGCCAGCACTTCCTCGCCGCCAACGGGTTTTCCAACTCCTACGTGCGCTGGGGCTACGAGGACCAGGACCTGCTCGTCCGCTTCACCCGCTGCGGCCTGCCGACCGGGCGGCGCGACGGCCGCTTCCAGGCCCTGCAGCATCCGCAGGACGGTGTCGATTCCCGTGGGGCGCTGCTGCCCGAGGTCGAGGCCAATCGGCAGCGGCTGATCGCGCGGCTGGCGGACATGGACGCGGTGATCCCGCTCGACGGGCTCAGCAGCGTGCGCTTCCTCCACCGCGCGGCGCAGCCGATCGCGGTCGCCGCGGACGGCCGCGGTATCGCCTGGCATCACCAGGTCGAGCTGCTGCCGCCCGCGACGCTGTCGCCCGTCGTCGCACGCGCTGAGACGGGGGGGCCGTAGACTGTCGCCCGTCGCGGGACGCTCCCGCCAGAGACGCCGATGCCCGTCGAGAAGCCCCCCGCCGCCATCAAGGGTCGCGGCAGCGCCAGCAACCGGGAGGGTCGCTTCGAGGCGATCACCCGGCAGGCCGAGGACGATGGCTGGTATCAGGAGGAGGCCGGCCCGGCGCCGGCGACCCGTGTCACCGTCGAGACGGCGCGCAGCCTGATCCAGTCGAACGATTCGCCGGACCTGCCCTTCGACCAGACCATCAATCCCTACCGCGGCTGCGAGCACGGCTGCGTGTACTGCTACGCGCGGCCGACCCACGGCTACATCAATCTGTCCGCCGGGATCGACTTCGAGACGAAGCTGTTCGCCAAGGACAACGCGGCCGAGGTCCTGCGCCGCGAGCTCGGGCGGCGCGGCTACGAGCCGAAGTCGATCAACCTCGGCGCCAGCACCGATGCCTACCAGCCGCTGGAGCGCAAGCGCGGCCTGACCCGGCGGATCCTCGAGGTGCTGGCCGAGCACCGCCATCCGGTCACGATCGTCACCAAGGGAGCCCTGGTGACCCGCGACATCGATCTGCTGGCCCCGATGTCGCGCGAGGGTCTGGCGCAGGTCTGCATGTCGGTGACGACGCTCGACAACAAGCTCGCCAGCCGGCTGGAGCCGAGGGCCAGCGCGCCGCACCGGCGCCTGCGCGCGATCGCGGAGCTGGCGGCGGCCGGTGTCGACACGGCGGTGTTCGTCGCCCCGATCATTCCGATGCTGACCGACGTCGACCTCGAGAAGATCATGGAGGAGGCTCGCGCCGCGGGTGCGCAGGGTGCCAGCTACACGCTGGTGCGCCTGCCCTTCGAGGTGAAGGAGCTGTTCCGCGAGTGGCTGGCGCTCCACCACCCGGACCGCGCGAGCCACGTGATGAGCCTGATCCAGCAGATGCGCGATGGCCGCGACAATGACCCGCGCTTCGGCACGCGGATGCGCGGCACCGGCGTGTTCGCCCAGCTGATCGCCCGGCGCTTCCGGGTGGCCTTCGATCGCCTGGGCTACCGCAAGCCGTCGGTGCTCGACCCCCGGAAATTCCAGGTGCCGCAGGCTCCGTCCCCGCAGGGCAGTCTGTTCTGATCCTGGCCGCCGGACGCACGCGCCGTGCCGTCCGGAATCCGAGCCGCTCGGCTGCGCACCGGCGCCCGAGGCTCCGTCGACTTCCGCGAGTGCCAACGCTGATAGTGCGCGTGGTCCGGCGCGAACGCGATGCGGCCGCGCGCTTGAGAATCAGACGCATTGCCAACGTTAACCACCGTCCATCTTCGCCGCAATGCACAAGATCTGATGCACTGCGCGTTTCGGCAATCGGGCCCCGCGAATCCGCGCGGACGCGCCGACGACGCGCTGCAACACCAGCAAAAACATCGTGTTGCGTTGCGCCATTAATGCTCGGCAACAATCGCGTTTGTAATGTGTTTTTGCATTGCCGGCCCATTTTCGCGGGAGTACGGTCCGCCCCGCTTTTGCCAGGAACGGCAGAAGCGCAACCCTCGCGGACGGACGCCAGTACACCGGTTTCCACGGGGTCCGCAACCACAATCAGGTTCGACTCGCTGCCTGGGTGGCAGCGCGGCGGAGGGCGCGTTTTTGCATTTGCGGGTGGCAAATGTAGTGACTCGGGTTTGGATGCCGTGGTGGTCACGGCACTCACTGACATCAAAATCGCCTAAGGGCGGGGGAGATCGACCGAAGTGAAAACGCAAACGAAGATGCTTGCCGCGGCTGTCGCGGCGCTGGCCGGGATGAGCGTCGCGAGCGCGCAGCAGGTGGCCAATCCGTATTCGCCGGCCAACGGCCACAGCTATCGCCACGGCGTCATCCCGACGCGCGAGACGGCGCAGAAGATGCAGGCGTGGCGGCAGGCGAACGAGGCCGTGAAGGGTGGCGATGCGCAGAACCTCGACAAGCGCAACCACGGCAACGGCGAAGCGCACAACGGCGAGTTCTACGATCCGCGTTATGCCTCGACCCAGCCGTCAGCCTCGGCGGGCGTGCTGTCCTTCGGTGGCGGCGTCTCCGGCGTCGGCGTGCTCTCCGGCCAGTCCAAGGTCTATCTGGTGTTCTACGGCTCCCAGTGGGGAACGTCGTCCACCGACGCCAACGGCTACCTCAATTTCACCAACGACAGCGCCGGCGCGGCGCTGGCGGCCCAGAAGATGTTCAAGGGCATCGGCACCAACGGCGAGACCTGGTCGGCCGAACTGACCCAGTGGTGCGACGGCCCGAACGTGGCCTCCGGTGCGACCACCTGCCCGTCGAACGCCGCCTTCATCCCCTACCAGCAGAACATCCTGGCGGGCGTGTGGTACGACAACTCCGTCGCGTCGCCGGCGCAGGCGACCGGCACCCAGCTGGCGCAGGAAGCGATCAAGGCCGCGCAGCACTTCGGCAACACGGCGGCGGGCTCCAACCGCTACACCTATTACGTGATCCTGTCGCCGACCGGCACCAACCCGGACAACTACAAGTCGCCGACCCAGGGCTACTGCGCCTGGCACGACTACACCGGTGACGGCTATGGCGTGACGCCGACCGACATCGCGTTCTCGAACCAGCCGTACAACATCGACGTCGGCGCGTCCTGCGGCACCAACTTCGTCAACAGCGGCACCGCCGGCAAGACCGACGGCTACACCATGACGCTGGGCCACGAGTGGCACGAGATGATGTCCGACCAGTTCCCGGCGGGCGGCTGGACCAACAAGACCGGTGGCACCTACAACGGCCAGGAGAACTCCGACGAGTGCGCCTGGATCGCTCCGGGCTCGACCGGCGGCGCCGCGAACGTGGCCTTCTCCACCGGCACCTTCGCCCAGCAGGCCAGCTGGTCGAACGACACCGGCAACTGCGCGATGACCCACGCCATCCTGACCCACACGGGCGGCGGCAACGTGGCCCCGACCGCGAACTTCTCGTTCGTGACCTCGGGCCTGACGGCGAACTTCACCGACAGCTCCACCGACAGCGACGGCACCATCGCGTCGCGCTCGTGGAACTTCGGCGACAGCACCAGCTCGACCGCGACCAACCCGAGCCACACCTATGCCGCCGCAGGCACCTACACGGTGACCGAGACGGTGACCGACAACGGTGGCCTGACCGCCTCCAAGTCCTCGTCGGTGACGGTGTCGACCACGTCGTCGAACGTGCTGCAGAACGGCGTGGGCGTGACGATCGCTTCCGCGACCACCAACCAGCAGCAGAACTGGACGATCAACATCCCGGCGGGTGCATCCAACCTGGTGGTCTCGATCTCCGGTGGTACGGGTGACGCGGACCTCTACACCCGCGCCGCCGCCGCTCCGACCACGACGACCTACGACTGCCGTCCGTTCGTCTCGGGCAACACCGAGTCCTGCACGGTCGCCAGCCCGGCCGCCGGTACGTTCTACGTGATGGTCAACACCTATGCCGCCTACTCGGGCGTCACCCTGAAGGCGACCTGGTCGACCGGCTCCACCGGCGGCACGCAGCTCCTGGCCAACACCGGCTTCGAGAGTGGCACCGCGTCCTGGACCTCGGCCGGCACGACGGTGATCACCAACTCGACCTCGCGCACCGCGCACGGCGGCAGCTACTACGCTTGGCTCGGCGGCAACGGCACCACGACGACCGAGTCGGTCTCGCAGTCCGTCGCCATCCCGGCCGGCAAGACCAGCGCGTCGCTCGCCTACTTCGTCAAGATCGACACCGCCGAGACGACCACCGCCACCCAGTACGACAAGTTCACGGCGGCGATCGTCAACAGCTCGGGCACCGTGCTGAAGACCTGCACCAGCCTGTCGAACCTGAACAAGGGCACCGCGTATGTCGGCTACACCTGCGACGCCTCGGCCTACATCGGCCAGACCGTCTCGGTGAAGTTCACCGCGACCGAGGACAGCAGCCTGCAGACCTCGTTCCTGGTCGACGACGTCACCCTCACGGTCAACTGAGGTAGAGCGGGCCTCGGCCCGCTGCTCTGGATCCAAACGAAGAGCGAGCGGCCCCAGGGCCGCTCTACGGAACGACCTGGCCCCAACGCCGGGTCGACTCCGCGGGTGGAAATCGCCGGAACACCCGCCGGCGCCAGACGGCGGATCGCTTCCCAGTCGATCCGACGGTGCAAAGAGAAAGGACCGCCTGTGCGGTCCTTTTTCTTTGCGGTATCGATGCCGGTCGCCGGTCTCGCATGCGCTTCGAAGTGCTTGCCACTGTTACAGGCCGACGCGCAGCGTCAATCGAAGCTGCCGCGGCTCCACCGGATGGAAGTGCTCGTCGGCGACCGCCGCCGCCTCGCCGGGCAAGCGGGATTCGTAGAAGTAGGTGATGTCGTTGCGTCGGCTGTCCGCAAGGTTCAATGCCTCGAAGCGCAGCCCGAGATGGGGGTCGATCCGGTAGCCGACCTCGGCATTGAGCAGCGTGGTCGCGCGCGAGCGCTCGCTGTCGTCCTCGACCAGCGGCGCCGGGCCGAGATGGCGCAGGCGCAGGCCGCCCGACCAAACGCCGCCGTCGTTCCAGGCGACGCCCAGCGATGCGACCCGCTCGACCGCATTCGGCACGCGACGCCCCGCCGGGTTGTCGCGGAAGGCCGCGTTGGAATGGGCATAGTCGAGGTCGACCGTCACTCCGTCCATCGGCTGCCAGTAGGCGGACAGCTCCAGTCCGGATCGGCGCGACGCCGAGCTCGGCTCGGTGTTTCCCCCGTCGCCGGAAAACACCAGCTCGGAACCGATGCCGAGCTGCCACAGTGCAGCCGACAACGTGAGGCCGTCGCGCACCCGACTCGTCACGCCGATTTCCGAGCCGAGCGTCGGCACCAGCAGCGACGCGGTCGTCGCTGGCGTCGACGGATGGGTCGGATCGACCGTCAGCGTCGCGCCGCGCGCGTCGTTGGAGTGGAAGCCGCGGCCGACGTCGAGGAACAGCCGGGTGTCCTGCCACGGGCCGAACACCAGGGCGGCCTTCGGGCTCGCCTGATGATCGTTGCTGCGGCCGGCATTGGCCGCAATAGTGCCGTCGACCTCGGCACGGTAGCGGTCATAGCGCACGCCGAGGTCGCTCGACAGCCAGTCGGTCCAGCGACTCGACAGGTCGATGAATCCGCCGAACGAAGCCTCGTCGACCGCGTCGGCGCGAATCGTCTCGAGACGCTGCCGCGCCGCGGTGTGGTACAGGCCGAGAGTGCCGATGTCGTCGTCGCGCAGCTCGAGGCCGGCGCGCAACTGGTGTCGGGTGGCGCCGAGCCGCAGGTCGCGGCGCCAGTCGACGCGGCCGCCGTAGACGTTGCGGACGTCACGCTGCTCGAACTGGTCGCCGTTCACCGGGTCGTCGCGAAAGTAGGTGAAGTCGGAGTAGAGCCGCAGGTCGTAGTGCACGACATAGCCCTGCAGCGTCAGCTGTCCGCCGGCGAAGGGCCGATGTGTGCCGCCCGTCAGCGTGGCGCGCGAGGTCTCGCCGCCGAGGTCGGGATCGATCTGGCCGAAGCGGCTGATCTGCCCCGACCTCACCGCGCGGAGCGGGATCTGGTCCGTCGCCTCCCAGCGGTTGTGGTAGGCCAGCGCCTCCAGCCACCAGCTCCGCCCGCCCTGCTCGCCGCCGATGCGTCCGACGAGCGACGCGCGATGCGTGTCCTCGGGCTTCTTCCACGGGCCGTCGTAGCGGCCGAGGTCCGCCGCGCCGAGCCAGTGTCCCGCAGCGAGCGCACCCGAGGCCGCGACCAGGCCCCGCGCGTAGCCGTGTTCGCCGCCGGTCAGCTGCAGGAAGTCGTCGTCGAGGTGGTCCTTGTAGCGGATCGCGACGGAGCCGGCGGAAGAAAAGTCACCGTCGGCGGCGTCGTAGGGACCCTTGCGATAACGGACGGTGTCGATCAGCTCGGGGATCAGGCCGTTGAGATCGTTGTAGCCCTGGCCGTGCGCGTGGCTGCGAAGGTTGTTCGGCACGCCGTCGACGCTGGCGGCGAGATCGGTGCCGTGGTCGAGATTGAAGCCGCGCAGGAAATACTGGTTGGCCTTGCCGTCGCCGCTGTGCTGGGTGGCGACGAGGCCGGGCACCACCTCGAGCACCTCGGCTGGCCGCGACAGCGGCCGCTCGGCCAGCTGCTCGCTGCCGACGACGCCGGCGCTGGCCGCGTGCGTGACGCGGGCGTCGTCCTCGGTCGCGGTTGCCGTGACCTGCACGACCGGCAGTTCGATCGCCGGCATGCCGCCGGCATGGGCATGAGTGCTCAGTGCTGCAACGATCGACAGCGCGAGCCGCGAGCGGGAAATTCGATTCGGCACGGGGAGCTTCCTGCGGGTGACGGGCTCCTACGGCCGTCGGTTACCCCCGGATGCGGCGATTCACGAAGGCTTGACGAAAATCGCGTAGGACGGGCACTGCCCGCCATTGCGAGACGTCGCGGCTATGGCGGGCAATGCCCGCCCTACATCCCGCGATTCACCCGCGTCGCGTCGCCGGAGTAGTGCGCCAACACTCGCGGATTCATCAGCCGGAACCACAGTGGCGGCAGGTAGACCAGCGGGATCAGCGCGCCGTAGCCGGCCGGCAGCTGCGGGCTGTCGTCGAAGTGGCGCAGCGTCTGGTAGGGCCGGCGCGGATGTGCGTGGTGGTCCGAGTGGCGCTGCAGCTGGTAGAGCAGCAGGTTGCTGACGACGCGATCGGAATTCCAGGAGTGCTGCGGCGAGCAGCGCTCGTAGCGGCCGCTGTCGCCGCGCCGTCGAGCGAGACCGTAGTGCTCGAGGTAGTTGACCGCCTCGAGCAGGCAGGCCGCGTACAAAGCCTGCAGCAGCAGGAAGGGCAGCACCGCCGCGCCGAGCCACAGCGCGAGTCCGCCGAACAGGACGACGGTCAGCGCCCAGGCCGAGAGGTTCTCGTTGCGCCAGTTCCACACCGGCAGGCCGCGCGCGGCGAGCCGCTGGCGCTCCAGCGCCCAGGCCGAGCGCAGGCTGCCGAGCAGCGTCCGCGGCAGGAAGCGCCAGTAGGACTCGCCGAAACGCGCACTCGCCGGATCTTCCGGCGTGGCGACGCGCACGTGATGCCCGCGGTTGTGCTCGACGAAGAAGTGCCCGTAAGCCGACGGCGCCAGCGCCAGCTTCGCCATCCACGCGGAGAACCGGCCGCCACCGTGACCCCACTCGTGCCCCGCATTGATCCCGGCCGCATTGACGATGCCGACGGTGAGCAGCCAGCCGACGAGCGAGGGCAAGTCGAGCCCGCCCCGCGTCGCGAGCCAGGCGCCGAACACCGTCCCGCCGATCTGCAGCGGCAGGCTCGCCGCCAGGATGACCCGGTAGAGCGGCGAATGCGCCGCTTCGTCCGCCTCGTCGGACCCATGTTCTCCTGCACCGTCCGGATTGCGCGCGTCGCTCCCGACGAGACCGTCTAGCAGCGGCACCACGCCGTAGACGAACAAGGGTCCCAGCCAATAGAACACGGTGAGGCCGGTGGCACGGACGAGGCCGTAGGCGATGAAGGCGAGCGCGGGCACGACCAGCGACAGCCACCAGGCATAGCGGAGCGGCCGGCGAACCGACGCGGCGGGGAGGAGGACGGACATCGGACGCGAGGCTCCCGCGGGCAGGGGGGATGATGGTGGCCACGATGCCGCGGCCGCTTCGGGTCGCCTTGTCATTTCGCGCCATCTTTCGGTTATTTTCGGCCAATGCTTCGATCCAGGATCGCTCCCGATGTGCCGTTTCCGGCGCGCTACTACGCCGGCCTGCTGCCCTGGCTCGAGGGGCAGGCGGCACTGTGGCCGCGGCTCGCGCGGCGCCACGCGCTGCAGCCGGCGGACCTGCTCGCCGCCGGACGCCGGATCGACGCCGTCGCGGTCGAGACACTGGTCGGCGCCGCGCTCGCCGCGAGCGGACGCGACGACCTCGGCCTCGTGGTCGGCAAGTCGATCCTGCCGTCGTCGCACGAGGTGCTCGGCCACGCCTTCCTCGCCAGCGCCACCCTGGGGCAGGCGCTGGAGCTGGCGGCGCGCTACTGGTCGCTGCTGGCGCCGGCGTTTGCGCTGGCGCCGCGGGTCGACGGCCGCGTCGTCCGGATCGGCATCCGGCCGGCGCTGGCGCTGTCGGCGCCGGTACTGGAGTTCCATCGACAGGCGATCGCGGTCGCGTTCTGCACCGAGGTCGAGTTCCTGGTCGGCGGCACGCCGCGCGGCGCCGCGGTCGAGCTGCCGCCGATGTCGACACGGCAGCGCGCTGCCTACCGTCTGGCGCTCGGCTGGCGGCTGCTCCCGAAGGCCGGTCCCGACCTCGCGTTCGTGCTGCCGCTGGCGCTGCTCGAACGCCGTCGCGCCCTGGCCGACGACACGGCACTCGCCGCGGCCCGCGGGCGCTGCGAGCAGGCATTGGCCCGCAGCGTCCGCAGCGGTGGCCTCGCCGCGCTGGCCGGCTCGCTGCTGGTCGGCGAACCCGCCGACTGGCCTCGGCAGCCGGACCTCGCTGAGCTCCTGCACTTGTCGTCGCGGAGTCTCAGCCGCAAGCTCGCCGCCGAGGGGGCGAGCCTGCGACGGCTCGGCGTCGACGCGCGGATCGCGCTCGCCCGCGAGCGCCTGCGCGATCCCGACGCCTCGGTCACCCGCATCGCCCTCGACCTCGGCTACAGCGACGCCGCCAATTTCGCCCGCGCCTTCCGCCGCGAGCAGGGATGCTCGCCCAGCGAGTTCCGTCGACGGGCGTACCTGCAGTTGCGCGCCAATCGTGGCGCTGGCCGATAGACTCCGGGCACGCCTCCCACCACCGCCGCCATGTCGCCAGCCGCCAAGTCCCATCCGCCGGTCAATCCGCATGGCGAAGGTGACGAGTACACCTTCTGCGGCACCTGCGCGTTCGCGCCGGTCTGCCTGCCGACCGGTTACGACAAGTCGGCGCTGGCCGAGCTGCACCTGATCATCGAGCACGTCGGTCCGTTTTCGGCGGGACATCTCGTGTTTCGCCAGAACGAGCCGCTGACCGCGATCTACGCCGTGCGTGCCGGCATGGTGAAGACCTCGATGCTCGACGACGAGGGCCAGGAGAAGGTGCTCGGCTTTCACCTGCCGGGCGAGCTGGTGGGCCTCAACGCGATCTATCCCGGCCGCTATCCCTGCGACGCGATCTGCCTCGACGCAGTCACCCTGTGCCGCTTCTCGTTCGGCGCGATCGCGACCCTGGCGACCCGCGTCCCCGGCATCCAGGAACAGCTCCTGCGCCTGCTGTCGAAGGACATCGGCGCGCTGTCGCTGTTGGCCGGCGACTACAGCGCGGACCAGCGGATGGCGGCCTTCCTGGTCCGCCTGTCGCAACGCTATGCCGAGCGCGGCTACTCGGCGACCCGCTTCCGGCTGTCGATGTCGCGCGGCGACATCGCCAACCACTTGCGACTCGCCACCGAGACCGTCAGCCGGGTGTTGCGACGCTTCATCGACGACGGCCTGATCACGGTCGATCGCCGCGAGATCGAACTGCGCCAGTTGCCGAAGCTGATGGAGCTCGGGCGCAGCCTGCTGCCGAGCGCGTGACGGTGGCGCCGCCGCGGCTCGACCGCGTCCTCGCCGCCGACGAACTCGTCGCGCTGCAGGGACGCTGCTATCCGAAGCTCACCGCGCTCGCTGCGCGCTACGCCGGGGACATCGACATCAGCGCGGGATTTTCCGACGACCCGATGTTTCTCGACGTCGTGCGCACCGGCTGGCTCGTCGACACCGCGCCGGATCGTCCGGGCGAAGCCGACGTGGTCGCCGCACTGGGCTTCGCGTTCGGCCTGCTGCTGGCGGAGGTGCACGGACTGCGCTGGTGCGCCCTCGCCGATGTCGACGGCGAGTACTTCGCGGTGCTCGGCGCCGACGGCGTCACGCTGCCGCCGTTCGCGTGGGTCGCGGCGCGCGTGTCGCACAGAGTCGGGAACCTGTTCGTCGAATTCTTTCAGGAGGTGGCGCCGGGGATGTTCGCAGGGGACGACGGATGACACTGTCGCGTGGATGCTGGACTGCGCTGGGACTGGCCGCTACCCCAACCCTGCATGACGAAGCGCCGTAGGGCGCGCACCGCGCGCCGTTGCGAGGCGCTAGGGCGCAAGAAGTGTCGGGGCGATGGCGGGCAGTGCCCGCCCTACGAGAGCGCCGCGGGGTAGGGCGCGCACTGCGCGCCGTTGCGAGGCGCCAGGGCGTACGAAGTGTCGGGGCGATGGCGGGCAGTGCCCGCCCTACGACAGCGCCGCGGGGTAGGGCGCGCACTGCGCGCCGTTGCGAGGCGCCAGGGCGTGCGAAGGGTCGGGGCGATGGCGCGCAGTGCGCGCCCTACAGCAGTGCCTTGTCGATCTCGGCGCGCATCGCGCGGATCGCGGCGCCGTAGTCCGAGGTGTTGAAGATCGCCGAGCCCGCGACGAAGGTGTCGGCGCCGGCCGCGGCGATCGCGCCGATGTTGTCGATCTTCACGCCGCCGTCGATCTCGAGCCGGATCGCCCGACCGCTGGCGTCGATCATCTGCCGCACGCGGCGCAGCTTCGGCAGTGCCGAGGGGATGAAGGACTGGCCGCCGAAGCCCGGGTTGACCGACATCAGGAGGATGAGGTCCAGCCGGTCCATCACATGTTCCAGCCACTCGACCGGCGTCGCCGGATTGAGCACGAGTCCGGCCTGGCAGCCGGCATCCTTGATCAGCTGCAGCGTGCGGTCGACGTGCTCGCTCGCCTCCGGATGGAAGCTGATCAGCGAGGCGCCGGCCTTGGCGAAAGCCGCCGCGACCGCGTCGACCGGCTTCACCATCAGGTGCACGTCGATCGGCGCGATCACCTTCGCCTTCCGGAGCGCCTCGCAGACCATCGGGCCGATCGTCAGGTTCGGGACGTAGTGGTTGTCCATCACGTCGAAATGGATCCAGTCGGCGCCGTCCTGGATGACGTGGTGCACTTCCTCGCCGAGGCGGGCGAAGTCGGCGGAGAGGATGGACGGGGCGATGAGGGAGGGCTGGCGCATGAGGCTCTCGCTGTAGGGCGGGCAGCGCCCGCCGTGGTGGAAACGTCTAGCATTGGCGGGCAATGCCCGCCCTACCTTTTACGTGCCGCGACGATCTTCTCGTAGGCGGCGTTGATCTCGCTCGCGCGACGCTCCGCCGCCGCGATCTCGCGCGCGCTGCCGCCGCGGGCGCGGACCTTGTCGGGATGGTGCTCGCTGATCAGCCGCCGATAGGCATCGCGGATCTCGTCGTCGCCGGCACTCGCCGCGAGGCCGAGCGTCGCGTAGGGATCGGCCACGGCATTACCCGGCGGCGGGGGCGGCGGCTTGCCCGGATCCGACGCCAGCAGGCGACGGAACCAGCCCTCGTCCCAGGCGTGGCCGATCAGGAGACCGGCGAGCACGCCGAGCGGATGGCGGGTCAGCAGCCTGCCGAGCAGCAGTCCCGTGAGCTTTCCGGCGTAGTTCACGGCGCGGCCTGCCCCGCATACCAGCGCGACAACTCGGCGACGTCGCCCGGCGACAGCGCGCCGGCGATCGCGCGCATCGCGTCGTGGCTGCGGCGGCCGTCGCGGTAGGCGGCGAGCGCGTCGCGCAGATAGGTCTCGTCCTGCCGCGCGAGGCGCGGCACGCCGGGGCTGCCGGCGCGACCGTCCTCGCCGTGGCAGGCCGCGCACAGCCCGAGCTTGCCGGGACGCGCGGGCGCGTCGGCGTGGGCGAGGGCGGGGAACAGGACGGTCGCCAGCACGGCGACGGTGATTCGGACGCTCATCGGACCGCGATTGTAACGCCGACGGATTGCGGGACCGCGCCGCTACAATGCGCGGCTTCGTCGTCGTCGCTTCCGCCGATCCGGTTGCGATCGACATCGCGCCCCGATCACGCACGAGCCCGCCATGACCACCACGCTGTCCGTCTCCGATCTCCCCGGCCTCAGTCTCCTGCATCGCGGCAAGGTGCGCGACGTCTACGCGCTGCCGGGAGAACGCCTGCTGATCGTGGCCAGCGACCGGCTGTCGGCCTTCGACGTGATCCTGCCCGACCCGATCCCGGGCAAGGGCGAGATGCTGACCCAGCTGTCGAACTTCTGGTTCGCACGTACCGCGGCGATCGTGCCGAATCACCTCACCGGCATCGATCCGGTGAGCGTACTGCCGGCCGGCGTCGACGCCGCGCTCTATGCGCGCCGCAGCGTGGTCGCGCAGCGACTGAAGGCCGTGCCGATCGAAGCGATCGCGCGCGGCTACGTGATCGGGTCCGGCTGGAAGGACTACCAGGCCTCGGGGGCGATCAGCGGCATCAGGTTGCCGCCGGGTCTGCGCCAGGCCGAGCAGCTCGCGGAGCCGATCTTCACGCCGTCGACCAAGGCCGCCGTCGGCGACCACGACGAGAACATCAGTTTCGACACCATGGTCGCGAAGATCGGCGGCGACCTCGCCGAGCGCGTGCGCGCGGCGACGCTGGCGATCTACAAGCACGCGGCGGCCTATGCCGCGACCCGCGGGATCCTGATCGCCGACACCAAGCTCGAGTTCGGCCTCACCGAATCCGGCGAGCTGCGCGTGATGGACGAGATGCTGACCCCGGACTCGTCGCGGTTCTGGCCGGCCGACGAGTACCGCGTCGGCATCAGCCCGCCGAGCTACGACAAGCAGTACGTCCGCGACTACCTCGAGACCCTCGATTGGAACAAGACCGCGCCCGGGCCGTCGGTGCCGGCGAACGTGATCGAGGGAACCCGCGCCCGATACGCCGAGGCCCTCCGGAAGATCGCGGACCTGTAGGGCGGCGCTGTTATGGGAGGGGCGCAAGCCCCGATGCTGTTCGCCTTGCCGGGCGCCTAGGTCGGGGCTTGCGTCCCTCGAACATCGCGGCTGGCGCCGCTCCCGCAAAGCCGCTCGTGGGTCCTCGCATCCATCTCGTACGGCGCATCCGCATACCCATGCGCCACGACCTGCCGCAGGTACTCCGGCAGGAACGCCGCGATCGATCCGGCCTCCTCGTCCTGGAAGACGTGGCGGAACTCGTGTGCCAGCAGCCGATCGCAATACTCCGTCGGCGCGATCAGGACCGCGTGGCCCAAGGTAAGCCCGGCGGTGTCGGGGCCGAGCATCCCGGTCGCCATCGCGGCGCGTCGAAGGCTGGGCTCGTCGGGGAATGGGAAGCGCTGCACGACCGCCAGGCGCACGCGCTCGGGCGAACGCACGCCGACGGCACGCGCGATGTCCATCTCGCGCTCGCGCAGCGGTCGCCCGCGCTCCAGCGCCGCGGCGGATGCGGATTCCGCCCAGGCGACGGCGGCTGGAATCAGCCCGGGGAGGTCGCGGGCGAGATCGATGATCGTCATCGGGAATCGGAGCGAGGCGCCGAGGCGCGGAACGCTCCGACATGGCGACGCCCAGCGCGCTTGCAAGTCCACGCGTCATAATCCACGGATGAGCACATCGGATCTGCCCGAGACCCCACCGGCGTCGGTAGTTGCCGCGCCCCGTCGTATCGACCAGCTCCTCGGCAGCTACGCCGAGGACCACCGCAATCCGGTGAACCAGGTCGTGCACTGGATCTGCGTGCCGCTGATCGTCTGGAGCGCGCTCGCCGCGCTGTGGACGATCCCGGTGCCGGGCACGTTGTTCAAGCCCGGCGCCTGGGCGGGCCTCGCGATGTTCCTCGCACTGCAGTGGTACCTGAAGCTGTCGCGCGCGCTCGGTCTCGCCATGCTGGTCGGCTTCGCGGCGATGGGCGCGCTGACCTGGTTCCTGTTCGAGCGGATCGGCGCGCTGCCGCTGCTCGAGCTCGCCGGCGGCGTGTTCGTGCTGGCCTGGATCGCGCAGTTCTGGGGACACCACGTCGAGGGACGCCGGCCGTCCTTCCTCACCGACCTCACGTATCTGGCCATCGGTCCGCTGTGGGTCGCAGCCAAGCTGCTGCGCCGCCTCGGCATCGCCTGGTGAAAGTCCGCAGCGACCGCGGTCCGACATCGACGGACGCGCAGCACGGATGACGTCGACCCGCATCCCGGCCAGCCACTTCGCGCTGGTGCTGGCGATCTGCCTCGCCTGGGGCGGCAACTTCCTCGCGTCGTCGATCGCACTGAAGCAGATCCCGCCGTTCCTGTTCACGGCGCTGCGCCTGGTCATCGTGCTGCTCGCGCTGCTGCCGTGGCTGAAGCCTGTTCCGGAAGGACAGCGCCTGCGCCTCGTCGTCGTAGCGCTGTGCTCCGGCGCGCTGCACTTCGGTCTCAACTTCTGGGCGTTGCGGTCGGCCGCGCACATCGCCGGCGTCGCGATCGCGCTGCAGACCTACATCCCGATGAGCGCGCTGTTCGCCTGGTGGCTGCTCGGCGAGCGCATCGGCATCCGCACCGGGCTCGGCATCGCGCTCGCGTTCGGCGGCGTGCTGATCCTCGGCTTCGATCCCTCCGCGCTGGAGGCTCCGCAGGCGATCGTCATCACCGTGGTGTCGGCGGTGGTGCTGGCGCTCGGCACCACGCTGATGCGCGGCCTGTCCGGCATCCACACCTTCCAGCTGCAGGCCTGGGCGGCGCTGATCGGCATCCCGGTGCTGCTGGCGATCTCCGCGGTGCTGGAACCCGGCGCGTGGTCGACGCTGCCCGGCGCGGAATGGAAACATTGGGCCGGCGTCGTCTACTCGGGACTGCTCGCCTCGGTGGTCGGCCACGGCCTGCTGTTCTGGCTGCTGCAGCGTCATCCGGTCGCGCAGATCACGCCCTACCTGCTGCTGGCGCCGGTGTTCGCGATCGTCCTCGGCATCGTCTTCTGGGGCGACCGCCCCGGCACCAAGCTGTGGATCGGCGGCGCGATGGTGCTGTCCGGCGTGTTCGTGGTGGCGACTCGGGCGCTGGTGCGGGGGCGGACCGTCGTGGCGGAGCCATCGGAGTAGACGTCGCCTCGCGATGTCGTTCCCGCCCGTTGTCGTACTGGAGCTTTCCAATGAAGCGCTGGCTGCTCGCGACCTTTCCACTCCTCGTGTCCATCTCTACGGCAACGCGTGCCGACGAAGCGGCACCGAGTGTGGACGAGATCGCCCAGCGCCTTCGCGACAACGCCGACACAGGGGTTCTCTACGACGTCGAGAGGCTCGGCGAGAAGGCGCGTCCGCTCGTGCCCCTGGTCGCGAATCTGTTACGTGCCGAGAATTGGGATCGCAGGGTCGACGCGGCGCGAACACTGGGACGACTCGGCGATCCGAGCGTCGCGTCGGCGCTGGTCGACGCGATGCGCCAGGACGAGGACATCGAACTTGCCGGTGCTGCCGCCCGCTCGCTGGGTGAACTGCGGGCGACGGCAGCACGACCTGCCCTCGACGCGATTGCCGCGAGCAACTGGTACCCGCCGATGCGCAGCGCCGCGGAGGAAGCCTTGCGCCGCATCGATGGCGTCGAGACCTCTGCCACGCTTCATGACGACGTCGTGGTGATCGATCGCCACTACCTCGGCGGCGGACTCGTCGACATCGTCAGTTGCACGCCGGCGGTCGACAAGGCGCCGGAGGCGCCGCGCGGTCGGCGGCTGGAGGTCGACCACGACCTTACGCGGCTGCAGTCGATGGCCTAACTTATCCGCGACGGCGCGATCGTCTGGCCGCTGCCAACGCCCGAACCGGCACCGCAACCGCACCTCGCGGGCTACGACCACACTGGTACCGCACGCGTGGTGCCGGATTTCGCGGTGGCCATCGACGGCGGATGGCTGGTGGCCTCCAACCGCGGCGAATTCGGCGGCGAGGTCGTGTTCGTCGGCGAGGACGGAACTCGTCAGCTCGTGATGCTCGGCCCGATCGACGACATCCTTCGCCTTGGCGATCGTTGGATCGTCGTCGACGGGATCTGGCACCTCACGATGAACGTCGGGATGCTGCATGCGCTGCGTCGGGTCGACGGCGCCTGGTTGGCCGAGCCCTGGCGCCGCTTGCCGAGCTCCACGAAAGCCCAGTGGCTGACGACCACCGGTGAGCTGCTAGTGCAGACTTCGTCCGGCGGGACGCTGCTGATCGCCGCGGACGGAACGATGCGGATGGCGCCGTGCCAACGATGATGCAGAGGGAGTTCAGGTTCGGGGGCGATCCTTGAGTCCGCAGCGAGCGGCCGCTGTACGTTCGGCCGCTCGCCGTCGTTCCTGTCGACATGGAACGCAATCTCGCAATGAATCCCGCGCTGCTGCTCGCCAGCCTGTTCGGCCGCGGCGCATTGGCCACGGAGCCGGCAGCGACGATCGAGCAGGTCGTCGATGCCAGCGACTCCGGCGCCGGCAGCGCGCGCTTCCACCGCGCCTACACCTACGGTCCATCGGCGACCTGGTCGAGTCCGCCGGGCCGGCGCATGGTCGCCGTGGAGATGAGTTTCGTCGGCTACGACCGCTCGTTCGACATGGACGACATCGAGATCGTGGACGCCGAGCACGAGGGCGAGCTCGATGCCGCCCCGGGTTTCGGCTTCTTCGACGCCGCCGGCCACTTCGCCGGCTGGCACACGGCCGAGGTCGGCGACACCCTGCATGTGCTGATGATGTTTGATTTGCCGGTCGTGGTCCGCAAATTCCGCCTGCGCTACTGCGACGACTGGCTGCTGGCGCAGCCGGCGCGGATCGCGGGCAGCGGCCCCGTTTATCCCGATCCCTGACACGGATCGGGGTCGACGCATCAGCGATACTCCGCGGATGAATCCCGCCCTGCTCGCCGCTGCGTTCCTTGCAGGAGGCAACCTCGCCGCCGCCCCCGCGTCCACGACCCCCACGGCGCCGACCGCTGATTCGCCGGCGATCGCCACGCTGAAGGCGGAACTCGTCACCGACGCACGGGCTTCCGGCGCCGGCACGGTGTCGTTCTACCGCGCCTATGCCTACGGCCCGACGGCGTCCTGGAAGAACCTGCCGGGGCAGCGCACGGTCGCGATCGAACTCGACTTCGCCGGCCGCGAGCGTGCGTTCGACCTCGACGACATCGAGATCGTCGACGGCGACCGCGACACGCCGCTCGAAGCGGGCGCCGACTTCGGTTTCTTCGACGCGAGCGGCCGCTTCGCCGGCTGGTTCGAGGCCGACACGGGCGGCGCCCTGCACGTGCTCCTGATGTACCAGCTGCCGCTCGCGATCAAGCGCGTCCGGCTGCGCTACAACGACACCTGGCTGCTGCCGCGGGCGGTCGAGATCGCGGCGGTGGGGCCGGTGTACCCCGACCCCAAGAAGCCGTAGAGCGGACCTTGGTCCGCTGGGCCTCAAGGCCTGCAGGGCGCGCACCGCGCAGCGGCGCAGGCGCCGCTCTGCGTCGCGTCGGCGAGATGGGCCGCGCGGCAGCGCAAGCGCCGCTCTACCGAAACCAGGGGCGCTGCCCCTCCTGGCGGAACCATCCCAGCACGAAGTCGATGAACACGCGTGTCCGCAGCGGCTGGTGGCGGCGGGCGGGGTGGACGAGATAGAGCGGCGTCGGCACCGGCTCCCAGTCGGGCAGCACGCGGACCAGGCGACCGGCGGCGATGTCCTCGGCGAGCAAGTACAGCGGCAGCCGCACCACGCCGGCGCCGCACAGCGCGGCGCGGCGCAGGCCGCCGAAATGGTTGATGCTGATCCGTCCGCCGACGGCGACGGTGTGGGTCATTCCACTGCGTTCCAGCGTCCAAAGGTGATCGTCGCGGTAGTGACTGTTGATCACGCAGGGCAGGGCGGCGAGATCATCCGGTGTGCGCGGCGACGGGTGGGCCTTCAGCACCTCGGGCGCGGCGACCAGCACCTCGCGGATCACGCCGAGCGGTCGCGCGACCAGGTGCTCCTCGACCGTGCGCGACGAGCGGAACGCGAGGTCATAGCCATCGGCGACGAGGTCGCGGCGGATCACCGACAGGTCGAGGTCGACCTCGATTCCGACATGCCGGCGCTGGAACGACAGCACCAGCGGCGCAAGGAAGGAGTCGCCGAACGAGGTCGGCGCGGTGATCCGGAGTTTCCCGGAGACCTCGGAACGCAACGCGGAGACCGCACCGTCGGCCTCGCCCAGCGTGTCGCGCAGGCTGCGGGCGTAGTCGAGGTAGATCCGGCCGCTCTCGGTCAGGCTCTGCCGGCGTGTCGTGCGCAGCAGCAGCTGCGCGCCGAGCGCGCGCTCGAGGTCCGCCAGCTCGGCGCTGACGTGCGCCTTGGAGCGGCCGAGCCGCTCCGCCGCCGCGGTCAGGCTGCCGGCCTCGGCCACCGCGAGAAAACACAGCATCTGGTCGGCGCGGCCGAGAATTGTTCGCGGTGGCGAACGAAGTTTCCGTGAAGATGGGATGTTTGGCGAAGCCATCGCGGCGCATTGTATGCCCACGGCGACAAACGCCGCTTCCTCATCCTCCACGGAGCTTCCCATGAGCACCTCGAACACCCCGTCCAGCCGCAAGCGCATCCTCGTCGTCGGCGCCCACGGCACCCTGGGTCGTGCCGTCGCCGCCGAGCTCGGCGCCCGCCACGAGATCATCGCCGCCGGCCGCAACAGCGGCGCGGTGAAGATCGACCTCACCGACCGCGCCGGCGTCGCCGCCGCTCTCGACCGCATCGGACCGCTGGACGCCGTCGTCAGCGCGGCCGGCAACGTGGCCTTCGCGCCGCTCGCCGCGCTGTCCCCCGAGCAGTGGCAGATCGGCCTGAACGACAAGCTCATGGGCCAGGTGCAGCTCGCGCTGCTCGCGGCGCACCGCCTCGCCGACGGCGGCTCGATCACGCTCACCGGCGGCATCCTCGCCGACCAGCCGATCGTCGCCGGCGCCTCGGCCAGCCTCGTCAACGGCGGCCTCGAAGCCTTCGTCCGCGCCGCCGCGATCGAGCTGCCGCGCGGGCTCCGGATCAACCTGGTGAGCCCGACGGTGCTGACCGAGTCGATGCCGAACTACGCGCCGTTCTTCCGCGGCTTCGAGCCGGTACCGGCGGCGCGGGCGGCGCTGGCGTTCAGCCGCAGTGTCGAGGGGGCGCAGACCGGGCAGGTCTATCGGGTCGTCTAGCCCCCTCGCCCCAACCCCCATCCCGGCCAGAGCTACTTGCGCTGGCGTTCGGCAGGTCGACGCATGCGCGGACAGTTCCTGCCTCACCCCCGCAAGCGGGGGTGAGGGAGCTTGTCCGTCCGCGAGAACCAAGGTGCTGAGCGAGGCGCTGCGAATGCGCCTCTCCCCCGCCTGCGGGGGAGAGGGTAGGGTGAGGGGGCAACGTCCGAATCCGCCCGCCCACCGCACGGAATCGCGCAACTGAAACGGGCAGACGGCGACAAGGCACGACAAGGTGCCATGGCACAGCACTTGCAGCCGCAATTGATCCGGCCCGAGTCTCGCCCCATGACCTCCCTGCTCCGCGCCCTCCGTGCCCAGTACCGCCATCCCTGGCAGAACCTCACCATCGTGCTGGCATTGGCCTTGGGACTCGCCCTGTTCCACCTGGCGACCGCACTCGCCGAACGGATCGGCGCCAGCAGCCTCCCCGGGGTCGATCGGCCGGCCGAGCTCGCCGTGAGCGCCGACACCTGGTCCTGGCAGGACTTCGCGGACCTGCAGGCGGCATCGGCGGATCTGCCGATCGCCGCCTGGCAGCAACGGACCCTCGCGATCGGCGACGGTGGCGCGACGGCGATCGTCGGCGGCGGAGTCGCCAGCGGGAACCTGTTCGGTGTGCTGGGCGTCCGCCCGGAAGCGGGTCGCCTGCTCGCCGCAGACGACGATCGCAGCGGCGCGCCGCCGGTCGTCCTGCTGTCCTCGGCCTATGCCGCCGAGCTCGGCGAGCGTGGTCGCGTCGGCGCCCGGATCAGGGTCAACGGCGGTGAGGCGACCGTGGTCGGAGTGCTGCCGCGCGAGTTCCAGGGCCTCGCTCTCGGCGCCATGCCGCGGCTGTGGTTGCCGATCCAGACCTGGGCACAACTGCGACCGGTGCAGTATGCCGGCCTCGATCTGACGAATCGCAGCTGGGGCTGGTTGCGCCTGGTCCTGCGCAGTCCGCTGGCGCTGGAGGCGACGGCGACACGCTTCGCTACCACGGTCGCGCGAGCGCTGCCCAACGGCGCCGCCGGCACACGCGATACCCAGCTTCTGTCGGCCGAAGCGGCGGCCGTCGGCGCCCGCGATCGTGCCGGCGTCGTCGCGCTCACGACTCTGCTCGCCGGCAGCGCGATCGCCGTGCTGGTCCTGGCCTTTGCCAACCTCGCGCACCTCGTGCTGCTCCGGGTGCTGGCGCGCGAGCGCGAGTTCGCGACCAAGCTGGCGCTCGGCGCGCCGCGGGCCATCCTGTGGCGCGAGGTCGCGCTGGAATTGTCGCTGCCGGTCCTGGCGGCGGTCGCGCTCGGGCTCGCGGTGGCCGTCACCTTGCCGGCGCGACTCGCGGCGCTCGCCGATCTCGATGGCTTGCCGGTCGACGCGGCCGCGCTGCTCTCCCCCTCCCGCGTCGCGCTCAGCATCGGCGTCGCGCTGGCCGGTGCGGCGCTGGCGGCGCTGGGCCCGCTGCGTCACGTGCTCGGCGCCGCGCGCACCGACGGCCTGCGAAGTTCCGCCGGCGTCGCCGTGCTCGGCGGTCGTCGCAGCAGCATGCTGCTGGCGAGCCAGATCGCCGCAAGCCTGGTGCTGCTCTACGGCGCCGCTCTGCTCGGCCGCGCGGTGCTGCACGCCGAAGCGAGCGAGACCGGCATGCAGCTCGACCGCATCGCGCTCGCCGCGCTCGAGCCTGGCATGGTGCGGCAGGCGCCGGAGCGCACCCGCGCCGACCTCGCCGCGATCGACGCGCTGCTCGCGAAGGAACCGCGCATCGAGCGCTGGACCTGGGCCGGCGAGATGCCGCTGGTGGTCGGCGAGACCGAGGACACGCTCGACGTCGAGGGTTACGCCAGCCCCGACGGCAAGCCCGCTGTGGCGCAGTCGGTGCGGGTCGGCGCCGGCTATTTCGACACGCTCGGCGTGCGTCTCGTCGCCGGCACCGCGTGGCCGGCGAACGGCGTCGGCAGCGGCGAGGCGATCGTCGACCAGAGCTTCGTGGCGCGCTACCTCGGTGGCCGCGATCCGATCGGCGTGCACCTGCGCATGTTCGACCGCGACGCGCGCATCGTCGGCGTCGCGCCGGACCTGAGCTTGAACGGCATCCACGCCGCCGTGCGCCCGAACGTCTACCTGCCGCTGGCGGACGCGCTCGAAGACGGTGCGGCGGGCTCACTGGTGCTGATCGCCCGGGCCCGGAGCGACGCCGTCGGCGCGCTGCCGCTGCTGACCGACGCATTGCGCCGCGTCGATCCGGACCTGCCACTGCGCCGCGCCACGATCGCCGCCGATCTCTACGGGATGATCCTGCTGCCGCAGAGGCTCGGCCGCCTCCTGCTCGCGGTGCTCGGCGTCGGCGGCCTGCTGCTCGCCGCGATCGGCCTCTATGGCGCGATCGCCGCGCTGGTCGCACTGCGCGCCGGCGAGATCGGACTGCGCCTTGCGCTCGGTGCGACGCCGCGCGACGAGCTCGGTCGCCAATTACGGCGCGGGGCGCTCACCGCCGGCGTCGGCGTCCTCGTCGGAATACCCGTTGCGATGCTGCTGGGCCGGAGCTTGTCGGCGCTGCTGTACGGGCTGTCCGGCATCGATCCGATCGCGGCCGCCGTCGCTGCCGGGTTCTGCCTCGTGGTGGCGCTGGCGGCGACGCGGTTGGCGGCGCAGGGGGTTGTGCGTCTGGACCCGGTGGAGGCGCTGCGCTCGTAGGGCGCGCACTGCGCGCCATCGCCCCACCACCTCGCCATGGCGGCCAGTGGCCGCGCCGACGGCAGGGCGCGCAATGCGCGCCATTGCCTCACCGCCTCGCGATGGCGGCCTGTGGCCGCCCTACGTGGGGCGCGCACCGCGCGCCATCGCCCCACCGCCTCGCCATGGCGGCCAGTGGCCGCCCTACGTGGGGCGCGCACTGCGCGCCATCGCCCCACCGCCTCGCGATGGCGGCCAATGGCCGCCCTACGTGGGGCGCGCACCGCGCGCCATCGCCCCACCGCCTCGCCATGGCGGCCAATGGCCGCCCTACGTAGGGCGCGCACTGCGCGCCATTGCCTCACCGCCTCACGATGGCGGCCAATGGCCGCCCTACTCCAATGCGTACATCTTCCCGTCGGTCGCGCCCACGTAGATCACACCGTCCGCAATCGTCGGCGAAGCCACGAACGACCCGACGCTGTACTGCCGCTCCTGTGCCACCGCCGGCTCCTCGAGCCAGTTCGAGGGATACATCAGCGGCTGGTTGAAGCTGCCGTCCGCGGCCAGCACCCAGCCGGCGTTCTTCTTCGCCGCCTCGGTGCGGAAGCTCCACAGCACGTCGCCGCTCTTCTGGTCGCGACCCTCGAGCGTGCCGTTGAACTGACCGACCACGAAGACGTCGCCGGCCAGCGACAGTGAACCCCAGATGTAGGACTTCACCTTCTGCTGGTAGATCTCCTTGCCGTCCGCTGCGTTGAACACCTGGATCAGGCCGCTGTCCGAGGTGGCGGTGTAGACGCGGCCGTCGCGGACCGCCGGCGTGGTGTTGACCCACGACAGGTTGGTGAACACGTCCCAGCGCTTCGCGCCGGTCTTCGCATCGAGCGCGTAGACATGCGCGTCGCGGCAGCCGACGTAGACCGTGCCGTCGACCACCGCGGCCGAGGCCTGGAAGCCCTGCTGGTTGTGGATCGCCTCGTCGACACCGGCCTGGAACTCCCAGCGCTTCGCCCCCGACTTCGCATCGAGCGCGTAGAACTTGCCGTCCCAGCTGCCGATGTAGATCGTGCCGTCGGCGAACGCGGGCGAGGCATGGACCACGTCGCCGGTCGCGAACTTCCAGCGCAGCGCGCCGCTCGCCGCATCGACCGCGTAGACGTTGCTGTCGCCGCTGCCGAAGTAGACGAGGCCGTCGATGACCAGCGGGCTCGACAGGTACGAGTCGTAGATGTCCGGCATGGTCTGCGACTTCGGCGCCTGGCCATGGATGCCCTTCGCCTCGAAGCGGCGCTCGCCGCCGGTCGCGAACTTCCATTTCGTCGCACCGGTCGTCGCATCGAGCGCGTGCAGGCGGCCGTCGTAGCTGACGACGTAGAGCACGCCTTTCGCCAGCGCGGGCGTGGACGCGACCGGCCCGCCGGTCGGCGCGTTCCAGCGCTGCTTGCCGTTCTTCGCATCGAGCGCGTAGACGACGCCGTCGTTGCTGCCGAAATACAGCGTGCCGTGGTCGACGACCGCCGAGCCGAACACGCGGTCGCCGGTCTGGAAACTCCACTTCACGCCCTTCAGCGTGCGCGGCGCGGCTCCGGGGTAGACGCCGGTGTGGGCGGGATCGCCGCGAAACATCGTGTCCGCCTGGACAGGGGCACTGAGCGCGAGGGCAATCGCCGCCCCGAGGAGGCCGTGAAAGCGACTCATTTCGCGCGCTCCAGGTTCAGGGGGTATTCGGTGCCGGCGACGTTGCAGAGGCCGTTGAAGTGCTTGCCGTCGGCCGACAACCGGCCTTCGTAGCCGACGTTGATCGGCGATTCCATCTGCAGGAAACCGTCGCTGTAGCCGAGCCAGCTCACCGGGATGTCGGTCGTCCGCTTGCCTTCGACGTGGAAGGTGGCCTGGGTGCCGTTCTTGTCCGGGTTGGAGAACACCATCGTCACGTGGCGGACGTAGCCGCCCGAGCCGATGAAGTCGCCGGTCCAGGTGCCTTCGGTCGACTTCGGCATCGTGCCGCGCGGTCGCGGCAGCTGCACCGCCGCGTCGCCGACCCGCGCGAGCGCGATCGAGGTGCGCCAGCCGCCCTGGTGGAACTCGCCGTGCAGGAGGCCGTCTTCGCCGAAATGCAGCTGGTAGGACGCCTTGTTCTCGCCAGGACCGGCGAGCGCGTCGGTCAGTGTGGCGACGAGTTCGCCGCCCTCGAGCTTGAACGCGCCGAGCGCCGCCCCGCGCGTCTTCAGCTGCGGCAGGTCGGTGGAGCCGACCCACACGCCCTTCGCATCGCGCGCGAGGTCGACGGTGGCATCGACCGGCCGCTCGGGGATCCCGATCACGCCCTGCCAGCGCCCTTCGAATTTCGCCGGCGCGGTCTCCGCGTGCGCCGCGCACGCGATCGTCGCCAGCCCCAAAGCCAGTGCCACAAGTGTTCGTTTCATCGTCCCCTCCCGGGATGCAACGAAGTCCGTCGTACCGCCGACTTTGCGACCGCGGCGAAAACGGAATCGAATGCCGGAAGGAGGTGTGACTTCTGGCGTGGGGCGCGCACCGCGCGCCATCGCC
>JBGAPI010000071.1:0-1195 GCA_044221335.1 Ahniellaceae bacterium
ACGACCGGTCGCGTTGCGGGTCCGGACGTAGTAGCGGCCGGCCGCGAGATCGGCGAACTGGTAGGCGCCGGTGGCGCTGCTGGTCGTGCTGCGGATGAAATTGCCGACCGCGCCGTAGATCTCGACCGGGACATTGGCCGCAGCCGCGCCATCAGTCACCGTGCCGCTGATCTTCGCGGCCTGGTCGAGGGCGAAGTCACGACCGCCGGTCGTGGCCGGTTCCGTCACCGTCACCGCATTGCTGTTGACCGGATTGCAGAACGGCTCGCACGGAACGTTGTCGTAGGCCTCGTCCAGATAGCCGAGCTGGTTCGAGGTGGTGAGGTAGTACGTACCGCTCGGCAGACCGTAGATGAAGTAGCCGCCGTTCGGGTCGCTGCGACTCTCGCCGACCTTCTTGCCAGCGGTATTCCAAGCCTCGACCAGCACGGTCTCCAGCGGGGCGGAATCGCTGCCGCGACGCACGGTGCCGGCGATGACGCCCCCCTGGCGCAGCACGAAATTGACGCCGTTCAGATCCGCGCCGGCGATGGTCAACGCGTTGCCGCTGGTCACGCCGCAGGAGAACCACGGGCAGTCGTGGTTGTTGTAAAGGGTGTCGACGTAGCCGAAACCGAGTGGCTGCAGGTTGCGCAGCAGGAAGGTGCCGCCGAAGATCGGGCCGTCCGGAAAGCCGGTGCGCGACATGTAGCGCCCGGCGGTATCGAGCTGACCGAAACCTGCATAGTTGTTGATGTCGGTGTAGAAGCCGATCGATCGGCTGGACAGTCCGGTGGCGTCGAACTGCTTGATCGTCGCGATCGGCTGGCCGGTCCCGGCGTCGCTGACGCTGCCGCCGATCAGATGCCCGCGCGGGACCGTCTGGTTGACGCCGCTGGTGGTCGCCCCCGCGGTGACGAACACGGTCGGCAGCACCGACTGATCGCAGCCGCCGCGGGGACAGGGCTGGCCGCCGAACGAGGTGTCGACCCAGCCGACCGAACTGTTGCTTGCGAAGATCACCCGGTAAGCACCCGGCGCCAGGCCGGAGGCGCTGTAGGCGCCGTTGGCCTGCAGCTCGATGAAGGTGTACGAGGTCGGCTGCGGCGCGCCGGGCGCCGGCACCGCGAAGATCTCGACCCGCGTGCGATTCGAGGGCGCCGGGACGCCGGTGGTCCCGTCGGTGATCACACCGCTGATGGTGCCGCCGGGCGCC
>JBGAPI010000071.1:1205-15005 GCA_044221335.1 Ahniellaceae bacterium
GCCGCGCGCCATCGCGATGTTGATGCCGGTGACCGGGGTCCCGGCCGAGGCAGTGATACCCGGACCCGCGTTGAGGCAGAAGCCGATCTCGGCGGCCGGACAGATGCTGTTGCCGTAGGCGGTGTCGGTGACGTCGCTGACGCCGTTGAGATAGGCGTAGACGTGCATCACGCCGTCGGGCATTCCCGACAGCGTGTAGTTGCCGCTGGCATCGGTGACCGCGCGGGAAACCTCGGAGAACGCCGAATTGCCCGCGCCGACGATCGCACCGACCACGGGCGTGCCGCCGGACGCGCGGGTGATCGTTCCGGAGATGCTGGCACCGCGCGACAGCGCGAGATTGCGGCCGGACAGGGTGCTGCCGCCAGCAACCGCGATGACGCCGCCGGTCGACAGGATGTGGCAGACCTGCGGATCGGCGCAGCGAGTGTTCGGATAGGCCTCCGACAGGTAGCCGGCAGCGGTGACGTAGAGCCGGTAGTTGCCGGGCCGCACCTGGCTGAACACGTAGTTGCCGCTGGCATCGGTGCTGGCGCCGTTGGGATCGCCCGGTGCCGGATCGGACTGGCCGTAGGTGTAGCCGTCTTCCGAGATCAGGTAGACCAGCGCGCCGGCGATCGGCGTACCGGACGGGTCCTCGGTGACGGTGCCGCTGACCACGGTCTGGCCCGGAGCGGAGATATCGATGGCGCCGGTGGTGGTGTTGGCGGCGACGGTGACGAGATCGCCCGGTGCGAAGCTGCAGTCGGTATTGAGCGAGCACGGCAGGCTTCCGCCACTGGCGCGGTACAGGGCCGATTCCAGTCCGGCGTGCGCCGGGACGTTGGCCGGGTCGAGGCCGGCATAGACCCGGTAGCGCCCCGGCGGGGCGCCGTTCAGCGTGTAGACGCCGGACGCGTTGGTACTGGCGCCGAGGAAGATGAAGCCGTTCTCGCCCACGGCATTGATGCTGACACCGGCCAGCACGGAGTTGTCGGAGGCTTTGCGCAGCGTGCCGGTAATCGCGCCCGCTCGGTTCAACGCGAAATTGACGTTGTTGACGGCGGAGTTGTCGGCCGCGGTGACGACGCTGCCGACGTAGCGCGGGCAGTACAGGCTATCGTCGCAGTCGGGCGCGAAGCCGAAGGCGCGGTTGCGGTAGCCCGGCGCCAGTGCGGCGACGGTGCCCGCATTCAGCGTGCGCACGTGGTACGGACCCGCCGGCAGGGTGAGCGTGAACACGCCACTGGCGTTGGTCGCATTGGTGGCGACGACGCCGGCACCGGTCGGAATCGCCTGGGTCGTGAAGTTGCGCGCCTGCACCGAGATGCCGGCGAGCGGCGTGCCGGTGACCGCGTCGGTCACCGTACCGGTGACGGTGCCTAGCGCCGCGGCCGCCTTGCCGGGTGCTGCGGGAGCGGACGTGGCGCGAGCGCTGTCGAGCGCCGCCTGCAGCCGCTCGGCGGCGCGTACCAGCCGCTGGACCGCCGCCGGGCCGACGGCGACGCGGCGATCGTCGCTCAGGGCCGCGAGTCGTTCGATCTGCGCCAACTGCGCTTCCGCTTTCGCAATCTGCTCGGGGCCGGAAGCGCCGGAGAGGCGACGCGCGCCGGACTCGGCGGCCGCGGCCAATCGCATCGCTTCGCCGTCCCGGACCAGGAGCGGCGGCGCAGCGGCCGCCGCAAGGCCAATCGTCAACAGCAGGGCCGCGAACGCGGCACGCATCCCCATCGTCATGTCTCGACTCCCATGCGTGTACTGCGGGGTCCGGGCGGAGCGCCCGTCCTTGCGCAACTAAAAAAGAGTAGCAAAGCCGCCGATACTCCCGCGTGAAACTTGATGAGCGTCCTTTCCCCGGCCGCCGGAGCCGACAGCCGCTGCGGACCCGCAATCGGTGCCAAAGACGACGACGGATCGCTGTCACCTTCGTGTCGCGCGCGTCGACGTGTTCCCATGCGACAGTCGCCCCCAGACGATCGGCATGCGCGCACTTCCGCCGCCTCGAACTACGGTGCGCACACCCCCGACATTTCCTCGGAGTCAGCCATGTTCGACCGCCTCTCCCGCAGCTGGACCCTGATGAAAGCCAGCGCCTCGGTTCTGCGCTCCGACAAGGAACTGCTGATCTTCCCGCTCCTGTCCGCGCTCGCCGCCATCCTCGTCGTCGCGAGCTTCGCGGTGCCGGCCTTCCTGTCCGGCTGGGTGCAACAGCTGCAAAGTCACGCGCACGAACCCGCGACCCGGATCGTCGCAGGCGTCGTCGTGTTCGGGTTCTACCTCGTGCAGTACGTCGTGATGTTCTACTTCAACGCCGCACTGGTCGGTGCGGCGATGATCCGTCTCGAGGGAGGTGACCCGACCGTCGGCGACGGCTTCCGCATCGCCAATTCGAAGTTCGGCGCCATCCTCGGCTACGCCGCGATCGCCGCCACTGTCGGCATGATCCTCCGGATGATCGAGGAACGCGCCGGCTGGGTCGGCAGCATCGTCGCCGGATTGTTCGGTGCGGCCTGGACGGTGCTCACCTATCTCACCGTACCGGTGCTGGTGCACGAGGACGTCGGTCCGATCGAGGCGGTGAAGAAGAGCGCACTGCTACTGAAGAAGACCTGGGGCGAGAGTGTCATCGGCAACGGCGGCGTCGGACTGGTGTTCGGCCTGCTGATCGCGTTCGTCGTGGTCGTCGGCATTGTCTTGTCCGTGTTCGCCGGCGCGAAGCTCGGCGGCGCCGCAGCGGCGGTATTCGGCGGCTTGACCGTGGTCGCCGTCATGCTGCTGGCGCTGATCCAGGCCGCGCTCGCGGGCATCTACTCGGCCGCGCTGTACCGCTACGCCGAGCACGGCAGCGCCGGCGGCGGTTTCGATTCGCAGGCGATGGCGGCGGCGTTCCGCTCGAAGTAGGTCGCGCATCGCTCGCCATTGCGAGGCGCCACGGCATGGCGGGCATTGCCCGCCCTACCTTGGCTCTGGCGGGAGGGGCGCAAGCACCGATGCTCGTCGCATCGACTCGCGCCTCGGTCGGGGCTTGCGCCCCTCCTCCATCGCGGCTCGCGCCGCTCCCACAATCGACCGTCACATGTCGAATTTCTTCAGCTCGACCCCGCGCTGCTGATACTCCCGCCAGCGCGACCGCGAGCCCTCGCGTGCCGCCGGGTCGGCCGGCACGACTTCGAGCACGCGCTGGAACGGCGTCGTCGGGCAGGCGTCGCGCAGGTTGATCAGCAGCGGCCGGTCGGGCGTGACCTGGTCGGGCGCGACGATCAGCACCGGCGTGTCCGCGTCGTCCTCGTCGCCAGCCCGCTGGTGGGCGACGAAGGCATCCTCGTCGAAGGACCACAGCTTCTCGTCGAGCACGTCGGCCTCGTCCGCGTCGCGCGCGAGGATCGCGCAGAACTGGCCGCTGTCGAAGGCGCGGCGTGCCAGCTCGCAGACCAGCAGCAGCGGGTCGTCGCGGAAACGGTCCTTGGCGATGAGATAGAAGTCGGCGCGGGGCATGATCGTCCTCGTTGCGGCGGCAAGCCTAGCGGTTATCGCCCAGCAGTTCGCGCAGTGCGCGCTCCGCGGGTCCGACGTCCGTGAGCCCGAGGAAGCCGATCTCGGTCACCTTCGAGCGCCGCGAACCCCGTTCGATCGTCCGCAGGAACACCAGGTTGCCGCTGCCGTCGGCCGCGGAGTGGCGCTCGAAGCTGCTGATGGCCGAACGCGGAAAGGAAGCGATTCGCGTTTCCAACGCTCGTTCGTAGATCACGGCGCGGGCGTCGGTGACGACGTAGAGCGTCCGCTTCGCCATCCACGCCTTGCAGATCGGTGACAACACCAGCGAGAGGCCGACCCCGACGAACATCAGCCCCCAGGGGATTCCGAAGGCCTTGAACGACGCCGCCTTCGGGTCGTCGATCAGCAGCACCATCGTTTCCCAGAATACGGAAAACGCGAAGAACGGAATGCCGACGACGAGGGCGGGCAACTGGCCGCGCGCCATGAGCCATCCATCCGGGCTGCCACGCCAGCGAATCGCTTCGCCGGCCAGGTCACGTCGAACATCGGCCTCCAGGGCCGCCGGGATCGTCTGCAACGAAGGAAGCTCCTGCTGTCATCGGACCTGTGGAAAGGGGCCGCGATGATGGGCCAAGGCCGCAGGAAATCAATCGGCGGAAGGGTTCCAGGAGGAGGTGAGCGGCGAGCGAGCGACCAGCGGGGCGGCCACGGCGATCGACGGGGCGTTCGTCGCCACCGCGATGCGCTTCAGCCGGCAACTCAGCGCTGGTCCGGCCAGATCACGTCGAGGACGGCATCCGGGAGCAAGCCACCGTCCACCTTCGCGTCCCGCCACTCCGGCGCGATGGCCAGCGGATCCTCGCGCGTGGACACCGGCTTGCCGCCGCCCCAGGCCTCGAAGTTGATGCTGAACGCGAATGGCCCGCCGTGGACCTCGGGCGGCGGAACCGCTTCGAGCGTCCGGATCAACGCCTGCTTCAGGTCGTCGTCGAGCCTGTTGTCGCCGAGGGCCAGCCAGACCTTGGAACGCGGCCCCGGACGCAGCGCGACGACGATCGCCCCGGTCGCCCCCTGGCCACGCTTCGCGCCGGCGAAGCTCGCTTCGGCGCTGGCCCGAAGGGAGTTGATGTAGTCGGCCAGCGTCTCGACCTCGCCGCCGAAGCGGATGGGAATCATCTCCTCCGGCTGGTACAGGGCCACCGAAGTCATCTTGAACGGCGGCAGCGCCTGGGCCCCGAGGCTGCCCGGCGCGAGACCGGCCAGCCCGGCCGTCAGCAGGGCGGCGAGGGCCCCGCGCAGCACGCTGCGCCGGTTCACGCGCGGTCGATCAGCCACTGCGCCAGCAGGTAGACCGGACGGCCGGTCGCCATGCCCTTGCGGCCTTCGTCCCAGGCGGTGCCGGCGATGTCGAGGTGCGCCCAGCGCTGGCCTTCGGTGTAGCGCGCGAGGAAACAGCCGGCGGTGATGGCGCCACCGTTCTTGCCGCCGACGTTGGCCATGTCGGCGAAGGCGGAGTCGATCTGCGGCTGGTAGTCGTCCCACAGCGGCAGGCGCCAGGCGCGGTCGAGCGTGGCCTCGCCGGCGGCGGTGAGTTCGGCGGCGAGATCGTCATGCTTGGTCATGAGCCCGTGCGCGTGCTTGCCGAGCGCGACCACGCAGGCGCCGGTGAGCGTCGCGGCGTCGACGATCGCCGACGGCTTGTAGCGCTGCACCCAGGTCAGCGCGTCGCACAGGATCAGGCGGCCCTCGGCGTCGGTGTTGACGACCTCGACGGTCTGTCCGGACATCGTGGTGACGACGTCGCCCGGCCGGTAGGAATTGCCATCCGGCATGTTCTCGACCGCCGGCACCACGCAGACCAGATTGATCGGCAGCGCCATCCGCACGGCGGCGAGGAAAGCGCCCATCACCGAGGCGCCGCCCATCATGTCGTACTTCATCTCCTCCATGCTGGCGGCCGGCTTGATGCTGATGCCGCCGGTGTCGAAGGTGATGCCCTTGCCGACCAGCGCGATCGGGGCCGCGCCCTCGGCGCCGCCCTTGTATTCCAGCGCGATGAGCTTCGGCGGATTCGCGCTGCCCTGCGCGACGCCGAGCAGCGCGCCCATGCCGAGCTCGGCCATCGCGTCGCGCTCGAGCACGGTCAGCGTGACCTTGTCCGAGGCGGAGTCGGCGATGGTCTTCGCCTGCGCGGCCATCCACGCCGGATTGCAGCGGTTCGGAGGGAGATTGCCAAGCTCGCAGGCGAAGTTGACGCCCTCGGCGATCGCCGCGGCGACCGCGATCGCGGGGGCGTCCGCGCCGGCGAGCTGCACCTCGGTGTAGCCGGCGCCATTGCCCTTCGGCTTCACCGTGGCGGTGTACTTGTAGGCCGCGCGATCGGCGACGAGCGCGTGCTGCCGCGTCGTCCAGGCGCCGTCCCGTCCCTTCACGGCGACCTCGGTCAGGTAGGACACCAGCCGCGGCGCCGGCAGTGCGCGGGCAGCGCGCATCGCGTCGCCGACGGCCTTGGCGTAGCGGGGCCCATCGAGGCTCGCCGCCTCGCCGAGCCCGACGACCAGCGCGCGGCTGGCCTTCGGCCCCGCGAGGCCGACCAGCTTGCCGACCTTGCCGGCCTTGCCCGACAGGTCCCCGGATTCGATCAGGCGCGTGACGAGCCCGCCGGTCGCGCGATCAAGCTCGGCCGCGGCGGCCGTGAGCGACTTGTCCTCGTAGAGACCGACGACGACCAGGTCGGCATCGACCTCGTGGGCACGGGCGGTGGTGGCGGCGATCGACAGGGGCATCAGGATTCTCCAGCGCGGATGGGGCGTGATGAAAAGACGGCGATTGTAGTCCGCGGCGCTGCCGGCGGCCGATCAGCCGCGGGTGATCGCGAACACGAAGAAGCCGGCGACGATCAGCACCAGGATGGCGAGCGCGATCCAGTCGCCGGTCGTGCGGCGGAAGCGGACGTGCGGCGTGGCCCGGATCACCTCGGCGTAGTCCGCGGACAGGACCGTCGCGCCCTTCTTCGACAGCAGCAGGTAGAGCGCGTAGCCGTTGATCAGCGTACCGATCGGAATCGCCAGCATGCCGAGCGCGGACAGCACGATCGCCGGGATGCGCACCCACGCGCGCATCGTGCTGAGGCCATAGGCGACCGCTCCCAGTCCGACGGTGAGACCGCCGTAGAGCGCGAGCGCCACCAGGGTCGTGCCGCCGGTGGGGCGATGATCGAGGGACCCGAAACTGATCGTGAAGAAGGTCACCAGCGCCATTCCGATGGTCGACAGCCAATACAGGCTGCCGATCGAGCGCAGCGCGCGCTCGTGGCGGACATGGTCGCGGCGCAACTGCTCGACGTCGGGCGACAGCGCGAGCGGCGCGTCGGCGACAGCGGCCGTGGGCGGCGCGTAGGGGTTCCCCGGCGCGCCCGGCGTGCTCACGTGGCGGAGGTGCCGCTCGCCGTGCTGGCCGGCTTGCTGTCCGCCGCCGGCTTGCTCTCCGTCGCCGGCTTGCTGTCGCCCGCGGGCTTGCTGTCGCCGCCGGACGCGCCGGCGTCGCCGGCGAGATTGCGCTTCTTGTCGCCGTCCTTCTTGAAGTCGGTCTCGTACCAGCCGCTTCCGGACAGGCGGAACGACGGCGCGGTCAGCGCCCGGGTGAGGGCCGGCTTGCCGCACTTCGGGCAGTCGACGGGGTCGGGATCGGACAGGCGCATCAGTTCCTCGAGGCGCTCGCCGCAGGCTTGGCAGACGAATTCGTAGATCGGCATGGCGGGAATCGGGAGTGGGGACGCGGGAATGGAATTGCAAGGACCGGCGAGGTCGGCAGGATTCGCCTTCCATTCCCGCATCCCCACTCCCGATTCCCACCTGTGAGAGGATTGAACATTCTAGCGTCCCAAACCGCGCGCGGCATGCTCGAATCCGTCCCCCCCGACAATCTTGCTTTCATCGAAGCCAACGCGGCCGCAGGCCGCATCGGCCTGGTCGGCGGCGTGGACCGGCTCGGGCGGGCGATCCGGCGGCTGCAGAACGGGCTGTCGCGGAGCGCACCGCGGAGCCTGTGGACCCATGCCTTCCTCTGCGCCGGGCGACGGATCGACGGGCGCCACTGGGTGCTGGAGTCGGACATCGACATCCACCGGAAGCACATCCGCCTCGGCGTGCAGGAGAACCGCGCGGAGGCCTATGGCGATGCGGAGGCATTTCCGAACATTGCTTTCCTCGACTTCGGGCTGACCGAGGATCAGGTCCGGACGGTGCTCACGGAAGGACTCGACCTGCTCGCCGGCGGCACGCGCTACTCGCTGCGCGAGCTGGTCGGCACCCTGCTGTCGGTCGCGCGTCCGCAGCTGCGCGAACGCGCCAACCTTCTTGCGCGCGAGGGCTCGCTGTACTGCTCCGCGATGGTCCAGCACTGCTACGCCGCCGCGGGGATTTCTCTGGCGGGAAAGGTGTCGGTGAAGAACACGATGCCCGAAGATCTGTACCGGACGGCGTTGCCGCATCGGCGCTGGGAGCTGATCCGGGACCGGCGCAAGTCCGGTGCCTTGGCGGCCAGTGCCCAGGCCACCGTGCCGAAGCTCCCCTACGAGCGGGACTCCTAGGACGCAGGGCGGGCGGTGCCCGCCCTACGAATCGGTGATCGCCCCGCGCTCCGCGCCGCTCACGACCTTCGCGTACTTCGCGAGCACGCCGCTTGTGTAGCGCGGCGGCGGCGCCTGCCAACCGGCCCTGCGTTCCGCGAGCTGCTCGTCGCTCAACACGACCTCGATGCTTCGCTGGTGCGCATCGATGCGGATGCGATCCCCCTCGCGAAGCAGGGCGATCGGGCCGCCGACGAACGCCTCCGGCGCGACGTGACCGACCACCATGCCCCAGGTGCCGCCCGAAAAGCGGCCATCGGTGATGAGGCCGACCTGATCGCCGAGACCCTTGCCGATGATCGCCGCGGTCGGCGCCAGCATCTCGCGCATGCCGGGGCCGCCGCGCGGTCCCTCGTAGCGGATCACGACCACGTCGCCGGGCTGGATCTTGTCGGCGAGGATCGCCGCCATCGCCGCGTCCTCGGAGTCGAAGACCCGCGCCGGGCCGTCGATCGACGGGTTCTTGAGGCCGGTGATCTTCGCCACCGCGCCGGCGGGCGCGAGGTTGCCGCTGAGGATGGCGAGGTGGCCTTCCTCGTACAAGGGCTCGGCGAACGGTCGGATCACCGGCTGGTCGACGCGGCGCTCCGGCCACTTTTCGAGTTCCTCGCCGAGCGAGCGGCCGCTGATGGTCAGCGCATCGGCGTTGAGCCGATCGGCCGCGAGCAGCTCGCGCAGCACCGCCGGCACGCCGCCGGCGGCGTGGAAGTCGGTCGCGACGTAGCGCCCGGACGGCTTGAGGTCGCACAGCACCGGCGTGCGGCGGCGGATCCGCTCGACATCGTCGAGTGCGAACGCCACGCCGGCCGCGTGCGCGATCGCGAGGTAGTGCAGCACCGCGTTGGTCGAGCCGCCGGTCGCCATCACCAGCGCCAGTGCGTTCTCCAGCGCGGCACGGGTGACGATCTGGCGCGGCGTCAGGCCGCGGTCGATCGCCGCCACCACTGCCGCCGCGGAGGCCGCGACCGAGTCGGCCTTCTCCGGGGCGGGATTCGACATCTGCGACGAGCCGAGCAGGCTCACGCCCAGCGCCTCGAACGATGACGACATGGTGTTCGCGGTGTACATCCCGCCGCAGGCGCCGAAGCCGGGACAGGCGTGGCGCTCGATGCCGTCGAAATCCTCCTGCGACAGCTTGCCGGCGGTGAAGCTGCCGACCGCCTCGAAGGCCGACACGATGGTCAGGTCCTGGCCCTTCCACTGGCCCGGCCGGATGGTGCCGCCGTAGCAGAAGATCGACGGCACGTTGACCCGCAGCATGCCGATGAGGCATCCCGGCATGTTCTTGTCGCAGCCGCCGATGGCGACGAGGCCGTCCATGCTCTGGCTCTGCGCCGCGACCTCGACGGCGTCCGCGATCACTTCGCGCGACACCAGCGAGTACTTCATGCCCTCGGTGCCCATCGAGATGCCGTCGGTGACGGTCGGGAAGCCGAAGGTCTGCGGCATCGCGCCGGCATCGATCAGCGCCTCGATGGCGCGCTCGGCCAGCGGCGCCAGGCCCGCGTTGCAGGGATTCATCGTCGAGTGGCCGTTGGCGATGCCGACGATCGGCTTGTCGAAGTCGCCGTCGCCGAAGCCGACCGCCCGCAGCATCGCGCGGTTCGGGGAGCGGGCGACACCGGCGGTGATGGTGCGCGAACGGGCGTTGCGGGGCTGGGTCATGGCGGGGCTCGGTCGGTCGATGACCGATGGTAGCCACGGGAACCACAGGGCGCGGTATGACGATTCGTAGGGCGGGCCCTGCCCGCCATCGCGAGGCGCCCCAGCGTCCATGACACCGTCCGGCCGCTCGGCAATGCCGAACCGGGCGCTCCCTACCCCGCCGCCGACAATTCGTGACACCGAAGGGCCCTTGGACCTGGCGGGATTCATCCCGGTTCACCGTCTCCTTGTCCCAGCCACGCAACTTTTAGTGTCCGGCGCGCATCTACTCGCACGTCCGTCGACGCTGTCCGTTGCCGGAACAGGCGGACAGGATGTCCGCCAGCGTACACCCGGCAAGTCCGCCCACTTATCTGCAACTCATTGATTTTATTGAGATGCACTGACGAGGCCCTCCTCTGGAACGGTTGGCACGCGAATCGCATAGAGCTGTACACGAACTGGAAAACGACGCCAGGGACGATTCCCGGAGCGTCGATCGATCAAGGAGATGGTCATGAGCCTCAAGAATCAATTGCGTCGCTCCACCTGGTCGCTGTCCGCGCTGGCCGTCATCGGCCTGTTCGTCGGCAGCCATGCCAAGCTGGTGCGCGCCGACGACATTCAGCTCGCCGCCTGCCCGGCCCCGCCGGCAGCGGCGGAAGCGCAGCGTGAAGCGATGCCGGCGGTCCACGCCCTCGAGTGGCGCGACCTCCTCCCCGCCGCCATGCCCACCATCCGCGTCAAGTAGAGCGGGCTGTGGCCCGCTGCGCTGCACGTTGAATCTCTGCGGGGGCGGTTCGTCTGCCGCTCCAGAGCAAAGGCGAGAGCGGCCCAGGTGCGCTCTCCGGCGAGAGTGGGAGCGGCCCGGACGCCGCTCTCCGGGATTTCGGAAGCTTCCCACCGTCACCCGCCGGCATAATCGGACGATGCCCGACATCGTCCTCGTCCATCCCGAGATCCCCCCGAACACCGGCAACGTGATTCGCCTCGCGGCGAACACCGGTGCGCGCCTGCACCTCGTCGAACCGCTCGGCTTCGAGCTCGACGACGCGCGCCTGCGCCGCGCCGGGCTCGACTACCACGAGTACGCGCGGGTACTGCGCCATCGGTCGCTCGACGATTGCCTCGCCAGCCTCGGTCCGCGACGCGTCTTCGCGCTGTCGACCCGCGGCACGGTGCGCTACGACCGGGTCGCGTTCGCCGACGACGACGTGTTCCTGTTCGGATCGGAGACCCGCGGATTGCCCGAGGCGGTGCTGGAGGCGATTCCGCCGGAGCAGCGTCTGCGCCTGCCGATGCGGCCGGACAACCGCAGCCTCAATCTGTCGAATGCCGTGGCGGTGGTCGTGTTCGAGGCGTGGCGGCAACGGGGATTCGCGGGCGGAATGTAGGAGCCTCCAGCCCTTTTCTGTCGTGCCGCGGTCGTCAGCAAACGAAGCGCCAGGGCCCGCCTTCTTGAATCAACGGGGCGGCCCGGAGCGCAGCACCGGGCCAGGGTAGGGGAAGCAATACCCCGTGTTCGAAGTCCGGGCGTCGGGACTCCATCAGCCGTCGCGTTGGGTGGGGACGGCGCAAGCCGCGAGCGCGAGGCGTCTCGGGATCGGGGCTCGCGCCCCTCCGGTATCGCGGCTCATGCCGCTCCTGCGCCAGCCTCAGGTTCCGAACAGCCCCGGCGGATATTCCGGCTTCTGCTCGCGCGCCAGCAGGCGCTTCAGGCCCTCGGCCGGGGTGACTTCCTCGGCCAGCACGTGCTCGACCTGCTCCGCGATCGGCAGCTCGATGCCGTGATGGCGGGCGAGGCGCATCACCTGGCGGACGGTCTCGACCGACTCGACCACCTGGCCGATCTCCGCGACCGCCGTGGCGAGCGGCACGCCGCGACCGAGCGCGAGGCCGAGACGGCGGTTGCGCGACAGGTCGCCGGTGCAGGTCAGCACCAGGTCACCGACGCCGGCGAGACCCATGATGGTCTCGGCGCGGCCACCGATCGCGATGGCGAGGCGCAGCATCTCGTTCAGGCCGCGGGTGATCATGCCGGCACGGGCGTTGAGGCCGAGCGCCATGCCGTCGGCGACACCGGTCGCCACCGCCAGCACGTTCTTCATCGCGCCGCCGAGTTCAGCACCGATCACGTCGTCGCCCGTATAGGCACGGAACGCGCCGACGTGCAGCGCGTGCGCGATCGCCGCGGCGAACACCGCGTCCTCGGAATGCACGGTCACCGCGGTCGGCAGGCCGGCGGCCACTTCCTTGGCGAAGGACGGGCCGGTGACCACCGCCAGCGGCAGGTCGGGGCCGAGCGCCGCCGCGGCCACTTCATGCAGGAACTTGCCGCTCGGCGGATCGAAGCCCTTGGTGGCCCAGGCCAGTCCCTCGAGCGGCAGCTCGCGACGGGCGATCTCGTCGATCAGTCCGGCGAAGGCATGACTCGGAGTGACCAGCAGCAGCCAGCGGGCGCCATCGACCGCGCGGTCGAGATCGGACTCGACCACCAGGTCGGCGGGAAATTCGGCATCCGGCAGGTAGCGGCGGTTGCGTCGCTCGGCCGCCATCTGCGCGACCGCGGCGGCATCGCGCCCCCACAGCGTGGTGGCGACGCCGTTGCGTGCCAGCAGCATGGCGAGCGCCGTGCCCCAGGAGCCGGCACCGAGGACGGCGACGCGGTTCGGCGTGTTGGGTGTCCCTGGCGAGAGCGATGCAGGACTCATCGGCGTCGTTCCCCTGTGCAGCGCGGTGTTCAGCCCCTTCCTCTCACGAGGGAACGAAGCCCCGGCAGGACCGGGGCTTCGTGGGGGTGTAAAGGTACCTCAGGTCGAACGGAGCGAGGCGACGACCTCGCCTCGCCCTTCCGGACTCACGAGTTCGTCGGGGCGCCCGCGCCTTGCGCGCGACGAGCCAGCTGCTCGGAGTACAGCTGCTCGAAGTTGATCGGCTGCAGCTGGAACGGCGGGAAGCCGCCCTGGCCGATCATCTCGGAGATGCTCTGGCGCGCGTACGGGAACAGCGTATGCGGGCAGTAGGTCGCCAGCACGCCTTCCAGGTTGGCGGCGTCGAAGCCCATCAGGCCGAAGATGCCGGCCTGCTGCACCTCGGCGAGATAGGCGGTCTTGTCGCCGATCTTGCAGGTGACGGTGACCGACAGGGTCACCTCGTACATGTTCTCGGCGAAGTTGGTCACCTTCTGCGCGAGGTTCAGCTGGATCTGCGGCTGGCCCTGCTCGCCGAACACCTGCGGCGCGTTCGGGGCCTCGAAGGACGAATCCTTGACGTAGATCTTCTGCAGGGAAAGCTGCGGGCCAGCAGCGGCCGGCGCGGTGTTGTCGGTCACGAGGGACTCCGGTGTCTGGAAAAAAAGGGCGCGGAGTATAGAACGGCTGCGGCCGCCGCGCCTGTGCCGGGGAAATCGAGGGTCCGGCGGCGATTTCAAGGGGGCCCGGGAATGGTCCGGAAACGAAAACGGGGCCTCGCGGCCCCGTTTTCGTCTTCCCGGCGGACGGTGCTCCAGCACCGTCCCGCGGGGTGACGGATCAATCAGTTGCCATCGTCGCGATCGCGGTCCTTCTTGCGACCGTGCTTGCGGTCGTCGTTGTTGCCATTGCGCTCGCGATTCTGCTGTTGACCCTGCTGTTGTTGTTGCTGTTGCTGCTGCTGTTGCTGCTGCTGTTGCTGCTGCTGGTACTGCTGGTTCAGCTGCTCGCGCTGGCGCCGGTTTTCCTCGGCCTGGCGCTGCGCGGCCTGCACTTCCCGCTGCTCCTGCTGCTGGCGCTGATTCTCCTGGGCCTGGCGCTGCTGCTCGCGCTGCTGCTCGCGCTGCTGACGCTCGATCTCGCGCTGCTGGTTCTCCTGCTGCTGACGTTGCTGGCGCTCGACCTCGCGCTGCTGGTTCTCCTGCTGCTGGCGCTGCTGCCGCTCGACCTCGCGCTGCTGGTTCTCCTGCTGCTGGCGCTGCTGCCGCTCGACCTCGCGCTGCTGGTTCTCCTGCTGCTGGCGCTGCTGGCGCTCGAGACTGCGCTGCTGCTCATCCTGCTGCTGGCGCTGCTGGCGCT
>JBGAPI010000072.1:0-14680 GCA_044221335.1 Ahniellaceae bacterium
GCTCAAAGGACTTACCGGTGTAGGTATCCTCGCCGCACAGCCAGGCCCGCCGCACGCAGCGCGAAACGCAGTGGTAGATGCCGGTGGTGTCGGGTGGGACAAGGTGGCGGCGCGGGTAAGTCACCCACCGATCATGCGCCAGCTGTCACTTCAGCCGTGTAGGAAATCTGCTCGACGTGGCGTAGGAAAATTCGGAGACCTTGGGTGTCCCAATTCGCCGGCCAACCGGACGAAGTCGATCGCCGACTATCCACCCGCCGATGCCGTCAACGACGTCCTTCGCTACCACAACCTGTGCTCGTTCAACGTCGGCGTGTCCAACCTGGTGGCGAAGGCCGGCGTCACCAGCCGGATCAACGCGCCCTGGCTGAAGGACCAGGCCAAGGCCGACCAGGCAGCGCTGGAACGCAACGAGGCGGCCCTGGTCGCGCTGGCTGCCGAAATCACCAAGGAAGAGGCCGCGATGAAGGCCGATGCCGCCGACAAGGACAAGACCAAGGTGCACAAGGAACGTCTCGACAAGCTGTACGGCCGCCGCGCGGTGCTGGAGTCGCTGATCGACCAGGGGCGGATGCAGCTCAACAACAGCGAACAGCTGCTCGGTCGGCCAATCGAACCGAGCAAGGCGGCAGCGTCGGGTGCCGCCGCCGCGCCGCCGGTGGGCGGCGCTGCGGCTCCCCCGGCCGTCCCGGCGCCCCCGGCGCCCCCGGTCGCCGCGGCGCCGAAGGGTGGCTCGCTGCCATGAGCACGACGACGGAATCATCGGCGGAGCGGCCATCGGCAAGCGTCCCCAAGGCCGCGCCGACGGCGACCAGCGTGGATCCGCGCACCGCCGTCATCGACAGCGAGCGCGAGAAGCTCGGGTTGCGCGAAGGCGAGCGCCCGATCGGCCTCGCGCTGTCCGGCGGCGGCATCCGTTCGGCGTCGTTCGCCCTCGGTGTCGTCCAGGTGTTGATGCAGCGCGGACTGCTGGAACGCTTCCACTACCTGTCGACGGTGTCCGGCGGTGGCTATCTCGGCGGTGCGCTGACCTGGTGGCGACACAAGTCGAAGTCGCTCGACGACTTCCGCAAGCGCATCGGCCAGCTCGGCCCCCACGAGGACTGGTCGCGCTTCCTCGCGATGCACGGCAACTACCTGGCACCGCCCAGGATCAGGCCGCTGGCGCTGGTCGGCGTCCTTTTGCGCAACATCGTGCTGAGTCTCGGCGTCTATCTGCCGATGCTCGTCGCGCTGCTGTTCGTGGCGATCTGTTTCGGTTTTCTGCAGTCGGCGGTGCCGCTGGAGCCCGGCATCGATCCGCTGGCGACCTGGGGATGGGGTATCCAGGTCCGCTTCGACGTGATCGGGTTGATCGCGAGCTTCGTCGGCTTCGCCGTGGTGTCGGTCGCGTGCGGCAGCTATGCGACCTTCGTCGCCAGCGTCGGCCGCACGTGGGGTCTGATCTTCGGCTTGGGGGCCGTGCTGGTGCTGACGGCGCTGTGCCTCGCCTCGCTGAAGGCCGCCAGCGGCGCGGATGCGTCGCTTGCCCTGCCATTGCAGGGGGCCTGGAGCGGCTTCGGGGCCTGGGCCCTGGCGTCGCTGTGGCTGTTCGACCAGCAGCGGCGGCTGCCGCGCACCGACGATGCGATCGCCACGTTCCACTACCGGTATCGGGTGGGCTACCAGCAGATCATCGGGACATTGCTGGAGCTGATGTTCGCGATGTGGCTGCTGGCGAGCCTGCCGCTGCTCGCCGAGCTGCTGCAGCGGCTGCAGGCCTGGCTGCATCTGCAGGACCGCAAGGAGCTGCTCACGGCGATCGTCTCCGCGCTCGGTGCCGTCGGCAGCGCGCTCGGCCTGAAGGGCGGCGGCGTGAAGCGGACCAGCGAGATCGGCGGCAGCGCCCGGTTCGTCATCGCGGCGATGGTGTTCCTCTACGCCCTGCTGTTCGGCTGCTATCTCGGCGCCTCGCACCTGATCGCCTTCGCGTCGGCCGCCCTCGGCATCAAGCCCGCCGCCACGTGCTGGCTGCCCTTCCTGGCATTGCTCGTCGTCGCCGGGATCGGCTTCTTCACGAACCTCAACCTGTTCGGCATGTCGCGGATGTACCGCGACCGCCTGATGGAGGCGTTCGCACCCGACCCGGCGACGGTCGATGGCGGCAATTGGCAGCGCGCGTCCGAGGCCAACGTCCAGAATCTGGAGTCCGTGTGGCCGGCCACCTGGACCCCGGTCGGCGGCAGCGCGAGTCCGAGGCTGTACCCGCTGATCAACACCATCGCGGCGCTGCCGGATGCCTGGGCCGATGGCGTGAAGAGCCGCGGTGGTGTCAACTTCCTGCTGTCACCGAACTACTGCGGCAGCCCGGTGACGGGCTACGAGAAGACGGCGACGTTCGCCGATGGCCGGCTCAGCCTGCCGACCGCCGTCGCGATCTCCGGCGCGGCAGTGGAGCCGCATTCCGGCGGCGAGGGACTGCCGACGCGGGATCGACTGGTCGCCGCGCTGATGTTCCTGTTCCAGATCCGGCTCGGGGTGTGGCTGCGCAACCCGAACCCCAAGGCCAATACCGCGCAAAGTGTGTTGCGGCGCCTGACCGGCCAGCGTCCGAACCTGCTCTACCCGGGCATCGCGCAAGGTCTCCTCGGTCGCCAGCTCGACGAGACCGCGGGCTTCGTCGAACTGGCGGACGGTGGTCACTTCGAGAACCTCGGCGTCTACGAGCTGATCGCGCGGCGGGCTCGCCTGATCGTCGCCTGCGTCGGCAGCTGCGATCCGGGCTACACGATGGAGGACCTGTCGGTCCTGGTCGAGCGGGTCTACGTGGACTTCGGTGCACGCATCGTGTTCGACGTGTCGACTCCGCTGGCGAACATCGTTCCCGGCACCACTGGCGCGCGGCGCGGCTATGCGATCGCGCGGATCCACTACACCCGGGACTCCGGGGAGCCGGACCCGGAATGTGGTCTCCTGCTCTACCTCCAGGCGACCCGGTTGGCGCCGGCCATCTCGACGCAGATGCCGTTCAACGTCGACGCCTATGCCGCGGCCAACAGGAACTTCCCGAACGAGAGCACGGCGGACCAGTTCTTCGGCGAGACCCAGCTCGAGGCGTACCGGGCGCTGGGCGTGGTGATCGGCGAGCACACGTTCAATGCGATCGCTTCCGCGACCGCGGAGGACCGGATGGAGCTTGCGGTGGGCGCCGAGCTAGCGAAGTGAGGAGACCGGATCCGGATGCCGCGGCGTTGCAAGCGGCATCCGGGTGTAGTGGACCATGCCAGCCCAGTAGCGCGGATGCCGGTAGAAGCGGTGGTCGTGCAGGCGCTGCATCGCCTGCCGCAGTGCCTCAGCGATCGCCGCCGAGTCGGCGTCGCGCGGCAGCGTCCGGTAGAACTCGTCGGACAGCAGCGCCGCGGCGGTGTCGCTGACGCTCCACGAGGCCGCGACCACGTCGTGCGCGCCGGAGCGCAGCACCGCCTCGGCGAAGTTCGATCCGGCCGTGCTGCGTCCCGGATGTTGCGCGAGATCGCAGGCATTGAGGAACACCGTGCGCGCCTTCACGCCGTGCTCGACCACGTCGAGCCAGCTCAGCAGCTCGGGCGTCACGCCGCCGTCGTCGGGTTCGAGCCAGATGCCGGAGCGCGCCAGCCGATCGGCATCGCTGCCGCCGTGGCTCGCGACGTGGACCCAGGCCGAGGGAGTGGCGAGTGCCTCGAGGACCGCGGCGCGCGTGGCTCGTTTCGCCGCGGCGACGCTCCATTGCAGCGTCCGGGCGCGCTCTGCCACTCGCTTCTGTTCGCCGATCGAGGCGGATAGCACGGGCAAGCCGGCTGTCGGCCTCGCGGCGTCCAATGCGAAGGCGAACAGCGTGAGCGTCGTTTCCGGCGTCGGATCATCGTCGGCCGCACCGATGTGGCTGATAGCGGTGTCCAGCACCAGTTCATGGTCGCTGCCTGGCCAGCGGAGGAGTGGCCAGGGAATCCTTCGCGATGCGCGATCACCCGCCAGCAGCAGTCGCGCCGGCGCCGCTCCGGGAGCGCCGGACAACAGCAGGACCGACAACTCCTGCGCTTGTCGGGCGATGGTCGCGACGGGTGCGAATCCGTCGACGGCCGTCGCAAGCGCCGACTGCCGGTCACGCACGGGCTGGGACGACACCGGAACGAAGCGCAGCGTCGCCTCGTCTCGACGAATCCACAGAATGGCCGAACGCTCCGCTGCCAGCAGCGTGACCGCCAGCGCATCCGACGGCGCCAATGCCGCCTGGACGCTTCGAAGGTCTGGCGGAGCCGAGACCCTTTGCGACGTCGGGGGCCGGCCCAGCTGCCGCCCGATCACGCCGAGCAGCTGGCGCTGCATTTCGGCGTCGGTGACCCTGGGTTTGTCGCCTGCGAGTTGCGCCGTCGGCAGCAGGGACTCGGCCAATGCGCGGTCGAAAGCGACACGATCGCTGGTGGGCCCGGAGGTGGGGGCGGATGCCTGTGGCTCGAATTCCGTCGTGATCCACCAGTGCCAGGCGAGCTCGGCCTGGCGTTGCGGCGATTCCACGCGTGCGATCACTGGCAACGCGAATTGCCGCAGTCGCTGCCGCTGCTGCGAAAGGATCAGGCGCAGGGATGTGCTGCTCGTCTTCGCCCGCAAAGCGTCGACCTGGACGCGCGCCTGTTCCAGACGTCTCAGCGCGGCCATCGGATCCGATTCGCGCAGTGACAGCACCTTCTGCCAGCGCAACCATTCGGAGAATGGTCGGTCCGCAGCGGGCGCCGCGTCGGGGACGGCGGAGGTCGCGCCCGGATGGCGTGCCGCCTCGACCTCCGCGCTCAGCAGCTCCAGCCGAAACCGGGTCGTCGGGACATTGCTCGTCGGCAATGCCGCAATTTCGGTGGCCGCATCGAGATCGCCGCGTGCGAGGGCCGCCTCGGCGCGCACCAGGTCCGCGCGCGCGCGGTCGGCGCTGACCTTCAGATGCTCCAGTGCGGACGAGGCTTCGCTGGCGATCGCCGCCGCCTCGCGCGATTGCCCGTCGGCCAACAGGATCTCCGCCCGTTCGATTTGCGCAACGGCGACACGGGCGGGCGCGTCGGTGGGAGACAGATGCGTGAGCGCGGCGGCGACGGCGTCGTCCGCATCCTTTACCGCGCCGAGTTCTCGATAGAGCGCCGCCACCCGCAACAGGGTGTTGGCCTGCCATCGCTCGTTGCCGGCGCGCTGGAATTCGCGCATCGCAAGTTCCGATCGGCGCAGGCCCTCCGCCAGGTTGCCGTTGCGGACCGCGATGTCCGCGAACAGGCGCTGGACGCGTCCGCGCACGATCGGCACGTCGGGTCCGGCGAAGTGATCCCATCGGAGATCGAAGATGGTCGTCGACGCCAAGGTGGCGATCGCGAGCGCTTGGTCAAGGTGCCCGCGATCGCGTTCGAGCTGGGCGAAATCGAGGCGCATGCTGGTCAGTTCGAGATCTTCCCCGAGCGCCTTCAGCGCGGCGGTCACCCAGGCGTAGCAGACGGCGGATTCCTCGAGGCGACCGAGGAACTGCAGAGCGACGCAGCGGCTCCCCTCAAGCCGGACACCGAATTGGCTGGTGCGATCCGGAGTTCCCGGAAATTCGCGCGTAAGGACCAGGACCTCGTCGGAGCGCGACAGGCGCTGGACCTCCTCGGAACGCGCGACCCGGGCGGCCAGTGCCCGCGGGCGATCGCCCAGCGAGAGCCACGCCTTCTCGGCGACTTGCCAGGCGGCGACCGCTTCGGCGCTGCGCCCGGACATGGTCAGCGACTGGGCATCGAGATGTTGCGCGAGTGCCGCGAAATAGCCGGCAGGCGCGGTGTCGAGCACGGGCTGCAGGTGGCTGCGCGCCTCGGGATATCGGGCAGAGGAGACAAAACTGGCCCACTCGGCTTCGACGTCCGGGACGCGCGACAGCCAGTGACGCCCGGCGTCGTCGCTCGCGCCCGGAGTACAGTCCAGGCGGACTTCGATTTCGCCGAGCGCGGCATCCGGGCGAAGTCGATGGACCGTCACCTCGCGCTGTGACGCCAGCTTTCCGATTGCGAGACCGAAGCGCGGGGGGGTCGACACCACGATCAGTCCATCCCCCTCCGTCCGGACATCCTGCCCCAGTTCCTCGAGGCGGAAGTCCCCGGCCGCGGCGGCGACGAGGACGAGGGGCTGTCCGTAGGCCGGCACCGTCAGCCGCTGCTTCGTTCCGCAGGCGATGGACTGTCGCGTCGACGTGGTCGACGCCGTCGTCGATGCGGATGCGACCTTCGTCGCGCCGGAGTGCGCGAGAACGACAGTGCGAGAGCGGCGGCCGTGAGCAACAACTACTTTCCTTCGCCGCCGCCGCTGACGCCGGTCTCGTTCAGGCGGCCGGCAAGCGGAGGTGTCGTCGGCTTCTTTCCACGCTTTTCCCCGGTCGTCGATTTCGCGGACGCGGTCGAACAATCGTCCGCATTCGTCGTCACGGTGGTTCCCATCACGGGCAGGTCCAGGGCGCAGGTCGCATCGGAAGTGTCGATGGCGATCAGATAGAGCGACTTCGGGATCGTCATGGGATTGGCCGCCGCACGCGGGCTCGAACGCAGCATCACGAAGAACTTCAGCGTCGGCTCGAAGGGGTCCTCGCCCGCGAGCCAAGGCTGGGTGCTCGCGCCCGTCAGAGTCAGGGTTCGATGAACCCCGTTCTTGCTGAGCTCCATGGCGTAGGTTCCCGCGGTCGCGCCCTTGGAAAGCGTCAACTTCGACTTCGCGAATTTGAGTCGCTGCGTGCAGTTCTTGGAGATGCCGGGTGAGAGATCCTCAAGGTCGACGCGGTTGTTTTGTGGGTCGGCATTGATGAAGCTGTCGGTCTTCGTGGGCAACAGGATCGCGAACTTGTCGGGTGTATAGCAGTACTCGCCCTGAACCTCGCTCTTCTGCAATTCCGCGCAGACGAACGTGCCACTTCCGCTGATCTGCTTGCACTCGGCCGCATGGGACAAGGTCGGCAGGGCGGTAGTGACGAGGAGTGCCGCGATCAGCGCGTGATTTCTCTTGGTCATGTCGATGCTCCTGGGTGGGGCGGCGACCTTCGTGCGGGTCGACGCCGGGTGGACGTGGCGAATCGAGGATCTCGGCGACAGCCGCCATGAGCGGTGCGTCAGCGAAGGCGGAAAGGCTTGGAATACGTGGACAGGTCGGAGTCCGGGCAGCGTGCGCGATAGCGGGCATTGCCGGTCGGACGGGGAATGTCGGGGATGTCGAAACCGATGCTGACGTGGGAGCCGATCGGAACGTCGACATCGTCCTTCAGCAGGAGAATCCCGAGTTCGGGGTCTTCCGGCACGAGCTCGATCTTCACTTTCGAGCAGACCTGCGAACCGAAGCGAGGACGGAGCGTGACCCAGCGATAGCCGCCAGAGAAGACGGTGTCGAGTCCGTCGGTGGACTCGATGTCCACGGGGGCTGCGGTCGCCCGTTCCACGTTCAGGCGGCGCACGTTCCTGTCCGCGGTCGCGGCGGCTTCCACGATGTAGCGGGCGACCCTGTCGGGTTTCCACCTGCGCGCGAGAGAACGGGCGAGGACGGTGGCCCCGGTCGTCACTGCAGTCGCGACGGAACTTCCAGCGCGAGGCAGTGCGCCGCTCACGGCGTCGGAGACGAACACGTCCAGTCCCGGGGCAAAGAGGAAGTTGTGTGCGGCGCTCGAGCTGTAGCCGGACCAGTGGACCGCGTCACCCCCCTTGGCAACCGTTCCGGCGACAATCATGTTCGGAAGGAAGTAGGAGGCCGGGAACAGGCAGGGATTGCTGGCGAGGTCGATGCGCGAATTTCCCGCGGACGCGACGACCAGCACCGAATTCCTGGCCGCCTTGTCCATCACGGCGCGCAGGGCTTCGTCGTCCGCTTCGACGCTCCAGCTGAGGTTGATGATCGCAGCGCCATGATCGATCGCGTAGTCGATCGCCTGGATCGCACTTGCCAGGCCGTAGAAATCGCTGGCGTTGGTGAACTTGACTGGCATCAGGCTGACCCGCGGCGCGATTCCGCTGCCGCCGATGCCGTTGTCGTGGATGCCGCCGATGACGTTCGCCATGTCGGTGCCGTGACCGAGCGAATCGCAGACATCGGCACTCGGCCGTGGCACCGCCGGCCCGCACTCGGCCGGTGGCACATCGTTCGAGTAGTCGGCTCCGTGGATGTCGTCGACGATGTTGTTGCCATCGTCGTCCCAGCCGTCGACGTGTTCTCTCCGATTGGTCCAGAGCTGCGCCGACAGGTCGGGATCGTCGATGCGGATTCCGGAATCGACGATGGCGACGACGATGTCCCGCGCGCCCCAGGTGCGGTTCCACGCCGCCGGCGCGCCGATCTCATCGAGCGCCCATTGATGGACGTAGTCGGGGTCCGCCGGGACCTCGTCAAGATGGACGCGTTGATCCCATCGCAGTCCGACCGTCCCGGCATGAGCATCCTGCAGAAACGCACGTACGACACCGAACAGCTGGGATTCGACGGAGGTCGCGGTGGCCAGATGCTTCCGCGTGGGGTCGTTTTCCGGATGATCCGAAAGGTAGGCATCCAGGTCGAACGCGTAGTAGTTGTCGTCGTCCCTGCCGTCCTTGTCGTCGCCTTTGCGATTCACCAGGAAGCTGAGGTAACGATTGCCCGGAGCCGAGGACGTGTCTTTTTCGGAGCCGCGGCCGCCATGGACGCTGACGATCACGCGCGGGTAGGGGCGTGTCGCGGAAATCGGTGCCGGGGCGCAGGACGAGTCCGACGCGGTACTCGTATCAGTGGCCCGCGCGCCGGTGCTGCTTGCGGCACCGGCAAGGATCAGGCCGATCGCCAGAAGTCGGCGAGAGGCGAAGCAGGTAGCGCCGGTGTTCATGAGGCAGCTCCCAGTGGTTGAAATCGAAATGCGTACGACGCTCGCGCTGGGCAAGGACGATTCGCGTTGAGCACGGTGAGAATCGGCCAGATCCTCTGCCGCTTGCCGGCGTTGCCAGCGCCAGCGCGATCGCTTGCCCCTGCCATGTCTTCATCGCCGCCCCGGCTGGTCGCTATTGCATCCGGGACTGGGGCACGGACAACCTCCGAGTGCCGCACGCACCCGCGGAGATCAGTCGGTGCGACGCGAAATCACGGCGGAAGGTCGACCTCCGTCGTTGTGCTTGCCTCGGCCGTCTTCACGGTCAGGCGGAGGTGTTTCGTCTTCGATCGCTCGCGACCCTGCAGGACCAGTGAAGCGATGCCGTCGGTCGAGACCGGCAGGTCGATCGTCCCGAACGTGTCCGAACTCGCCTGAACCGACACGGTGGCTGCGGGAACCATGAAGTCGACGATCAGGAGATCCGGGCTTCCGGTCGACGCGGGCGCCGGTGCCAGCGGCCGACCACCGCGCGAGACATCGACGACCAGCCGCGATGGATTCGGCATCACTCCGGCAGCTTCCCGCGTCGGAATGAGCTGTGCGATGCCGAAGCCCAGGACCAGCGACGCAGCGGCGGCCCAGACGGGCGTCCAGCGCCGGCGGACGGGCGGCGGATCGCGCTCCGCGTCGTTCGCGGCGGGAGGGGCCCCGTCGAGCGGAGCCTCGGTGTTGATGCGCGCGAGTCCATCCCGCAAGTCCAGATCCGCCGCCAGCTCGGCCTGCAGCTCCGGACGTTCCAGCAGATAGGTTTCGAACCATGCGGCGTCCTCCTCGTCGAGGCTGCGGTCGAGATAGCGGTCCATCCAGGCGCGTTCCAGCCAGGGTTTCAGGCGGGGGCTCATCGGCGCGGCCTCCTTCGCGGTTCGCCACGGGGTACGCCCTGGGCCATGCATGCGGGAAGGACGGCTTCGCTTCGTGCTTCTCTCACCGGCATTCTCCGAGACTCGCGGAGAGTGCGCCGCGCAGGCGTTCGCGGGCGCGGTACATCACACGATGGAAGTGGGCGACGTCGATCGCGAAGTCGGCGCAGATCGACGACCTCGCGGACCACGGCGGTCCGCAGGTAGCCCGGCAGGGCATCGGGGTCGGCGAGGGCACCCGCGCGCAGGCGCTCGATCGTGCGCAGGAGGACGTTCTGGCAGATGTCATGGACGCGGGCGTCGTTCGGACGCGCGTGGCGCCGCGCGAGCAGCAGGATGCCGGACTGGAAGCGGCGGACGAGCAGCGCTTCGGCGTCGCGGTCGCCGGCGGCGATCCGCCGGACCAGCGCCGACGTATCGGGCGCGTCGTCCTTCCCTGAGAGTGCTGCTTCCATACGGCCCCCCGGCTGCCGAACGGAGTCTAGCCGGGGAGTCGCAATCGCGGTGAGCCTCGGCGCCCGAGCGCGGCTCGGACCGCTCGACGGCATCCGCTGCCGCGGCGCCCTTGCCGGGACCGGACCTTCCGACAGGCCGACGAAGTTGTCGCAGGTCGGCATAATCGAGGCTTCATCGAACCGGAGTCCGCCCATGTCCCGCACCGCCGTCCACAGCGATCGCGCGCCCGCCGCGATCGGCACCTATTCGCAGGCGATCCGCGCCGGCAATACCGTGTACCTGTCGGGGCAGATCCCGCTCGATCCCGCGACCGGGCAGCTGGTCGAGGGCACGATCGAAGTGCAGATCCGGCGCATCTTCGACAACCTCAAGGCGGTCGCCGAGGCCTCCGGCGGTTCGCTGGCGAATGCGGTGAAGCTGACCGTGTTCCTGACCGACTTCGCGCACTTCGCGACCCTGAACCAGGTGATGACCGACTACTTCAGCGCGCCGTTCCCGGCGCGGTCGACCGTCGCGGTGGCGGCGCTGCCGCGCAATGCCGCGGTCGAGGTCGACGCCGTGCTGGTGCTCGACTGAGCAGGCTTGTGCATCGACAGCAGCGGGCCGGGGCCCGCTCCACCCGACGTGAGGCGGCGTTGCGGAGCTCGGTGCCGGATGACGGCGCCCTGATCCGTACGATCATGCCCGAGGCCTCCGCGCGATGAGCACGGCCACGCCTGCGGTCGATCCCGCCCGCCTGTCGCTCGACGAGTGGCTGCCGCGCGCGCCGGCCCTGGTCGACGCGCTGAAGCGGCTCGGCCTCGAACGTGTCGCCGACCTGTGGCTGCACTTTCCGTTGCGCTACGAGGACCGCACCCGGATCACCCGCATCCGCGACCTCCGGCCGGGCGACAAGGCGCTGGTGGAGGGCAGGGCGACCGAGGTGCAGCAGCGTTTCCGCGGCAGGCCCATGCTGCTGGTCGCGCTGGAGGACGACGGTCACGCCACGCTGGTCCTGCGCTTCTTCCACTTCAACAAGTCGCAGGCCGCCCAGTTCGAGGGCGGTGGCACGTTCCGGGTGTTCGGTGAGGCGCGCGAGGGCAAGCAAGGGATGGAGTTCGTCCATCCGAAGTACCAGCGGGTGGTGGAGGACGCGGGCCTCGACGATCGCCTCACGCCGGTCTATCCGACCGTCGAGGGGCTGCCCCAGGCTCGCCTGCAGAAGCTGGTCGCGAAGGCCCTGACCCTGTTGCCTGCAGATCGCCCGCACGAGGTGATGGTGCCGGAGCTGCTGCCGGCGGGGCTCGGCCTGAGCCTGCGCGACGCGATGCTGACCCTGCACCAGCCGCCGGCCGGCGCCGACCTCGTCCAGCTCAACGACGGCCGCCACCCGGCGCGGCTCCGAGTCGCGTTCGAGGAGCTGGTCGCGCACAACCTGGGCCTCACCCGCGCTCGCCTCAGGATCCGCGCGACGCCAGCGCCGCGCTATCCGCAGCCAGGCCCGCGTCGGAAGGACCTGCTGTCGGGGCTTCCGTTCAAGCTCACCGGCGCGCAGCGGCGCGTGCTGGGCGAGATCGATGCGGACCTCGAGCGCGGTGCGCCGATGCTGAGGCTGGTGCAGGGCGATGTCGGCTCCGGCAAGACCGTCGTCGCCGCGCTGGCGGCGCTCCGCGCGATCGATGCCGGCGACCAGGTCGCGGTACTGGCGCCGACCGAAGTGCTCGCCGACCAGCACGCCCGCAATTTCTTCCATTGGCTGGAACCGCTGGGCGTCCGCTGCGTGCGGCTCACCGGCGCGGTGAAGGGCAAGGCGCGGATGAAAGCGCTGGCCGACATCGCCGGCGCGGCGGACCTCGTCGTCGGCACCCATGCGCTGGTGCAGGAAGGGGTCGAGTTCCGCGCGCTGGCGCTGGCGGTGATCGACGAGCAGCACCGCTTCGGCGTGCACCAGCGGCTGGCGCTGCGCGACAAGGGCATGCGCCGCGGGCTGACGCCGCACCAGCTGGTGATGACCGCGACGCCGATCCCGCGCACGCTGGCGATGACCGCGTATGCCGACCTCGACTGCTCGGTGATCGACGAGCTGCCGCCGGGGCGCACGCCGGTCCAGACCGTGCTGCTCGCCGACAGCCGCCGCGACGCGTTGATCGAGCGCATCCGGGTCGCCTGCCGCGAAGGTCGGCAGGCCTACTGGGTCTGCACGCTGATCGACCCGTCCGACGAGCTCGAGGCCCAGGCTGCCGAGGCGGCGTACACGGATCTGTGCGCCGTGCTGCCGGAGGTGAAGATCGGACTCGTCCACGGCCGCTTGGCGCAGCGCGACAAACAGGCGGCGATGGCGGCGTTCGCTTCCAACGCGACCCAGCTGCTGGTCGCGACGACGGTGATCGAGGTCGGCGTCGACGTGCCCAACGCCAGCCTGATGGTGATCGAGAACGCCGAGCGCCTCGGCCTGTCGCAGCTGCATCAGCTGCGCGGCCGGGTCGGCCGTGGTGCGGCGGCGTCGACCTGCGTGCTGCTGTACCACGGGCCGCTGTCGGAGACGGCGCGGGCGCGGCTTGAGCTGATGCGCGATTCCACCGATGGCTTCCGGATCGCGGAGGAGGATCTGCGGATGCGTGGTCCCGGCGAGTTGCTCGGGACGCGGCAGACGGGGGAGGCGGGGTTCCGGGTGGCGAGTCTGGAGCGCGATGCCGGCATGTTGCCGCTGGTGGTGCGGGTCGCGCAGCGGATCGCCGAGGAGCATCCGCAGCGGGCGGAGGCCCTGGTGAATCGTTGGCTCGGGCGGAGTTCGCGGTACGCGCAGGCGTAGGGCGCGCATCGCGCGCCATGGCGAGGCCTATTGCGGCGGCGGCCGGTAGCCGCCTCGCGGAGTGAGAGGCGCGATATTCATGCTGCGACGAGCGTAGGGCGCGCTCTGCGCGCCGTTGCGAGGCGCATCGCAGTGGCGACCATTGGCCGCCCTACGGGATTCGCAGGGCCTGGGTCTGCGTCCGCAGCGGCACCGAGCCGCTGTAGTTGCCGAGCCTGCCCGGCTGCGCCTGGCCGTTGACGTAGTTAATGGCGCCGAGGCCGATCACCGGCAGGCCGACGTAGCGGTCGCCCTCGAGCGAGATCAGGGCGTGGCCGTTGTTCGGCAGGCCCTGCGGGAAGGTGATGTTGGCCGAACCGTGGGTGGCATTGGCGATCGCCCAGGGCGTCGCGCTGCCGGCGCCGGACTCGTTGTCGCCGGACTTGAAGATCGGACTCCGCGCCAATGCCGCCGACCCCGCGGCGAGCGGCACCGCGACCGCCACCGCGCCGCAAACCTTCGGCTTGGCGTTGCAAGCGACGTTGCCCGGGGTCGAGGTGCTGCAACTGTCGCGGGTCGTCTCCTGTTCGCGACCGCTGGCGAAAGCGTTGGTCGGCTCGCAGCCGGTGTCGGTGCCGCTGTAGACCTGCGTGAACGGCGCGCGCGGTGCGCCTGCGACGTCGGTATAGAGCGGCTTGGTCGGGAAGCTCAGCACCCATTCCGAGCGCGCACCGATCGCGGAATCGAACTCGAACTCGCCATCGACTTCACTGTGCATCAGCACCGCGCTGACCGCGTCGGCGGTGCCCTGGATCCAGCTCGACACCAGGCTGCTGCCGTCGCGAAGGATGACCTGCGACTTGACCGAGCCGCTGCCGTCGCTTGCGTCCGCGAGCGTGGGGCGCCCGGAGCCCGGCGCGTAGTGCAGCCCGCCCTCCGGGGCGTTTCCGCCGTAGAAGCCGTCGATCGCGGTGGCGTCGTAGGCATGCAGGGTGCCGTTGGCGACGTCAATGATCTGGGCGCTGCCGTAGAGGCCGCCGGTCGGGAGGTTGATGTCGAACATGCGGTTGGCGGTCCATTCGAATCGCTCGTCCTGCCAATTGTTGACGACCTGGTCGCAGCCGCTCGGAGGACTGTTGACGTTGCCGTTGTGATTGATTTCCTCGACGACCTGGGTCAGTCCGCTGCCGACGCGCAGCGTGCCCATCTCGATCACTTCGAGGAAGCCTTCGCGGGTGCGGGCAAGGTCGCCGGGCCCGCCGTCGCTGCTGGCTGCGGCATAGGAGAAGTTCCGGAATGGAACGTAGCGGGCGCCCGCGGCCGTCTGCGCCAGCGAGGTGTTGTCGCGGAGCTTCGGCACCGTGCAGGAGGTGTCCTGGGTCGTCAGGTTGGCCGGGCCGTTCGCGTCGAGCGAAAACAGCGCGCCGGTCCAGACGTCGTAGGCGCCGAGATAGAGGTTGAATTCCAGCACCGCACGCGCGTTCCGGGCCTCGCGGAAGCGCAGCTTGATCGCCTTGCTGTCGAGCTTCGTGTTCACGATCGAGACGTAGGTGTCGTTGCCGCCGTTGACCGTGTAATACGGGTAGAGCAGTACCTGGCCGATGCCGCCGGGATCGAGATGAACGGTGGTCGCGGCGGAGGCGCCGTCCGCGCCCAGCGCGAAGAGGATGGCGGAGGCGAGGGCAAGTCGGGAGGTAC
>JBGAPI010000017.1:0-95389 GCA_044221335.1 Ahniellaceae bacterium
GCTCCGGCGATTGCATGCGCTGCGCCATCGGGGCTTGCGCCCCTCCCACAAGAGCAGCGGGGCTTGCGCCATCCGTTTACCGTTGATGACTTGATCGCGCCTTCCCCTCGCGATCAAATTCCTCCTTCAGGGGACGGTGCGCAGCGCCGTTCCGGGGGGAGCAGGATGCGAACAAGCACGATCTGGTGCGTGATCCCGGCCGCGGGCGTCGGCCAGCGCTTCGGCGGCAGTGTCCCGAAGCAGTACCAGTCTTTCGCCGGCCAGCCGCTGCTGCGCCGGACGATGGAGCGGATCGCGTCGCATCCGTGGATTGCCGGCCTGGTCGTGGTGCTGTCGGACGACGATGGCTGGTGGGACGGCGCGGTGGTCTGCGAAGGCAAGCCCGTCCTGACCGCGATCGGCGGGGCGCAGCGCTGTCACTCGGTGCTCGCCGGGCTCGACCGCCTCGTGAGCGTCGTCGCGGCGACCGACTGGGTGCTGGTGCACGACGCCGCGCGCCCTTGCCTGCCGCTGACCGACCTCACCCGCCTGATCGACGAGGGCAGCGCGCACCCGTCCGGTGCGATCCTCGCCAGCGCGGTGCGCGACACCCTGAAGCGCGGCGCCGAGCGCGACATCGAGACGACCGTGCCACGCGACCGGCTGTTCCGCGCGCTGACGCCGCAGCTGTTCCGCCACGGCGAGCTCTCCGGGCTGCTGCGAAGCGCGATCGCCGATCCCGCGCTGCTGCCGCGCCTCACCGACGAGGCCAGCGCCTTCGAGCTCGCCGGACGCAGCGTCGGCATCACGGAGGGCTCGGAGCAGAACCTCAAGGTGACGCTGCCTGCCGACCTCGCCTTCGCCGAGGTCATCTGGCAGCAGCAGGAGCTCGGAACCCTGGCATGATGCGTCGCTCGAATGACGAGTGACGCAGGGACGGGCATGAGGATCGGGCAAGGGATCGACGTCCACGCCTTTGGCGACGGCGACCATGTGACTCTGGGGGGCGTGCGCATCCCGCATGAGCGCGGTCTGGTCGCGCATTCCGACGGCGACGTGGTGATCCACGCGCTGTGCGACGCGATGCTGGGCGCGATCGCGGATGGCGACATCGGGGTGCACTTCCCGCCAAGCGACCCGCTCTGGCGCAACGCCGACAGCCGGACCTTCCTGCGCGCCGTCACGGCGCGCGTGGCCGCACGCGGCCTGCGCCTCGGCAACGCCGATGTCACCGTGGTCTGCGAGCGGCCGAAGATCGCGCCGCACGCCGCGGCGATGCGCGAACGCCTGGCCGCGGATTGCGGGGTCGGCATCGACGCGATCAGCGTGAAGGCCACCACGTCAGAGAAGCTCGGCTTTACCGGACGCGGGGAAGGAATCGCGGCATTCGTGGTCGTTCTGCTGGTCGCGAAGTGAGGCAGCGATGAGCGACACGTTGCCCTTCGCCCACGGCGGCCCCGCGCTGCGCGGCCGGCTGCGCGCCGTGCCCGAGGACTTCGTCGTCGACGAACGGCTCGGCTTCTCCGCCAGTGGCGCCGGCGAGCACCTGCTGGTCCGGGTCGAGAAGCGCGGCGCCAACACCGACTGGATCGCCCGCCAGCTTGCCGCCTGGGCGGGCGTGTCGCCGGCCGTGGTGTCCTACGCCGGCATCAAGGATCGTCACGCCGTGTGCCGGCAGACCTTCAGCGTCCAGCTCCCCGGTCGACCCGATCCCGATCCGGCGCTGCTGACCAGCACGGAATTCCGCGTGCTGTCGCTGGAACGGCACTCGCGCAAGCTGCAGCGCGGCGCGCTGACCGGCAACCGCTTCGAGATCCGCGTGCGCGAGGTCGCCGGCGATCGCGATCAGGCGGGGCGGCAGCTCGCCGAAATCGCTGCCCGCGGCGTGCCGAACTACTTCGGCGAGCAGCGCTTCGGGCGCGCCGGCGACAACGTCGAGCAGGCCCGGGCGATGTTCGCCGGGCGACGGGTATCGCGACCGGAACGCAGCCTCCTGCTGTCGGCGGCGCGTTCGCAGGTGTTCAACACGATCCTGGCCGAACGCGTCGCGTCGGGTCGCTGGAACCAGGGCATCGCCGGCGACGTTTTCCAGCTCGACTTCCGCGGTTCGCTGTTCGGACCCGAGCCGATCGACGACGCGCTGCGCCACCGCATCGACCAGGGCGAAATCCATCCGACCGGACTGCTGCCGGGCGACGGCGAGCTGCGCGTGACCGACGACGCGCTGGCGATCGAACAGGTCGCGTGCGCGGCCACCGCGGACCTCTGCGAGGGTCTGCGCAAGGCGCGGGTCGAGGTCGCACGGCGCGCGCTACGGCTGAAGCCACGCGATTTCGACTGGCGCTTCGAGGACGATGCGCTGGTCGTGGCCTTCGAGCTTCCGGCGGGCGCGTATGCCACCTCGGTCCTGCGCGAAGTCGTGGACTGGACCTGAGGCGGGCCCGGGTGCCCCTGCGCCACGTGCCTGAGCGCCGATCGGGGCGTTCTGCAGTTCACGCCGTCTTCGAAGCCCGGGCGTTGGGGCAGGTCAGGCTTCACGTCTGATGGAGGTGGCTGCAGCCGTGATGGCGCGGCGTCTCACCGTCGCGGCTGAAGCCGCTCCCACAAGGCCCGTGGTGCTGTCGAATTGACTGGAGTCATGCCGTCGTTTCGCGGTCGTCCCTAGACTGGTCGTAACGAAGTCAACGGCAACTCCCGAATGCAAGCCACCTCCATCGAAACCGACGTCGTGATCATCGGCGCGGGCCCGGTCGGACTGTTCCAGGTGTTCGAACTCGGCCTGCTCGATCTCAAGGCCCAGGTCATCGACACCTTGGCGGAGCCCGGCGGACAGTGCATCGAGCTGTATCCGGAGAAGCCGATCTACGACATCCCCGCGATTCCGGTCTGCACCGCGCGAGAACTGATCGAACGCCTGCAGCAGCAGATCCGGCCGTTCGCGCCGGGCCTGCATCTCGGCCAGCAAGTGACCGTCTGCGAGCGCCGCGATGACCGCCGCTGGCGCATCGTCACCAGCGCCGGCACCGAATTCGCGGCGCGCGCGGTCGTGATCGCCGGCGGTGTCGGCTCCTTCCTGCCGCGCAAGCTGAAGATCGAGGGCGCGGAGCGCCACGAGGACCGGCAGCTGCACTACCGGGTGCGCGACCGCGAGCTGTTCCGCGGCAGGAACATCGTGCTCGCCGGCGGCGGCGATTCCGCGTTCGACTGGGTGCTCGACCTGGTCGACATCGCCGCCTCGGTGGTGATGGTGCACCGCTCGCAGGACTTCAAGGCGCAGCATTCGAAGGTCGTGCGAATGCGGCAGCTGTGCGACGACTTCCGGATGCAGTTCGTCGAGGCGGAGGTCAGCGGCTTCGTCGGCGATGACGCCGGGTTCCGCGCGGTCCGGGTCACCGGTCGCGACGGCGTCACTCGCACGATCGAGGCCGATCACCTGCTCGCGTTCTTCGGCCTGTCGCCGAAGCTGGGACCGATCGCCGAGTGGGGCCTGGCGCTCGACCGGAACCAGATCGAAGTCGACACCGCTCACTTCCGCAGCAGCGTCGAGGGCCTCTACGCGGTCGGCGACATCAACACCTATCCGGGCAAGAAGAAGCTGATCCTGTCGGGTTTCCACGAAGCCGCGCTGGCCGCCTTCCACATCCGCGAAGTCCTCCATCCCGGGCAGAAGGTCCACCTGCAGTACACGACCACCAGCCCGATCATGCACAAGCGCCTGGGCGTAGACACCGACAGGGAATTCCAGCTCGATCGCAGTTGACGGCGGTTTTCGCCGCTGAAGTCCCGTTCCTCACCGGAGGAATTCGCGCAGCGAATTGCTCACTCGAAGCCGTCCTTGAAGAGGTCGACTCCGATCGTGAACAGGCTGACGAGGTTGCTCGCCGGCCGGCCGACGATGAGACGGTGGCGGCTCGCGTCGTAGGCGACGTTGATGGTGCTGGACATGTTGACGGCGGTCCCGAAGACGCTGTTGGTCGTCGTCGGCATGCCGGTCAGCGGCTGCGAACCGTCGAACAGGCTCGCCGCGCCCACGTTGGCGCTGGCGCCGTTGTCGAAGTTCCTCGCGACCGAGACGATGTAGCCGTCGCTTCCCGCCAGCAGTGTGCCCCCGCCGATGCCGTCGCCGCTGGTGATCCCGATGAGGGAATTCGACGGCGTGACCGGTCCGGTCAGGCCGGTGGTGCCGCTGACGAGAGTCAGGGCGCCGACGTCGGCCGTTCCGCCGTTGCTCCAGCTCTGGCTCGCGACCACGAAATTGCCGTTCGACAGCGGCAGGATGCTGGTCCCGACGAAGTCGCTGGCGCTGCTGCCGACCAAGGAGTTCGACGCCGACACCGGGCCGGCGATGCCGCTGGTTCCGCTGCCCAGGGTCACGGCGCCAGCGGAGGCGAGCGCACCGTTGTGCCAGACCTGTGTATTGACCACGTAGTTGCCGTTGGCGAGTGCGACGACGGAGTTGCCGATGGCGTCCGAGTTGCTGGTCCCGACCAGCGAATTGAGCGGGGACACGATGCCGGTGGTGCCGGTGCTGCCGTTACCCCAGGTCGCGGCACCCGCGTCGAGGGCGGATCCGTTGTCGAAGGACGCCGCCTGCACGACGTAGTTGCCGTTGCTGAGCACCAGGATGCCGGCGCCGCCGACCCCATCGTTGGCGCTGAGCCCGACCAGCGAATTGGCGGCCGAGACGACACCGCTGACGCCGGTCGTGCCATTGCCGAACGTCGCCGCGCCCGCATTGAGGGTGCCACCGTTGTCCCAGGACGGATTGCGCAGCACATAGTTGCCGTTCGGCAGCACGACGACGTCGCTGCCGATGCTGTCGCTGGCGGACGTCCCGACCACCGAATTGGCGGCCGACACCACGCCGACCAGGCCGGTGCTGCCGTTGCCGAACGTGGCGGCGCCGGCATTGGCCGTGGCGCCGTTGTGCCACAACGGCGAGCCCACCACGTAATTGCCATTGGCCAACGGCGCCACCAGGAAGCCGACACTGTCCCCGGTCGTGCTGCCCACCAGGGCATTGGCGGTGCCGAGGACCGCCGACGTCGGACCGCTGCCGACCGCCCAGGCCACGGCGCCGGCGTCGACGACACCGCCGATGTCGCAGCTCTGGCACGCCACGACGTAGTTGCCGTTGGTCAGCGCGACCAGATTTTCGCCGAAGGCGTCGCTGGCGGTAGCACCGACGATCGAATTGGCGCCGGTGACGGTACCGATCCGGCCGGTGGAACCGTTGGCCCAGGTGGCTGCGCCGACACTGGCGGTGCCGTTGCTCCAGAACGGCGACCCGACCACGTAGTTGCCGTTCGGCAATGCAATCAGGCGTTGTCCGACCAAGTCGCCGGGCGTCGCGCCGATCAGCGAATTGGCCGCGCTGACGGCGCCGCTGATCCCGCTGTTGCCGTTGCCCCAGGTCGCCGCGCCGACATTGCCGGCGCCACCGTTGTCCCAGGTCCCCTCCGACACGACGTAGTTGCCGTTGGACAGCGCGACGACATTGGCGCCGACGTTGTCCACGGCGGCGGTTCCGACCAGCGAGTTGGCGGCGGAGATCGCGCCGCTGACGCCCGCGGTGCCGCTGCCCCAGGTCACCGCGCCGGCGTTGCTGGCACCGCCGTTCTTCCAGGTGCCGGTGACGACCAGGTAGTTGCCGTTGCTGAGCAGCCTGACCGCCGGGAAGACGCTGTTGCCGCCGACGCGATCGTTGCTGCTGCTGCCGACCAGGGAATTGGCGGCCGTCACCGCCCCGCTCAGTCCGGTACTGCCGTTGATGAAGGTCACGGCCCCCGCATTGGCGAGGGCGCCGTTGTGCCACTGCGAACTCTGCACCAGGAAGTTGCCGCTGGGCAGAACCACGAGGCCATCGCTGCAGATGTGGTCGTTGGCGGCGGCGCCGGTCAGTGCGCTGATCTGCACGCCGTTCGCGCCGTAGAGGTAGACGGCACCGACACCGGACGCCGGCCCGTCGGTGTCGCAGACCACGAAGTTGCCGTTCGGCAGGACCGTGACGTTGGTTCCGAAGTTGACACTGCCGGCCGGTCCGGCGATGTCGATCTGCGCGGCGTCGGCCGGGCACGCGGCCAGCAACGACAGGATGGCGGCGCCGGACAGCACGCGGGCGGATCGGTGCCGCGAAACGATGGGCTTCGTCATGGAGATGGCCTGGGTCGTGGTCTCGGAGTCAGGATGAACTTTCGCTCATGCCGATGCCAGCAACGTCCGGGGGGATCAACCCAACGAAAGTCAGGTCCGTGGTCGGCGCGTTCGCAGCCCGGCACTCGGATTCCCGCTCGGTCGGCGCGTACCGGGGAGGGGCGGGGCGCGCTCGTCCGGGCGGATATTCCGGATCGACGGGGAATGGAGCCATTACACTGCGGCGATGCGCATCCTGATCTTCGGCGCCTCCGGCATGGTCGGGCAGGCGGCCCTCATCGCCGCATTGGCGGCGGACGACGTCGACGAGGTGGTCTCGGTGGGCCGGACCCGGCTCGGCATCGATCATCCGAAGCTGCGCGAGCGGCTGCACCGGGATCTCTTCGACTTCGCCGCGGTGGCGGGCGATCTCGCCGGCTACGACGCGTGCTTCTTCTGCCTGGGCGTGTCGGTGTCCGGCCTGTCCGAAGGCGACTACACCCGGATGACCTTCGACCTCACCGTCGGCATCGCCCGCGCGCTACGGCCACGCAGTCCGGACATGGCGTTCGTGTACGTGACCGGTGCCGGCAGCGACTCCAGCGAGCAGGGCCGGGTGATGTGGGCGCGGGTCAAGGGCCGCACCGAGAATGAACTGATGCGCATGGGCTTCCGCGCCGCGGCGATGCTGCGCCCGGGCATCATCCAGCCGCTGGACGGCATCCGCTCGAAGACGAGGCTCTACCAGACCTTCTACACGCTGGGCCGGCCGATCCTGCCGCTGCTCCGGCGGCTGGCGCCGAAGACCATACTCACGACGCGGATCATGGGGGCGGCGATGTTGAATCTCGCCCGCAACGGTCGTGGCCCATCGATTCTCGAGACGGCAGACATTCTCGCCGCATCTCAGGCGTAGAGCGGGCCCCGGTCCGCTGCTCCTGTTCCGAGGCCCGAGCGGACCCGGTGCCGCTCGGCGCGTCGTCGACGGGACGGAAGCTCAATCTCCGACCAGCCACTCCACCTTCTGCTGGCCGAAGCGACCCTGGCTCAGGTGCGACTGCAGCACCGGCATGATCTCGGCGACGGTCTTGTCGAACTTCCACGGCGCGTTGATGATCGCCATGCCGCAGCCGTTCAGGCGCAGCGCCGAGTTGTCCGGATGCAGCAGCAGTTCGGCGATCAGCACCTTCTTCATGCCGGACTGCTTCAGGAAGCGATAGAACGGGTTCAGGCCCTGGCGCAGCTTGATCGGATACCAGACCGCGAAGATGCCGGTCGGGAAGCGCTTGTGGGCGCCCTTGAGGGCGTCGGAGATCGCGTCGAATTCGCCTTCCTGGGCCTCGAAGGGCGGGTCGATCAGCACCAGCCCGCGGCGCTCCTTCGGCGGCAGCAGCGCGCGGATGGCCTCGTAGCCGTTGCGGTGGTGGGTCGCGACGCGCGGATCCTTGGAAAAGGCGACCTTGAGCTCCGTGAACGCGCGATTCTCGATCTCGCACAGCTGCAGCTTGTCGTTGTCCCGCATCAGCAGGCTGGCGATCAGCGGCGAGCCCGGGTATTCGACGATGCCGCCACCGGCCTTGGCGTTCAGCGACCGCACCAGGTTGAGATAGACGTGCAGCGCGGTCGGCAGGCGGGTCGCGGCGAGCAGGCGATTGATGCCGTCGACGTGCTCGTTGGTCTTCTGCGCCTCGCTGGAGTGCAGGTTGTAGCGGCCGGCGCCGGCGTGGGTGTCGAGGTAGGCGAAGGGCGTCTGCTTCCCCTTCATCGACTCGATCAGCGCCACCAGCACCGCATGCTTGACCACATCGGCGAAGTTTCCGGCATGGAACGCGTGGCGGTAGTTCATCGGACTCGCGACGGCACAGGGAGGCGCCCCGAGTATAACCATCCGCCGCGACCCGTGACTTCCGGCGCTGTCGTACTTCCGGGCAGCCGCTAGAGTGCCGCAGTTTCCCCGATTGCGCCGGGTGCGCCCCCATGAAAAAACTACTGAAAGTCGTGATGTATCTGCTGATCCTCGCCGTCGTGGTCGGCGGCATCGGCTTCGTCAATTTCTGGTACATGAAGCCGGTCAGCATCAACTGGTTCTACAACCGCGTCTTCCTGAAGTTCGCTCTGGACAATCCGGAGCTGCTGACCAGCATCCGCCTGCTGGAGCCGCTCGGCATCGAGGGTCACAACGGCAAGCTCGCCGACGAGTCGGTCAAGCACGGCAACGAGCAGTTCGCCCAGCTGAAGGACGACCTGAAGATGCTGGAGAGCTACGACCACTCCGGCTTCACCGGCCAGGACCGGCTGTCCTACGAGATCCTGCACAAGTTCCTGCAGGACCAGGTCGACGCCGAGGCCTTCCGCTACCACGACTACCCGGTCAACCAGCTGCAGGGCGTCCAGAGCGACCTGCCGAAGCTGCTGACCGAGCAGCAGCAGGTCACCAATGCCGGCGAGGCGCGCAACTACATCGCGCGGCTGAAGCTGTTCCCGGCGAAGTTCGACCAGGTGATGGAAGGCCTGCGGCTGCGCGAGGAGAAGAAGATCCTGCCGCCGCGCTTCGTCGTCGACGAAGTGCTGGACCAGATGAAGGGCTTCATCGGCACGCCGGCCAAGGACAACATCCTCGCGACCGAGTTCAACGCGAAGATCGACAAGATCGATGCCGCCAAGATGGATCCGGCCACGCGTGACGCGCTGAAGGCCGACGTGGTCAAGGAGATCGACGCCAGCGTCTATCCGTCCTACCGCCACATGATCAGCTACTTCGAGGAGCTGCAGAAGAAGGTCACCGAGAACAATGGCGTGTGGGCGCTGCCGAACGGCGAGGCGTTCTACGCCGCGCAGGTGCGCCAGCTCACCACCACCGACTACAAGCCGGAGGAGCTGCACGAGATCGGCCTCAAGGAAGTCGAGCGGATCGGCGGCGAGATGGAGCAGATCCTGCGCGACGCCGGCTACACCGAAGGCACGCTCGGCGAGCGCATCGACAAGCTGTCGAAGGACCCGTCGCAGCTCTATCCGGACACCGACGCCGGCCGCGAGCAGATCCTCGCCGACTACCAGAAGATCATCGACGACATCACCGCCGGCCTCGATCCCTACTTCTCGAAGAAGCCGGAGGCCAAGGTCAAGGTGCAGCGTGTCGCCGCGTTCTCCGAGAAGACCGCTCCGGGTGCCTACTACCAGCCCGGCGCGCTGGACGGCAGTCGTCCGGGCACGTTCTTCGCCAACCTGCGCTCGGTCGGCGAGATCCCGAAGCTCGGCATGCACACGCTGGCCTACCACGAGGCGGTGCCGGGTCACCACTTCCAGATCTCGATCGCGCAGGAGCTGAAGGGCCTGCCGATGTTCCGCCGCCTGTTGCCGTTCACCGCCTATGCCGAGGGCTGGGCGCTGTACAGCGAGCGCCTCGCCTGGGAAGCCGGCTTCGAGAAGGACCCGATGGACAACCTTGGTCGCCTGCAGGCCGAGATGTTCCGCGCGGTGCGCCTCGTCGTCGACACCGGCATCCACTCGAAGCACTGGACCCGCGAGCAGTCGATCGCCTTCATGATCGAGAAGACCGGCATGGGCGAGAAGGAAGTGACCGCCGAGATCGAGCGCTATTTCGTGTGGCCGGGCCAGGCGCTGGCCTACAAGGTCGGAATGCTGAAGATCCTCGAGCTGCGCGACCGCGCCCGCGACCAGCTCGGCGCCCGCTTCGACATCCGCGACTTCCACAAGGTCGTGCTGGAGAACGGTTCGCTGCCGATGAACCTGCTGGAAGATGTGGTGAACCAGTACATCAAGGACAAGAAGGCGGCGGCCTAGGGAATTCGCCTGCGGCGACTCCCCCTGTGAAGAGCACGGCGCGACCTTCCGGTCGCGCCGTTTTCATGTGGTGGGCGGACGTTCGTGGCGCGGGCGAATGGCGCGGACTGCTCCCTGGCCGGCGTCGCCCGCGGCCATCCGCCCCCTTGCCGCCACTCAGGGCGCGCCGATGACGGCGCCGTCCAGCCATTGGCCCGGACACGCGAACGGCCGCAGCGTCGTCGACAGGCAGGCCTTCCGCTCGCGCTCGAAGCGAAACGTATACCGGCGACGCCGGGTCGGCACGGAATCGTCCACGACCCACGCATGGTTCGACAGCCGGTACGGTGTCCCGATGAAACAACTCCACTCCGCGGACGCCGGGTCGCAGTACTTCCAGTCCGTTGCCAGCAGCAGCATCCCGGCCGGCCCGCGGACGATCGCGTCGGGCCCGAAATCCTCGACCGCGAGCGATGCGCCCGTCGCCAGCGGTCCTGATCCCGCCAATTCGGCGCCCGAGAACGCATGAAGATGCCACGCCCCGATGGGCAGGCTGCCCGCCACCTCTCCGTCGCGCACTGCGACGATCAGGTCGTCGCTGCCATCGCGATCGACATCGGCGCGGAGCAGCACCGGCTCGTCCGGCGCCCGGGATTGGACGTCCGGACGGTCCGGATAGGCCGCGGCCCACGGCGCCGCCTCGGAAGATCCCCGCTGTCGCCCGTCCACCAGGACGAGCCATCGGCTCCTGCGGTCCGTCGCGCTGGTGCAGAAGCAGACCCGCGTCGATCCCTGCATCGCACCGCAGGCCTTGTCGCCGCATCCTTCCAGCGCGGGTGAGTCCAGCCAGTCGGTCGCGGTCGCGCCCTGGTGCCAGTCGCGGTTGCATCGAAGGGGCCAGGCGAGTTCGCAGCCCGCCGCATGGCGCTGCTTCTGGAACGACGACAGGTAGCGCCGGCGGATCGTCGACCGTGTCGGCGACGGCGTCCAGGCGCCGCTGCCGTCTCGCTCGAACGGGCGCGCGACCCAATAGGTGCCGCCGGCGTCGCGTCCGAATTCGAGGCCTCGTTCCCAGGTCGTGACCCAGAGGACCGGGTGACCGGGCACGCTGCCCCGCCAGTTGCCGGGACCGTAGTCGTCGACGTCGAAGGTCTGCGCCCGCGGAACCCGGCCCAGGACGAGTCGCCAGCCGTGGGGCGCATCGCCGTTGCCCGTGCCCAGGTAATGCTCGGTGCCCTCGACCTCCTGCGGAAGCACCCGGTCCGCGGCGAGGACGTCCGTGGCGAGCGCCGCCGCGGCGACGACCGGCAACCCGACGGTGGCAGTCCGGATGTGGCTCCATCGGCACCGCATCGAATTCGTCCGCATTCGTTCCGGACCGGCGCGCCCTGCGGGAGGTCTACTTCGCGGTCGCGCGACGGATCAATTCGAGCAGGCGTCCGTCGTCGCTGCCCGAGGGCGTCAGCTTGCGGGCCGCATCGACGCTGAGCCGAGCTCCCGCGGCGATCAGGGCCTCGGCTGCGTCGTAGTTGCGCGACAGCAACGCGAGGCTCAGCGGCTTGAAGCCCTGCGGGGTCCGGACGTCGACCTTCGCGCCCGCGCGGATCATGGCCGCGACGACATCGCCCGGGCAGCTTCTGGCGGCGAAGATCAGCGGCGCGGTGCCGCCGGGCGGTTCGCCATTGATGTCGTCGCCATGCGCGACCAGCACCTGCAGCGTCTCGATCATCGCCTCGGTGCTCACGCGCTGGCGACCGCAGTTGGCGAGCACGAGGGCGAACCCGGTCCCAGGCAGCAGGCCCAGCTCGCGCAGGTCCGCGCCCGCGCTCAGCAGTGCGTCGACCTGTTCCGGCTTGCCGCCGCTGATCGCGACCGACAGGTTCTGGGACACCGCCGCGATGTGGTGGTCCGCGAGGTAGGCGAGGGCCTGTTCGCGCGTCATCCGGACCGCGTCCGCGGTCGCGGCCGTCGTCATCCACAGCAGGATCGCCGCCGTCGCGCCGATTCGAGGAAGAAGCTTCATCGCTGCATTACCGGGTGATGGCCCGCGCGAGCAGGGCGCGCACGCGGGGATCCGTCGGGGCCTCGAAGAACAGGCTGTCCGCCTGGGCACGGGTGATCCGGGCGCCGCGCGCCACCAGCAGTTCCGCCACGTCCCAGCGTCCCGCGATCAGGGCGCCCTGCAGCGCGCTGTAGCCGCGGGAATTGCGCCAGTCGACCTTGGCGCCGGCCTCCACGAGCTTGACGATGATCGGCAGCGGGCAGCTGTCGACGGCTCCGGCCAGCACCGGCGTGCCGTTGCTGTCGGTCCGATTGGGATCCGCTCCGCGCTTGACCAGCAGGTCGATCATCGCCAGTCGCCGGGGCAGTCCATCGCCGACAGCATCGCACTGCCCGGAGGCGGCGTAGTGCAGGGGGACGCCGGCGGAGAGACGCGCGTTCGGATCGATCCCGGCGTCGAGCAGCGCTTCCGCGACCGCGAGATCGCCGCGCGCGGCGGCCTGGCCGAGCGAGTCCGCCGAGACCTGGGCGTGACGCGAGCGCAGCAGCTGCAGCGCGGCGCTTTCCAGGGAGGGATCGGCCACGGACGGTTCGTCGTCCGGCTGCGGGTGGGAGCGCTTCCACGCCGCGAGCAGTTCGCCGTCGCTGCGCAGCGCGTCGGCATCGGCGCTGCGGTCCGCTTCCGTCAGGGCGATCGCCTCGTCGAGCCAGCGCGCATCGGCGTTCAGGCTGCGCAGGCAGATCAAGGCCTCGCTGCGCCGCCCGAGCGACGCCGGGCCGCGCGCGATCGCGAGCAGCACCGGCGGCGCGTTGCCGCGCAGAAACGCCTTCACGGCTCGCGGGCTGGCGCCGTCGTGGGCGCCGAAGTCGTCGATGGCCGAGATCAGGACATGACGCTCGTCGTCGTCCCGCTCGCGTGCGAGATCCTCGAGCAGGGGGGCAAGGTCGCGGGCCGGATCGATGCTGCCTGTTTCGAGCTGGTGCCGGATGGCGGCGATCCGCTGGCGGCCGTCGGCGGCGTCCGACCGCGGCGCGAGCAGGGGGAACAGCATCAGCAGGAGCAGCGCGACGAAGCGGGCATGTGAGCCGGCGGGGACGCGTGCTGGCGCGCCGATCGAAACGGACATCCGGTCGAATCGATCGCGCCTCATTGGAAACTCTCCGGTAACGACCAGGGTCGGGTCATCGGGCCGCTGCGCTGCTGCCGATGTTGGGGGCGTCGCCGCAGGTGTCGCCCGACTGCAGCGACATGTCGGGAATGCTCGCTCTGTCGAACGACGGACACGGTCGGCAGCGAACAGTCGTCGCAAGCGGGCCGGATCTAGCCTCGTCGCCGAGCGAGCAGGGCCGCGACGATGACCAGGCCCAGGGCCGCACCGAAGGCACGGTGCAGTCCATCCAGCGCCTCTGCCGGCGTCGGGAGCGTGTTGCCGGCGACGGCCGCCATCAGCGCCACGCCGCTCACCAGGCCGAGGTTGCGGGCCAGCTGGACCAGTCCCGCGACGACGCCGCGCCGCTCCGCCGCGACCGCGCCGAGGATCTCCGTGCTGTTGGCGGCCTGGAAGCTCGCATAGCCGGCCGTCAGCAGAGCCAGGAAAAGGGCATAGCCGGGGACGCCCAGCCCGGAGGGCAGCAGCGCGAGGCCGCCGGCGCCGAGCGCCATCGACGCCAGTCCCGCGAGCGCCGGTCCGGCGCTGCCCCGACGGTCGACCCAGCGGCCGGCCGGCACACCGGTCGCGGCGGAGACCAGCGGGCCGATCGCCATCACCAGGCCGGTCCGTGCCGGATCGAGCCCGAGTCCGCGTCCCAGGTAGAACGGGCCGACCACGAGCGAGGTCATCACCACCGCCGTCAGCAGCGACGAAGCGACGAGACCATTGCGCAGGGTCGGAACGAGGAGCAATGCAGGGTCGAGCAGTGGCGACGACGCGTGGCGTTGGCGGTGGACCAACAGCCCGATCCCGATCGCGCAGGCGGCCAGCAGCGGGAGCACGACGGCGATGCCGTACCGCGGGCCGATGCTCAGGGCGAACGCATACGACACCAGGGTCGTCGCCAACGCCGCCATGCCGAGCCCGTCGACGGCGGCGGGCGCGGCGCGCCGCGCCGGATCCAGCGGCAGGGAGCGAAACAGCAGGTGCCAGGTCAGCAGCGCCGCCGGCAGCAGCGCGGCGAACAGCGCGCGCCAGTCGAACAGCGCGAGCAGCGCGCCGCCGAGCGCCGGTCCCAGCGCGGTTCCGACGGCCGACGTGGCGCCGATCAGTCCGATCGCTCCGCCGCGGCGCTCGGGCGGCACGACGCTGCCGGCGGCGGCGATCGCGAGCGCCGTCATGGCGGCGGCGCCAAGGCCCTGCGCGACACGTGCCGCGATCAGGACGCCGAGGGTTCCCGCCGAGGCCGCCAGCGCCGCGGCCGCGGCGAACAGCCCGACGCCGGCCAGCAGGATGCGGCGACGTCCGTAGCGATCGCCGAGGGCTCCGATCCCGACCACCGCGACCGTGGTCGCGAGCAGGTAGGCGAGCAGCACCCACTGGCTGGCGGCAGGCGTCGCCTCGAAGGCATGCCCGATGGCCGGGACGCCGATGTTGGCGATGCTCACCGCTAGCGAGGCGATCAGCGTGGCGAGCGCGAGTCCCGCCAGGGCCGCGCCGTGACGGGCGGAGGTGATCCCCTGCGGGGCGGACCCGTCGACGGGGCGGAGGGTTTCGGCATCGGGCATGTCGGCATCGGCTTCCGCGGTGGTCGAGTGCAGGTTAGGCTCCGTACGGAGCAGGCGGAAGACGCACGGAATGCAGTTCAATCGTGCACGAAACGCCATTCCACTCGATGGAGATGCCGATGGCCACCCCCGACCTCAACCTGCTGCGCGTCCTCGACGTGTTGCTCGCCGAACACAGCGTCGCGCGCGCGGCGCGCCGGCTGCGCCTCAGCCCATCGGCGATGAGCCGGGCGCTCTCCAGGCTTCGTCGTACCGTCGGCGATCCGCTGCTCGTCCGCGCCGGGCGCGGACTGGTGGCGACGCCGCGCGCCGCGGCACTGGCCGGGCGGATCGGACCGCTGCTCGAGTCCATCGACGCCGTGCTGCATCCGGTCGCCGCCGTCGAGCCGCACACCCTGCGGCGCGGTTTCACCCTGCGCACCCGCGACGGCTTCGTCGAGTCCTACGGGGCCGCGCTGATCGCGCGGATCGCGCGCGAGGCGCCAGGCGTGCGGCTGTGCTTCGTCGCCAAGACCGATCGCGACAGCGCGCCCTTGCGCGACGGCAGTGTCGACCTCGACACCGGGGTGGTCGACGCCAGCCTGGCCCCGGAGCTGATGACCCGCGCGCTGTTCCGCGACCGCTGGATCGGTCTCGTCCGTCGCGGCCATCCGCTGGCGCGCGGCACGCCCACGCTTGCACGTTATGCGGCCGGTCGCCACATCCAGATCGCGCGTCGCGGCAGCGAGCTCGGCGGCGTCGACGAGGCGATCGCGGCGTCCGGTCCGCAGCGGGAGATCGCCGCGGTCGTCGGCGGCTTCGCCAGCGCGGTCGCCCTGGCCCGCTCGTCGGAGCTGATCGCCACCGTTCCGGAACGCCATACCCTCGGCCTGCGGGAAGGCATGCATGCCTTTCCCCTGCCATTCGCCACGGCGCCGTTCACGGTCTCGCTGATCTGGCATCCGCGGCAGGACGCGGACCCGGCGCATCGCTGGCTCCGCGACTGCGTGCGCGACGTCTGCACGCGGTCGGGCGACGCTGCCGCCGGACGACGACCGCGCGAAAAGGTGCGCGCGCGGCCCCCGGCGTAGCGGCGTTCCGCGGTCAGCCCGCGGGCGGATCCGGCGGCGAGGCGGCGGCCGGCGCCGGCGGGATTTCCGACAGCGGCATCATCGACGGTGACTCGAGGTCGTCGAACTGCGCGTTGTCGACCGCCCAGAAGAACGACCACAGGGCCGCGCCGACCAGGAGCAGGCTCACCGGCAGCAGGATCAGCAGGGCGTTCATGCAGGGACTCCGGTCGTCGCGACACGCTCGTTGGGGAAGGGCTCGGGGCTCGCCGGTGCCGGTTCGGCAGGCCAGCGTCGCCATGCATTCGCGCTGACCAGCAGCGACGACAGCGTCATGCCGAGCGCCGCGGCCCAGGGCGGGAGGCCGCCGCAGGCGGCCAGCGGCAGGGCCAGCGCGTTGTAGGCGACCGCCCAGGCCAGGTTCTGGCGCAGGCGCCGGCGGGCTTCGCGAGCGACCGCGACGAGGCGGGGAAGTACCCGCAGGTCTTCGCCCAGCACGACGATGTCGGCATGGATGTGGGCGAGCGCAGCGCCATGCCCGAGGGCGATACCGACACCGGCGGCGGACAGCATCGGTGCGTCGTTGATGCCGTCGCCCACCACGGCCGTGAACTGGCGCGAACGACCCAGCCGTCGGGCTTTTTCTTCGGCGGTGAGGCGCGCACCGACATCGCTGATGTCCAGCGCGCGGGCCACGGTGGCGACGCGGTCGGAACTGTCGCCGGACCACAGCGAGATCGTGTGGTCGCGGCGAAGCGCGGCGATCGCGGCGGCGGTACCCTCGCGAAGTTGTTCGTGCAGTTCGATCCGCGCCAGCGCGCGGCCGTCGTCGGACAGCCACAGCGCGCCGTCGTCCTGGCCGCCGTCGACCGCCCAGTCGCCCCGGCCGAACCGGAGCGATCGACCGTCGATCGATCCCGCGACGCCGCCGCCGGCGACGACCCGGCGATCCGACACGGCGATGCCGTCGTCGTGGCGGCGGAAGGAGGCGGCCAGCGGGTGGTTGGACTCGCGCTCGAGCGCCGCGCACCAGTTGAGGAGAACGGACTTGTCGTGCGCTCCAACGACCTCGACGCGATCGACGGTGTCCTGGCCGCACGTCAGCGTGCCGGTCTTGTCGAAGACCCAGTGACGGACCTCGGCGAGAGCGGGCAGGGCGTTCGCGGTGGCGACCAGGACGCCGTCGCGAGCGAGGCGGCCGTGCGCGGCCGCCAGTGTCGCCGGCACGGCCAGCGCGAGCGCGCAGGGACAGGTCGCCGCCAGTAGGGCCAGCAGTACCGGCAGGGTCTGGCCGCGGTCGTGGACGAACCAGTAGCCGCCGACCACCACGGACAGGGCGAGCAGCCCCCAGACCATCCGGATCGCGATCCGTTCGGCCCAAAGGACGGTGGTTGCGCGCTGTCCGGCGGCGTGGTCGGCCAGCCGCACGATCTGCGCGAGGCGGGTGTCGGCACCGACGCGATCGACCCGCAGGTCGACGGCCGCGTCGCGCAGGATCGAGCCCGCCAGCACGGCGTCGCCGGCGTGACGGAGGACCGCGCGCGCCTCGCCGGAGAGCAGCGCCTCGTCGAAGCGCGCGCTGCCGTCGAGCAGCACGCCGTCGGCCGGCAGCGCCTCGCCCTCGCGCACCCGCACGCGGTCACCGACCGCGAGGAGACCGGCGGCGAGGTCGGCGACGCGGCCGTCGGAGTCGAGCCGATGCGCGATCGCCGGCTGGGCGCGCGCCAGCACTCGGATGTGCTCGCCGGCGCGGCGGCGTGCCGCGGATTCGGCATAGCGGGCGACCGACAGGAAGAACACGAACATCACCGCGGCGTCGAAATAGACTTCGGGGCCGCGGCGCAGGGTCTCGACCAGGCTCGCCGCCCAGGCCAGCAGGGTCGACAGTGCAACCAGCGTGTCCATGCCAGGGCGCCACGCGCGAAGCTCGCGCCCGGCGTTCGCCAGGAAGGGCCAGCCGGCGTAGAACACGACCGGCGTCGCGAGCGCGAAGGCGAGCCAGCGGAACACATCGCGGGTGGCTGCATCCATGCCGCTGCCACCGAACAGCAGCGCCTCCGAGAACATCATCGCCTGCAGGGTGCCGAAGCCGGCGACGGCGATCCGCTTGATCGTTCGGCGGCGTTCGTGGCGCTCGGCGTCCTCCCGGTCGGTGTCGGTGAGCCAGGCGCGATAGCCGAGCGCGGAGAGGTGCGCGAGCAGCGCCGACAGCCGCGTCTCCGCGGGGCGCCAGGCGAGCTCGGCGCGCGCGGTCGCGGCGTTCACGCTGACCGCGACCAGTCCCGGCCAGCGCGGCGCGGCGCGCTCGATCAGCCAGGCGCAGGCGGCGCAACGGACCCCGTCGAGCGCGAGATCGATGCGGGCGACGCCGTCGGCCAACCGGACGCGCTCCGCCTGGAACGCGGGGCTGTCCCAGCTGGAGAAGTCGACGTCGACCTGCGGCGGGGCCGCGGCCGCGGTCCGCATCGGGTAGTACTCCGACAGGCCGGCCGCGGCAATGAAGCGCGCGGCGGCCTCGCAGCCGACGCAGCAGTAGCGGCCGCCGTTCTCGTCCACGTGCACTCGCCCCGCGACCAGCCGCTGGCCGCAGTGGGTGCAGGTCGCGAGCTCGGGGCGCGCGCTCATCCGGCGTCGATCGACGGCCGCAGTTCGACGCGGGCGGCATTCGCCGTCGCGCGGCCGCTGAGGCGCCAGTGGCGATCCGTCGGGGACAGGCGGAACTGCCAGCGGACGACCGGATCGAGCGCGACACGGCCGCCGTAATTGCCCTCGGCGTCGCGGTTCAGTGCGAGGTGCTGGTCGCGAGCGGGATCGGACGGATGGATCGCGTCCAGCAGCAGCGTCGGCGCCGGTGCGGCGGCATCCCCCTGGAGCACGAGCGAGACCCGGTCGGGCTGGATCAGCAGGGTCGCATCGAGTGCCGCCGCCGCGGCCGCGCGGTCGGCCGACAGGTCCGCGGTCTGAGCCACGCCCACCTTCCGGGTCGGTTCCGCCAGGGCGGCCGAGGGACCGGACAGCGCGAATCCCAGCGTGACGAAGCCGGCGACGACGGCGGCGGCGGGCAGCAGGATCGCGAGCCAGGCTTCGGGGACGCGGTACCAGGGCAGGGACGGGAGGCGGGACGCAGGGGCGGTCATGGTCGGGATCCTGTCAATTGAACGGGCCGAAGAAGCTGGACTTCTGCCGGGTGCGGATCGCGTCGTCGTCGGCGCGCACGGTCACGAAAACGATTTCGTTCTTGCCGTGCACCTTGCCGGCCGCGGCGATCACCGTCACCGGCACCGACGCGACCTGGCCGGCCCCCACCTCGATCGCATCGTCGGCGCCGACCAGCGCGAGCGCCTGGCTGCTCTCGAGGGAGATCCGGAAGCGTCGGGTGCTGGCGTCCTTGTTCGCGAGCATCAGCGTATAGGCGTTCTCGATGCTGCCGTCGCCACGCTGGCGGTACAGCGCGTTGCGGTCGCGCAGGACGTCGACGATCAGCGGCGTGCGGTGGGTGGCGACCCACGCGAAGCCGAGGATGAAGCCGAGCAGCAGGAGGCCGTAGAGGACCACCCGCGGCCGCAACACCCGGGTCGCCTTGTGGTCGACCGCGTTCTGGGTGGCGTAGCGGATCAGCCCGCGCGGGTAATCGAGCTTTTCCATCACCTCGTCGCAGGCGTCGACACAGGCGCCGCAGGCGATGCACTCGTATTGCAGGCCGTCGCGGATGTCGATGCCGGTCGGGCAGACCTGCACGCACAGGGTGCAGTTGATGCAGTCGCCGAGCGGATGTCCGGGCGTCGATCGGCCTGAAGCATCCCCGGACGCCTCCGGGTCCGACGGCGTCGGCCCCGCGATCCCCGGGCTCGGAGCGGCTGGCACAGCTTCCTTCGGATCGGCGGCCTCGGGGTCGTTCAGGCTCGACGAGGCGTCGCTCAGGAGCTGCGACAGCGGCTTCGAATGGCGTCCCGGAGCGGACGCGCCTGAAGGAATGGGGCGGTCGGCCGGGGCGCCGGGTTCCACTGGGCCCTGCGCCCGAGCGAGAACGCTCGGCACGCCGCGACGGCGCGGCCCGCGCGTCTCTCCGCGCGCCGTGTCGTAGGCGATGATCAGCGTGTTGCGGTCGAACATCGCGCTCTGGAAGCGCGCATACGGACACATGTACTTGCAGACCTGCTCACGCAGGTAGCCGGCGTTGCCGTAGGTCGCGAGCGCATAGAACAGGATCCAGAACGTCTCCCAGCCGCCGAGCGCGAGCGACGCGACTTCCGCCGCGAGATGGCGGATCGGGGTGAAGAAGCCGACGAAGGTGAAGCCGGTCCACAGCGCGAAGCCGATCCACATCGCCTGCTTGGCGAACTTGCGGCCGAATTTCGCGGCGGACATCGGGGCGGCGTCGAGCTTCATCCGCTTCATGCGGTCGCCCTCCGCCCACTGTTCCATCCACAGGAACACCTCGGTCCACACCGTCTGCGGGCAGGCGTAGCCGCACCACAGGCGGCCGGCCAGAGCGGTGAAGAAGAACAGCGACAGCGCGGCGATGATCAGGAGCCACGACAGCAGGAAGAAGTCCTGCGGCCAGAACGTGAGGCCGAGGATGTGGAACTTGCGCGCCGGCAGGTCGAACAGCACCGCCTGGTGGTCGCCCCAGGTCAGCCAGGGGAAGACGTAGTACATGCCGAGCAGCCAGAACACGGCGATCTTGCGCAGGCGCTGGAAGCGGCCGTCGATGTCGCGCGGGTAGATCTTGCGCTCGGACTGGTACATGCCGCCGTCGGTGTCGAGGACGGCGAGGGGGATCTTCTTGTTCATTCGTCCGGAGGCAGGGCGCGATTCGAGCGGCTGGCGGGCCGCAGCAGGATCCAGGTGAACAGGCTGGACGACGCGGTCGCCAGCCAGAACATGAAGAAGCCGACGGTGTAGCCGAGCTCGCGCGAGAGCTCGATGCCGGGCCAGCTGATCTGGTTCAGCTGCACCGGGTCGACGAAGGCGAAGAACACCATCGTGGATACCCCGGCGGCGAAGAACGAGGGCCAGGCGATCGCACCGATCCGCTGCGCCATCGGGCGCAGCGGATGGTCGAAGGTCTCCTTCCGGTTCACCGCTTCGCCCCGCCGTCCGCGAGCGACAGCACGTAGGCGGCGGCGACCCGCGCGCGGTCCGCTCCGATGATCGGCTGATGCGCCGGCATGCGGCCGTTGCGGCCGTTGCGGATGGTGGTCGCGATCTGCTCGAAGCTGCCGCCGTAGAGCCACACGTCGTCGGTCAGGTTCGGCGCGCCGAGGGCCGGATTGCCGCGGCCGTCGGCGCCGTGGCAGGCGACGCAGACCTGCCGGAAGCGGACCTCGCCGGCGCGTGCCAGCGCGTCGTCGACCTTGGCGCCGGACAGCGTCTGCACGTAGCTCGCGACTTCGGTGACGCCCTGTTCCCCGAGCATCTGGCCCCAGGCCGGCATCGCGCCGTTGCGGCCATTCTGGATGGTGGCGAGTACGGTGTCGGGGTCGCCGCCCCACAGCCAGTCCTTGTCGGTCAGGTTGGGAAAGCCGGTCGCGCCGCGCGCGTCGGAGCCGTGGCATTGCACGCAATTGTGGGCGAACACGGAGCGTCCGAGCTGCACCGCTTCCGGGTTCTTCGCCAGTTCGCCGGGCGACTGCGTCGCGAAGCGGGCGAACAGCGGCGCCAGCTGCGCCTCCGCGGCCGCGACCTCGGCGTCGTGTTCCTTGCCCGAGGACCAGGCCTTGGTTCCGGCGAACGCGCCGAGACCCGGATAGAGCACGAGGTAGCCGAGCGCGAACACGATGGTGAGGTAGAACAGGTTGAGCCACCAGCGCGGCATCGGCCGGTTCAGTTCGGCGATGTCGTCGTCCCAGACGTGTCCGGTGGTCTCGTGCTCGCCGCGCTCGTCCGGCCGCTTCCGTGCCGTCCACCAGAGCAGCCACACGCAGCCCAGGATGTTGGCGATCGTGATGATCGCGATGTACAGGGTCCAGCCGGTGTTCATCGGGGAGCATCCTCGTCGTCGAGCGGCAGGCGCGCAGCCTCCGCGAAGTCGCGCTGCCGGCGCGAACTCATGGCCCAGAGCACCACGCCGATGAAGGCGATCATCGACAGCGCGGTGAAGATTCCAGCGACGGTGCCGGCATTCACGGTGCACCCGCCTTCGGACCATGTGTCCCCAACTGCTGCAGGTACGCGATCAGCGCGTCCATCTCGGATTTGCCCGCGAGCGCGGTGTACACCGAGTCGATGTCGGCGTCGCTGTAGGGATCGCCGAGCGTGCGCAGCGCCTTCATCTCCTTGGTGGTGAGCGCGGGGTCGAGCGCGTTCTCGGCGAGCCAGGAGAAACGCGGCATGTTCGACTCGGGAACCACGTCGCGCGGGTTGATCAGGTGCACGCGGTGCCAGTCGTCGCTGTAGCGGCCGCCGACGCGGGCGAGGTCCGGGCCGGTGCGCTTGGAGCCCCACTGGAAGGGGCGGTCGTAGACCGATTCGCCGGCCAGCGAGTAGTGGCCGTAGCGCTCGGTCTCGAAGCGCAGGGTACGGATCATCTGAGAATGGCAGTTGTAGCAGCCCTCGCGGAGGTAGACCTCGCGGCCGGCCAGTTCCAGCGGGGCGTAGGGCTTGACGCCCGGCAGCGGCTCGATCACCTGCGCCTGGAACATCAGCGGGATGATCTCGACCAATCCGCCGACCGCCACCACCAGCGCGATCAGCACGGCCATCAGGCCGATGTTCTTCTCGAGTTTCTCGTGGGTCATGGGAAGGATTCCGTTTCGTCGATCAGGCGTGGGCGGCCGCGGCCTGCGGCACCGGCACCGGTTGCACGTCGCGCGCCTGTCCCAGGGTCTTCATCACGTTCCAGGCCATCACCAGCATTCCCGACAGCACCACCACGCCGCCGAGGAAGCGCACGAGGTAGTAGGGATAGGTGGCCGACAGCGACTCCACGAAGGTGTAGGTCAGGGTCCCGTCGGCGTTGGTGGCGCGCCACATCAGGCCCTGCATGACGCCGGCGATCCACATCGAGGCGATGTAGAGCACCACGCCGATGGTGTGGATCCAGAAGTGCAGGTCGATCGCGCGGGTCGAGTACATCGCCTTCTGCCCGACGAGGCGCGGCAGCAGGCTGTAGATGCAGCCGATCGAGATCATCGCCACCCAGCCGATCGCGCCGGAGTGCACGTGGCCGATCGTCCAGTCGGTGTAGTGCGACAGCGAATTGACCGTCTTGATCGACATCATCGGCCCTTCGAACGTGCTCATGCCGTAGAAGGACAGCGAGACGATCATGAACTTCAGGATCGGGTCGGTGCGCAGTTTGTGCCAGGCCCCCGACAGGGTCATCATCCCGTTGATCATTCCGCCCCAGGACGGCGCCAGCAGGACCAGCGAGAACACCATGCCCAGCGACTGCGCCCAGTCGGGCAGGGCGGTGTACTGCAGGTGGTGCGGGCCGGCCCACATGTAGGTCGAGATCAGCGCCCAGAAGTGCACCACCGACAGGCGGTAGGAATAGACCGGGCGCTCGGCCTGCTTCGGCACGAAGTAGTACATCATTCCGAGGAAGCCCGCGGTCAGGAAGAAGCCGACCGCGTTGTGGCCGTACCACCACTGCACCATCGCGTCGACGGCCCCGGTGTAGACCACGTAGGACTTGGTCGCGGTCACCGGCAGGTCGATGTTGCGGAACACGTGCAGGATCGCCACGGTCAGGATGAAGGCGGCGAAGAACCAGTTGGCGACGTAGATGTGCTTGACCTTGCGCTTCACGATGGTGCCGAAGAACACCACCGCGTAGGACACCCAGGTCAGCGTGATCAGCAGGTCGATCGGCCACTCCAGCTCGGCGTATTCCTTGCCCTGGGTGATGCCGAGCGGGAGCGTGACGGCCGCCGCCAGGATCACCGCCTGCCAGCCCCAGAAGGTGAGGGCCGCGAGCGTGTCGGAGAACAGCCGCGCCTGGCAGGTGCGCTGCACGCAGTAGTAGCTGGTGGCGAACAGTGCCGAGCCGCCGAACGCGAAGATCACCGCGTTGGTGTGCAGCGGCCGCAGTCGGCCATAGGACAGCCACGGGATGTCATGGCCGAGGTCCGGCCAGTACAGCTGCGCGGCGATGATCACGCCGACCAGCATGCCGACGATGCCCCAGACCACCGTCATCACGGCGAACTGTCGCACCACCTTGTCGTTGTAGAACTCGCTTCGTGTATCCATGAGCCGCTCGCTGGGAGACTTCGCGGTGCAGTCTCGCGAACGGGCTTGGCGCGGGTCTTGATCTCGGTCAATTGGTGATCAGAGGGTGGAGGGAAGGGCGCGTCCCGGACCCACCCGCCGGGCGGCTCGGTCTGGCGTACCGGTCCCAGGCAGGACCCTCTCCCGTCACTGCGAGCGCAGCGAAGCAGTCCAGCGCCTTCGCTTTTGTCGCCGCCAGAGCAAGAGCAAAGGCACGGGATTGCTTCGTCGGCGCTGCGCTCCTCCTCGCAATGACGGGTTCATTCGCCCGCCCCGGTCCCGTCATTGCGAGCGCAGCGAAGCACTCCAGCGCCTTCGCTTTTCTCGCCGCCAGTGCAAGAGCAAAGGCGCGGGATTGCTTCGTCGTCGCTGCGCTCCTTCTCGCAATGACGGAAGTATTTCTCAGTCCTCGGTCCGCGGTCCCGACTCCCATTCCCGGATCCAGGCCCCCGACCCGCGCATTCGTATTCATGACCGCGATCGCCATATGTCCCGAAGGTGTCTCGCATTGCCGCTGACACCGGTGGCCGCTAAGGTCGCCGGATGGAACGACAGATCGATTTCACCGAGTCGGATGCGGCTCTGCGCGCGGATGTCGGGTTGCTGGGCGGGCTGGTCGGGCAGGTCGTCGCCGAGCAGCAGGGCGTCGACTTCCTGGCACTGATCGAGCGCATCCGGGCCGCGGCGATCGCGCGACGCGAACGCGCGGACCAGGACACGACCGAGGTCTCGGCGGTCCTCGCCGGACTCGACGCCGTCGCCGCCGGGGAGGTCGTCCGTGCCTTCGGAACCTACTTCCAGGTCGTCAACCTCGCGGAGCAGGTGCACCGCATCCGCCGCCGTCGTGAGCACGAGCGCGCGGCCACGGCCTTGCCACCGGGCAGCCTGGTCGAGGTGTTCACGCGCTTGCGCGACGCCGGAGTCGGCGCCGACGCCGTCGCGGCCGGTCTCGCCAAGGTCAGGCTCGAACCGGTGTTCACCGCGCATCCGACCGAAGCCGTGCGGCGCACCATGCTGGACAAGGAACGCCGCATCGCCACGGTGCTGATCGAGCGCCTCGATCCGAGCCGCACGCCGGGCGAGGAGGGCAGCGCGCGGGCGCGGATGCTGGGCGAGATCGGCAGCGCCTGGCAGACCAGCGAGTACTCGGCCGAACGTCCGACCGTCGCGGAGGAGCGCCAGCACGTCCTCTACTACCTGGTCGAGACCATCTACGACATCGTGCCGGCCTGTATCGAGGCCCTGCAGAAGGCGCTGGCGCGGGTCTATCCGGATCGCGACTGGCGCGGCACCCGCGCCGCGATCCGCTTCGCCTCCTGGGTCGGCGGCGACATGGACGGCAATCCCAACGTCACCGCGAAGACCCTCAGGGCCTCGCTGTCCGCCCAGCACGCGCTGATCGTGCAGCGCTACCGCGAGGAGGTTCGCGCGCTGGCGCCGCGGCTCAGCCAGTCGACCCAGCGCATCGCGGTCGACGGGGCGGTGCTGCAGGCGATCGAACGCTACCGTGCCTGGTTCCCGAAGGCCGCCGAGGCGATCGCCGCGCGCCATCGCGACATGCCCTATCGAGTCTTGCTGTCGTTGATCGCGGCACGGCTGACGGCGTCGCTGGCCGACGAGGCGCTGGGCTACGCCGGCCCCGAGGAGCTCCTGGCCGACCTCGCGGCGATCGAGGCGAGCCTCGTCGCGCACCGCGGCGAGCATGCCGGCCTACATGCGATGCGGCGCCTGCGCCTCAGGGTCGAGACCTTCGGCTTCCACCTCGCCACGCTCGATGTGCGTCAGCACGCGGCGGTGCACCGCGCGGCGGTCGGCCAGTTGCTCGGAGAGCGCGGCTGGCTGGCGATGCCGCGCGAGCAGCGCAGCGCGCGCATCCGCAGCGCGCTCAATACCGAATCGAAAGTGAAGTCACTGCGCGGCAAGCCGCTGTCCGGCGTTCTCGACACGCTCAAGGCTCTTCAGGCGGGGCGGCAGCGCTACAGCGCTGCTGCCCTGGGGAAGTACATCGTCAGCATGAACGAGTCCGCGGAAGACGTGCTCGGCGTCCTGCTGCTGGCGCGCCATGCCGGCGTCGTAGACCAGCGCGGCGCCTGCTGGCTCGACGTCGTGCCGCTGTTCGAGACGGTCGACGATCTCGAGGCCGCGCCGCGAGTGCTGGAGTCGCTGCTCGCCGAACCGCTGTACCGCCGCCACCTGCAGATGCGCGACGACCGCCAGGTGGTGATGCTGGGCTATTCCGACAGCAACAAGGACGGCGGCCTCGCCGCCTCGCGCTGGGCACTGCAGCAGGCGCAGACGGCGCTGCTCGCGGTCGCGGCGCGACACGGCGTTCGCCTGCTGTTTTTCCACGGCCGCGGCGGCACCGTCAGCCGCGGTGGCAGCAAGACCGAGCGGGCGATCGCGGCAGCACCGGCCGGTGCGCTCGACGGCCATCTCCGGCTGACCGAGCAGGGCGAGGTGATCCATCGCCGCTACGGCCTGCGCGCCGTCGCGCTGCGCACGGTCGAGCAGACCTTCTCGGCGCTGATCGAACACAGCGTTCGGCCGCCGGCCGCGGCGGTCGGGCTGCCGGAATGGGAGCAGGCGATGGCGGTCGTCGCCGACGCCGGTCGCGCGGCCTACCGCGCGCTGGTCTACGAGTCGACGGACTTCGTCGACTACTTCCGCGCCGCCACGCCGATCGACGTGATCGAACGGATGAAGATCGGCTCGCGCCCGAGCGCGCGCAAGCCCGGCGAGGCCAGCGTCGAGCAGCTGCGCGCGATCCCCTGGGTGTTCGCCTGGTCGCAAAGCCGCCACGGCCTGCCGGGCTGGTACGGCCTCGGCAGCGGCCTCGTCGCCGCGGAACAGGCGCACGGGCTCGACCGCCTACGGGCGATGGCCCGCGACTGGGCCTTCTTCCAGACAATGCTGGAGGACGTCGAGATGATGTTCGCCAAGGCCGACCTCGGCATCGCGGCGACCTACTCGCGACTCGCCGGGCCGCTGCACGAGGTGTTCTTCCCGCTCATCGTCGCCGAGCATCTGCGCACCCAGGACGCGATCCTGCGCATCCGCGGCACCGACCGCATCCTCGAGCGCGACCCGCGGCTCGCGCGCACGCTGCGCCTGCGCAATCCCTACGTCGATCCGCTGAGCCTGTTGCAGGTGGATCTGCTGACGCGGTGGCGGGCGGGAAATCGGGAAGACGAGGGCTTGTTCGGGGCGCTGGTGTCGACGGTGTCCGGCATCGCCCGCGGGCTGCAGAACACCGGGTAGGGCGGGCTCTGCCCGCCGCCTCCAGGCACCGCCCGTTCGGCAGCGGAGACGCCGCTCACGGACGAACCTGGAACCCGGACGACGCCATCATGAGCCGCCGCAGAAGCCGATGACCGGCGCTAGTCTCCGTCCCGGGAAGTGGATCCGGGAGTGCGAATCGATGGAGACCTTGGAACGGATTCGGCGCTGGGCGAACGCCAACGCGCCGGCGATGCTGGACGGCCTGAACGGCGGCGCGAGCGAGTCCGACATCGCGAAACTGGAATCGACGCTGGGCGTGAAGCTTCCCGCGGGATTCCGGGACTGCCTGAGGATCTGCGACGGCGAGTCGGTGGGCGCGTTCTTCGCGAACGGCGGCGACTGGCTCGGCGTCGAACAGATCGCGGAACACTGGCGGCAGCGGCAGGCGATCGCGGCGGACATCGGGCCGGACGATGAGGAACGCGACGTCGACGAACTGATCCGGGAGGGAATCATCTTCGTCGAAGGGCCCGTGCGCCCGGTCACTTTCGATCGAGCCTGGGTGCCCTTCATGGACCGCAATGGGGATGTCTTCTGGGCGCTCGATTTCGCACCGGCGCCGGGCGGGACCGCGGGCCAGGTCATCGAGGTCGACTGGGAGTGCTGTTCGCACAAGGTCGTGGCGTCGTCCTTCGACGCGTTCCTCGCGACCTACGCCGACGAGCTCGAAGCCGGCGCCTACGACATCGTCGACGGGCTGCCGGTCAAGGAGGAGGGCTAGCTTGATCGACCCGACTCTCGTTCCGGCCGACGCTCATCGCGTCGGCGCTCGGTCGATCGGCGCAAGCTTCGGCGATTCCGGCCTCACCCCCGCAGGCGAGGGGAGGAGTCGACGGTAGAGCGGCAACCGGGCCGCTCCTGCGTCGAGATCGAAGGCAGCGGGCCGGGGCCCGCTCTCCGGAGGTGCCTCGCGATGGCGGCCAGTGGCCGCCCTACAGCGCTTCGAAGATGCCGGCGGCACCCATGCCGGTGCCGATGCACATCGACACCATGCCGTACTTCAGCTTGCGGTTGCGCATGCCGTGCACCAGCGTCGCGGTGCGCACGGCGCCGGTGGCTCCGAGCGGGTGTCCCAGCGCGATGGCGCCGCCGAGCGGGTTGACCTTGGACGGGTCGAGGTCGACGTCGCGCATCACCGCCAAGGCCTGCGCGGCGAAGGCTTCGTTCAACTCGATCCAGTCCAGCTTGTCCTTCGTGAGGCCGGCGAGCTTCAGCGCCTTCGGAATCGCTTCCTTCGGGCCGATGCCCATGATCTCCGGCGGCACGCCGGCGACGGCAAACGACACGAAGCGGGCGAGGGGCTTCAGGTTGTAGTCCTTCACCGCCTGTTCGGAGGCCAGCAGCACCGCGGCGGCGCCGTCGGACATCTGCGAGCTGTTGCCGGCGGTGACGCTGCCGCCCATCCGGAACACCGGCTTCAGGCCACCCAGCGCTTCCGCGGTGGTGTCGGCGCGCGGACCCTCGTCGGTGTCGACGGTACGGGTGTCGGACTTGGTCAACTTCTTCACGATGTCCGGATAGCGGTCGGCGAGCGCGAACGGCAGGATCTCCGACTTGAAGTCGCCGTTCTTGATCGCCGCGATCGCCTTCTGGTGCGACGCGTAGGCGAACTGGTCCTGGTCGGCGCGGCTGATCTTCCAGCGCTCGGCGACCTTCTCGGCGGTGATGCCCATGCCGAAGGCGATCGCCACGTTCTCGTCGGTGAAGGCCGAGGGATTGATCGCCGGACGGAAACCCATCATCGGCACCATGCTCATCGACTCGGTGCCGCCGGCCAGCATCAGGTCGGCCTCGCCGAGGCGGATGCGGTCGGCCGCGAGCGCGACCGCCTGCAGGCCGGACGAGCAGAAGCGGTTGATCGTCATCGCCGACACGGTGTCGGGCAGGCCGGCCATCAGCACCGCGATGCGGGCGACGTTCATGCCCTGCTCGGCTTCCGGCATCGCGCAGCCGATCACGGCATCGTCGATGCGCTTCGTGTCGATCCCCGGCGCGTCGGCCAGCACGCCTTTCAGCGCGTGCGACAGCAGGTCATCGGGACGGGTGTTGCGGAACAGGCCACGCGGCGCCTTGCCGACGGCGGTACGGCGGGCGGCGACGATGTAGCAGTCTTGGATTTGGCGGGACATTGGGTGTCTCCCTTGAGATTGAGGCTGAGGGCTGCGGGCTGAGGACTGAATTCTTCGAACTCTTCGCGAGCTTGGGGCTGCGGGTCTGGGTCACCTCGGTGCTGTTCGTTCCAGCCCTCGGCCCTCGGCCCTCAGCCCTCGCTCGCAATCAGTTCCTCAGCGGCTTCCCCGTAGTCAGCGTATGCATGATCCGCTCCTGCGTCTTGGGCATCAGAGCCAGCGCGACGAAGTGCTCGCGTTCGCGGTCGAGCAGCCACTGCTCGTCGACGGTGGAGCCGCGTTCGATCTCGCCGCCGCACAGGACCGTGGCGATCCGCGACGCGACTTCGTAGTCGTGGGCGCTGATGAAGCCGCCTTCCTTCATGTTGACCAGCATCATCTTCAGCGTCGCGGTGCCGGTGTCGCCGGCGACCGGGATCGCGCGGGCGGGCAGGGGCGGGCGGTAGCCGGCCTCGGACAGCGCGCGGGCCTCGCTGATCGCGACGTGCAGCAGTTCGTAGGAGTTGAACACCACGGTGTCGGTCGGACGCAGGAGGCCGAGCTCCTTCGCCTCCAGCGCGCTGGCCGAGACCTTGGCCATCGCCACCGTCTCGAACACCGCCTTGATGCCGGTGAACACGTCGCCCGGATTGGCCTGCGCGGCACGCAGCGCCAGTTCCTTCAGGCCGCCGCCGCCCGGCAGCAGGCCGACGCCGGCCTCGACCAGACCGACGTAGGTCTCGAGCGCCGCGACGGTCTTCGCCGCGTGCATCTGGAACTCGCAGCCGCCGCCGAAGGCCATGCCGCGCAGCGCCGCGACCACCGGCACCAGCGAGCGGCGGATCCGCATCGAGGTCTGCTGGAAGCGGTCGATCGAGGCTTCGAAGTCCTTGACCCGGCCTTCCTTCAGCGCCGCGGTGGCCGACGAGAGGTCGGCGCCGGCCGAGAACGGCTCGCCGGTCTGCCAGATCACCATGCCGGCAAGCGACTTCTCCGCGTGGTCGATGGCCTGGTGGATGCCGTCGATCACGCCCGGACCGATGGTGTTCATCTTGGTCTTGAACGACAGCACGCCGATGTCGCCGCCGTTGGCCGGATGCCAGAAGCGCACCGCATCGGTCTCGAACAGCGTGGTGCCGCGATCGGCCTTTTCGCCGATGGTCGGATCGGGGAAGTGCTGGCGCTTGTACACCGGGTTGGACGAGCGCGCGCGGTTGCCGGCAATCGCCGGCGCGAACGAGCCGTCCGGAGCGTGCACGCCATCGCGGCCATCCGTGACCCAGGCGGGAAGCGGCGCCTTCGCCATCGTCTTGCCCGCGGCGATGTCCTCGTTGATCCAGCCGGCGACCTGCTTCCAGCCGCTGGCCTGCCAGATCTCGAACGGGCCCAGCGCCCAGCCATAGCCCCAGCGGATCGCGAAGTCGACGTCGCGCGCGTTGTCGGCGATCTCGGCCAGGTGGAACGCGGTGTAGTGGAAGAGATCACGGAAGATCGACCACAGGAACTGTGCCTGCGGATCGGCCGAGGCGCGCAGCTTCGCCAGCCGTTCGGCCGGGTTCTTCAGCTTCAGCAGTTCGGCGACCTCCGCACTGATCGCGCCGGTGGTCGGCACGTAGTCGGCCTTCTTCGGGTCGAGGACGACGATGTCCTTCCCGGCCTTGCGGAAGAAGCCGGCGCCGGTCTTCTGGCCGAGCGCACCCTTCGCGATCAGGCCGCCGAGCACGGCCGGGGCCTTGAAGTAGTCCTTCCACGGATCGTTCGGCAGGGTGTCGCCCATGGTCTTGATCACGTGCGCCATGGTGTCGAGGCCGACCACGTCCGCGGTGCGGTAGGTCGCGCTCTTCGGACGGCCGATCGCCGGACCGGTCAGCGCATCGACGAGGTCGTAGGACAGGCCGAAGGCCTCGGTGTGGTGCATGGTCGACAGCATCGAGAACACGCCGATGCGGTTGCCGATGAAGTTCGGGGTGTCCTTCGCGATCACCACGCCCTTGCCGAGCGTCGTGACGAGGAAGGCCTCGAGGCCGTCCAGCACGTCCTTGCGGGTGGCGGCGATCGGGATCAGCTCGGCGAGGTGCATGTAGCGCGGCGGGTTGAAGAAATGCACGCCGCAGAAGCGCTCGTGGATCTCCTTGGGAAGACCGTCGGCCAGCGCGGTGATCGACAGGCCCGAGGTGTTGCTGGCCATGATCGCGTGCGGCGCGATGTGCGGCGCGATCTTCTTGTACAGGTCGTGCTTCCAGTCCATCCGTTCGGCGATCGCTTCGATGATGAGATCGCAGCCGGCGAGCCAGGCGAGGTTCTGGTCGTAGTTTCCGGCGACCAGGTCGGCGGCCTTGGCCTTGGTGGCCAGCGGCGCCGGCGACAGCTTGCCGAGGTTGGCGATGGCCTTGGTGACGATGCCGTTGGGATCGCCCTCCTTGGCGGCGAGGTCGAACAGCACCGTCTCGACGTTGGCGTTGACCAGGTGGGCGGCGATCTGTGCGCCCATGACACCGGCACCGAGTACGGCGACGCGGCGAATCCGAAGCTTGCTGTCACTCATGGCGGACCCTCGTTACGGAGACGGAATTCAGCAGTGAAATGCCTTGAACTTCGTCATTCAAGGCGTTGATAAATAAAGATTATAAAGCGAGCGTTCAGCCCGCCCGGAGTCCGGCGGCGGCGAAGCGGACGAACTGCTCGGCCTGGAAGCGCCGGTGCTCTTCCTCGGTCCGGTTCGGCGGCCGCTTGACGACGCCGAACTCGCTCATCGCGTAGGTGAGGGCGCCGGCGATGAAGTCGAGCCGCTGATAGAGGGTTTCCTTCGACAGTTCCGGCATCACCTCCTGCACCGCCTGGGCGAAGGACTTCAGCACGTGGCCGTAGTTGTCGGACAGGAACTTGCGCAGGCTCTGGTCGTGCTCGGCGAAGGCGCGCGCCAGCACGCGGACGAAGGTGGCACCACCGGTCCGGTCGGACGCCAGTGCCAGGGCCGGCTCGACGAAGGCGTGCAGGATCCCCTCCAGGGTGAGCGGACGCTGCTGGCGTGCGGCCTTCAGGGCCTCGATGCGACGTGCGGTGAGCTCGTCGAGGCGGCGCCGGAAGACCTCGTTGATCAGGTTGTCCTTGGAGCCGAAGTGGTAGTTCACCGCGGCCAGGTTGACGTTGGCCGAAGCGGTCACCTGGCGCAGGGAGGCGCCCTGGAAGCCGTGCCGGGCGAACAGTTCCTCGGCCGCGGAAAGAATCCGTTCCTTGGTGGAGAAGTGCGGGTGGGTCAAGATCGGGGCCCCTGTGATGGTCGTGTCCGGCCAGGCCGGAAAGTGCGGAATTCAGACTGCAATCCTAGCCTGCTCGAACGGCACCCTCCCAGATCCGTTCAAACGCACGTTTCAAGCATAAGGGGCGGCTGTCGCAGGGTCAAACGGGCTGACCGCGCCGAGGCATGGCATTTCGCTGACGAATGCCTCCAAAAGGTGATGTAACCCAACGTTTTTTCCAGCATTTGTGATATGTTCCACGGCCCTTGGGGCCCCATTTGGGTCTCGTCGCGACTTTCGATCTTTCCCTTCCCACGTTTTGGAGTGCATAACATGGCGCTGGAGCGCACCCTGTCCATCATCAAGCCGGATGCCGTCAAGAAGAACGTCATCGGCCAGATCTACGCTCGTTTCGAGGGTGCCGGCCTGAAGGTCGTCGCTGCCCGGATGAAGCAGCTGTCGCGTGCCGAAGCCGAGGGCTTCTACGCGGTGCACCGCGAGCGCCCGTTCTTCAAGGCGCTGGTCGAATTCATGATCTCCGGCCCGGTGATGATCCAGGCCCTGGAGGGCGACAACGCCATCGCCAAGAACCGCGACCTGATGGGCGCGACCGATCCGAAGAAGGCCGCGCCGGGCACCATCCGCGCCGACTTCGCCGATTCGATCGACGCCAATGCGGTGCACGGTTCGGACGCCCCGGAAACCGCCGCGGTCGAGATCGCCTATTTCTTCGCCGCCAGCGAAGTCAACAGCCACTGAAGCGATTCGTGAGCAGCACCCCCGCCAACGCCAGGATCAACCTGCTCGACCTCGACCGGTCGGGCATGGAGGCCTTCTTCCTCGAGATCGGGGAGAAGCGGTTCCGTGCCCACCAGCTGATGAAGTGGATCTACCACCATCAGGTCGCCGATTTCGCGCAGATGACCGACGTCGGCAAGGTGCTGCGCGGCAAGCTCGAGGAGCGTGCCGAGATCGTCGCCCCCAAGGCGCTGGTCGAGCAGGCCTCGGTCGACGGCACCTGCAAGTGGGTGCTGGGGCTGATGGGCGGCAACGCGATCGAGACGGTGTACATCCCGGAGCCGACCCGCGGCACGCTGTGCGTGTCCTCCCAGGTCGGCTGCGGTCTCAACTGCAGCTTCTGCTCGACGGCCACCCAGGGATTCAACCGCAACCTGTCCACCGCCGAGATCATCGGGCAGGTGTGGACGGCGGCGGCGAAGCTCGGCAACGTCACCCACCAGGAACGCCGCATCACCAACGTGGTGATGATGGGCATGGGCGAGCCGCTGCTCAATTTCGAGAACGTCGTCCGCGCGATGAGCCTGATGCGCGACGACTACGGCTTCGGCCTGGCCAACAAGCGCGTCACCCTGTCGACCGCCGGCCTGGTGCCGATGATCGACCGCCTGGCCGAGGAGAGCGACGTCAGCCTCGCGGTGTCGCTGCACGCGCCGAACGACGAGCTGCGCGATCGTCTGGTGCCACTCAACAAGAAGTACCCGATCGCCGAGCTGATGGCGGCCTGCAGCCGCTACGTGGCGCGACGGCCGCGCTGCTCGGTGACCTTCGAATACACGCTGATGAAGGGCGTCAACGACCAGCCGGAACACGCGCGCCAGTTGGTCAAGCTGATGCGCAAGCTGCCGTCGAAGCTGAACCTGATCCCGTTCAATCCCTTCCCGGGCACGGAATTCGAGCGCTCCGACGCGGAAACGATCACTGCGTTCCAGTTGCTGGTGCGGGAGGGCGGCATCATCGCCACTGTCCGTCGCACCCGCGGCGACGACATCGACGCCGCCTGCGGCCAGCTGGTCGGCAAGGTGCAGGATCGGACCCGACGGAGCCGGACCATTCGCGAGAAGCAGGAGAATCGCCAGCATGCAGCGTAGCCTCGTCGTCGCCGTGGTCGCGGTGTTCGGCCTGGTCGGCTGCGGCAAGGGCATGGTGCATACGGACAACTCGCCGCCGCCGCCGCGCGACACGCCGGACCGGACGAAGGCGGTGGCCACCAATGTCAGTCTTGGACGCGCCTACCTGCAGAACGGGCAGTACAAGCTGGCGATGGAGCACCTTGAGAAGGCGCTGCAGCTGGATCCGAAGTCGACCGACGGGCACACGGTCTACGCCATCCTGCAGGAGAAGATCGGCCAGGACGAAGAGGCCGGCGCGCACTACAAGCGCGCGGTCGAGCTGTCGCCGAAGTCCGGCGACACCAACAACAACTACGGCGCCTACCTGTGCCGTCACCAGCGCTACGAGGAGGCCGACGCCGCCTTCGTCAAGGCACTGTCGGATCCGTTCTATGCGACCCCGGGGCTCGCCTGGGGCAACCGCGGCGCCTGCGCGCAGAACTCGGGCCGGCTGGACGTCGCCGAGGAGAGCTTCCGGCGCGCGCTCGAGCGCGACCCGGCACTGGCGGATCCGCTGCTGCACCTGGCGGCGATCCTGCAGGGCAAGGGCGACTCCATGAAGGCCCGGGCGTTCCTGCAGCGCTACGAATCCGCGGCGAAGCCGACCTCCGAGGCGCTGGCGCTCGCGATCCGGATCGAACTGTCCCTGGGCGACGCCCGGGCGGCATCGGACTACAAGAAGCGATTGCTTTCCGAATTCCCCGACTCGGCCGAAGCACAGAAGATCAAAGAGGCGAACGACACGCCATGAGCCGCAAGAGAAAGCGCCACGCGCAGTTTTCCCCGACGACGGCGACCGCCGCCACGGCGGCGGTCGACATCGCGAAGAACCAGCTGACCTTCGCGCTCCCGGAGGCGACCGACGCGTCCTCCAATGACGACGTGGCGGCGGGTCTCGCGGCCCAGCCGGCACTGGAGGAGGTCGCTCCTGCGGCGGAGGTGAAAGCGAGCGAGCGGGCGCAATTCGCCGAACTCGGCGAAGGCCGCGAACAGCGCCTCGAGTATGCCGCCGGCAGCGCGTCGGCACGCAGCGCGACCATCGCCGCGACGACGGCGTCGCCGGTCGCGGCCGCGAGCCACGTCCCCGCCGTGCTGGTCGGCCAGCGCCTGCGCGCCGCGCGCGAGAAGGCCGGCCGCAGCGTCGAGGACCTGTCGAAGCAGTTGCGCATCGCGCCGGGACTGATCCTCGCCATCGAAGCCGATCGCATCGCCGAAAGCGTGCCGGCGGTCTACGCACGCAGCTACCTGCGCGCCTACGCGCGGGCCGTGGGCCTGCCCGAATCGCTGGCCGAAGCGGTCGTCCCGAACGAGACGGCGGTGCCGGAACTGGTCTCGGTCAAGCCGCTGCGTCGTGCCGGAGTGCTGTCGAAGCTCGGCAACAACATGCTGTACATCGTGCTGACGCTGCTGATCGTCGGCCCGGTGGCCTGGGGTGCGCTGGAGGCCTCGCGCTTCCAGACCCAGGCGCCCGCCCGCCTGACGCCGCTCGACGTGGCCGCCACTCCGGCCCCTGTCAGCGCGCCGCCTGCTACCGTCGAGCCGCCGGCGACCCCGAGTCCGGAGGCCGCGAGCGCGCCGTCGACCATCGCGTCGCCGTCGACGACCGCGGTGCTGGCGGGAGCGCCCGCGAAGCCGCCGGTTCCGGCGAGCGAGGCCATCCCGGCAGACGAGCCGCACCGTCCGGTGGCGGCCTCGATGGCACCGCTGCCGCGCGGCGACGGCGGTCATCACGTCACCCTGAGCCTGAACCAGCAGAGCTGGGTGGAGATCCGCGGGGTCGACAACCAGCGGATCGAATACGCGATGCTGCCGGCTGGCACCGTCCGCAGCTACCAGATCTCCGGTCGTGCCGAGATGCTGATCGGCAATGCGCGCACCGCGCAGATCACCGTCGACGACAAGCCGATCGACCTCGCGCCGTTCGTGCAGGGGAATGTGGCCAAGCTGGAGCTGAGCGACGCACTTCGGTAGTTGCGCTGCGCGAAGCTACCGCAACAGGGGGCGTTCTCCGGTTGCCGGCGAATCGCCGAATCCTGGAAAGCCTTCAGCTCTGCGCGCAATGGTCGAAGGCCGGCGTAGCCCCTTCGGCTCGTGCCATCGCGAACCCTGCAGGCGACCGTCTCACGGCGCGAAGGAACGGAGTCCTCGCGATCCGATGGCGCTCCCCTCGATTCGCTCCGGCTCCCGACGGCGTCCTTCGACGTCCTCTGCATGCCCAATCCCCCGACAGACGCAAGCGGCCGCAGGCCGCTTGCGTTATGCTGTGGGGCTTTCGCGTCGGCCGCACCGCGGCCAACATTTTGCTTACAAACCAGTGGGTAGATTTCCGGCATGAGCTCGATTGATCAGATGGACGAGTACGAGCGCAGCGAATTGGTGCGCTCGTGGATTCGGGAGAACGGCGGTTCGGTCGTGGTCGGCGTCATCGCCGGTCTCGCGCTGGTGCTCGGCTACTCGCAATGGCAGCAGCACACCCGCGAGCGCCTGCAGAGCGCCGAGGTGCAGTTCAATGCCTACGTCAAGGCGGTCGACGCCAAGGACAACGATGGCGCCGAGAAGATCCTGGCCGAAGTGAACACCAAGTTCGGCGACAGCGCCTACGCCCAGTTCGCCGCGATGAAGGAAGCCCAGCGCAAGGCCGAGGCCGGCGACACCGACGGCGCGATCAAGGCGCTGGAAGCGATGAAGGCCGGCGCCAAGCTGCCGGCGCTGGCCGATGTCGCCAACGTGCGCCTGGCCGAGCTGAAGCTGGCCAAGGGCGACTTCGACGGCGCGCTCGCCAACGCGCAGGCCGTCACGACCAGCGGCTACAAGTCGCAGGGGGCCGAACTCCGTGGCGACGCGCTGGTCGGTCTCAAGCGTCCGGCGGATGCCTTCAAGGCCTACGAGGACGCGCTCGCCGCCATGGATGCCAACGCGCCGGGTCGCGACTCCGTCGAGATGAAGCGCGACGACGTCGCCGTCGCCACCACCGCCGCGGCTCCGACGGCTCCGGCGACGCCGGCTGCTCCCGCCACCACCCCGGCTCCGGCTTCCGCGCCGGCGGCCGCCACCGACGAGAACAAGGGCAAGTCCTGATGAACATGCGTGCGTTGTTGTTGCTCGCGGCCTCGACTGTCGCGCTGTCCGGCTGCAACAGCGGTTTCTTCAAGAGCTTCAAGAGTTCGTCGAAGGACAACGTCGACCCGCCGGCCGAACTGGTCGCCTTCACGCCGACGGTGACGGTCAAGCGCCTCTGGTCGGACGGCCTCGGTGACGGCGGTGCAAAGGCCGGGCTGCGCCTGACGCCGGCCTTCGCGGACGGCAAGGTCTATGCCGATTCGGCCGACGGCCGGGTCTACGCCTTCGACGCGTCGAGCGGTCGCAAGCTGTGGTCCTACGAGGCGAAGACGCGTCTCGCCTCCGGTCCCGCGGTCGGCGATGGACTCTGCGTCGTCGGCGGACGTCAGGGCGAGGTGATCGCGCTCGACGCCGGCAGTGGCGCGGAACGCTGGCGCGCCAAGGTCTCGTCCGAGGTCTATGCCGCGCCCGGCGTCGGCAGCGGCAAGGTGGTGGTGCGCTCGCACGACGGCCGCGTGTTCGGCCTCGACGCATCCGACGGCGCCCGCCGCTGGGTCTACGACCGCAGCGAACCGCTGCTGACCCTGCGCGGCAACAGCCCGCCCGTGGTCGGCGCCGGCCAGGCCTTCGTCGGCTTCGACGACGGCAAGCTGCTGGCGCTCGCGCTGGACGACGGCAAGGTGATCTGGGAACAGGTGGTGGGCCAGTCCGAAGGACGCACCGAAGTCGAGCGCCTGATCGACATCGACGGTCCGATCGCGTTCGCCCGCGGCGCGCTGTTCACGGTGACCTACCGCGGCCAGCTGGCGGCGCTGGCGGCCGACTCCGGCCGGGTGCTGTGGAGCCGCGACATGTCGTCCTACGGCGGCGTCGCCCTGTCCGACGACAAGCTGGTGGTGACCGACGTCGACGGCACGGTCTGGGCGATCGATCCGTCCACCGGCGCGTCGATGTGGAGCCAGACGAAGCTGGCGCACCGGTTGCTGACCTCGCCGGCGATCGTCGGCGGCTATGCGGTGGTCGGTGACGTCGAAGGCTATGTGCACTGGCTGAAGCTCGACGACGGCTCCTTCGCGGCGCGCGAGCGCCTCGATCGCAAGGGCGTGCGCGCGCCGCCGCTCGCCGCCGGCTCGATCGTCTATGTGGTCGGCGTGAAGGGCGACCTCGCCGCGTACTCCACCGGCGGCTGATCCGCCCGGCGGTGTCGAGCAACGGCGCGCCCCCGGGCGCGCCGTTTTCACGTCCGCGTGTGGCAAGCTTCGCTCATCGTTCGGGGTCGTCGCACCCCTCACTCTTCCGTCCGAGGACCCGCGCATGTTGCCGGTCGTAGCCCTGGTCGGCCGACCCAACGTCGGCAAGTCCACCCTGTTCAACGCGCTGACCAACACCCGCGACGCGCTCGTCGCCGACCGCCCCGGCGTGACCCGCGATCGGCACTACGGCGTCTGCCGGCTCGGCGCACGCCCGTTCGTGGTGGTCGACACCGGCGGCCTGACCGGCGAAGACGACGGCCTGTCCGGCCTCGCCGCGAAACAGGTCGATGCCGCGCTCGACGAGGCCGCCGTCGCGGTCCTGGTGCTCGACGCCAAGGACGGCGCGATGCCGGACGACCGCGCGATCCTCGACAAGCTGCGCCGCCGCGGCATCACCATCCTGGTCGCGCTCAACAAGTGCGACGGCGAGGACGAGGCCGGCGTGCGTGCCGAGTTCGCCCGCCTCGGTGCGACCGACGCGATCGCGATGTCGGCGGCGCATCGCCGCGGCGTCGACGTGCTGGTCGCGCGCTCGATCGCCGAGCTGCCGGCGGATGCGCCGATCGTCGATCCGGGCGTCGCCGATCCCGGCATCAAGGTCGCGATCATCGGCCGCCCCAACGTCGGCAAGTCCACCCTGGTCAATCGGCTGCTCGGCGAGGAGCGGGTGATCACCTCCGACGTCGCCGGCACCACCCGCGACGCGATCAGCGTGGCGCTGGAGCGTGACGGCGTGAAGTACACGCTGATCGATACCGCCGGCGTGCGGCGCCGCGCACGCGTCGAGGACGCGGTCGAGAAGTTCTCGGTGATCAAGACCCTGCAGGCGATCGACGCCGCCCACGTCGCGGTGGTGATGCTCGACGCCGGCGAGAACGTCACCGACCAGGACGCGACGGTACTAGCGCATGCGCTGGAGTCCGGGCGCGCTCTGGTGATCGCCGTCAACAAGTGGGACGGGCAGGACCAGTACACGCGCGATCGCTGCAAGTCCGAGCTGGAACGCCGCCTGGATTTCGTGCCCTATGCGACCCGAGTGTTCATCTCTGCGAAGCACGGCTCAGGCCTGGCCGAGCTGATGAAGGCGGTGCAGCGTGCCCACCGCGCGGCGTTCCGCGAGATGTCGGCGAAGGAACTGACCGACACGCTGGAAGCGGCCTACGAGTCCTTCCAGCCGCCGGTGGTCTCCGGCCGCACCGCGAAGCTGCGCTACGCCCACATGGGCGGCAAGAACCCGCCGACCATCATCATCCACGGCAGCCGTGTCCGCACGCTGCCGGACAGCTACAAGCGCTATCTCGAGAACACCTATCGCAAGCGCTTCCGCCTCGAAGGCACGCCGGTGCGCATCGAATTCCGCGATGGCGAGAATCCCTACGAAGGGAAGAAGAACGTGCTCACGGAGCGGCAGGTCCAGAAGCGCCGTCGGATGATCAAGAAGATGAAGGGTCGCTAGCGGTAGGGCGGCCACTGGCCGCCATCGCGATGCGGCCGGATGAAAATCCATCTCCGCGACTGCGCGAGCGGCGGAAGTCGCGACGCTCAGCACTTCTGGACATCGATCGCAAGCGCGACATCGCAGCACTTCACTGCTCGATCTGTCGTTCACCAGGAGTCGCCGACACCATGCTCGTCATCGGTCGCACCGACTTCATGCTGCCGTTCGCCGACCCCAGGCAGACGATGCCGGGAGTCGAGCCGCTGGACTGCCCGGGCGACACCGATCCGGAAGACGGGATCGCTGATCACGCGATCCGCCGTGTCGTTCGCGGCTTCCGCCGCTCCCGCATGATGCGTGTCGCGGCGGCGGCCAGTGGCCGCCCTACTGCGCGGATTCCGATCGTTCGATGCGCCGGTAGCGCCGCTGCCCGGCTGTCGACAACGCGCCCTCAGCACTCACCAGCGCCGCCGCGTTCCGCCCCGTCTGCTTGATCGCGTACAGCGCGTCGTCCGCCGCGGCCATCGCCGACTCGAAGTCGCGGCCGGCGGCGGGATCGGGGAAGCCGACCGCGCCGAGGGAGACGGTGATGTCGAGGCGGAGGCCGCCCGCTTCGATCGGGGCGTCGGAGATCTCGTGCAGCAGGCGCTCGATCAGGCCCGCGTACTCGGCCGGTTCGAGATCCCGCAGGATCAGCAGGAATTCCTCGCCGCCCATCCGGCCGACGAAGTCGGAGCGGCGCTGGAAGCCCGCCAGCCGCCTCGCGATCTCCACCAGCACGCGATCGCCGATGGCATGGCCGTAGCTGTCGTTGACCCGCTTGAAGAAGTCGATGTCGGCCAGCACCAGCAGGGCGCGGGCGTGGGACGCGCCGGCCTCGATCCGGCGCAGGATCCGGTCGGGTTCCCCACGGGTCTGCTCGGCGAACGCGCGGCGGTTGGACAGGCCGGTGAGCGGGTCGGTCAGAGAGGCGCGTTCCAGCCGGGCCATCGCCTCCTCGAGGTCGGCGGTGCGCGATTCGACGATGCGGGCGAGCTCGGCCGCACGACGTTCGCTGCGGTAGGCGCGCAGTCGCCCCGCGGAGACGCCGGCGGCGATCAGCAGAAGGGCGGCGGCGGCCAGGATCCAAGGGCTCTGCCACCAGGGCGAGCGCACGCTGAAGCGGAACTGCTGCGGGCCGTAGATCAGGCCGTCGGCATCGCGCGCGCTGAGCTCGAAGGTGTAGCTCCCGGGAGGCAGTCGCTCGTAGCGCGCCTGCGCCTGCGGCTGCCAGTCTCCGCCGACGCTGTAGGGGCCGGCCAGTCGCGCGCGGTAGCGGATCCGCTGCTCGCGCTCGAAGCTCAGCAGTCGATAGTCGAAGTGGAGGCTGTTGCGTTCGGCCGCCAGCGCGACGCCGTCGGCGAGCAGGGCGCCGTCGATGTCGCTGGCGGCCACGATGTCGAGCCGCGCCGACTCGGTCTGCGGCAGCTCCGATTCCGGCTCGAAGGCCATCAGGCCGAGCGAGGTCGAGGCGTAGACGTGATCCTGCTCGTCGACCAGCAGGTTGGCGCCGGAGCGCAGCTGGGCGGCCGCGAGGCCGTCGGCGCGGTCGTAGCGATCCCCATCGATGACGCCGTCGTGGTCGGCGAGGCTGGAAGGAAAGCGCAGGGCGACGGTCGAGCCGAACACCCATGCCCGGTGACGGCCATCGACCGCGATGCCGTGCACCATGCCGATATCCTGCCGGAACGACAGCCGTCGGCAGGCAGCGGGTTCCGACAGGTCCGCCCGCGCGACGCCGTCTGCCAGGCCGAGCCAGAGCAGGCGGCGCTGCGGCTGCTGTTCGAGGGTCAAGGTACGCACCAGGTCCTTGCCTATGCACGGAAACGCGATGGGCTCGATCCGTCCGTCGCCGTCGATCCGGCTGACGCCGCGATCGCTCGACATCCAGATCACGCGACCGAGGTCGTCCGAGGTCATTGCCGTCACCTGGCTGCGGTCGTCCGACTCGCCGGGCAGATTCGCCCGCACCAGGCCGTCGCGCGCGCTCCAGCGCGCCAGCCCGTGTCCGGTGCCGAACCAGACCGTGGGATTCGCGCCGCCGAGGGCGGCGATCTGGTTGACTCCGACCGCAGGCAGGGCGGAGTTGTCGATGTTGAATTCGCTGACCGTACCCGTGCCGGTGACCCGCAACGCCTGCCGGTCGGTCGCGATCCACAAGGCGCCGTCGCCGGCGAGTTGCACGTCCTTGACCGTGCGGTCGCCGTAGGGCGGGGGAACGAAGTCCTCCCAGCGACCCTGGTGCCAGCGCCGAGCGCCGCGCGCCGTGCCGATCCAGATCGAGCGGCTGCCGTCGGGAAACCGGCTCTGGCCGATGCCATAGACGTTGCGATCGGGCAGCCCGAAGCGCTCGTCGAGCGCGATGAACTGGCCCGGGTCGCGGCGGGCGATGCCGGCATCGATGCTGCCGATCCACAGGGTACGGCGGGTGCTGCCTACGGTGGAGATCAGCAGGGCCTGGGTGTCGTTGCTCGGCAGGCCGCTGGTCGTGCCCTGCAGCAGCCAGCTGCCGTCGGTGCGGAAGGTGGCGAGACCGCCGGGGCGAAGTGTCGCGTAGAGCTGCGGCACGCCGTTCTGCGAGACGGCCGGCTGGAAGGCGAACACCATCGCGGTCGGGAATCCGTTGCCGGCGCCGTAGGCGACCAGCCGCTCGCCGTCCCAGCGGGCGAGGCCGCGGCCGCAGCCGATCCACAGGTCCTCGTCGTCGCGGCCGCCCCAGGTCACGAGCGCGCGCACCGCGTCGTTCGGCAGGCCGTCGGATTTTCCGAGGTGGATCGCCGCGCGTTCGGGCGCCTCCGACAGCGGGCGGTCGATCCGGCGCACGCCGTCGAACACCGTGCCGAGCCAGAGCACGTCCACGCCCTTGACCCGGCCCGGGAGCACGCGGTATGCGGCGATCCCGTCCGCCGCGGCCAGCGGCGTGCAGCGGTCGGCGTCGCACAGCCGCACGCCGGCGCTGCCCGCGACCCAGAGGCGCGCGGCGTCCGCCGGCTGCAGGTCGGAAACCTCGTCTTCCGCCGACGCTCCGTCGGGTTGTCGCCACTGGCCGCTGCGGGGGTCGCGGTGCCACAGGCCGAGCCCGTCGATGCCGGCCCACAGCCCGCCCGCGGCGTCGGCGCGCAGCGCGCGCACCGGCGCGCGCGTCAGCTGCGGCAGCGCGACCGGTTGCCAGCGGATGCCGTCGTAGCGCGACAGGCCGACCTCGGTACCCGCGTAGACGAAGCCGTCGCGGCCCTGCGCAAGGGACAGGATCGACAGGTTGGACAGGCCGTCGGAACTGCTGAAGTGGCGATACGTCCGCCAGAAGAATTCGGTGCCGACGGTCTGGGGCGGGCCCGCGGCGGCGGCCGGTTGCGCGCCGGCGCGCGGGATCGCGCCGGGGAGCGCGGCGACGAGCAGCGCAGTGGCGAGCCAGGGGCGCATGCGCGGATTGTGGCGCATTGCGCCGGAGGAGGGACGAGGGCGATCCGCGGTTTCGGGCGCCTTGCCCGCTCGTTCCGCGCCTCGTGCCCTCTCCCCGACAGCGCCGGGACGGAGGGGCGTCGTTGCGGCATGCCACGCCGACCATCGTGCCGACGGGGCGGGCCGGACGCCAAGCCCACGGCCGCGCCCCGGCGTCGCCGGGACGCTATGCGCGGGTCATCGCCGACCGTCGGCGGATGCCGTCACTGGCCGCTGGTGATGGTGGTCCAGGCGCGCACGCGCTGGCGGCTGTCGTCGTCGGCGAGGGTCTTGGGGTCGACCAGCTTGGCGAGGACCTCCGCCGGCGGGTAGATGCCCGGGTCGTTGCGGACCTTCTCGTCGACCAGGTCGCGCGCCTTCGCGTTGCAGTTGGCGTAGCCGACGGTGTTGCTGATCGGCGCGATCACGTCGGGTCGCAGCAGGAAGTTGATGAACTGGTGGGCGTTGCCCGGATGCGGAGCATCGGCCGGAATCGCCGCGGAGTCCATCGACCGGGTCGCGCCTTCCTTGGGGATGGCGAAGCCGATCTGCACGCCGTTGGCCGCCTCGGCGGCGCGGTTTCGCGCCTGCACCACGTCGCCGGAATAGCCCATCGCGATGCAGATCTCGCCATTGGCGAGGTCGTCGATGTACTTCGAGGAATTGAAGTAGCGCACGAACGGCCGGATGCCGGCGAACAGCTTCCGGGTCGCCTCGAGGTTCTCGGGGTTGGTCGCGTTCGGATCGCGGCCGAGGTAGATCAGCGCGGCGTAGAAGCCTTCCTGCTCGTCGTCGAGGAGGGCGATGCCGCAGTCCTTCAGCTTCGCCGCGGTCTTCGGGTCGAACAGCACCGACCAGCTGTCGATGGTCGCGTTGTCCCCGAGGCGCTTCCTGATCGCCGCGACGTTGTAGCCGATGCCCGTCGTGCCCCACATGTAGGGCATCAGGTGGGCGTTGCCGGGGTCCGCATCGGCGACGCCCGCGAGGTTGGCCGGGTCGAGGTTCCCCCAGTTGCCGAGCTTGGTCTTGTCGAGCTCGCGATAGAGCTTCTGCCGGATATGGCGCTGCGCGAACGGCCGCACGGTCGGGAACACCAGATCGTAGCCGCTGCCCCCGGTGGTCAGCTTGGCGTCGAGCGTCTCGTTCTTGTCGTAGACGTCATAGACGACCTTGATGCCGGTCTCCTTGGAAAAGCGCTCGATGGTGTCCGGCGCGACGTAGTCGGACCAGTTGTAGACGTTGAGGACCTTCTCTTCGGCTTCCGCGGGCTTGGCGGATTCGGCCGGCTTCGTCGGTTCCGCGGGTCGGGCGGCATCGGCGGAAGGTGCAGGCGGCGGAGCCGATCCGCCGCAGGCGGACAGCGCGATGGTGGCGGCGAGCAGCAGCAGGGCACGCGGATTCATGGGCGGGGCCTCGCGACGGTGGGAATTCCAGGGCGGTCGATCATCGCAGAATTCGTTCCCGTCATTGCGAGCGCGGCGAAGCGGTTCCCTGCCATCGCTCCGTCCCGGGCCGGTCGACTCCTTGGCGCAGGATTGCTGCGCCGTGATGGCGCGCGCGACGGCGACCCGTGCGTCACTTCCTGACGTAGTCGACCGTCGCCGCCTTCACCCACTTGCCGTCCCGGTCGGCGAATTCGACGAGCATCGTGCGACCGGGCGAGTGGGCGAGGTCGAAGGTGAAGCGCATCGACATCGAGCCGGCCGGGGAATTGGAAAGGCCGATCCAGGTCCAGCGGTCGCCGTCGATCGTCCCGGTCGCCGTCAGCGCCATGCCGGTGCTGTCGAAGCCGCGCAGCGAATAGGCCCGGCTCACCCCGTCGTAGCCGATCAGGTAACTGGCCTCGATCTTGCCGGACGCGTCCGTGGTGGTTTCTCGGCACAGGACGGCGGTCTTGCCGGCCTGCCATTCGCAGGTTTCGCTGCCGCTGAGCTTGCCGAATTCCTGGTTCTGGTCGGCACGCGATTCGCCGGATTCCTTCCAGGTGCCGATGAAGTAGGCGAGGCGCTTCGCGGGGGCGTCCTCGGCGGCCGAATCGGCCGCGAGGGCGGGGGACAGTGCGGCCGCCGCGGCGAGGGCGCAAAAGAGTGGTGTGGCGTTCATGGGGACTCCATCGGGATCGCGATTCGAGGCCGCGGGCAGCGGCGCGAGCGCCGCTCTACGGCTTGCTGCAGAGCTTCAGGTTGGCGCGGGTCGCCTTGATCACCGGCAACCAGTCGTACTGGTCCGATGGCGGGATTTCCGCGGCGAGCTCGTCGTCGGTCTTCGCGGCTTCCTCCCGCAGCGGGTCGAGCGTGGCGAGGCAGTCGGCCGGCTTGCCCAGCTTGAACTGGGTGATGGCGAGGTCGTTGAGGATCCAGCGCCGCTCGATTTCGCCGACGAGGTCGGCGCACTCGGCCAGGATCGGCGGCAGCAGGGTGACGGCGACGTCGTACTTCTTCTGGTCGTAGTACTGCTTGAAGCGCTTGCGGCCGTCCTGGCGCGCGGCGGGGGTACACGCGGCGACCGGCAGTCGATAGCTGCCCTCGAAGGTCGCTCGCATGCCGCACCAGTCGCGACAGGAGGCGGATCCGTCGGTGCTGACGTCGATCTGCCGGTTGTTCAGCGCGAAGCGGACGGTGCAGGCAGGAGCATCCGTCGCGCCTTCGATCGTCGCGACGCCGTCGCGGATCTCGCCTTCCACGGCACAGGTGTGGGCGTTGGCGCCCACCGTCTCGATCGTGAACTTCTGCACGCCCTGTTCGAGGGAGGCGACGATCAGGTCGCCATGGCTGTGCTCGAACACGTAGTCGCCGGGCGGAATGCCGGCGCCTTCGGCCCCGGTGGCGAGTGCAAGCAGCAGGACTGGAGCGAGAGCAAGTCGCGGGAACATGGCGCTCAGCGGCCGCTGAACTGGGCTTTGCGCTTCTCGAGGAAGGCCGTGGTGCCCTCGCGCTTGTCCTCGGTGGCGGCGCATACCGCGAAGGCCTGCGACTCGAATTCGAGTCCGACGTCGATGCCGGATTCGCCGCCGATCAGGATCGCGTCGAGCATGCCGCGCAGGGCGTGCGGTGCGCTGCCGGCGAGTTGCGCCGCGAGCTTCTCGGTCTCGGCCTCGAGCTCGGCGGCCGCCACCACGCGATTGACCAGGTTGAGCGCCAGGGCGCGCTCGGCCGCGATGGTCTGGCCGGTGAGGCACAGTTCGATCGCCGCGCTGCGGCCCGCCAGGCGCAACAGTCGCTGGGTGCCGCCGAAGCCGGGGATCACGCCGAGGTTGATCTCCGGCTGGCCGAACTTGGCGTTGTCGGCGGCGATCCGGAAGTGGCAGCACATCGCCAGCTCCATGCCGCCCCCGAGGGCGAATCCATTGACCGCGGCGATGACCGGCTTACCCAGGCGCTCGACCTTGGCCATCATCCGCTGGCCGAAACGGGAGAATTCCAGGCACTCGACCGGGGTCAGCTGCGCCAGTTCGCTGATGTCGGCGCCGGCGACGAAGGCCTTCGGTCCGGCACCCTTCAGCACCACCACCCGCACCGCGTCGTTGGTCTTCGCCTGTTCGAACGCGAGGTCGAGTTCGGCGATGGTCGCGCGGTTCAGGGCATTGAGCTTGTCCGGACGGTTGATGGTGATGTGCCGGATCGAGCCGTGGTCGGCGGTGAGCAGGTTGTCGAAGGCCATGGCGTCGCTCGCTGTGGGGGAGGACGATGGTAGCGGGGTCGAGCAGGGCCGAGGGCACGGGTACGGGGGCCGGTTCAGGTCGCGGCCAGTGTGGCGGGCCGTTGCCAGGGCGTGCGGTCGAGAGCAGGGAACAGGGCGCCGGGTATGGAGAGAGCGGCCCGTCAATGCGAGCGCAGCGAAGCAATCCAGCGCTTCTGCTCTTCGCCGCGCCAGAGCCAAAGCAACGACGCTGGATTGCTTCGTCGTCGCTGCGCTCCTCCTCGCAATGACGGGAATGAGGGAATACTGACTTTCCTGAGTCCTGAGTCCGGTGCCCTGAGCCCTGAGCAATGGCGAGAGCACCGCCCCGGCCTGAAATCCCAAGCAGATGATTGACTTGCGGGGCAAACCCCGCCATGATTGGCGACCCCCGGTAGGTTTTGGTCGTCCCGAGCTTCGATTCTCGGTGCGTGGAAGCCTGCGGGATCCCAGAAGAACTACAGAGGTCCATCATGTACGCAGTGTTCAAGACCGGCGGGTTCCAGTACCGCGCCGTGCCCGGAGAGGTGATCCGGGTCCCGACCATCAACGCCGAACCCGGCGCCAGCGTCAGCATCGGCGAAGTGCTGATGATCGGCGACGGCGACAAGATCGTCATCGGCACCCCGACCGTCGCCGGTGCGAAGGTGGACGCGAAGATCCGCGCCCACGGCCGCGCCGACAAGGTCCACATCGTCAAGTTCCGTCGCCGCAAGCACTACCGCAAGCAGCAGGGACATCGTCAGAACTACACCGAGATCGAGATCACCGCGATCAACGCGGGCTGATCGGGAGAACGTCATGGCACACAAAAAAGGCGTAGGCAGTACCCGCAACGGCCGCGATTCGAATCCGAAGTATCTCGGCGTCAAGCTGTTCGGCGGCCAGGTCGTCGAAGCCGGCAACATCATCGTTCGCCAGCGCGGCACCGAATACCATCCCGGCGTCAACGTCGGCATGGGTCGCGACCACACCCTGTTCGCCCTCAAGGACGGCACGGTGGAATTCGCGGTGAAAGGCGCGAAGAACCGCCGCACCGTGAGCGTCAAGACCAACTGAGCCATTGGGCCGTCGGCGACGGCCCAATGCAGTGGCTAGCGAGAGCCCCGCTGCGCGGGGCTTTTGCTTTTTTGCAAGGCTGCGCTGCCGAGCGGCGCATTTCGCGAATGATTATCCTGTCGCGCGTCCAGCGCTGACGTCCTCGCCCCGAGCCGTCTCCGTTATTCCTCGCGCCCCCCGTCATCAGAGTATCCGAGCATGAAATTCGTCGACGAAGCCGAAATACGCGTGATCGCCGGGGACGGCGGAAACGGCAGCATCAGCTTCCGCCGCGAGAAGTTCATTCCGCTCGGCGGACCCGACGGCGGCGACGGCGGGGCCGGCGGCAGCGTGTACATCCAGGCCGACGAAGGCCTCAACACGCTGATCGACTTCCGCCACCAGCGTACCTACCGCGCCCAGCGCGGAGAGAATGGCGCAGGCCGCCAGATGACCGGCGCCCACGGCGCCGACGTCGTGATCCGGGTCCCGGTCGGCACCGTGATCGCCACCGTCGATACCGACGAGGTGATCGGCGACCTGACCGAGCATGGCATGCGCGTGCTGGTCGCCCAGGGCGGCATCGGCGGTCGCGGCAACCTGCACTTCAAGACCTCGACCAACCGCGCGCCGCGCAAGACCATGCCGGGCACGCCGGGCGACGACCGCGAGCTCCGGCTGGAGCTGAAGCTGCTCGCCGACGTCGGCCTGCTCGGCTTCCCCAACGCCGGCAAGTCGACCTTCATCCGCTCGGTCTCGGCGGCGCGGCCGAAGGTCGCCGACTATCCCTTCACCACGCTGCACCCGAACCTCGGCGTCGTCCGGATCGAGCGCGACAAGAGCTTCGTGATCGCCGACATTCCCGGGATCATCGAAGGCGCGGCCGAGGGTACCGGTCTCGGCATCCAGTTCCTGAAGCACGTGATGCGCACCCGCCTGTTGCTGCACGTGGTCGACATGGCGCCGCTCGATTCCGAGGTCGACCCGGTCGAGCAGGTGAAGATCATCGCGAAGGAACTGAAGCAGTTCGACCGCGATCTCGCGAAGCGTCCGCGCTGGCTGGTGCTGAACAAGTGCGACCTGCTCGACCCGGAGGCGCGCGACAAGGCGGCGCGCGCGCTGATCCGCCGCCTGCGCTGGAAGCATCCGTGGTTCATGGTGTCCGCCGCGACCGGCGAAGGCTGCCAGGCCGTTTGCCTGAAGATCCAGGAATTCCTCGACCTCGAGCGCCGTGAAGCACTCGAGGCGGCGGAGGCGGCCGCGCGTTGAACGAGTCGCGTGGCCACGGCGCGCGCCGGGCCGTGGCCTAGGGGCGTTCCGGGCGGCGACGCGCCAGCAGGATCCGGTCCTCGGTGTCCTGGCGGGCCACCGCCGGGCTGGCGATCGCCTCGCTCCAGTCGATCTCGAAGTCCGCCGCCGTGAGCAGTGCGTGGATCGTGTCCGGCGTGCGGAACCACATCCGCAACGCGTCCCCCGTGCTGGCTCGGACGACGCGAGTCTCGTCATGGCGCGCGCTGATCGTCGCCAGCAGCAGCGGGGCGTCCGCGGCCAGTTCGGCGTGCAGCGCCGCCAGGCTGGCCGCCGCGGCGGCATCGTCGAGGTAGCTCAGCAGGAACATCTGCAGTGCGCCGTCGAAAGGCGCCCCGAGCCCGGCGAGGTCGAGGCAGTCGCGTGGCACGAAGCGGGCGGCGGGAACGCGGACGCGCGCTTCGGCGAGCATGTTCGGCGCGCGGTCGACGCCGGTGATCGCGAGATCGTGGCGGCGCTCGAGCAGGTAGGCGCTGGCGCCACCCGGGCCGCAGGCGACGTCCAGCACGCGGGCCCGGCCCGGCAGCAGCGCGAGCAGGCGGTCGAGATGGCGGTCGTAGTCGCGCAGGCCGAAGTACCTGCCGGCATAGTCCGATGCCAGTCGATCGAAACAGGCGACCGCGTGCACGTTCCAGTCGTCGGCCATCAGGGAGTTCCCGGCGGCCCTGCGGCGAATCGGTCGACGACGGGGAGCCGCAGGGCACTCCCCAACAAAAAAGCCGGCTTCCGCCGGCTTCTTCGCGAGACGCGGGAGCGTGCTCGTTACGCCATCGCCTTGATCGCCAGGGTGTACTGGCTCTTGTGGCGGGCGGCCTTGTTCTTGTGGATCAGGCCACGACCGGAGTAGCGGTCCAGCACCGGCTGCACGGCGGTGAACGCGGCGGTGGCAGCGGCCTTGTCCTTCGCGTCGATCGCCTTCTCGACCTTGCGCATCAGGGTGCGCAGCATCGAACGCTGGCTGGTGTTGCGGGCATTGCGCTGCACGGCCTGCTTGGCGCGCTTCTTGGCGGACTTGATGTTGGCCACTGAAAAAACTCCGAAACGATTGGTTTGTCTGAAAATGAGCGCGCAAGTATGCGGGGTGACGAGGGGTGGCGTCAACCTCCGCCGGTCCATGCAGACGGTGGCGCGAGGGTCGTCGAACGCCCGCGTGACGACGCGGCCTAGCCGCCTTCGCCCCACACCGTCAGCCACCATACCCCGCCCATCATCGCGAGGAAGATCAGCAGCGCGATCCAGGGGCTGACGAAGCGTACCCCGGGGTCGGCCGCCAGCGGCTTCCTGCCGGTGATCATCGGCAGGATCAGGTCCTCGCGGCGGACCAAGCGGTACCAGCCGATCGCGACCAGATGCAGGGCGATCAGGGCCAGCAGGATATTGGCGTTCACCTCGTGGACCTCGTGCAGGAGCTTCGCCGTGTGCGCGCCGACCCGGCCGTTCAGCGGCGCGACCCAGTCGATGTCGTCGTTGAGGAACAGGCCGGTGACCGCCTGGGTCGTGAGCGACAGCAGCAGCGCGACGACCGACCAGCCGCCGAGCGGATTGTGGCCGCTGTGCTCGCCGGCGTCTCCGCGTCTTGTGGCCGCGAGGTAGCGGCGGATTCCCGCCGGTCCCTTCAGGAAGTCGGCGAAGCGGGCATTGCTGCTGCCGACGACGCCCCAGACGATGCGGGTCGCCAGCAGCGCGAGCAGCACATAGCCGAACTTGAAATGCCAGCCGAGGTCGAGCGCGTTGAATTCGCTCGAAACCCATTGCAGCGCCACCAGGACGACGAGACTCCAGTGGAACAGGCGCACTGCAAGGTCCCAGACCGGATAGCGCCGGCGCGCGTCGTGATCCATGTGAGTTCCCGAAGTGGCAGGGCCGTCACGGCGAGGTCGCGATGATGCCCGATCGCCGCCGGCTTGGCAGGCCGTCACAGGGTGGCGACACTAGGCGGCCACCGTGCTGACCTGGATCAATTCGCCGATGTGTACTTTCGCCCGCTTCGAAGTGACGTCGCGACGCCCGCTCCGGCTGCTGCTCGCTGCCGGGCTGCTTCTGGCCCACGGGGCGGCCGGGGCCGCATCCGCGAAACCGGTGGCGGCGGAGCACGGCATGGTGGTGACCGCACAGCATCTCGCGAGCGAGATCGGCGTCGCCGTGCTGAAGGACGGCGGCAACGCGGTCGATGCGGCCGTCGCGGTCGGCTACGCGCTGGCGGTCGTCTATCCGGCGGCCGGCAATCTCGGCGGCGGCGGATTCGCGACCGTGGTGCTGGCGGACGGTCGCCGGACCTTCATCGATTTCCGCGAAGCCGCGCCGCAGGCGGCCCGTGCCGACATGTACCTCGATGCTGCCGGTCAGGTGATTCCCAACGCCAGCGTCCGCGGCTGGCGTGCCGTCGCCGTCCCGGGCACGGTCCGCGGGCTCGAATTCCTGCGCGAGAAGTACGGCAGCAGGAAGCGGCGCGACCTGCTGGCACCGGCGATCCGGCTCGCCGAGCAGGGCTTCATTCTCGACGCCGGCGATGTCCGGATGCTCGGCGAGGCGACCGCCGACTTCCGTGCCGACCCGGCGTCGGCCGCGATCTTCCTGCACGAGGGCCGGCCCTTCGCCGAGGGCGAGCGGCTGGTCCAGAAGGACCTCGGTCGCACGCTGCGCGCGATCGCCGCCGAGGGCGCTGCCGGCTTCTACGAGGGGCGTGTGGGGACGCGGCTGCTGGCGGCGAGCCAGGCGGGCGGCGGCCTCCTCGCGGAGGACGACTTCCGCGGATACCAGGTCCGCGAGCTGGCGCCGCTGGAGTGCGACTATCGGGGCTACCACGTGGTGTCGGCGCCACCGCCGAGTTCCGGCGGCGTCGTGCTGTGCGAGAGCCTCGAAGTGCTGTCCGGCTATCCGCTGGCCGAATGGGGCTTCCGCTCGGCCCGGGCGGTGCACGTGCAGATCGAGGCTCTGCGCCACGCGTATGCCGATCGCAACGAGCTGCTCGGCGATCCCGACTTCGTGGCCAACCCGGTCGCCCGCCTGATCGATCCGGCGTACGCCGCGCGGGTGCGTGGCGCGATCGATCCGCAGCACGCCGCCGATTCGAGGAAGCTCCGCGCCGGCGAGCCGGAGCAGGGCGGAAGCAACACGACCCACTATTCCATCTTGGATGACGCCGGCAACGCGGTGGCGCTGACCTACACGCTCAACGACTGGTTCGGCGCCCGGGTGACCGCCGCCGGCACCGGCGTCCTGATGAACGACGAGATGGACGACTTCACCGCCAAGCCCGGCGAACCGAACATGTACGGCCTGGTGCAGGGCAAGGCCAACGCGATCGCGCCGGGCAAGCGGCCGCTGTCGTCGATGACTCCGACCGTCCTCACCCGCGATGGCAAGCCGGTGCTGGTCATCGGCACTCCGGGCGGCTCGCGGATCACCACCGTGGTCCTGCACACCATCCTGAATCTGGTCGACTATGGCATGGACCTGCAGGAGGCGATCGACGCGCCGCGCTTCCACCAGCAATGGTTGCCCGACCACACCCTGCTCGAGCCGTTCGCCCTGAGCCCTGACACCCGCGCGATGCTGGAGGGGATGGGCCATCGCTTCGGACCGCCGCAGCCGGCCAACCATGCGGCCGGAATCCTGATCGGCGCGTCCCGCCTCGGTGGTGCGGCACAGGGCCGGGCGCGCTATTTCGGCGCCAACGATCCGCGCCGCGGGACCGGGCTGGCGCTCGGCTACTGAGGGCGCCGGAGCGGCGACACCGCTGGGCATCCCGACCGTAGCGTTTCCGGCCACCTTGCCCGTGCGGCAACGGTGACGCGCGCCGCTGCGTCATCGTCGAGGTACGGGACGGCAACCGCGAGCGGCGGATGCCCGAACGGGCGGGCGAACCCGGAACCCGGATGAACGGGTGCTTCCGGGGAATTTTCGCTCTTCTTAACGAGTCTGTTCAGTTTCGGGTCAGGGACGCCGGACGGGCCGAAAACAGCGATGTCGAAATTCCGTGATCGAATTTTGCAGCAGTTGCCGAATAGATCCGTAAGGCCGATCGCGGCCACGACCTCGGGGGAGTCCGACGGGCCATGACGATGTACGCAAAACCACCTTAGCGTTCCCGCGATGCCGGGTTTCGACAGGACGTCTCCCCGGCGATCGAGGCCCGAGGCCTCGACTCAGAACCACGGAACAACCGCACCTCGACCGATACCGCCGAAGCCTGCTTCGTCGGAACGGGCGCGCGCGTCCCGAAAACCAACGACAACGATGAACAACTGGAGTGTGGAGACCATGTTCCTGCAATACGCCTGGTTCAACAATCTGGTGACCCTGCGGGCCGTGCTGGCCGCGCCGCAGCTCGTCGAGCGCGCGGTCGGACTGCGCCGGCAGCACCTCTACGAGATGACCAACGGCCTGCGCGGCGTTCCCGAATGCGTGATCCGCGACATCGAGGCGGCCTTCGATCTCCCCTGCGGCAGTCTCGACACGCCGCAACCGCTGGTGATCGGCCGCGCGGAGTCGCAGCGCAGCGTCGAGCGCGCGGCGTGGATGAGCGAGCTGTTGAAGCGGCGCTCCTGCCTGGAACTGTCGACCGCGCTCGGCATCGGATTCCGCACGTGCAGCTCGCTGGCCGCGCGCGGCCAATACGTCTCGCCGGTCATCCCGCGGATGATGGCCGAGCTGACCGGCGAGGAGCTGCCGGCCCGGCTTGCCGAACTCGCACCCGGTGCCCATCCGCTGCTGGTCGCGTTCTGCCGGACGCCGAAGCCGCTGTCCGAGCGTTCACCGCGGCGCAGCCCGTCGCGCTGGAAGCGCGTCCTGTGCAGCGCCGAGGCGCAGGCGATCTGCGAGCGTGGCGATGTCGAGGCGGCCAAGGAACTGTTCTTCGCGCATGACCTCGACGCGCGCTCGCCGGCGCAGGTCGCGTTCCTGCAGCAGACCCGGCTGCGCAGCGCCGCCCACCTCGCGGGCCACCGGGTGGCGCGGATGCAGCTGGAGCTGTGGATCGAGGAACTCGGGCGCGAGCAGCGCCAGCGCTGGGAGCGCGAGCGCCTCGGCCTCGAGCGCTACCACGCGATCCGCAACATCGCCTTCGCCCAGCGTCCCGACCGCTGCGTGAGCCATCCGATGCCTGCGACAGGCAGCAACGCACTGCTCACCGGGTCGATGCGACAGGGCTGGTGGCTCGACCTTGGCGCCGACGGCATGCTGGCGCTGACCGAGGCGCAGCGCGCGACGCTGTCCCAGGTCGAAATCGGCACCGGTCCGCGTTCCTACCCGAACGGCGTCGGCGTTGCCCAGGTCGGGTTCGGCGCGGAGCCGCCGGAGTGGCTGCTGCTGGTGTCCAACTGCGCCGGCGACATCCAGCAGGCGCGGATCAGCCCGGAGCGCCTGGCCGAGGTGATCCGCCAGTCCGCCGAATTCGGCCCCCCGCGGCTGCCGCAGGCGGCCTGAAAAGGTGGCGGAATCCCGGCGATGAGGGCCCCCGCCCACCCGCCACGGTGCAGAGGCGCCGGGACTTGCGTTATGTTGCCGCTTTGGGAATCAGGCGGAAGCGGCGCATGGCGGGCGGCGACGTAACAGTGCTGCTGGAACGATGGCAGGCAGGGGACCGGGCGGCGGAGCTGGAGCTCATCAACGCCGTCTACCCGGTCCTGCGCGACATCGCGCGGGTCCAGATCCGTCGCAACGGCGGTTCCGTGACCCTGCAGGCGACCGAGCTCGTCAACGAGGCCTATGGCCGCCTGTTCGTCGACTTGTCCGCCGATCTCAGCAGTCGCGAGCATTTCTTCGCGGTGGCGGCCACCGTCATCCGGCGGGTGCTGATCGACTACCTCAGGGCCCGCGGCCGGGTCAAGCGCGGCGGTCGCCTGCCATTCGTGCCGATCGACCAGATCGACGTCGAGAAGGCGGCGATGATCGACGATTCGGTCGACTGGATCGCTGTCGACGAGGCGCTGTCCGATCTCGCACTGGTCGACGCCAAGGCGGCGCGCGTCGTCGAGCTCAAGTTCTTCTCGGGACTCACCACCGACCGGATCGCGGCGGTGGAGGGCAGTTCGGTCGCCACGGTCGGGCGCCAGTGGCGCTTCGCCCGGGCCTGGCTGGCGCAGCGCCTGACCGCGCCGTGAGCGCGGCAGTCCGACCGACGCCAGCGGAGATCGACCGGATGGAGCTCGCCAAGGACGCGGCCACGCGCCTGCAGGAACTGTTCGACGCTGCGCTGGATCGCCCGGAGGACGAGCGTCGCGCGTTCGTGGAGCGCGCCTGCGCGGACGACCCGGCCCTGCGCGACCAGGTGCTGGCGCTGCTGTCGATCGACCAGCGGATGTCGGGCACCACGGTGCGACCGATCGTCCTGACGCTGCCGGAGATGATGGCCGACGTCGCCTCCGAGGGCTCGCTGGAGGGCACCCGGGTCGGTCCCTACCTGCTGCACGAGGCGCTGGGTCACGGCGGCATGGGCCAGGTCTATCGCGCCGAGCGCGTGGACGGGCTGGTGGAGCAGCAGGTCGCGATCAAGTTCATCCGCCGCGAGCTGCTCGATGCCGACGCGCTGCGGCGCTTCCAGCTCGAACGCCAGCTGCTGGCGAGCTTCGACCATCCGAACATCGCGCGGCTGCTGGATGCGGCGCGGCTCGAGGACGGCACGCCGTACTTCGTGATGGAGTTCATCGACGGCGTGCCGATCACCGAATACTGCAGCGAGCACGGGCTCGGCGTGCGCGACCGCGTGCTGCTGCTGCGCCGGGTCTGCAGCGCGGTGTCGGAAGCCCACCGCAAGCTCGTGGTGCACCGCGACCTCAAGCCGAGCAACCTGCTGGTCACCCGCGACGGCACTCCGAAGCTGCTCGACTTCGGCATCGCCAAGCCGCTCAACCGCGGCGACGTCGAGGCCACCCAGACCTCGCGGCGGTTCTTCTCGCCGCAGTACGCCGCGCCGGAGCAACTGCTCGGCACCGAGGTCGGCGTCGCCTGCGACGTCTACGGCCTCGGCCTGCTGCTGTACGAGGTGCTCGCGGAGCAGCCGCCGTTCGACTTCATCGATCTCAGCCTCGGCCAGATCGAGCGCCTGATCTGCGAGATTCCGCCCGAACTGCCGAGCGTCGCCGCGACCGCCAACCTCGGCTCGACCGCGGTCGGCCGGCAGCTGCGCGGCGATGTCGACGACATCGTGATGCGCTGCCTGCGCAAGGCGCCGACCGACCGCTATCCGTCGGTCGAGCGGCTCGAGGCCGATCTCGACAACTATCTGGAAGGCCGGCCGGTCAGTGCACGCGGCGCGCACCGCTGGTACCGCTTCGGCAAGTTCGTCCGGCGCAATCTCGCCGCCGTGGTCGCGGCGAGCTTCGCGCTGCTCGCGCTGATCGGCGGCATGTGGGTGGCGGTGTGGCAGGCGCGGGTTGCCGAGCACCGCGCCAACGAGCTGGCCGAGATCGCGAGCGTCCAGACCGGCATGCTGCAGGGCGTGTTCGGCTGGGTGCAGAACAACGGGTTCGACGAGAAGGTGGTCCGCCAGTACCGGCGTTCCCTCGAGCTGTCCGGGGTCGACCCGAAGGAGACGGCGCTGCGGGTCAGCACGCTCGAGCACGCGCTGGCGACGGTGCCGGTGTTCGACGTGATGTCGCGCGAGATCGACGAGAAGCTGTCGGCCGACGCGCTGGCGCGGATCGGCCGCTTCCACGACCAGCCGCTGCTGCAATCGAGCCTGCGCGAGACGGTGGTCGAAGGCTACCTGCAGATCGGCCTCTACCCGCAGGCGCTGCCGCTGGCCGAGTCGATCCTGTCGGCGCGTCGCGAGCTGCTCGGCGACGACCGGCCGGAGACCCAGGCCGCGCTGCGCAACCTCGCCGAGCTGCGCACCCGGACCCACGATACGGCCGCGGCACGCGAGCTCTGGACCGCCCTGCTGAAGGCCCGCCGCGGCCGCAACGGCGCGCTCGATCCGCTGCTGCACCGTGCGCTCGCCGGGCTGGCCGAGACCGCGGCGGCCGAGGGCGACTACGACGGCGCGGAGCGGCACTACCGCGAAGTGCTGCGCTCGCTCTCCGACGCCGGCATCGACGACGAGCGTCGGGTCCGCACGCTGACCGCGATCGGGGTGCTGAAGATGAGCGCCGGGCGGCTGGCGGATGCGGAGGCGCTGTTCGCCGAGGCCGGACAGCTGAAGCTGCCGGCGGGGATCGAGAACGATCGGGCGATGCAGGAACTGGCGTGGCAGAACGGCCGCCTGCAGTGGCTGTATCGCCACGGCGACCTCGCCGCCAGGACGCTGTCCGACGTGATCAAGAGCCAGGCGCATTTCCCGGGCATGACCCAGGTGGCGGCCGGCGCCCGCATCGATCTCGCCACCATCCGGCTGGCACAGGACAATTTCCCGGCGGTCCGGCAGATCGTCCGCGAGATGCTCTCGGTCCGGGCCGACTTCAAGTGCGACGAGGTGGTCGCGCTGCCGTGCTTCGTCGACGTCGCCGCCGACGAGCTGGCGCGCGAAGGCAAGTGGGACGAGGCGATCTGGTGCCTGGTCTCCGAGATCAACGATGAGGGTGCGAAGAGCGGCCTGTCGGAGGCCCGCCGGCTGATGATCCGGATCCACGTCGGCCGCCTGTTCCTGGAAGCGGGACGCGACCGCGAGGCCGTCTCGGTGCTGCAGAGCCTGTCGCAGGAGGTCTGGGACCGGCTCGAGAAGCTGAACCGCTACGAGGCGGCGCGCTACTACACGTGGTACGCCCGCGGACTTGCCCGGATCGGTCGGCTCGACGCCGCCGAGCGCAACCTCGATCTCGCGGGGCCGCTGCTCGACGGCGCCGTGGGCGTCTACAGCGAGTACCAGCGCGACCATGCCGACGCACGGGTGCGGCTTTACGAGTCGTGGAGCATGAAGACTCTCGATCCCGCGATCAGCCGCAAGCTGCTCGAGGCCCGCCGGGCTTCCACTTCGCCCTAGGCACCTCCCAGGGCGGCGTCGAGTGCGACCTACGCCACTCCCATCCCGCCGATGCCGCTGATCGCGTCGGGATCGAAGCCGGTCAGTTGCGCGAAGCGCCGGCCGCGCTCGACGTAGTCGCGGAAGGCCCCGAAGCTCGGGGCGCCGGGGGACAGGAGCAGCACGCCGCCGGACGGGGTCAGTGCGAGTGCCGTGGCGACCGCGGCATCGAAATCGGCGCAGTGGCGGCAGGGCTGCGCCGGCGCGGCGCTCGCGAGCTGCGCGGCGATGCGTTCGCCGTTGGCACCGGTCGTCACGACGGCCGCGATGGGGTCGCGCGCCATGGCCGCGGCGAACGCCGACCAGTCGACCCCGCGATCATGGCCGCCGGCGATCAGCACCGCGGGTCGTCCTCGGTAGTGGGCGAGCGCCGCGAGGCTGGCATGCGGCGTGGTCGCGATGCTGTCGTTGACGATCAGCCGGCCGTCGCGCTCGCCGAGTTCCTGCAGGCGATGCGGCAGCGCGCGGAACTCGCCGAGGCGGGCGAGGGCGAGGTCGATGTCGATATCGAGGCGATCGAGCACCGTCAGCGCAGCGCAGAGGTTGAGCGCGTTGTGGCGGCCCGGCAACGGCAGCCGCGCGCGATCGACGCGGCGGCCATCGGGATGGACGATCGCGGTGCCGTCCGGGTGCCAGCCATCGTCCGCTCCGAATCGCGCCAGCGGCGCGCGCTCCGCGGCGAACGCATCGGCCATCCCCGCCAGCGCCGCCCGCGCCACCTCGTCCGCCTCGAATCCGGACTCGGCGACAACCACGCTGATGGCCGGTCGCTGTCCGGGCACGCCGAACAGGCGCAGCTTGTCGGCGTAGTAGCGCGCCACGCTGCCGTGCCAGTCGAGGTGCTCGGGATGGAGGTTGAGCAGCACGGCGACGTCCGGTGGGCGCGACAGCGTCGCGGTCTGGAAGCTCGACAGCTCGATCACCCAGAACTCGGGCTCGACCGCAGGACAGAGGAGCTCCAGCAGCGGCAGTCCGATGTTGCCGGCCAGGCCGACGCGCTTGCCGGCGGAGCGCAGCAGGTGCGCGATCAGCGCACTCGAGGTGCTCTTGCCCTTGGTGCCGGTGACCGCGATCACCGGTGCGCGGCGGGGCTCGGCGAGCCACAGGGCGGTGCCGCTGCTCAGCTTCGCGCACCAGTCCGGATGCCCGGACAGGGGCGGCTGGTAGGGCGACACGCCGGGCGACTTGATGATCGCGGCGCTGCGGTCCAGCACGGCACGACCGTCGTCGCTCCGGGGATCGACGCGATCGACGACCGCGGCCAGTTCCGCCGGCAGGGCCGCCACCTCGTCGTCGCGCGCGACCAGTCCGATCCGCTGCCCGGGCGCCAGCGCCTGCAGCACGGCCAGCGCGGCGCGGCCTTCGCGACCGGCGCCCCAGACGACGACCTCGCGGCCGGCCAGCTCAGCGCAACGCATCGACGACGGCGGCGAGGCGCGGCGGGACCTGGTGGGGGCCGAAGCGACGCACTTCGGTGTCGAGGTCGGCCGGGGCGATCGCCGGCGCGATCGCGCGGGCGAAGCGGGCGACCAGCGCATCCTCGCGCCAGTCGGCGCGGGCGGCCAGTGCGAAGAAGGCGGCACGCGACTCGCGCGCCTCGCCGACGCACTCGAAGGGCTTGTGGGACTGCCATTCGATCAGTGCGTCGAATCCGTCGGCGAGCGTCTCGTCGTCGAGCAGGTTGCGGCCGAAGATCGTCGACAGCTGCGCCTTCGGCAGGAACGGGGCCAGTGCGAGGAACACGAAATGGCACTTCGGACACACCCCGCACCAGCGTGCCGACGGCCGTTCCCCGAGGATCTTGAAGTTGCGGTTGCAGCTGGAAAACACCGTGTGATAGCGGGTCAGCGGCGCGAACTGGCGAGTGACCGCAAGCTCCGACAGGGGTCGCAGCAGCGAGAAGTAGTCGAGGTCGGCGGCGACGTCGCGGGCGATCCACGCGCGCAGCCGGGTCTCGAACTCGGCGCCCTTGCTCCACTGGTGGTTGACCTCGACGCCGCCGGACTCCAGCGTCGCCGCCGAGGCCGAGCGCTCGTTGGAGAACACCACGGCGTCGTGGTCGTAGAGCAGCGCCGCCAGCACCATGACCGCGGAATTGATCGCGGTGACCGGGATGTGGCCGTTCCAGGCGCCACGGCGGTTGAGCTCGAACAGCAGCGGCGACAGCTCGCGGCTGATCTTGAGGCTCGGCAGGCCGGTCGCGGCGATGCAGGCGTCGATCAGTGCCGAGTTGCCGACATAGACCGCCGTCATCGGCTCGCCCGCCGAGCGCAGCAGCTCCACCGAGACCAGCGAGTCCTTGCCGCCGCCGATCGGCACCAGGCTGCGCCGCGCAAGGCCGAGCGCGGGAGCCGCGGCGGGCTTCGCGGGGCTTCGCGGGAAGCGGATCCGGTCGCCGAGATCGAGCTTGTTCTGGTAGGCGAATTCGGCGAGGCCGTGGCGGTACACCGCGTCGAGCAGGTCGGCGGTGTCGGCGTCCGGCGCGCCGGCGTCGAACACCAGCTCCGGCGGCACCCCGGCCTTGTAGTAGCTGACCCCGGCGATGCCGTGCAGCAGGCGCAGCGCGGCGACGAAGGCGTTCACCCGGCCCCCGGTGAGCGGCGGTGCGTCGGGGAAACGGATCCGTTCGACCAGCTCGGGGCCATCGTCGAAGGCATAGACGAGCTCGACCACGCCGTCGGCATAGCCGGCGCGGACGAAGCGGAAGCAGGTCGCGGACTTCGGATCGGCGAGGGCGGCGGTGCTCACAGCAGCACCTCGGCCGCCGGCGCGCGCAGGTTGTAGTTCGAACTCATCGCCGCACCATAAGCGCCGGCCTGGGCGATGAGCAAGACGTCGCCCTCGCGCGGCTCGGGCAGGCGGCGATGGGTGCCGAGCACGTCGCCCGATTCGCAGATCGGCCCGACGATCTGGCACAGGGTGTCGGCGGGCTCGCCGAGCCGCGAGAGGTTGTGGATCTCGTGGTGGGCGTCGTACAGCGCCGGCCGGATCAGCGAGTTCATCCCGGTGTCGATGCCGACGTAGCAGTGCTCACCCTTGCGTTTCACCTGGGTGACGGTGGCGACGAGCACGCCGGCCTCGGCGACCGGATAGCGGCCCGGCTCCATCCAGACCCGGTATTGCGGATAGATCGCGCGGACCTCGGCCAGCGCGCGGCCGAGCGCGTCGAGATCGAGCGCGTCCTCGTCGGGGCGCGACGGAACCCCGAGGCCGCCGCCGATGTTGAGGCGCGCGCAGTCGGGGAACTGCTCCGCCAGCGACGCGAGCTCGGCGTGGACATGCTTGAAATGCGCGACGTCGAGCACGCCGCTGCCGAGGTGCGCGTGGATGCCGATGATCCGGAGGTCGATCGCGCGGGCACGGCGGCGGAATTCCGCGGCGTCGGACAGCGGCAGGCCGAACTTCGAGGTGGCGCCCCCGGTGATCACCTTGTCGTGGTGGCCGGCGCCGTGGCCGAGGTCGAGGCGGAGCATCACCTCGCGGCCGGCCAGCAGTTCGGGCCAGTGGACCAGCGGATGCAGCGCGTCGATCGTGACCCGCGCGCCGATCTCGAAGGCGGCGCGGTATTCGTCGCGCGGCGCGAAGTTCGGGGTGAACAGGATGCGGTCGGCGGGCAGCTCCGGCAGCACCTGGCGAACGCGTTCCAGCTCGCCGTGCGACACGCATTCCATCCCGAAGCCGGCGCCGGCGAGCGTGCGCAGCACGTCCGGATGGCCATTGGCCTTCATCGCGTAGTACCAGCGGTCGACCGCCGCGAGTGCCGACAGCTCGCGCGCCGCCCTGGTCAGTGCGTCGCGCGAGTAGACATAGCGTGGCGATCCGGCATGTGCCAGTTCCAGCAGACGCTCGCGGTGGCTCGCCCACCAGGGCAGCGGCCGCACCCGGCTGGCGGTCGGCGTGTAGAGCTGGGTCCAGCTGGCGCCGAAGCTCTGCTCGTCGTAGAGCCGCATCGCGCCCGACTTCACCAGCAGCGCGTGCAGCCGCGGCACCAGGCCGTCGAGCGCGGACTCGTCGAGCACGAAGGTGAGATTGAGGTCGTTCGACGACTGCGAGATCAGGTGCACCCGCTCGCGGCCGAACTCCGCCAGCACCGGCGCCAGCTTGTGCAGCAGGCTGCGCATGCCGCGGCCGACCAGCGTGACCGCCGCGCAGGGCGCGATCACCTTGACCCGGCAGACCTTCGCGAGATCGGCGCACAGCGCCTCCAGCACGTTGCTGTCGACGAGGTTGGTGGTCGGGTCGAGCGACACGGTGACGTTGGTCTCCGCCGATCCGATCAGGTCGACGGAGAGCCCATGGCGCCGGAAGGCGTCGAACACGTCGGCGAGGAAGCCGACCTGCTGCCACATGCCGACGGTTTCCATCGACACCAGGGTGATGCCGCGGCGCGCCGACAGCGCCTTCACCGAGGCGACCGCACTGCTGGCGCGCGGACCGATCACGGTGCCGGCGAGCTGCGGGCGATTCGTGTCACGCACCCACAGCGGCACGCCGGCCTCGCGCACCGGGGTGAGGCAGCGCGGATGCAGCACCTTGGCGCCGGTGGTCGCGATTTCCTGGGCCTCCTCGTAGTCGAGCCGGTTGAGCAGGCGAGCGGTCGGCACCTCGCGCGGATTGGCGCTGAACATGCCGGCGACGTCGGTCCAGATCTCGACCCGCTCGGCACCGAGCATCGCGCCGAGGTAGGACGCCGAGGTGTCGGAGCCGCCGCGTCCGAGGATCACGCCGCGGCCCGCGTCGTCGCGGGCGATGAATCCCTGGGTGATCAGCACCGGCGAGCGCCGCCGCAATGCCGCCTGCATTTCCGGCCGGGGGCGGAAGTCGCAGTTGACCGACAGCCAGCGGGCCCACTCCGAGTCGTTCTCGGCCCGCTCGGCGGTGAGCCACTCGCGGGCGTCCAGCCACTCGGCATCGAGGCCGACCTGCCGCAGGTAGTGGGCGCCCAGCGTCGAGGACAGCAGTTCGCCCAGCGCCAGCACCTCGGCCTGCCAGTCGAACGCGGCGCCGGCGGCGCGCGGGTCGGCGGCGAGGTCGGCCAGGCGGGTAAGCCATTCCCCGAGGCCCGGGGCGGCGGCGAGACCGAGTTCCTTGACGAAGTCGAGGTGCTTGCCCGCGAGGGTCGCGACGCGCCCGGAGAGGTCCTCGCCGCGGCCGGCGGCGTCGATGATCGCCTGCAGCGCGTTGGTGACGCCCGACAGCGCCGACACCACGATGACGACCCGCTGGCCGCCGGCGGCGCGCTCGCGCACGATCGCCGCGATGTTGTCCCAGCGCGGTTTCGACGACACGCTGGTACCGCCGAACTTCAGCACCAGGTAGCCGGGAACCGTCGCCGTCGCCGCTGTCATCGTCACGTCCTTCCGGGGGAGAACCGCAAGGTTAGCGAAGGACGTGCGGGCTGGCCGTGCTTTGGTCATGACGATTTGGGGCCCGTTCCGGTGCGCTTCGGCGTGGCCTCGGGACCGCACGCCCGGTGGCTGTCCCGCTAAGGGACCGGGGCGCGCTCCGTGACGCGGTACCCGCGATGGCCATCGCGTCGTGTCCGCCGGGCAGGGGACCGATGCGGCCTGGCGCGACGTCGGCCGCGACCGCGACGCTCGGGCGACCCTCGGGCGCGACCTCTATCCTCGCCGGACTTGCCGTGACCGCGCGGGTTTCTGATCACATTTTGCTCCGGACGGAGCGCAGGCCTGCGGGGACACGAAACCGTCGAGCCACGCCATGCCCCGTCGACGGCGGCCGGAGACGAAGGATGACTGTGCGATCGCTTCGAACGTTGCTGGCCGCTTTCCTGCCGCTCCTGGTGATCGTATCGGGGGAGTGCGCCGCGCAGGATGGTTTCGGCTATATCGGCGGTGACCAGCAGGTCGCTCCCCCCTCGACCCGGCTGCCGCGGGCCCTGAGCGTGCGCGGGACGAGCCGGATCCTGCGCTACACCATCGTCAGCGACGGCACGGGGGGTGCCGTACTCGGCAACGGCCGCCAGGAGGAGTACTTCGGTTTCCCGTTCGCGAACGAGGTGCACGAGCCTCTGACGTTCGGCCCGCGCGCGGGCGACGTGGTCGTCCATGCGTGCGCGAACGACTACCTGTCGACGATCTTCGGCCTGACGTTCGCCTGTGGAGATGTGGTGATCTTTCACCTGTCCGCTCGTCCCGACTGCCCGCTTTCGCCCCCGGCGGTCACGCTGGAAACCGAGGGTGCCGCGCGTACCGGCAGACGCGTCACCTTTTCCGCGATCGCCAGCTGCGGTGCCGGCGGATTCACCTACCTGTGGGATCTCGACGGCGATGGCGTCACCGAATGGACGAGCCAGTCGAACCAGCGGACCGTCTACGTCGCCGAGACCCCGGTCGGGACGCCGACCGTGCGCGTGCGCGACGCGGCCGGCGCAGAGGCCATCGGCGAACTGGCGGTCCACCGCCAGGCGCCGCGCCTGGTGGCCGTGGCCGCCGACGTAGCGACGGAGGAATGCGGCGATGGCGATGGATTTGCCGAGCCGGGCGAGCGCTGGCGAGTGCCGGTACGGATCACCAACCAGGGTGACCTCGCCGCCTCCGAGGGTCTCGCGCTGTTCTCCGGAGCGATCGAGGCGGAGATCGGCAACGGCTCCGGTCCGAGGGGCGACCTCGTCGTCGAGACGCCGATCGTCGATGTCTTCGACCTGTCGCCGTCAGTCTCCACGACGGTCAGCGTGGTCGTGCGCCTGAATCCTGACGCGGCCTGCGGCAGCACCCAGGAGCTGAGCCTGCTGGGCAGCATCGATGCCAACGGACCCGCCGGCGGCACCAGCGCGGTCGCCCGCTTCACGCTGCCGCCGGCCGATCGCTGCCAGGTCAGCCGTCGCTGTCCCGTCGTCGTGTCCCCGACGGTCGCGCCGGTGGCGGGCGACTTCATCGACCGTCAGCAGCAGGACAACTGGCTGGGCGTCAGCCTTCCGTCGGGGCCGGCGGGCGAACGGATCTTTTCCGCTCTTTGGAGTACCGGGGACGCGCGGCAGCTGCCGACCTGGTATTCGCTGCAGGCGCCGCTGACCGGCACGGGGGTAGTCGCGCCGATCGAGCGCTACACGCTGGACCTCGCTGCCCCGGAGTTCGCGGTCACGCATCGCACCGTCGGGCGCGCGGTGCTCGCGATGCGCGATCCCGAACACCTCCTCTTCCATTGGTACCTGTTCGGCCGGCGCGGCACCGAATCCCTGAGACGCGCGGTGTCGAATCCAGGCCCGGCGCGCTATGCGGGCGCCTGGTACAACAGCGCCGAAGCCGGGACGGGACTGTTCATCACGCCCTACCTGACCGAACCCAACGCCGACCTCGGCCTCGCCGTGAGCCACTTCCTCTACGACGCTCATGGACAGCCGGTCTGGGCCCGATCGTTCGGGCCGCTGGTTCGCGACGCCGCCGGCACCGAATCGTTCGATGCCCAGGCGGAGGTGTCCATCAGCGTCTCCTGCCCGGGCTGTGCCTACAGCGGTGAAATCGTCGACAAGCTCCGGAAGTCCGGCACGACCCGGCTGACGTTCGGCGCCGACTCCGATCCCCGCTTCGGTACCGAGATCGTGCTGCCGTTTCCGCTGGAAGGCGCGTGGTCCCGCGCGGGTCTGCCGATCGTGAACCTGGCGAAGCCCAATCCTTAGAACGCGTCTCGGCGACGCGCTGTCCCGGCCGCTTCCACCATGGGCTTGAGGACGCGCGCAAAGCTGGCGTGGTTGTCCGGCCCGTAGCCGGCATGAAAGATGGCGATGGCGACGAGTCCGAGTCGATCCTGCCGGACGAGGATCTCCTCGCCGAAGATCCGTGCCACCTGCTCGGCGGGATTGCGGAAGGCGCCACAACCGAGCGCCCCGAGCACGGCGTTTCGGACGTCGTGATGAATCAGCGTATCGAGCAGGGCGGAGATGCGCCGGCGCGCCTCGTCAGGGTCGAACGGGCGGCCGTCGCGAAGGTCCACGGCGGCCGCGCGCAGTTCGAGGAAGGGAAAGACCTCGCTGTCATCGAGCCAGCGGTAGCCGAGATCCTGCCGCGAACGGTCCTCGCGTCCCCGGATGCACACGCGCGGCTGATCGGGGTCGAGGTAGACCCGACCGTCCTGTCCGGAGATCAGCCGGGTCATCGCGGCGCTGTAGCGGTCGGTGGCACGGTCGTATTCGGGGGCGTCGACATGGAAATGGCAGTCGCTGCGCCGGAACATGTTCTCCTCCTGCGCGACTGCACCCTCGACGTAGGCGCCGCCGGGCACGTAGGCATTCGCCATGTTGAGCACGGCGAATCGGACGCCGTGGCTCCGGGTCAGGTCCGCGGTGACCTCGCCCCAGTCGCCGGCGATGACGCGGAGCTCGAAGGGCGGGTCCGGGGTCGCGGCGGCGGCGCGCCAGCGGGCGAGGTTCCGCTCGGCGCGTTCGAGGTAGTAGGCGCGGCGCTTGGACAGCACCGCCAGCGTCTCCGCCAGGACGCGTCGGCGCTGGGCGCTGCCGGGGTCTCCGTAGCCAAGCGCGAAGGCGACGGCATCGGGACACAGGGGTCTGCCGGTCATTTCGGAGCCTCGAGAGTGAAGGTGCGGGCAATTCTCTCCTGTGCCAGGCCCAGCGCGCGGCAAGGGATCCGGGTGAACGTGATGAGCCGGGTCTCGCAGGCGGCGATGCCGGCGAAGTTGACGACGGCGAAGGTCGTGCGGGAGATCCGGAACAGCCGCGCGCGGAGGGGCTACCGCGGGTCCGGCCCGAATACTGCGGGCGCGACCCCGACGGACAGCCGGCGGTAGTCGAGCGCCAGGCAACGGGGCAGGATCGCCTCCCGGTTCGCCATCGCATCACTCCGCGCATGCCGCAATCCGCGGAGTGCGTCGGGACGCGGCCTACGAGCCCGCGATGTTCGAACCGGGCCCTGGGCCCTGTGCCCTGGGCCCTGTCACGGACCGCGAGCGGAGCGAGAACACGACGCGCAGGGCGAACAGCAATAGCAGCACCGAGAGGTAGATCCACGGATCGATCCGCCCGCTGTCCTTGCTCGCCCGCACCAGCCAGACGTAGTGCACGCAGGCCAGGACGCCGCTCGCGTAGACGAGCCGGTGCAGCGTCGCCCAGCGCCGCCCGAGCCGACGCACCATCCCCTGCGTCGAGGTCAGGGCCAGCGGAATCAGCGTCAACCAGCAGGCGAAGCCGATCGTGATGTAGGGCCGTTTCGCGATGTCGGCGAAGATCTGCCGCCAGAACAGCCCGAGGTCGACGAACAGGTAGTTGGCGAAGTGGGCGCAGACATAGGCGAAGGCCCACAGGCCGAGCAGCCGGCGGAAGCGCACCAGCAGGTTCCAACCGGTGAGGCGACGCAGCGGCGTGATCGCGAGGCAGACGAGGAGCAGGCGCAGGCCCCAGCGGCCGGTCCGGTGGGTGATCATCGCGACCGGATCGGGGCCGAGCGTGCCCTGCGCGGTATCGACGATCAGCCAGAGCAGCGGCATCGCGCAGGCGAGCTGCGCCGCGGCCTTCAGCCAGAACATCCGGTTGCGGTACCAGGGCATCAGTAGTTCTTGCGCAGGTCCATGCCGGTGTAGAGGCTGGCGACCTGCTCGGCGTAGCCGTTGAAGGGCAGGGTGGCGATGCGGTTGTCGAACAGCCCCTTGCCGGGAACGATGCGGCGCTCGCTCGCCTGGCTCCAGCGCGGATGGTCGACCGCCGGATTGACGTTGGCGTAGAAGCCGTACTCGTCGCCGGCGATGTCGTTCCACAGCGTCCGCGGCTGCTGTTCGACGAAGTCGATCCGGACGATCGCCTTGATTCCCTTGAAGCCGTACTTCCAGGGCACCACCAGGCGCAGCGGGGCGCCGCTCTGGTTCGGCAGCAGGTGCCCGTACATGCCGACCGCCAGGATCGCCAGCGGGTGCATCGCCTCGTCGATCCGGAGCCCCTCGCGATAGGGCCAGTCGTAGATGGTGTTCAGCTGGCCGGGCATGCGCTGCGGGTCCATCAGGCTGGTGAAGGCGACGTACTTCGCCTTGCTGGTGGGCGCGAAACGCGCCAGCACCTCGCCGAGCGGGATGCCGACCCACGGGATCACCATCGACCAGGCCTCGACACAGCGCATCCGGTAGATCCGTTCCTCCAGCGCATGCGGCTTCAGCAGATCGTCCAGGTCGAGCGTGCCGGGCTTCTCGCACTCGCCGCCGATCGCGACCGTCCACGGCCGCGGTACGAACCGCGCCGATTTCACCGCAGGCTCGTCCTTGCCGGTGCCGAATTCGTAGTAGTTGTTGTAGTGGCTGGCGTCGTAGGCGGTGGTCTGGACGTCGCGGGTCGACAGCGGGCTCGGCGTCACGCCGTCGAGCTTCGCCGTGCCGAGCGGGTTCGCCGGCGCCGCCGCGGGCGGGTTGCCGTCGCTCCGGCCGCAGGCCCCGAGCCAGGCCGGCAGGGCAGCAAGCCCGGCGCCGAGCAGGCGGCGGCGCTGCCCGTGGACCGCCTCCGGGGTGATCTCGGAGGCGGCGATCGTCGGAATTCGGTAGACGGGCATGCTCGATACTCCCGGGGGGTCAAGCTCCTGGACCGGAGCAGCCTAGCGATCCTTGCACCGGACTGCACTGCCGCGCCGGCTCGTGGCTGCGCCTATACTCCTGCGGCCACCATGCTCGATCTCAGCGTCTTCAATTGCTCCCGCAGCGTCGTCGTCGTCATCCGTGTCGCCGACGGGATCGCTGTCGCGGCCAGCCCGGGCTTCGAGCGCGCGTCGGGCTACCGCGTCGACGAGCTGATCGGTCGCAGTCCCTTCGATCTCGGGGTCTGGCGTGACGCCGCGATGCGCGCGCAGATGTACGAGGCGCTGCGCAGCCAGTCCTCGGCGCGCGCGATGGCAGTCGAGATGGTCGCGCGCGACGGCAGCGCGATCCCGATCATCATGTCGGCCGAGCTGATCGAGGTCGACGGCGGCCCGCACGTCTTCTGCCTGATGCAGCCCACCGAAAGCGCGCAGACGGACGCGCGACCGGTCGACGGCTACCGCAACCTGTTCCTCGAGGCGGCCGAGGGCATCTACCGCAGCTTTCCCGGTGGCCGCTTCGTCGACGCCAACCCGGCGATGGCGCGGATCTTAGGCTATCCCTCCGCGGCCGCGATGCTGGCCGACGAGCACACCACCGCGGTCAGCTTCTACGTCGACCCCGAACACGGCCGCCGCCTGCACGACGAACAGCTGAGGAGCGGCCGGATCGACAACGTGGTCTCGCGGATCCGCAACCGCGAGGGCAAGCTGCTGTGGCTCCGGGAGAACGCGCGGGTGGTGCGCGACGCCGCCGGCAATGCACTGTTCTTCGAGGGCACGGTGTTCGACATCAGCTCCGAGGTCGAGGCGCGCGAGGCGCTGCGGCAGTCCGAGCAGCTCTACCGCACCCTGGTCGACAACATCACCGACGGCGTGTTCCTGATGCAGCAGGGCAAGCTGCGGGTCGCCAACCAGGCACTGGCGCGGGTGCTGGGCGTGCCGCTGGAGGGCATGGAACAGCTCGACTACCTCGACTATGTCGCCGAGGGTTTCAAGGCGGCGCAGGCCGAACGGCGGAGGATCCGCGAGTCCGGTTCCGGCGAAGTGTTCACCCACGAATTGAAGCTGCGGCGCCCCGACGGCAGCGAAGTGCTGCTGTCGGTGCGCTCCGCCGGGGTGCTGTACGACGGCGTGATCTCGAGCACCGGCGTGGTCCGGGACATCACCGCCGAGCACGCGCGCCAGCAGGCGCTGGAGCAGGCCGAACGCAAGTACCGCGAACTGTTCGAGAACTCGCCGGCCGGGCTGTTCCAGAGTGCGATGGACGGCAGCGTGCTCGAGATCAACCGGCGGATGGCGCAGATGCTGGGCTGGGACGATGTCGCCGAGCTGCGTTCGCGGATCGGCAACATGCTCGAGGTCTACGCCGACCCGGAGGAACGCGCCGTGACGACCGCGCGTTGCCTCGCCGACGGTCGGGTCGACGCGTATCCGACCCGGGTGAAGCGGCGCGACGGCAGCATCATGTGGGTGCAGGTCGACGTCCGGGTGGTGCGCGACGATGCCGGCACGCCGTTGTACTTCGAGGGCTCGGTGTCCGACATCGACGCCAAGCGCCGCTTCGAACAGGCGCTGCAGCGTTCGGAGGAGAAATACCGGGCGCTGATCGAGCACGCCCAGGTCGGCGTGTTCGTGCTCAACTTCGCGCAGATCACCTACGTCAACCACGCGTTCCAGTCGCTGGTGGGCATCCACGAGACCGAGATCATCGGCCGCAGCTTCTTCGACTTCCTCGCGCCGGAGTCGCGACCCGCGGCCGAAGAGCGCCAGCGCCTGCGCCGCGAGGGCCGGACGGTGCCTCCGACCTACGAGACCTGCCTGCTGCATCGCGACGGCGCGCGGGTCTACATCAACGTCAGCGCCGGCATGGTCGACATCGACGGCGTGCCGCACCTGATGGGCACCGCGCTCGACGTGACCCGGCAGCGCCAGGCCGAGCAGCGCCTGCTGTTCAACGCGACCCATGACGCCCTGACCGGCCTGCCGAACCGCACGCTGTTCCAGGAGCGTCTCGACAAGGTCCTGTTCGCCAGCCGCTCCGGGGTGACGCCGGCCTACGCCGTGCTGTTCCTCGACCTCGACGGCTTCAAGCTGGTCAACGACAGCCTCGGTCACGCCGCCGGCGATCGCCTGCTGATCGCGATCGCCGAGAAGCTGTCGGTGCTGCTCGCCTCCGAGGCGCTGATCGCACGCTACGGCGGCGACGAATTCACCCTGCTGCCGCACGGCGAGTGCGACGCGGTGAGGGCCGTGCAGATCGCCGAGCGCGTGCTGGGCCAGTTCGCCTCGTCGTTCGACATCGGCGGCCACCAGGTGTTCTCCGGCTGCTCGATGGGCATCGTGCTGGGCCGCCCCGAGTACCGCTCGCCCGACCAGGTGCTGCGCGACGCCGACACGGCGATGTACCGCGCCAAGGCCGCCGGCAAGGCCAACTACGTGATCTTCGACGAGCGCATGCACGCCTCCGCGCGGCGCCGCTTCCAGGTCGAGACCGATCTGCGCCTGGCGCTGGAGCGCAACGAGTTCCGCGTCCACTACCAGCCGATCATCCGCCTCGACGACGCCCGCGTGGTCGGCTGCGAGGCGCTGGTGCGCTGGCAGCATCCGGAGCGCGGGCTGCTGACCCCGATCGACTTCCTCGAGATCGCGGAGGAGGCGGGGCTGATCGCCGAGATCGACTGGTGGGTGATGGGCGAGGCCTGTCACCAGCTCGCCCGCTGGCGCCGGCAGTTCCCCGAGCACGCGGGCCTGAAGCTCAACATCAACGTCGACGAGAAGCAGCTGTCGGACCGCAACATCGGCGCCAACATCTCGGCGATCCTGCGGGCCACCGGGGCCGATCCCGACGCGGTCTCGCTGGAGATCACCGAGACCATCTTCCGTACCGGTCGCGGCCAGGCCGGCGCGATCCTCTCGGCGCTCAAGGCGACCGGCGTGCACCTGGTCGTGGACGACTTCGGCACAGGCTATTCCTCGCTCGATTCCTTCGCCTCCTCGCCGTTCGACGCGCTGAAGGTCGACCGCAGTTTCGTGATGGACATGGAGACCAACCGCCGCCACCTGGCGATCGTCCGCACCATCACCGGCTTCGCCGAGGACCTCGGCCTCGCATTGACGGCGGAGGGCGTCGAGACTCCGGGTCAGGCCAAGCTGCTGCGCGACATGGGCTGCGCCACGGCGCAGGGGAATCTCTTCTCGAAGCCGCTGGATGTGGCGGCGATGGAGAAGCTGCTGGGCGGCGGCCTGGTGGTGGCGTAGGGCGCGCACTGCGCGCCATCGCGATGCACCTCGCAACGGCGGCAGATGGCCGCCCTACGACGCGGCGCCTCGCCAAGACGGCTGTGGTGGCTGCGGCTGAAGCTGTTCCCGCCGGAAGCCGCGCTATGGCAGGCCTGCAAACTCCCCAAGACACCTCCCCGGCGTGTGATCCGGCGCCGGCGCCCAGCCCGCGTCGCGGCGGAGGTCGGCATCGAGATCGGCGTCGGCATCGTGGCGGGTGGAGTCGTCCAGCAGCGCCGCCGCCGCCTCAGCGCGCGTCGCGAACTCGCTGTCGGCGGCGAGTCCGAAGCGCCGTACCAGGTAGGCGTTGAAGCGGTATTCGAGTGCGGCGTCCGGCTCGCCGATCTGGCCGAGGTCGGAGTACCACAGCCGCTCGTGCGCATAGATGCGCGCCAATGCGACCGCGGCGCGCGGCTCGCCGTTCCGGAAGGCCTCCCAGGCCCAGGGCAGGGCACGCTCCTGCCAGCGCCGCATCCAGTCGACGCCGCCCGGCCACTCCTGCGAGGGCCCGACCTCGGGGCCGACGATGGCGTAACAGGCGCGCGCCTGCAGGTCACCGGCTTCCGCGGCGCGCTCCAGCCAGTGGCCGCGGGTCTGCAGCCATGCGACCGGCACGTCGGCGCACAGACCGGCGGCGGCCTCGGCGTCCTTCAGGCTCGCCTGGAACTGCTCGTAGGTCGCGTCGAGGTGTCGGCACTGCGCCGGGTTGCCGCAGGTGAACGGGAAGTCGGCGAACATCGCGATGGTGTCGAACTCGACCTTGGTCTCGTTGCGGGCGAGGCAACGGTCGAGTTCGGCGGCGAGGCGCAGCGCGGCGGCCCGATCGCCGTTCTCGGCGGCGGCGCTGAGCGTCGCATAGGTCACGACGAGGGCATTCGGATCCCGCTGCGCAGGCCGGTCGCGCGCCGGCGACGCGCTCGCGATCGGGCCCACCGTGTCGCTGCACGGCCCGCCGACGCAGGGGGGAGGCAGCGCCGGCGCCGGCAGCGCGGATAGGCGGTCGTCGCGCCGGACCGCCGGATGCACGTTGCCCCGCGCGGGCCCGCGGCCGAGGCAGGCCAGCCCGAGCGCGACCAGCGCCAGGAAGGCGGCTCCGGTGGCGATGGTGCGGCGCGCGGCCATGACGGCATTGTCGCGATCTTGCGGGAACGACGGAAGGCTTCGTCCCGGCGGGCGGGCATCGAGGCCACGACGGATGCACGCCCTCGTCGCGTCGGACGTTCGTAGCGGCCGAACCGATGCAGCGGATGGCGGTGCGCATCGCGACGGACGGTCGCCGGGGCGATGTCGCGGGGTTCGCCGTCCGGCTAGCTGCCGCCGAGCTCCACGCGGGCGAGCCGCCAGCAGCCGTCGACCCGGTGGAACTCGAAACTGTTCGAATAGACGTCGGTGTTGCAGGAGAACTGGCCGAAGCGCGCGCGATCGCCGTCGACCTCCGGCGCGCTCTCGCACAGGGCACCCTCGGTGCCGCGACGCTCATCGGCGATGCGCCGGTCGGCGATCAGCGTGATCCCGCGGCGATGGATCTCGTCGAGACTCAGGGGCTCCGACGTCGTCTTTTCGCCGTCGAACGCGTGCCAGTCGAGGGGCAGCTGCAGGCGCGATTCGCGGAACAGCGGGTCTTCCTTGAAGCGTTCGAGAAAGCTCGCGAAGTCGGGGTCCGGGGCACTGCAGGCACCGCCAATGCTCGCGCCGTCGGCAACGCCGGTGGACGAGGAGGCCGGACCGCCCGTGTCGACGTCGTCTCCGCAGGCCCGCCACGACGCGATGTCGCCGCCGGTGGGGGCGGCACCGCGGATGAACTCCACCAGGCGAGCCTCGGCCTCCGCGGTGGTGCCGTGGTGGCCGTACACGTAGCGCACCACGCCGACGCCGTCGGCATAGTCGACGAACTGGTGGTCGGGCAGGGTACGCAGGCTCATCGCGAGCACGGTGCGCGGAGCCGGCGCGACCGTACGGAGGCCCTCGACGGCGCGGCGCTCGACCTTGTCGGCCACCCAGGCGTACAGGAGGTCGTCGCGTTCGAGGACGGCGCTGTCACCGAAGCGGTCGAACTCGGAGAGCGGCGTGCGGAACTGCACGGATTCGCCGGTCAGCACCGTCGACGGTTCCGCGCCCCCGAGGAGCCTGTCGACCTGTCCGGAATCGAGCAGGTACCAGGCCTGGTCCTCCGTGACGACCCAGGCGTGGCGTTGCCGGCGCTTGCCGGGTTCGTACCAGGCGAGGTCACGGACATCTCCGCAGAGCAGCGCGATCTGCATTCCCGGGCGGTCGGCGCGGCCCAGGATCTGGCTCTTCCACTGCACCGTCGCCGAGCCGTCGCTCTGCTTCTCGGAGTCGTACCAGCGGACCTGGGCTTCCCAGGTCCAGGTGGTGCCGGGTTCGAGGGGGAGGTCGATGCGATCGAGGCGGTCGGCGGCGACGACGGGGGACGAGAGCGCGAGGGTGAGGAGGAAGGGCACTAGGCGGGACAGCATCGGGATCACCGGCGGCGACGACGAGGGCAGTGTAGGCATCCAACGCGGTCGCGGCCGAGGGAGGGTCAGGCGATTTCGATGTGCCTCGAAATGTCCAGATGAGGGAGCGGCGGAAGCGGCGACGCGGTTGTCCCCCGGACTCAAGGAGGCTCACACAGCCCCATCGCTCGATCACGGCAGCGGCACTTCAGCGAAGTGCGGGAGGCTCCTGCAACAGCCGCATGGTCGTGGCGCTCCCACGAGATCGAGGACTGGGTGGGTGTCGCCGCTCTTGCATCACAGGAACGCCGTCGCGGCTGGATTCAGCGTCTCTTCGACGTAGCGGTAGCCCAACTCGTCGAGGTGTGCGAGGAAATCGTCCGCGGTAGCCGGCGGGACTTCGATGCCGGCGAGCACGCGCCCGAAGTCGGAGCCGTGGTTGCGGTAGTGGAACAGGCTGATGTTCCAGCGCGCGCCGATCGCCTGCAGGAAGCGCAGCAGGGCGCCGCGGCGCTCCGGGAACTCGAAGCGGAACAGGCGCTCGTCGGTGCACTGCGGCGCGCGGCCGCCGACCAGGTGGCGCAAGTGCAGCTTGGCCAGTTCGTTGTCGGACAGGTCGACGGTCGGGAAACCGGCCCCGCGGATCGCGGCGGCGGTCGCGTGACGGTCGGGTTCGCCACCGCCGGTCGCGACGCCGACGAAGATCCGCGCGTTGGCCGGATCGGAATGACGGTAGTTGAACTCGGTGATGTTGCGATTGCCGAGCGTCTCGCAGAACGCGAGGAAGCTGCCCGGGCGCTCCGGGATGTCGACGGCGTAGAGCGCCTCGCGCGCGGCGCCGAGGTCGGCGCGCTCGGCGATGTGGCGCAGGCGATCGAAGTTGACGTTGGCGCCGGAGCAGACGGCGACCAGCGCGGCCTCGGGACTCGCGCGACGCAACGCGGCGCCGTCGGCCGTCGCCAGCCAGCGCTTCATTCCCGCAACCGCGAGTGCGCCGGCCGGCTCCAGCAGCGTGCGGGTGTCCTCGAACACGTCCTGGATCGCGGCGCAGACCTCGTCGTTGCTGACGGTCAGCACCTCGTCGACATAGCGCTGCGCAAGCCGGAAGGTCTCGCGGCCGGCTTCGCGCACGGCGGTGCCATCGCAGAACGCGCCGACGTGTTCGAGTCGCACGCGGCGCCCCGCGCTCAGTGCTGCCTTCATGCAGGCAGCGTCGGCCGGCTCGACGCCGATCACCCGCATGCGCGGGTAGAGCGACTTCAGGTAAGCGGCCATGCCGGCGATCAGGCCGCCCCCGCCGACCGGCACGAACACCGCGCCGATCTGGTCGCCGCGCTGCTGGCGGACGATCTCCATCGCCACCGTTCCCTGGCCGGCGATGACCGCCGGATCGTCGAACGGATGGACAAAGGACAGCCCGCTGTCACGGGCCAGAGTCTGCGCGTGAGCGCAGGCCGCGTCGAAGTCGGCGCCGTGCAGTACCACCTCGCCGCCGAGCGCGGCGACGGCGTTGACCTTGATCTCCGGCGTCGTCGAGGGCATGACGATCACCGCGCGGAGCCCGGCGCGCCGGGCGGCCAGCGCGACGCCCTGGGCGTGGTTCCCCGCGGACGCGCAGATCACGCCTCTGACCTCCGGATGCCCGGACAGCTGCGCGATGCGGTTGGCGGCGCCGCGCAGCTTGAACGAGAACACCGGCTGCAGGTCCTCGCGCTTCAGCCACACCGAGGCGCCTAGCCGTGCCGACAGCCGCGGTGCGCGCGTCAGTGGCGTCTCGTTGGCGACGTCGTAGACGCGGGCCTTGAGGATGCGCTCGACATACGGATCGAGCGGCGTACTTTCGAGGTCGTCAGGAAACCCGCCGGGCGTGACGCATGTCGCGCCGGCGGCAGCCGGCGCGAGCGGAGCAGGAGCGAAGCTCCGGCTCATGCGTAGGCGGCGTGGAGGTCGGCCTCGACCTCGGCCTCCGGGGAAATCCGGTCGAGCCAGCCCCAGGTGTCGGCGGTACGGCCGTTGAACAGGCCGAAGAAGGCCTCCTGCAGCTGCTTCGTGATCGGGCCGCGCTTGCCGTCGCCGACCGGAAGGCGGTCGATCGATCGCACCGGCGCGATCTCGCAGGCGGTGCCGGTCATGAAGATCTCGTCGGCGACGTAGAGGATCTCGCGCGGCAGGTTCTGCTCGCGGACCTCGAAGCCCAGCGCCTTCGCCAGCGTGATCACCGTGTCGCGAGTGATGCCGGACAGGATCGCGGCGCCGACCGGCGGGGTGTAGAGCACGCCCTTGCGGACCACGAACAGATTCTCGCCGGCGCCCTCGGACAGCATGCCGTCGGCGCCGACCGCGATGCCTTCGGCGTAGCCGTTGCGCTGCGCCTCCATGCTGATCAGCTGCGAGTTCAAGTAGTTGCCGCCGGCCTTGGCCATCGTCGGCACCGTATTCGGGGCGTGGCGCTGCCAGGACGAGACGCAGGCGTCGATGCCCTGCTCGAGGCTCTCGGCGCCGAGGTAGGCGCCCCATTCGATCGCGGCGATCGACATCTCGATCGGCGTCGCGCCGGTCGGCGCCAGCGAGAACTCGCCGAATCCGCGGTAGACGACCGGCCGCAGATAGGCGCCCTTGAACAGGCGGTTGCAGCGCACGACGTCACGACAGGCCTGCTCGATCTCGGCGACCGGGAAGGGCAGCTGCATGCGGTAGATCCGCGCCGACTCCTCCAGCCGCTCGATGTGCTCGCGCAGCCGGAAGATCGCCAGACCCTTCGGCGTCGGATAGGCGCGGATGCCCTCGAACACCGAGGAACCGTAGTGCAGGCCATGGGCGAGAACATGGACCGTGGCCTGCTGCCAGGGCACGAAATCGCCGTTGTGCCAGATCCATTGGGAGGGGGTGATGGCCATTTGCTTGTCCTCGGGGGTGTTGTGGTGCGCGTTGTCGGATCGGTGCGGCGGGATTTGTCAGGGCCCAGGGCAAAGGGCCCTCGTTCTCATGCCGATGCTCCGGCGTACTGTTCGGTCCCGCGCCGCGCCGCCGCACTCCGCGCCAGCACCGGCGAAGCCGTTGCGGCGATCGGCTCGTTCGCCGCCGGCGTGTCGAAGCCGACCACGTCGTAGAGCTTGGCGAGCTGCGAGCGCAGCAGTTCCAGCGCGCGCGGGCCCTCGGCGAGCGACAGCTTCACCCGGAGGACCGGATCGTGCTCGTCGCCGCTGGTGCTGATGCCGGCAACGCGGAAGCCGCGGCGTTCGGCGGTACCGATCACGCGCAGCAGGGCGCCTTCGGTGGCTTTCATGCGCAGGTGCAGACAACGGCTCATCGCATCGCTCCTTCCATCATTTGGGCATTGGACTTTCCGGGCGGCACCAGCGGCCAGACATTGGCCCTGGCGTCGATCTTCACGTGCAGCAGGGTCGGGCCCTCGGCGGCCAGCAGGCGCGCGATCGCGGACTCGACCTGGTCGCGGCGCTCGATCGCGAACGCGGCGATGCCGAAGGACTTCGCGACCTCGACGAAGTCCGGGTTGTCGGACAGGTCGACCTCGCTGTAGCGGCCGTCGAAGAACAGCTCCTGCCATTGGCGCACCATGCCGAGGGAGCTGTTGTCGAGCAGCACGATCTTCACCGGCAGCCGGTAGCGGCGCAGCGTGGCCAGCTCCTGGATGTTCATCATCACGGAGCCGTCACCGGTCACGCAGACCACCGGTTGCGTCGGACAGGACAGCACGGCCCCCATCGCCGCCGGCACGCCGAAGCCCATGGTGCCGAGGCCGCCGGAGGTCAGGTGCTGGCGGGTGCTGCCGAAGCGGCAATGCTGGGCCACCCACATCTGGTGCTGGCCGACGTCGGCGCTGATGATGGTTTCGGGAGTCGCCTGGCGCGACAGCTCGGCCAGCAGGGCCGGCGCGTAGATGTGCTCGCCGGGAGCGTCGTAGCGCCAGGCGTGCTGGCGCTTCAGCTCCAGGCAGCGCACCTGCCAGTCCTCGAGCTGCGCCAGCGGCTGCGACAGCGCCGTCAGCGCGGCCGACAGGTCACCGGTCAGTCCGATGTCGGCACCGCGCAGCTTGTCGATCTCGGCGGCATCGATGTCGAAGTGGATGACGCGGGCGTTCGGCGCGAACGTGTCGAGCTTGCCGGTGGCGCGGTCGTCGAAGCGTGCGCCGACCGCGAGCAGCAGGTCGCACTCCTGCACCGCGTGGTTGGCCGCGGCGTTGCCGTGCATGCCGAGCATGCCGAGGTGCAGGTCGTCGTCCTGCGTCGCCGCGCCGAGACCCTTCAGCGTCGCCACGGAGGGCAGGCGGGTCGCCGCCAGGAACTTGCGCAGCGCGGGCTCGGCGTTCGCCATGCCGACGCCGCCGCCGATGTAGACCAGCGGCTTCAGCGCCGCCTTCAGCAGGCTCTGTGCGCGGGTCAGCGCCTGGCGATCGTTGCGGGCCGGCTTCTGCGAGCGCCCGCGCCAGTGCTCCTGCTCGGCGATGCCGACGGTCACGTCCTTCGGCAGGTCGACCAGCACCGGACCCGGGCGACCCTCGCGGGCGATCGCGAAGGCCTCGCGGATCGTCGCCAGCACGTCGGCTGCCCGGCGCACGATGAAGCTGTGCTTCACGATCGGCAGGGTGATGCCGAAGGTGTCGACCTCCTGGAACGCGTCGGTGCCCATCAGCGGCGTGGCCACCTGGCCGGTGATCGCGACCAGCGGGACGGAGTCGAGGAACGCGTTCGCGATGCCGGTGACCAGGTTGGTGGCGCCGGGACCGGAGGTCGCCATGCAGACGCCGACCTTGCCCGATGCGCGGGCGTAGCCGTCGGCGGCCAGGGCGGCCCCCTGCTCGTGGCGCACCAGGATGTGCTCGATGCCGCTGCCGACCAGGGCGTCGTAGACCGGCATGATCGCGCCGCCCGGATAGCCGAAGACGTGGCGCACGTTCTCGGCCTTGAGTGCCTGGATCAGCGCCTGGGCGCCGCTGATGGCTGTCGATGTCGTGCTGGCGTCGGGCATGGTCGTGCTCTTGCGGGCGGTGCGCGCAGCCATCAGGCGGCTGCGCGCTTGGGTTGGGCAGCGGTCGTCGCCGGCTTGTCGCCCGCGTCGAGCCACGGCATCTGCGCACGCAGGCGGGCGCCGACTTCCTCGATCGGGTGGGTGAGGTCGCGGTTCTTCAGCGCCTGGTAGCGCGGATTGCCGGCGCGGTACTCGGCCGTCCACTCCTTCGCGAAGGTGCCGTTCTGGATCTCGGCCAGGACCTCGCGCATCCGCTGGCGGGTCTCGGCATTGACGACGCGCGGGCCGCGGGTGAGATCGCCGTACTGGGCGGTCTCGCTGATGTAGCGGTGCATCTTCGCCATTCCGCCCTCGTGCAGCAGGTCGACGATCAGCTTCAGCTCGTGCATGCACTCGAAGTAGGCGACCTCGGGCTGGTAACCGGCGGCGACCAGGGTCTCGTAGCCCTGGGTGACGAGCTCGGTGACGCCGCCGCAGAGCACGGCCTGCTCGCCGAACAGATCGGTCTCGGTCTCCTCCTTGAAGCTCGTTTCGATGAGTCCGCCGCGGGTGCCTCCGATGCCGGCCGCGTAGGCCATCGCCAAGGTCGCGGCCTGGCCGGTGGTGTCGGCCTGGACGGCGTACAGGCAGGGCACGCCATGGCCGCGCTCGTACTCGCGGCGCACCAGCGCGCCCGGGCCCTTCGGGGCGACCAGGATCACGTCGAGGTCGGCGCGCGGGGTGATCTGGCCGAAGTGGACGTTGAAGCCGTGGGCGAACAGCAGTGCCGTTCCGGGCTTGGCGTTCGGCGCGATCGCGTCGGTGTAGATCGACGGCTGCTGCATGTCCGGTGCCAGCACGGCGATCAGGTCGGCATTCGCGGCGGCGGTGGCGGGTTCGGCCGGCGCGAAGCCGTCGGCTTCGGCCTTGGCCCAGCTCGGGCCGCCGCGGCGCACGCCGACGGTGACGTCGAGGCCGGAGTCGCGCAGGTTGAGCGCATGCGCGCGCCCCTGGCTGCCGTAGCCGATGACGGCGATGCGGCGTCCGTGGAGGGCGGTGCTGGCAGGGGTGGTACGGGTCATTGCGGTCTCCTGGCGACTTCTTGCGGTGGGTAGGGGTGGGTGGGTCTCGGATCTTTCGGGGCCCAGAAACGCGAAACCCCCGCTGCCGTTTCCGGTGCGGGGGTCTGGGTTCGTCGGTTCCTGGACTAGGAATCTACGCGCTCATCCCGCACCTCTCGGCGGAATAAGTACGACTACGGTAATGAGGGCGAGCGCGAGGTTCGCGCGCACGATCGCGGCGGCCGCGGTGGCGGCGCTGTGGCGATCGGTGCGGGCGAAGGTCGGATTCATCGTGGGGTCGAAGCTAGACGAGGAATTCGCGAGCTGTCAATCCATATTCGCAAACGGAATGTCGGCGCTCCGACCGGCGCCCACATAAGCAGTGACGCGCGGCCGCGCACCCGGTGCATCTCCACTGGCCGGACGGCCGGACGTCCATCCGTCCCGGCGAACAAGTTTCTTGACAGCGTCGCGATTCGGGGGGAACCTCGGTACCCATGAAGCCCACCCGCGCCACCCTTGATCTGAACGCCACCGCGACCACCGCGGCGCGTCCGGTCGTGCTCGTATCGCTCATTTCCCAGCTTCTTACCGGGCCACCGGCGCGGCCTGCCTGATTGAAGAACACCCTCGATCACCCAGACCCCGCACCGGCAACGATGCGGGGTTTTTCGTTTCAGGACCTGGAGAATCACATGCAACTGATCGCCATGCTCGCCCTGTTCCTCGCGATGGTCATCGCGTTGCATCGCGTCGGCGAGAAGCGGGCGCCGGTGCGCGTTCCCGCCCGTCGGAGAGCCCAGCGATGACGAGCCAGGTACGCAGCGTGAAAGCCAAGCCCGACCGCCTGGTGATCTTCGACACCAGCCTGCGCGACGGCGAGCAGAGTCCCGGCTGCAGCCTGGACGCCGCACAGAAGCTGCGCTTCGCGCAGGCGCTCGCCGCACTGGGCGTCGACGTGATCGAGGCGGGCTATCCCAACGCGTCGGTCGGCGACTTCGAATCCGTCCGGGAGATCGCACGTCAGGTGGACGGTCCCACCATCTGCGCGCTGGCGCGCTGCAACGACGCCGACATCGACCGCGCGGGCGAAGCGCTGGCGAGCGCGAAGAAGGCCCGCATCCACGTGTTCATCGCGTCGAGCCCGATCCACCGCGAGCACAAGCTGAGGATGAGCCGCGAGCAGGTGATCGAGCGCGCGGTCGCCGGCGTGCGCCGCGCCGCGAGCTGGGTGGCGGACGTGGAGTTCTCCGCGGAGGACGCCTCGCGCAGCGAGCCGGAGTTCCTGGCCGAGCTGTTCTCGGCGGTGATCGCCGCCGGCGCGACCACCATCAACGTGCCCGACACCGTCGGCTACACCACGCCCTCCGAGTTCGGCGAGCTGATCCGATACCTGCGGCAGCACGTCGCCGGGGTGGAGAAGGCCACGATCTCGGCGCACTGCCACAACGACCTCGGCCTCGCGGTCGCCAATTCGCTGGCCGCGATCGAGGCCGGCGCGCGCCAGGTCGAGTGCACGGTGACCGGCATCGGCGAACGCGCCGGCAACGCCGCGCTGGAGGAGATCGCGATGGCGGTACGCACGCGGCCGGAGCGCTACGGCGTCGCCAGCGGCATCCGCACGCCCAGGCTGTTCGCCACCGCGCGGCTGCTGGCCAGCCTGATCGGCGCCAGCGTGCCGCGCAACAAGGCGATCGTCGGCGACAACGCCTTCGCGCACGAGTCCGGCATCCATCAGCACGGCATGATCGCCGAGCGGTCCACGTACGAGATCATGCGGCCGGAGGACGTCGGCTTTCCCGGCACCCGCCTGGTGCTCGGCAAGCACAGTGGCAAGGCGGCGGTGCGCGACCGCCTGGCGAGCCTCGGCTACGCGATCGACGACGCGGCGCTGGACGGCCTGATGGTCTCGTTCAAGCAGCTGGCGGATCGCAAGAAGGAAGTCTTCGACGCGGATCTCGAGGCGCTGTGGCTGGGTGTCGACGACGAGGAAAACGCGCCCTGGCAGCTGGAGTCGCTGCAGGTCCACACCGCGATCGGCAGCGGCAGCGGGCCGACCGCGAGCGCGGTGCTGAAGAACGGCGAGGGGCGCGTCGTGCGCGAGGCGGCGATCGGTGATGGTCCGATCGACGCGATCGCGCGGGCGGTGTCGCGCGCCACCGGCATCGAGATGGACGTGCGCGACTTCCAGCTGCGCTCGGTCACCGAAGGCGGCGACGCGCAGGGCCAGGCCACGGTCCGGATCAGCCACCAGGGCCGCGAGTACCGCGGGCAGGCGGTGTCGACCGACGTGATCGAGGCATCGGCCAAGGCGCTGCTGGAGGCGGTGAACCGGATTGCCGTTTGCGCATTGGCCAGGGCGGCGAGAGTGCGGCCGACGGGAACAGGATGATCGACGTTCGGAAATCGGGCCCAGGGCACGGGGCCCAGGGCCCAGTAGTGCAGGCGCAACCCTGCCACCCCTCGGTGCGCCGATCCCCGCTCTTCTGGGCCCTGGGCCATGTGCCCTGGACGCTGAAGACGTCCACCTCGTCACCTTCGAAGCCAGGAACTCCATGAGCGCGAAAACCCTTTACGAAAAGATCTGGCAGCAACACCTGGTAGAAGCCCCGTCCGAGGGCAAGCCCGCGGTGCTCTACATCGACCTGCACCTGCTGCACGAAGTCACCTCGCCGCAGGCCTTCGCGGTGCTGCGCGAGCGCGGCATGAAGGTCGCGCGCCCCGAGCGCTGCCTCGCGACGCTCGACCATTCGACGCCGACGCTGCCGCGGGCGGCCGACGGCGAGCGGCCGTACGCGAATGCCTCGGCGCGCGCGCAGGTCGAGGAGCTCGAGCGCAATGTGAAGGAGTTCGGGATCGAGCTGCACGGCTGGGACTCGGACCAGCGCGGCATCGTCCACGTGATCGCGCCGGAGCTCGGCGCGACCCGGCCCGGCATGACGATCGTCTGCGGCGACAGCCACACCAGCACCCACGGCGCGTTCGGCGCACTGGCCTTCGGCATCGGCACCACCGAGGTCGGCCACGTGCTGGCGACCCAGTGCCTGCTGCAGCAGCCTTCGAAGACCTTCGCGATCACCATCGACGGGCCGCTCGGCCCGGGAGTCACCGCGAAGGACCTGGTGCTGCACACGATCGCCACCGTCGGCGTCGACGGCGGCACCGGCCACGTCGTCGAGTTCCGCGGCTCCACCATCCGCGCACTGTCGATGGAGGAGCGGATGACGGTGTGCAACATGTCGATCGAGCTCGGCGCGCGCGCCGGCCTGATCGCGCCCGATGCGGTCACCTTCGACTGGCTGCGTGGCCGGCAACGAGCGCCGCAGGGCACGGCATGGGACGAGGCGATCGCGACGTGGTCCCAGCTCGCCAGCGATCCCGAAGCGCGCTTCGACCGCGAGATCCGGATCGACGCGCGCCACGTGCGGCCGACCGTCACCGTCGGCACCGACCCCGGCAGCGCGATGGCGATCGACGGCATCGTTCCCACGCCGCGCGGCGCCGCCGGCCAACGGGCGCTGGACTACATGCGCTTCGCCGCCGGCAAGAGCGTGCAGGGCGAGGTCGTCGACGTGGTGTTCGTCGGCAGCTGCACCAACTCGAGGCTGTCCGACCTGCGACAGGCGGCGAGCCTGCTCGATGGGCGCCGCGTCCATCCCCGGGTGCGGATGCTGGTCGTGCCGGGTTCCGAGCCGGTGCGCCGCGCGGCGGAAGCCGAAGGCCTCCACGAGGTCTTCCGTGCGGCGGGAGCGGAGTGGCGCGAGCCGGGATGTTCGATGTGCATCGCGATGAACGGCGACCTCGCGCAGCCAGGACAGCTCGTCGTGTCGACCAGCAATCGCAATTTCGAGGGGCGCCAGGGCAAGGGCGCCCGCACCGTGCTGGCGAGCCCGCTGACGGCCGCCGCCTGCGCGATCGCCGGGGCGATCGTCGACCCGCGCAGCTACATGACCGCCGAGGTGGCCGCATGAACCCGATCACGACGATCCGCTCGCGCAGCTTCGTGCTGGGGAGCGCCAACATCGACACCGATCAGATCATCCCGGCGCGGTTCCTGACCACGACCACCAAGGCCGGACTCGGTCAGCACTGCTTCCACGACTGGCGACACCGCGCCGACGGCGCGGTCGACACGGACGCGCCGCTCAATCGCCGCGACCCGGCGCGCCAGCGGATCCTGGTCGCCGGTCACAACTTCGGCTGCGGCTCCTCGCGCGAGCACGCGCCCTGGGCACTGTCCGACTTCGGCTTCCAGGCGGTGATCAGCTCCGGCATCGCCGACATCTTCCGCAACAACGCCTTGAAGAACGGCCTGCTCGCGATCGTGGTCGGCCCCGAGGCGCACCAGCGCCTGCTGGAGGCGCCGGACGACGAGCTCACGATCGACCTCGTCGCGCAACGGATCCGCTGCGCCTGGGGCGAGGAGATCGGATTCGCCATCGATCCGTTCGCGCGGGCCTGCCTGATCGAGGGGGTGGACGAACTCGGCTACCTGCTCGCACGGCGGCCGCTGATCGACCACTACGAACAGCAGCGTCGCGCTGCCTGACCTCCGCACCGATTCGGGAAGCCAACGCATGAGCAAGAACATCGTCCTGCTGCCGGGTGACGGCATCGGCCCGGAAGTCGTCGCCGCCGGTCGAGCGGTGCTTGAAGCCGCCGACGCGCGCTTCGGCCTCGGGCTGCGCTTCGAGACCCACCTGATCGGCGGTGCCGCGATCGACGCGACCGGCGAGCCGCTGCCACCCGCGACGCTGGCGTCCTGCCAGCGCTCCGATGCCGTGCTGCTCGGCGCCGTTGGCGGGCCGGCCTGGGCCAAGGTCGCCGTCGACAAGCGCCCGGAGCAGGGCCTGCTGGCGATCCGCCGCGCGCTCGGCCTGTATGCCAACCTCCGGCCGGTGAAGGCCGATCCGGCGCTCGCCGAGTTCTCGCCGCTGAAGCCCGAACGCGCGAACGGCGTCGACCTGCTGGTGGTGCGCGAACTCACCGGCGGCATCTATTTCGGGGCCCGCACGCGCACGCCCGAGCGCGCCACCGACGAGTGCGCGTACACCGTCGCCGAGATCGAGCGCGTCGTTCGCAAGGCGGCGCGCTTCGCCCGCGAGCGCAGCGGCCGCCTGACCTCGGTCGACAAGGCCAACGTGCTCGAGACCTCGCGGCTGTGGCGCGAGGTGACGACGCGGGTGATGGCCGACGAGTTCCCGGACGTGAAGCTGGAACACCTGCTGGTCGACGCGATGGCGATGTACCTCGTCACCCGCCCGCGCGACTTCGACGTGATCGTCACCGAGAACCTGTTCGGCGACATCCTCACCGACGAGGCTGCGGTGCTCGGCGGCTCGCTCGGCCTGCTGCCCTCCGCGTCGCTGGGCGACGGCGGCCCGGGCCTGTACGAGCCGATCCACGGCTCGGCGCCGGACATCGCCGGCAAGGGCATCGCCAACCCGGTCGGCACGGTGCTCTCCGCCGCGATGCTGTTGCGCTGGAGCCTCGGGCGCGGCGATGCGGCGGAGGCGGTCGAGGCGGCGGTGGCGGCGACGATCGCAGACGGCATCCGCAGCGCCGACATCTCCGGCTCGGGCATCGCGCATTCGACCGTGGCGATCACTCAGGCGATCGTCGATCGACTGCACGCGCAGGCGAACCGAGCTGCGGCGTAGGGCGGGCACTGCCCGCAATCGCCAGGCGCACTGGCTACTTCGAGGCACACTCGTCGAGGTGGCTGAGCAATTCGAGAAACACGGTCTTGTCGGCCACGAAGTTGAGTCGATGGCTGACGAGGACCTCACCGTCGATTGCGGAAAACTCATCGATTGCGACACGCAGACATTGCTGCTGTTTCGCCGCGTCGAGTTGCGCCATGGCCGCACAAACCGAATCCGGATGGAAGTCGAAGGCGTCGATGCCGCAGCACCCCGCGACACAATTCGATTCGAGGAGTTGCCACAAGGGTTCCAGCGACGACAGCAATGGGTCGACGGCGATCGCCTCGGTGATCCGATGGGTTAGGTCGATCCACTCGATCCGCCGTTCGTCGCCGATCGTGATGTCGTTGTCGTGCAGTCGAATCTTCATCGGGGTGGCTTCGGGTGAGAGGTGAGGGCGATGGCGAGCGCTCTCCCCTCATCTGTCGTGGCGCCGCCGTGTGCTGTTTCGCTCGATTCAAGACCCCGTTCGGCAGAGCACAGCTACCTTCTCCTCGTGATGGCTGGAAGAAGGATTCAGTACGCGAGTTCTTGAATCGATAGTGCTCCTGTGCGGCCGCAGGCCGCTTACGAAAAGGCCGGCGAATGCCGGCCTTTTCGCGTCAGGGCGCGGCCTACGCCGCCTTCGCCAACTGTCTCAGCACGTACTGCAGCAAGCCGCCATGCCGATAGAACTCGATCTCCTTCGGCGTCAGCAGCAGCACCTTGACCTTGAAGGTCTTCTCGCCGGCCGAGCCCTTGGCGGTGACGGTGAGTTCCTTCGCCGCGCCGTCCTCGAGCGAGCTGAAGGTGAACACCTCGTCGCCCTTCAGGCCGATGGTCTGCGCGTTCTGGCCATCGAGGAACTGGCAGGGGAGAACGCCCATGCCGACCAGGTTCGAGCGGTGGATGCGCTCGAAGCTCTCCGCGATGACGGCCTTCACGCCGAGCAGCATCGTGCCCTTGGCCGCCCAGTCGCGCGAGGAGCCCGTGCCGTATTCCTTGCCGGCGAGGACCACCAGCGGGACCTTCTCGGCCTTGTACTTCATCGCGGCGTCGTAGATCGACTGCTTCTCGCCGCTCGGGTAGTGGATCGTGTTGCCGCCTTCCTCGCCGCCCAGCATCAGGTTCTTGATGCGGATGTTGGCGAAGGTGCCGCGCACCATCACGTCGTCGTTGCCGCGGCGGGCGCCGTAGGAGTTGAAGTCCGCCTTGGTCACACCGCGCGCCTGCAGGAACACGCCGGCCGGGGAGCTGGCCTTGATGTCGCCGGCGGGCGAGATGTGGTCGGTGGTGATCGAGTCGCCGAACACGCCCAGCGCGCGGGCGCCGGCGATGTCGCTGATCTTGCCCGGCTCCTTCGTCATGCCGTCGAAGTAGGGCGGGTTCTTGATGTAGGTCGAGGCCTCGTCCCAGGCGTACTTCGCGCCGTCCGGGGACTGGACCTGGTTCCAGCGCGAGTCGCCGGCGAACACGTTGGCGTAGTTCTTGTTGAACATCTCCGGTCCGATCGTCGCGGCGATGGTGTCGGAGATCTCCTTGTTGGACGGCCAGATGTCCTTCAGGTAGACCGGCTTGCCGTCACTGCCCGTGCCCAGCGGATCCTTGGTGAGGTCGATGTTGACCGTGCCGGCGATCGCGTAGGCGACGCACAGCGGCGGCGAGGCGAGGTAGTTCATCTTCACTTCGGGATGCACGCGGCCCTCGAAGTTGCGGTTGCCCGACAGCACCGAGGCGACGATGAGGTCACCGTCGGCGATCGCCTTCGAGACTTCCGGCGGCAGCGGCCCGGAGTTGCCGATGCAGGTCGTGCAGCCGTAGCCGACGACGTGGAACTTCAGCGCCTCGAGGTCGGCGATCAGGTTCGCCTTCTTCAGGTAATCGGTGACCACGAGCGAGCCCGGGCCAAGCGAGGGCTTCACCCAGGGCTTGACCTTCAGTCCCTTCTTCACCGCATTGCGCGCGAGCAGGCCCGCGCCCAGCATCACCGCCGGATTGGAGGTGTTGGTGCAGGAGGTGATCGCGGTGATCACCACCGCGCCGTCGACCATCTCGTGGCTCTCGCCGTTGATGGTCAGCGTCGCCTTGCCCGGCGAGGACGACTTCGGCTTCGCCGCGCGCGCGTCGGCCATCGGCTTCAGGCTCTCGACGTAGTTGGCGCCGACCTTTTCCAGCAGCACGCGGTCCTGCGGCCGCTTCGGTCCGGCGAGCGAGGGCTTGACCGTGCCCATGTCGAGTTCCAGCGTCGAGCTGAAGTCGAAGGCGTCGTCGTCGTTGCGCCACAGGCCCTGGGCCTTCGCGTAGGCCTCGACCAGCTTGATGTGGTCCTCGCTGCGGCCCGACAGGCGCAGGTAGTTGAGCGACTCGTCATCGATCGGGAAGATGCCGCAGGTCGCGCCGTACTCCGGCGCCATGTTGGCGATGGTCGCGCGGTCGGCGAGCGGCAGGTCCTTGAGGCCCGGACCGAAGAACTCGACGAACTTGTTGACCACGCCGTGCTTGCGCAGCATCTGGGTGACGGTCAGCACGAGGTCGGTCGCGGTCGCGCCCTCCGGCAGCTTGCCGGTGAGCTTGAAGCCGACGACCTGCGGGATCAGCATCGACGAGGGCTGGCCCAGCATCGCGGCCTCGGCCTCGATGCCGCCGACGCCCCAGCCGAGCACGCCGATGCCGTTGATCATCGTGGTGTGCGAATCGGTGCCGTAGACCGTATCGGGGAAGAGCCAATGCTCGCCGCCCTTCTCGGTCGCCATCACCACGCGGGCGAGGTGCTCCAGGTTCACCTGGTGGACGATGCCGGTCTTCGGCGGCACGACCTTGAAGTTGTTGAGCGCCTTCTGGCCCCAGCGCAGGAAGGAGTAGCGCTCGCCGTTGCGGCCGAATTCGATCTCCACGTTCTCGTCCAGCGCCGAGGGCTTGCCGAACACGTCGACCTGCACGGAGTGGTCGATGACGAGTTCCGCGGGAATCAGCGGGTTGATCTTGCCGGCGTCTCCGCCGAGCTTGCCGACCGCATCGCGCATCGCCGCGAGGTCGACCACGCAGGGCACGCCGGTGAAGTCCTGGAGGACCACGCGCGCCGGCATGAAGGCGATTTCGGTATCGGGTTCCTTGGTCGCATTCCAGTTCGCGACCGCTTCGATCTCCTTCGCCCCGATGTTCGCGCCGTCCTCGTGGCGCAGCAGGTTCTCCAGCAGGATCCTCATCGAGAACGGCAGGCGCTTGACGTTGAAGCGTTCGCCCAGCTTGGCGAGGCTGAAGTAGTTGTATTTCTTGCCACCGGCTTCCAGCGTGGCACGGACCTTGAACGAGTCATGCATGGCGAATCTCCCTGCGCTGTGCGCGTTTCCCCAAAGCGGACGTGGTGTTCGAGACGGCTTCCGGCATTGCCCAAGCCGGGCGCGCATTATTGCGCAAGCGCATCGCCTCGTCGCGGATGGCGAGGCCGCTCGAGACCTCGGTCGGGGTCGGAACGTGCCTTCCGCCTCCGTGCGCCGCGGATCGGCCGGCCGCCCGACGGCGACGACATCGCCGCACTGACGGCGCGGTCCCTGCGCAGACGGAGGTTTCCGCTGCGAGCGGCGGCCGGAGGTCTGCGGGCACGGCTCAACCGGAACGCGATGGCGCGGGGCAAAGGCGAAGTCCGACCGCTCCGATTCCCTCGGCCTCCTCGACATGCGCCGTCGCGTCGGCGGGGAGGGCTCCCAGCTGCGCGCAGTAGGCGTCGGTGGCGAGGATGTACTCGCGTGCCGTGACTTTGTTTTTCAGCAGCCGATGGACGAGGATCACCGCCTCGCCGGCGATCTCCTCGAACTGCCGGACCTGCTTCACCGTGATCTCGCCGAGGTGGAGGAAGGCCTTGAGGCGCAGGCTCGCGATGTTGGCGCAGGCCTCGCAGCTGCAATGGCTGCGGGCCTGGCCGATGCGGGCAAGGCTGCGGTCGAACTGCTCGAACGCGCGATTCACCAGGCGCCAGGTCGTGCCGACCGTGGCGGCACTGTCGCCGTCGGTCTCGGCGAACAGCAGCATGGCGTCGCCTTCCAGCTTGTTGACCACGAACGGCCGCTCGGCATCGTCGATCAGCGTCTCGATCAGCTCGGTGATGATCTGCTCGGCATGCTCGAGCGCGATCACCCGCTCGACGATGAAGCGGGTATAGCCACTGATGTCGAGGATCGCGAGTACCGCTTCGGTCTTCCGCATGAGGTCGCTCCGCCGGGGAAAATTCGCCGTGCCGGCGGATTGTCCCCCATTGAACAGCGAAGAGCGGAAGATCTTTCAGCGGCGCAGCAGCGACCGGGTCAGCGCCGCTTCGATGCGGGTGGCGGCGTCGTCGAACACGGCGCGGGTTCCGGCCGGCTGCGCGCACCAGGCGAGCAGGTGCTGGCGCGAATCCTCCACCTCGTCCGGCGTGGACTGGCCGCTCATCCGCGCGGCGAGGCGCTGCATCTGGTGCTGCCGGCGCAGCGCGACGGCGGACTCCGGCGACTCGATTCCCGCGCTGCATTCGACCGCCACCGCGAGCAGCAGGATCGCCTCGTCGCGTTCGCGGCGTTCGTCGTCGGTCACGGTCGGGTCGATACCGCCGATCCGCAGTTCCAGCGCGACACGCTGGTCGAGGGCGAGATCGAGCGCCGCGATCCGATCGGCCCACTCGGTCGGGCCGGCGTCGGCCGCGGCGAACAGGTCGCCGGTGCCGGCGGCGGCGGGCGTGCCGAGCTCGGCGTCGCCGAGCGCGCGGATCAGGCTGAACAGTCCGCCGATCGCGGCGCCGGCCTTGCGGGCTCCGGCGCGGGCCTGCGCCTCGTGCACGGCCGCGACCGCGCGGTCGTAGCGGCGTTCGAGGTCCCGCTCGGCATTCGCCAGTTCCTTCCAGCGGGCGCCGATCTGGGCGAGCGTGGTCGGGGCATGGGCGAGGGCGGCATCGTCCGCCTTCGCCAGCTGGGCGAGCTCGTCGAGTACGGCGCGGATCGCGTCGTCGCGCCCGCGCAGCTCGGCGCGCTCCGCGTCGGCCTTCGACTTGGCGGCGTCGTAGAGCGGATCGACCAGTGCGCGGTACTCGGCCCACAGCTGGTCTTCCAGCTTGCGGGCGGCGCGCGGCAGCGTCTTCCATTGCGCCATCGAGGACTTGGCGAGATCCAGCGCTTCGTCCGGAGCGGCCTGCGCGAGCTTGCGCTTCAGGTTGGCGAGCAGCTTGCGCTTGACCTCCTCGGCGCCGGCGTTGCGCTCGTCGATCACGGCGCCGGCGCGGGTCAGCAGTTCACGCAACTGCGGTGCGAGCTGGTTGCGCGAGGCCGGGTCGAGTTCGCCCAGGCCGCGCATCGCCTCGCCGAGCTGGCGCTTCAGCGTGAACAGCTGGGGAAGGGGAGCATTCGCATCCTCGATGCTCGCCTTCGCCTCGGCCAGTTGCGACTCCAGCTTCGCGCGGCGCTCGTCGCGCAGCGCGGAGCGCTTCTCCAGATAGGGCTTGGTCGGCGCCATCGCCTTGTGGCAGAGCGCCCGGAACTTCCGGGTCAGGCCCGCCGGCGGCGAGGAGGCGCCGATGCCCTCGGCGGCGTCGAGCTTCGCCCACTCGACCTGCGCGTCCTTGATCTTGGTCAGAACGGCATCGGGGTGCAGTCCGCTGCCGATCAGCGCCTCGACCTCGTCGCAGATGCGCTCGCGCACCTGCTGGTTCGACCAGTGCTGCCAGCGCGCCATCTTGTCGATGTCGTGGTCGATCCGGGAAAGCCGCTTGCGGTCGTGCTCGTCGAGCCTGACCGGATGCTGGGCGAGCTCCGACCTCACGGTCTCGCGCGCCGGCCGCGCCGCGTGCAGGTGGCCCTCGCGCAGCGCGATCTCCATCGCCGCCAGGCTGTCGCGCACCCGGCGCAGCGCTTCGGCATGGGTCGCGCGCTCGGTCTCGAAGCGCGACTCGATGCCGGCGACAAGCGCAGCGTGCTCGGCATGCGCATCGATGTCGGCGTGCGAGCTGCGCGGACGCGAATTCCACACCCGCGCCCAGGCCTTCTTCGCGCGGTCGAGGCCGTGCGCGTCGTAGGTCGCGGCATGCTCGCGCAGCGTGGCGATCAGGGTCGGCAGCTCCGGGTCGACCGGGGCGTGCGGATCGACCTCGGGTTCGGCGGTGCGGGTTTCGGCGCTCGCGACGGCAGGCGCCTCGGCCTCGACCTCGGCCGCCGTGCCCGCCGCCCCGTCCGCGGGAAGGTCGGACGACGAGGCCAGCTCCGGGTGATCCGGTTCGACCGCCGCAACCGCCGGTTCGGCGGCTGCCCGCTGCATCGAGCGCAGGGTCGCGACCAGTCCCTCGAAGCGCTTGTCCGGCGCGCTGTCGACCTTGGCGCGCAGCTTCGCCCACTCGGCGTCGAGCGCGTCGAGCTTCGTCGTCGCCTCGGCGGTCGTCGCCTGCGGCAGCAGCGCCTCCAGTTCCGCGCAGAGGGCAGTCAGGCGCGCGGACACCGCAGCGCCGTCGCCGGTCGCGAGCTGCGTCGCCTCGAGCCGTTCGCGCGCGGCCTGGGCGAGGCGCTTGTCGGACTTGCGGGCGTCGCCGGCGATGCGGGCGAGCGTCTTGACGTTGTCGATGCGGCCGAGCAGCCACAGGCGGATCGCGCCGTCGGGATCCGCCAGGCAGCGCTCGCCGATCAGGCCCGCGCGATCGATGCGTTCGAGGGCGGCGCGGCGAGTGGCGGCGTCGCGGGCCTGGATGGCGACGGCCTCGATCAGCGCGCTGTCTTCCAGCACGCGCAGCTGGCGCTCGCGCTGGGCGAGGCGTTCGGCGACGCCGTCGCAGAGAAACTTCTCCAGCCGGGCGCGGGCCACGGCGCGGACCCCGGAATCGGTGTCGAGGCGAGAGCGGTCGGCGAGCAGCGACAGGTCGTCGACCCGCTGGACCGCGGCGCGGCGGACCTCGGCGGACTCGTCGAGGCGGGCGAGATCGGGAAGCTTCGCGATCAGCTCGGGGCTTTCGGCGCCGGCGACGGCATGCGCGCGGGTTGCCGGATCGCGGCTCTCCCAGGCGGGACGGGAGAAGAAGGACAGCCAACGCATGGACTCGCTACCGCAGGGGCCAGGGGGTCGCGGAGAATAGCCCAATCGCTCCCGTTCCCGCCGCATGAAGCGGGAACGCAACGGGTTTCGGTCCGAATTTCGCCGTCGGAGGCGCGGATTGGACCGCAGAATGGGCGTCGACCCGCGCGGACGGGAATCCGCATCGAACACGAGGAGCATTGCCATGGACGGTTGCCGTCGCGAACTCGATACGAGGAGCACCCGGTGAGCGCCGTCCTCGTCTGGTTCCGCCGCGACCTCCGGCTTGCCGACAACCCCGCGTTCGCCGCCGCCGTGGACAGTGGCCAGCCGATCGTCGCCGTCTATCTTCACGCGCCGGAGGAGGAGGGTGCCTGGGCGCCGGGCGCGGCGTCGCGCTGGTGGCTCCATCATTCCCTGGTCGCCCTCGATCGGTCCCTGCGTGCCCTCGGCGGGCGCCTGATCGTCCGTCGCGAAGGCAGCCTCGCGGGCCTGCAGCGGCTGATCGGCGAGACCGGAGCGAACCGGGTGCTGTGGAACCGCTGCTACGAGCCGGCACTGATCGCCCGTGACGCGGCGATCAAGGCCGCGCTGGCCCGCGACGGCATCGAGGCGCGCAGCTGCAATGCCGCCTGCCTGGTCGAACCCTTCGACATCGCGACCCAGGCAGGCACGCCGTTCAAGGTGTTCACGCCGTACTGGAAGCGCCTGCGCGAGCGCGTCGGCGAAGTCGAGCCGGTCGTGGCGCCCCGATCGGTCCGCTTCGTGCCCGGTGCGCTCGCCGGCACGGCGACGGATGAGCTCGGCCTGCTGCCGCGGATCCGGTGGGACGCCGGCATGGCGGCGACCTGGCGACCGGGCGAGGCAGGCGCCCGCGAGCGGCTGGAGGACTTCCTCGACGCTGCCGCCGACTACGCCGCCGAGCGCGACCGCCCGGATCTTCCCGGCACGTCGATGCTGTCGCCGCACCTGCATTTCGGCGAGATCAGTCCACGGCAGATCGTCGCGCGACTGCACGCGGCGGGCGGCGAGCGCGGGGATCCCGGCTATGCCGAGCGCTGCGAGGCCTACGTGCGCGAACTCGCCTGGCGCGAGTTCTCGATCCATCTGCTCTACCACTTTCCCGACAGCACCGATGCCAACCTCAATCGCGGCTTCGAGCAGTTCGACTGGGCCGATCCCGATCCTGGACTGCTTGCGGCGTGGCAGCACGGCCAGACCGGCATTCCGATGGTCGACGCCGGCATGCGCGAGCTGTGGACCACCGGCTGGATGCACAATCGGGTGCGGATGGTGGTCGCTTCGCTGCTGACCAAGAACCTGCGCTACCACTGGCTCCACGGCGCACGCTGGTTCTGGGACACCCTGGTCGACGCCGACCTCGCCAACAATACCCAGGGCTGGCAATGGACCGCCGGCACCGGCGCCGACGCCTCGCCGTATTTCCGCATCTTCAATCCGGTGGCGCAGGGCGAGCGCTTCGACCCGGATGGCGCCTACGTGCGCCGCCACATCCCCGAGCTCGCGCGGGTGCCGTCGAAGTTCATCCACGCCCCGTGGACGCTGCGGCCATCGGAACAGTCGGTGCTGGGGATCGCCGGCACGCCGTACGCGCGGCCCGTCGTCGATCTGGCGACGACCCGGGTGGCGGCGCTGGCGGCGTACAAGCTCCGGTAGGCCTTGATCCCGTCATTGCGAGCGCTGCGAAGCGATCCGGCGCTTTTCGCTTGTGGTCGCGCCGGAGTCGAAGCAGAGTCGCTGG
>JBGAPI010000018.1:0-94367 GCA_044221335.1 Ahniellaceae bacterium
TACAGGTCCTTCATCGGGCGGCGTGCTGGGCATGCGGTCGCGTCTTCTGGTTCGGACGACGGAGCGGCGCCGGCCACTCAGTCGTTGACGATGGCCTTCGGAGCGTCCCGGAACGCATCCGCGCCACTGATCACGACACGGTCGCCGACCTTCAGGCCGTCGATCACCTCGACCGCGGCGAGCCCCGCCGCGCCGAGCACGATCGGGCGACGCTCGGCGACGCCATTGACGATCACGTAGGCGGCGCGACCACCCCCCTCGTCGATGAAGGAGCCGCGGTCGACGATCAGCACGTCGTCGCGCTCGTCGAACACGATGCGCAGGTTCATCCGCTGGCTCTGGCGCAGGCCCTCGGGCTGCGACCCGGCGAAGCGCACGCGGCCGCTGACCTGGCCGGCGACCACTTCCGCCGAGACGCTCGCGACCTTGCCGGCGTAGTGCTGGGCGCCCTGCTCGATGTCCGCGTTCATGCCGATCGCGAGGTCGCGGGCGTAGCTCTCCGGAACCTGGATCTCCAGCTCCATCGCCGACAGGTCGACGACCGACAGCAGCGCCGCGTTGGCCGCGACATTGGCACGATCCGCGACCAGCAGGGTGCCGACCTGGCCGGCGACCGGTGCCCGGACCTTCAGCGCCTCGACCTGGCGACTCATCTCGGCCGCGATCAGGCGCTGGCGGTCGCGGGCGAGCGCCTTGGTCTTGACCTCGAAGTCCGAAGCGTCGCGCTCGAGCGTCAGGTCCGCCTTCGCCTGATTCAGCGTCAGCACCGCCTTGTCGACCACATCCTTGGCGCGCAGCACGGTCAGCTCTGAGACCGCGCCGCGCCGGAACACGTCGGCATTGCGCTGGTGCTCGCGCTCGGCGGCGACCTTGTCGACCTCCGCCTGGTCGACCGCCTTCTGCGCGGCGCCGACCCGCTTGCGCGCATCGATGCGGGCGCGCTCGACCTCGGTCTCGAGGCTCTGCAGCGTCGCCTGCTCCTGCAGCAGCTTGTTCTTCAGTTCCGGACTGTCGATCTCGGCCAGCACCTGGTCGCGCTCGACGGTGTCGCCGGCCTTGATCTTGAGGCTGACGATGCCGACGGCCGGCGCGTACAGGGTCGGGCTCACCGCAGCGACCACCTTGGCCTGGACCGTGACGTCACGGGTCAGCCGGCCGCGGTGGACCTCGGCGATCCGGAGCCGGGTGCCGTTCACCGACACCCCGGCGGAGAACCAGCGCGCCACCGAGGGAACCGCGAATGCCAGCACCGCAACCCCGACCACCCCGGCCACCACGTAGCGCCGCGTGCCGTCGAACCAGCCGGTCCGCGCGGTCATCACTTTGTCCTGCTGGGAGGTGTCTCGGATCATGCACAAGGGCTCGGTGGTCGGTTTCCTCTCTCGTAGCAAGGCGCGTGCCAGGGGACTTGGCTGCGCCAAGCCATTAATTGCAAAGACATTTCGTGTTTTGCCGAGGCAACCTGAAAGTCGCGGACAACGCTCAGGCCGGACGTCGGACACGGTCGGACACGGACTTGCCGGTCGCCCCGCGGTCCCCTCAACCCGTCCTTGCGACCCTTTGCAGGCCTCGCGCATCCTTCAACAGCACATGGGGTCCACCTTCGCCATCGATGTACCGCAAACGACGCTGGCGCGCCTGCGCCAGGGCGACGAGCGTGCCTTCGAGCAGGTGTACCGCTTGTTCGAGCGACCGCTGTTCTCGCTGGCGTGGCGGATGCTGAACGACCGCGAGGAGGCCCACGAGGTGCTGCACGACGCGATGCTGACGGTGATCGAGAAGATCGGGCAATACCGGGAGACGGCGCCGTTCTGGGGCTGGCTCCGGCAGATCGCCGTCAACGAGGCGCTGATGCGGCTGCGGCGCCGAAAGATCGACTATGTCGACGAGCTGCCCGAGCCCGCCGACGACGATCACGCGCCGTCGACGCCGCTCGAGGCGATGAACCGCGAGGACCTGGTGCGCGCGCTGGAGACCCTGCCGGCGACCACCCGCTCCGTGGTGTGGCTGTACTACGTCGAGGGCCTCACCCACGACGAGATCGCGAAATCGTTCGACCGTTCCGTCAGTTTCTCGAAGTCGCAAGTCATGCGCGGTACCGAGCGCCTCCGCCAGTTGCTCGCCCCCGCTTCCGTTCCGAAGGTGGCCTATGCCTGACGATCCGATCCAATCCCCGTTCGACTCCTCGCCCGCCGACGACCGCGTGCTCGCCGCCGCGCTGCAGGACCTGCCGCTGCTTGCTCCGGAGCGCAGTGCCCTGCCGGCGCTCAGCGCGGCACTGCGGGCCCGGCGCGAGGCCGAAGCGGCGCGCCGCTGGTACCGTCGGAAGCCGCTGCTGGCCCTGGCGGCGACCGTGGTGCTCGGCGTACCGCTGGCCTGGACCTCGCTGAAGCAGCCGCTGCCGGCAGCGCCGATCCGCCCGGCGACGTCCGGAACGACGGCGTCCACCGATGCCACCGCCGCTGCCCTGATCGCCCGCTCGCAGTGGATCGAGGCCGCCCTGCGCGACCGCCGTTCCGGCGCCGCGCCGCTGGATGCGACCAGCGCCTATGCCGCCGCCGAGCTCGAGGACCTGATCGGAATGACCGATCTGGCCCTCGAGCAGAGCCGCGACGCGAAGGAATCCGACCAGTTGTGGGCCCGCCGGGTGGCACTGATGCAGCGCCTCGCCGCGACCCGCAACGGCCAGCTCGTCGCCGCCGAGTCCGCAGGCCAGCCGCAGCTGACCAACGCCGCCTACCAGATCGACTGACCGCTCCCTGCAACGCTCGATCGACACTCTCCTGAAGGAATCGCCATGAAGCTCCACCCGTCGCTGCCCCTCCTGAACCTTGCCGTCGCGCTCGCCCTGGCGCCGTCCGCCCATGCCGGCGACGCCGCGCCCGCCGCCAGCGCGCACGCCGCGATGGCGGCCGCCGATGCCGCGAGAGACGCTGCCGGCGCCGCGAAGGACGCGGCCGCCGCGAGCAAGGACGCCACCCGCGAACAGCTGCGCGCCGCGCGCGACGAACTGCGCCAGCTGACCCGCCGGATCGCGGAGCTGTCCGCCCGGGTGAACGAGGGCGACAGCGGCCAGTCCTACACCTATCGCTATCTGGTCGACTCGCAACGCGCGATGATCGGCGTGGTCCTGCGCCCCGATCCGCAGGGCGTGAAGATCGTCGCGGTCACGCCCGGCGGCCCGGCCGAGCGCGCCGGGGTCAAGGTCGGCGACGTGATCACCGCGATCAACGGCACGTCGCTGTCGGTCAAGCCGAAGCTCGGCAGCGTGGTGCGCGACGACGACGACGATCCGCGGGTCGACATGGCGCGTGCGCAGATCGCAGCGCTGAAGGCCGGCGACAAGGTCAAGCTCGGCGTGCTGCGCGACGGCAAGGCCCAGACGCTCGAGGTCGCGGCCGAGCGCCGCGAATCCTGGAACTGGCCGATGCTTGGCGGCCCGGAGGGCGAAGGCCTCGGCAAGCTGCGCGAGCTCGAGGGCCTGAAGGAGCTGCGCACCCTGCCCGGAATGGACGAACACCAGATCGAGGTGATCGTCGACGGCGCGATGAAGGAAGTGCACGGCAAGGTCGGCGAGGGAATGCGGCGCAGCGTGATGGTGTATTCCGGCGGTGCCTGGTCGAGCCTCAAGCTCGCGCCGCTCAACCCCGAACTCGGCCGCTATTTCGGCACGGATGAGGGTGCGCTGGTGCTGGACAAGTCGAGCAAGGATTTTCCGGAGCTGAAGCCCGGCGACGTGATCGTCGGCGTCGGTGGCAGCAAGGTCGATTCCGCCACCTCGACGATGCGCCAGTTCTCCGATCGCAAGGCCGGCAGTGTGGTCAACGTCGACATCGTGCGCGACCGCAAGCACCAGACCGTCGCCGTGACGGTGCCGGAGCAGCCGGACTTCGTCTTCCCGGTGCCGCCCGCGCCGCCGGCTCCGCCCGCGCCGCCGGCGCCACCCGCTCAGCCTGCTCCGCCGGCACCGCCCGCTCCGCCAGCCCCGCCGCCGCGGGCGTCATCGATGGTCGCGCCGCCGGCACCGCCCGCCGTGCCGACGCCGGCCGCACTTCCGGCGCCGCCCGCGCCCCCGTCCGCGCCGTCGCCGCCAATGCCTCCACCGCCGCCGATCGAGCGGGTGCAGATGATCGAGGTGTGATGAGCGAACGGGCAGGCCCTACCCGCCATCACGAAACGCCCCCGCCACCGTAGGGCGGGCAATGCCCGCCATCACGAAACACCTCAGCCATCGCAGGGCGGGCAATGCCCGCCATCACGAAACACCCCCACAATCGCAGGGCGGGCAATGCCCGCCATCACGAAACACCCCCGCAATCGTAGGGCGGGCAATGCCCGCCATCACGAAACCCCCACGCAATCGTAGGGCGGGCAATGCCCGCCATCGCGAAGCACCTCGGCCATCGCAGGGCAGGCAATGCCCGCCATCGAGGAACGCCCCCGCCCTCTACAGCAGCATCTTCCGCGCGCGCTCCAGACTCGCCACGAACACCTCGACCTCGTCGAAGGTGTTGTAGAAGCTGAGAGAAGCCCGCACGGTCGCCGGAACCCCGTAGAACTGCATCAGCGGATGCGCGCAGTGGTGACCGGAGCGCACGGCGACGCCGTCGGTATCGAGGATGGTCGCGAGGTCGTGCGCGTGCGCGCCGTCGACCAGGAAGGAGATCACCGCGGCCTTGCCGGGTGCGGTGCCGAAGAAGCGGATGCCCGGGATGTCGGCCAGACGCTGCATCGCGTACTCGAGCAACCGCTGCTCGTAGGCCGCGATCCGGTCCATGCCGATCGCCCTCAGGTAATCGACCGCCGCGCCGAGGCCGATGTGGCCGGCAATGTTCGGCGTGCCGGCCTCGAAGCGGTGCGGAGGATCGGCGTAGGTCGTGCCGTCGAAGCTGACCGTGCGGATCATCTCGCCGCCGCCCATGAACGGCGGCATCGCGTCGAGCAGGTCGCGCCGCGCCCACAGGCCGCCGGTGCCGGTGGGACCCAGCATCTTGTGTCCGGTGAACGCGTAGAAGTCGCACCCCAGGGCCTGCACGTCGACGATCATGTGCGGCAGCGCCTGCGACCCGTCGACCAGCAGCGGGATGCCCCGCGCGCGACAGAGGCGCGCGACGTCGGCGATCGGATTGACCGTGCCGAGCGCGTTCGACACGTGCGCGAGCCCGACCAGCTTCACCTCCGGCGACAGCAGCGCCGGCAGTTCGTCCATCCGGAGCTCGCCCGCCGGCGTGATCGGCAGCACCCTGAGCGTCGCGCCGGTGCGCGCGGCGACGATCTGCCAGGGCACGATGTTGGCGTGGTGCTCCATCGTCGACACGACGATGGCGTCGCCCGGTTTCAGCGTCGGCAGCGCCCACGAATACGCGACCAGGTTGATCGACTCGGTGGTGCCACGGGTCAGCACCAGTTCCTCGCGCGACGGTGCGTTGATGAACGCCGCCAGCTTGTCGCGGCTCGACTCGTACAGCGCGGTCGCCTCGGCGCCGAGCGTGTGCACGGCGCGGGCGACATTCGCGTTGTGGCGGGTGTAGTAGTCGTCGACCGCATCGATCACGGCCTGCGGCCGCTGCGCGGTATTGGCGTTGTCGAAGTAGACCAGCGGCTTGCCATGGACTTTCCGGCCGAGCGCCGGAAAGTCCCTGCGGAAGAGCGACGGATCGAACTCGGGAACGGAAACAGCCTTGCCGGCGGCACTCATTTCGCAGGCTCCCGCTGCGGCTCCGGCAGCGCCGCGGCGATCATCGCGTCGAGTCGCGCGAGCAGCTCCGGCGGCCAGTCGCCACGCAGCGCCTCGCGGCAGAACGCCTGGGTCAGCATGCGCCGCGCCGCGACCTCCGGCACGCCGCGCGATCGGAGGTAGAACAGCGCGACCGGATCGAGCTGGCCCACGGTCGCGCCGTGGGCGGCCTTGACCTCGTCGGCATCGATCTCCAGCACCGGCTGGGTGTCGATCTCGGCGTCGGCGGACAGCAGCAGGTTCTTCGACGACAGCGCCGCGTCGGCGCCGTCCGCGCCCGCCGTGACGATCAGCGCGCCGCGGAACACGCCACGGCCGCGCTGGTCGGCGACGCCGCGCGCGACCACGTCGGAGCGGGTGTCGCGGCCGCGGTGGTGCACCGCGAGCTGCAGGTCGGCGTGGCGGCGGCCGGACAGCATCAGGGCCTGGCCGATCTCGACCGCCGCGCGGTCGCCGGCGAGCTCGACCGTCAGCGCATGGCGATCCGGCGCGGCGCCGAAATCGAGGGCCGTCAGCGCGAGGCGCGCGTCCGCGGCCAGCGTGGCACGCGTGTCGGCGATCCGCGCCGCGCGCTCGGCAGCGTGGCCGACGCGCAGCAGCGACAGTGTCGCGCCGGCCTCGAGGTCGATCTGGGTCGACACCGAGCCGAGATGGCGGGCGGCACCGAGCGCGAGATGCTGCTCCATGACCGCCACCGACGCGCCGGCCCCTAGCGCGATGCGCTGGCGCAGCGCCCAGAAGCCCTCGACGGGGGTCGCGACGTGCACCTGCACGATCGCCACGGGCGCGGCGATCCGCGCGCCGGGCGCGACCCGGATCACGACGCCGTCGGCCGCGAAGGCGGCGTTCAGCGCATCGAAGCGGCCGCGCCGCTCCGGTCCCGGCGCGAACAGCACGCACAGGCCGTCGGCGCCGTTGTCGAGCGCACTGGCGAGGCGCTCGACGCGGATCCGGTCGTCGCCCGGATCGAGTCGCGACAGCGCCGCGTCGAAGTGGCCATCGACGAACACCAGGCGCGCGCCGGCGGCGGGATCGAGGTCGATCCGCGCCGCGAGCTCGGCCCGTTGCGCGGCGTCGAGCAGCGTTGCCGGCAGGGGCGCCAGCCGGCGCGCGGACAGTGCCTTCAGTGCCGTGTACTTCCACGCCTCGTCGTTGGCGGCGGGCAGCCCGGCCGCGGCGAACTGGCCGAGCAGCTCGCGCCGCGCGGTGTCGAGCCACGCGAGGCGTGCGCCCGGCAGCGACGGCGCCAGCGCGGGATGCGCGTCGAGCAGGGTCTGGGCGAAGGCGCTGGTCACGCCGCCGGCTCCGCGACGCGACGCTCGCGCACCCATGCGTAGCCGTGCTCCTCGAGCTTCAGCGCCAGCTCGCGGTCGCCGGACTCGACGATGCGGCCGTCGGCCAGCACGTGCACCACGTCCGGCACGATGTAGTCCAGCAGGCGCTGGTAGTGGGTGATGACGACGAAGGCGCGGTCCGGCGAGCGCATCAGGTTCACGCCCTCGGCGACCATCTTCAGCGCGTCGATGTCGAGACCGGAGTCGGTCTCGTCGAGGATCGCGAGGCGCGGCTCCAGCAACGCCATCTGGAAGATCTCGTTGCGCTTCTTCTCGCCGCCGGAGAAGCCGGCGTTGACCGCGCGCTGCAGGAGCTCGTCCTTCAGGTGCAGAACGGAGAGCTTCTCGCGAACGAGCTTCAGGAACTGCATCGAGTCGAGCTCGACCTCGCCGCGCGCGCGACGCTGCGCGTTGAGCGCGGTCCGCAGGAAATAGGTGTTGTTCACCCCGGGCAGCTCGACCGGGTACTGGAACGCGAGGAACACGCCGGCGGCGGCGCGCTCTTCGGGCTCGAGCGTCAGCAGATCCCTGCCGTCGAACGAGATCGTTCCCGCGGTGATCTCGTAGCCCTCGCGACCGGCGAGCACGTTGCCGAGCGTCGACTTGCCGGCGCCGTTCGGCCCCATGATCGCGTGCACTTCGCCGGCCTTCACCGACAGCGACAGGCCCTTGAGGATCTCGCGTCCGGCGACGCGGACGTGGAGATTTTCGATCGAAAGCATGGTCATTCCTCTGACGATTGCAGGACGCGCGGCGATCAGCCGATGGCGCCTTCCAGACTGACTTCGAGCAGCTTCTTCGCCTCCACCGCGAACTCCATCGGCAGCTCCTTGAAGACCTGCTTGCAGAAGCCGTCGACGATCAGCGAGACGGCGTCCTCCTCGCCGATACCGCGCGAGCGGCAGTAGAACAGCTGCTCGTCGGAGATCTTCGAGGTGGTGGCCTCGTGCTCGACGGTGGCGGTCGGGTTCTTCGCCTCGATGTAGGGGAAGGTGTGCGCGCCGCAGGACTTGCCGATCAGCAGCGAGTCGCACTGGGTGTAGTTGCGTGCGCCGGCGGCGCCGCGCTCGATCTTCACCAGGCCGCGGTAGGTGTTCTGGCCGCGACCGGCCGAGATGCCCTTCGAGACGATCTTCGACTTCGAGCGCGCACCGACGTGGATCATCTTGGTACCGGTGTCGGCCTGCTGGCGGTGGTGGGTCAGCGCCACGGAGTAGAACTCGCCGACCGAGTCCTCGCCGAGCAGCACGCAGCTCGGATACTTCCAGGTGATCGCCGAGCCGGTCTCGACCTGGGTCCAGGAGATCCGCGAGCGCGCGCCGCGGCACTCGCCGCGCTTGGTCACGAAGTTGTAGATGCCGCCAACGCCGTTCTCGTCGCCCGGGTACCAGTTCTGCACCGTCGAGTACTTGATGTTGGCGTCATCCAGCGCGACCAGCTCGACGACCGCCGCATGCAGCTGGTTCTCGTCGCGCATCGGCGCGGTGCAGCCCTCGAGGTAGGACACGGTAGCGCCCTCCTCGCAGACGATCAGCGTGCGCTCGAACTGGCCGGTGTCGCGCGCGTTGATCCGGAAATAGGTCGACAGTTCCATCGGGCAGCGCACGCCCTTCGGGACGAACACGAAGCTGCCGTCGGAGAACACCGCGGAGTTGAGCGCCGCGAAGAAGTTGTCGCCGGTCGGCACCACCGTGCCCAGGTACTTGCGCACGAGGTCGGGATGCTCGCGCACCGCTTCCGAGAACGAGCAGAAGATCACGCCGGCGGCGGCCAGCTCCTTGCGGAAGGTGGTTCCGACCGAGACCGAATCGAACACCGCGTCGACGGCGACGCCGGCGAGGCGCGCGCGCTCGTGCAGCGGCACGCCGAGCTTGTCGTAGGTCTCCAGCAGCTTCGGGTCGACCTCGTCCAGCGACTTGTACTTCTGCTTCGGCGCGGCGAAGTAGCTGACCGCCTGGAAGTCGATCGGCGCCAGCTTCAGCTTCGCCCAGGCCGGACTCGGCATGGTGAGCCAGTGGCGGTAGGCGGCCAGCCGCCAGTCGGTCAGCCACTCGGGCTCGCCCTTCTTCGCCGAGATCAGCCGCACCACGTCCTCGGACAGGCCCGGCGGCACCACCTCGGTGTCGATGTCGGTGACGAATCCCGCGTCGTAGCGGCGGTTGGAGACCAGCCGTTCGACATCGCTCGGTTCGACGCTCATCGTCAGCCTCCCACCGTCACGCTGGGAATCGCCGGATGGCGCGACGCCACACCATGCGACGCCACCATGTCGGCCAGGGTGACGCTGGCTAGCGCCGCCTCGATCGCGCGATTGATCGTCCGCCAGTTGACCTTGACCGAGCAGTAGGCCGAATGGCCGCAGTCGTCGCCGTGGACGCTGCAGTCGGTCATCCCGATCGGGCCCTCCATCGCCGAGACGATGTCGGCCACGCTGATCGTCGCCGGCGCCCGCGCCAGCCGGTAGCCGCCGCGAACCCCGCGCAGCGAGTTGACCAGCTCCGCTTTCGCCAGCTGCTTCAGGACCTTGCTGACGGTCGGCAGCTCGATCCGGGTGGCTTCCGCGAGCGCCACGGCGCTGGCATGGCGATCATCACCGCGGGCCAGGGCGGCGAGCAGGATGGTGGCGTAGTCGGTGAGGCGTCCAACACGGAGCATGGAGGTCCCGAATCAAAGGAATCAGGACAATTATTGTACCCTATCCGCGAAGCGGCTGCGCCGTTTTCGGATCAATGGCGAGCAAATTTCCCGCGACTTTGAACGATTCCGAGCCCGTGATGGATCCGGCCTATGGGGTGCACCCGCCGAGCTTCTGCAGCGCCAGCGTCCCCGAGCGGCCAGCGTAGCGGCCGGCGAGGTCGCTGGCGTCGAAGTGGTAGTCGGCCGCGATGCGATCACAGGCCTGCACGGTCAGCGTGATCTGACCCACCCGGCGGGTGTTCGCGGTGGGGGCGCGATCGATGCTGCCGCCGAGGGTCTGGTAGATCGTCGCGACCACGGACGTTCCCGGGCTCGCGGCCGGATCCGACTGCAGCGTGAACCATTGCTGCTGTCGGTAGTCGTCCTCCAGGCCCGCCGGGTCGTACGTGAACCAGGCGCCGAACAGCTCGCGACCGGGCTGGAAGGTGAACATGAACCCCTGCCCGGACTGCGCCGGCTCGTACCAGGATCCCGAGAGTCGCGGGTCGACGCCGACAGTAGTGACCTGCGACGGCAGGATCGCTTTGGTGGTGGCGCCACAGGGCGCGAGCGGTGCGGTCAGGCGGGTCAGGGTCATCCGTCCGGCCGGATTGTCCTGGGCGCCGGCGAACTTGTAGTCGAGCGACAGGTGATCGCAGTCGACGTAGTGCAGCTGAGCGCTGCCGACCTTGCGCGCAGTGGTGATCGGCGGCTCGGCGAAGCGTCCCTGGGCGTTCTCGAGGATGTCGAGATCGACGGCGGTAGCGCCGGGGACGAGGTTGCCCTGCAGCGAATACCAGCGCAGTCCGCTCGGGTCGTCGACCGGGTCGACCGTGTAGGTGAACCACGGCGCGAACAGGACTCCCGCGGAGGCGATGTAGTCGAACACGAAGCCTTGCCCGGACGCGTACTCCGGGTACCAGGCCCCGTCGATGGCGCGCGTATCGAGCGCGAGCGGCGGTGGCGGCTGGAACGGCGCGTCGAGACGGAACAGCGTCGAACGCATTCCGGTGTACTTGCCAGTCGCCGCCAGCAGGTGGACGTGCCGATCAGTGTCGACACCGATGGCCACCAGCGTGCAATCCGACGCTTGGCAGGATTCGGTCCGTTCGTTGAGGAGGCGGCCGTCACCCGAGCGCAGCGTCAACACCCGCAGATCCCGATTCGCCTGCACCGAGGCGACGGCGATGTCGCCGGTGATCGGATCGATCGCGAGCTTCTGCTGCGCGTATCGCGGAATGCTGGTCGGGTGGCGCCAGCGCAGATGGCCGTCGGCGAGGTCGAGCGACAGGACGGTCGTGACGGCGCTCCGGGTGCCGCGGGTCAGGAGCACGAGTGCTCCGTCGCGGACCTGGGCGTCGACCACCGCCAGGTCGTCGTCGATGTGGACCGTCCACAGCTCGCCGCGATGGACGTCGAAGCTGGTCACGGTCGCCTCGGAACTGTAGCCGTCGGCGCGCGTCTCGAGGTAGGTCGTGGCGAACGCACCATTGCCCAGGTTGAACAGATTGGTGTCGTGCCAGTAGTCGCTCGCGACCTCGCGATCGACCAGGACCGCGCCGGTGGGGTCGAAGAATCGGAGGTGGTTCGGTCGCTCGAGGCCGGTGAGCACCGCAGCACCGCCATCGGCCGCCAACGCCAGCGCGGTGGGGTAATCGGTGACGACGTGATCGAACTGCTCGGACCCATCCACTCCGAGCCGTGCGAGGTGGAGACGTCCGCCACTCGCATCGACTCCGGAACGCCCGCCGAGCGCGCTGCAGACGACACCCGCGTTCTGCGACTGGGTGAGCGGGCCCAGCACCTCCGGAACGCCGAAGCCGCTCCGCCACACGCGATGACCGTCTCCGTCGAACATCTCGATCGCACCCTCGTCGAGTTCGGCAGCGGCCGTCACCCGATACATCGTTCCATCGGTGCCGGACGATCCGCCGATCACGCGCGGCAGGATCGGCCCGATCGCGAGATCCGGCGTGGCCATGGGGTTGCCCGCCGAGTCGAAGCGGCTTAGGACCGCCTGCGGCCGCTGGAGAATGGGAGGGGCGGACTCGACGAGCAGCACGCTGCCATCCGCCTGCACGCCGACGCCGTACGGGTAGCCCTCGCGCGGACCGACCTGCCCGCCGAGGTTGCCGTCGCCACCCAGATAGGTCGTTGAGAGGATCGTGAAGTCACGGAAGGAAAGCCCGACGAACGCCAATCGTCGACCATCCAAAGACACGGCGGCCTGAAGTGGCGTGGTGAACACCACGTTGTCGAACGGGGTGCCCTGCAGCGTCGTGCCGTCCGCGGCGACGTGGATGCGGTAAGCCGACATCGTGCTGTAGGCATTGTCGCCGGCCAGCAAATGGACACCGCTGTCGGCAGCGAAGAGGGCGACCATCGGCGCGCTGCGGGGAGCCTCGGCCGCGAGGGTCCGCGCGAAGCGCGTCTGCCCGTCGCGGCTGAAGCTGGAGACTCGCAGGAACGACGACGAGCCGTTGAACCCGAGATGACCGGCGACATAGAGGTGACCGTCCCGCCCGACCACGGCGGCGTCGAACCGATGGTCGAATGAATCGCCCGGATCCGGCACCTGCAGTTGCCAGCGCAAGTGCCCGTGACGGTCGATCGCAACCACCGCCGCGTCGATGCGGGCGACGGGCCCGCTGGAGCGCGGTCGTTGGCCGACGGCGTACAGCCCACTCCCGTCGGGATCGGCGACGAGCACGTAGTTGTTGCCGAGGAAGGCGTTCAGCGCGGCGCCCTCGTCAAGGATCTCCCCGTCGGCCAGGACATGCCACGACTTCCGGTCGCGGTCACCGTCGACGGCCGTGACCCACGCTCCGCCATTGCCGTCGGCGATTGTCGCGTCGCACGAGCGTGCCGGATCGACGACGACCGCCCACAATCGCACACCGTCGGCGCTCCATCGGGTCAGTCCGCAGGCGCCGTAGGGATCCACCCGACCGGTCGACACGGCCTCGCCGGCTCCGACGCCGACGACCTGGAACACCTCATCGACCTCGGCCAGCCAGCGCGTGCTGCCGTCGTTGCGCATCCGGGCAATCGCCGGGCGATCGTAGTAGGAGCTGAATGGATAGGCCCCGAACACCCAGTAGCCGTCCGCGTCCACGGTACCCAGCCCCTTGGGCGTCAACGAGGCCGTGTGTTCGACAGGCAGGGGGGTGGAGCGGTCCCAGGCGGCCTGGGCCGACGGGAGGGCGAGAATGATCGCCGCCCACGCCAGCGCGAGGATTCCCGGCAGCGTCGTACGGCATCGTGCACGTGAGGTCATCACGAAACTCCCCGGGATTCGCGGACTCGTCGACTCCGGAACGATCCCCAGGAATCTACGCGACATCCTGTGAAGTTTCGATCAGCCGGACGTGCCCGCACGGGCTGCGGGCACTCCGGACATCGAGGGTGCTGCGCTTACTGCGGCAGCAACTCGACCTTGGTGATCACGACCTGCACCTTCGGCGCGTCGGTCGGGAACGGGCCGCCCGGGCCGGTCTCCGCGGCGCGGATCTTGTCGACGGTGTCCAGACCCTCGACCACCTTGCCGAACACCGCGTAGCCCCAGCCCTGCGCCGATTCGGCGGACACGAAGTCGAGGCGCTGGTTGTCGACGGTGTTGATGAAGAACTGGTTGGTCGCGGAATTCGGGTCGCCGGTGCGCGCCATCGAGATGGTGCCGCGCAGGTTGGACAGGCCGTTGTTGGCTTCGTTCGGGATCGGGCCGCGGGTCGGGCGCGGCTTGTAGCTGGCGTCGTAGCCACCGCCCTGGATCATGAAGTCCTTGATCACGCGATGGAACACGGTGCCGTCGTAGGCCTTGTCACGCACGTACTGGACGAAGTTGCCGACCGACTTCGGCGCCTTGTCCGGATTGAGCTCGACGACGATGTCGCCCATGTTGGTGTGGATCGCGACCTTCGGGTGCTCGCCGGGAGCGAAGGTCGGCAGCGCCGGAGCGGCGGGCTTGGCGGCCGCGGCCGGAGCGGCGGCGGCAGGCTTCGCGGCGGCGGCCGGAGCCGGCGTGGCGGCCGGCGGCGCAGCGAACGAGGAGGCGGAGAACAGGACGCCGACCAGCACGGTCGAAATCAGGGTGAGACGCATGACGGATACCTCGATGGCGGTGACGGGAGAAGCGTCGGCGGCGCCGACGCCCAAACTCAGCTGCGCCGCGCGCCGCGCAGGCGGGCGAGCAGGCCGGTAGGTTCGGACGCCGCGGCGACCGCCGGAGTTCCCTCCATCTCGGCAACGCCGATCACGGCATAGGCGTTGATGAAGTCGATGACGTCGGCGAGTTGCGCGCCGGACTGCTCGGCGATCTCGGTCAGCGTGGCCGGGCCCTTCATCATCGCGGTGGCGATGCGGAAGTGCTTCGGGAACTCGCGCTCGATCTGCGGCCAGCGCGCCAGCTTGTAGCGCGCGTTGAGGTCGAGCCCGGCGATCAGGTGCCCTCCGGAGCTGACCAGGGTGGCGAGCCACACCAGCCGGGTCAGCGGCTGCCCTCCGCCGACCTGGCGCAGGTCGGACATCACCTTGTCGGCGGGCTTCTTCCATTCGTCGCGGGCGATCGTGCCCTTGCAGTAGGGCGACAGCGCCTTCAGCGATGTGGGACCGTAGAAACAGTCGGCGCCGGCGTCGATCACCAGCGCCGGCAGGCCGGGACGGGCGAGCTCGACCGCTTCCGGCAGCACGTCCATCGAGCAGTATTCGACCAGGGTCAGCTCGACCGGCTTCGGCGGAGCCGCCGGTTCGGGCGCCGGCGCCGGCTTGGCGGCTTCCGGATTGAACACCGGACGCTGTCCGGAGACGTTCGGCGGCACCGCCGCCGGGGCGGCCGGACGCAACAGGTCGGGCGCGACGATCGGGCGCTGTCCGGAAACGTTCGGCGGAACCTGCGCTGCCGCGCCGGCGGGACGCAGGAGTTCCGGGGCGACGATCGGCCGCTGGCCGGACACGTTCGGCGGAACCGCCGGCTGTGCCGCGGCGGGACGCAGCAGGTCCGGGGCGACGATCGGACGCTGGCCCGACACGTTCGGCGGCACCGCGGCCGGCGCGGGCGCCGCGGCGACCGGTTCCGGCGCGGCGGCAGGCGCCGCCACGCTGCCGAAATGCGACAGCGCCTTGGCCAGCGAGTGCACGGTGATCGGACGGATCAGCGTCGCCTCGTCGTCGCCGCCGGGGCGATTCGACAGCGCGATGATCTTGCGTCCGGCGGCCTGGGCCTTCAGCCAGTCCATGTGGCCATAGATCGAATCGACGTCGATCACGACCACGTCGGCGTCGTTCGCCTCGGCCGACCACAGCCATTGCTGCGTCCAGCGGGCCCGATTGGTCTCGATCAGTCGCTTGATTTCCGCCAGGTCGGCGGCTTCGACGCTGATCGCGGAGATGCGCAGTGCCAGGGCCATTTCTTGTGCTTGTCGGGGCGGCGTACGAATGCCGGGGCGGGCGATTGTGGCATAGCGCGGAACGGCGACGAAAGCGCGACTCTCGTCACCCTTCCGCACTGCCGCATTCGTTGACAGGCGCGGTCCTCAGGCGACCGTCGAGGCCGCCGCTTCCACTCCTTCGTCGCGCTGCTCGTGCTGCTGCATCTGCCACAGCTGGGCATAGCGGCCGCCCGCGGCCAGGAGCTCCCCATGGGTACCCCGTTCGACGATGCGTCCGGCGTCCAGCACCAGGATCTGGTCGGCATCGACGATGGTCGACAGCCGGTGCGCGATCACCAGCGTGGTGCGGGAGCGCGAGATCTCGGCCAGCTCGGACTGGATCAGCCGCTCGGTACGGGTGTCCAGCGCCGAGGTCGCCTCGTCGAGGATCAGGATCGGCGGGTCCTTCAGCAGGGTGCGCGCGATCGCGACGCGCTGCTTCTCGCCGCCGGACAGCTTCAGCCCGCGCTCTCCGACCCGGGTCTCGTAGCCGTCCGGCTGGTTCGCGATGAACGCGTGGATGTGGGCCGCACGCGCGGCCGCCTCCACCGCGGCGGCATCGGCGCTGGGACGGCCGTAGGCGATGTTGCTGCCGATGGTGTCGTTGAACAGCACGGTGTCCTGCGGGACGATGCCGATCGCGCGGCGCAGGCTGTCCTGGGTGACCTCGCGGATGTCCTGGCCGTTGATCCGGATGCTGCCGCTGTCGATGTCGAAGAAGCGGTAGAGCAGGCGCGCCAGCGTCGACTTGCCGGAACCGGTCGCGCCGACCACCGCGACCGTGCGTCCGGCCGGCACCTCGAAGCTGATGTCGGTCAGCACCGTGCGGCGCGGGTCGTAGGCGAAGCCGACGTGGTCGAACACGATCGCGCCGCGGCCGGCGTCGAGATCGGGAGCGTCGCTGCGGTCCTTGACGTCGCGCGGCTCGTCCAGCAGCACGAACATCCGCTCGATGTTGCCGAGCGCCTGCTTGACCTCGCGGTAGACCATCCCGAGGTAGTTGAGCGGGATCGCGAGCTGCAGCAGGAAGGCATTGACCAGCACCAGGTCGCCCAGCGTCAGCGTGCCGGCGACGACCCCGCCGGCGGCGCGCCACAACAGCAGCGTGAGACCGACGCTGACGATCGCGCTCTGACCGATGTTGAGCAGCGCGAGGCTCTGCAGCGAGCGCACCTTGGCGTTCTCCAGCGCGACCAGGGACTGGTCGAAGCGGGTCGCCTCGTGGTCCTCGTTGCCGAAGTACTTCACGGTCTCGTAGTTGAGCAGCGAGTCGACCGCCTTGGCGTTGGCGTCGGTGTCGGCCTCGTTGGCCGCGCGGTACCAGCGCATCCGCCACTCGGTGATCGAGAAGGTGAAGGCGATGTAGGCCGCCAGCGTCGACAGCGTGATCGCCGCGAATCCCCAGTCGAAGCGCACGACCAGGATCACGGACACGATCAGCACCTCGAGCAGAGTCGGCAGGATGGTGTAGATCGACCAGTCGAGCAGGTCGGTGACCGCGCTCATGCCGCGCTCGAGGTCGCGCGACACCGCGCCGGTGCGGCGATCGAGGTGGAAGCGCAGCGACAGCGCGTGCAGGTGGCGGAACAGCTCCAGCGCCAGCATCCGCGAGGTGCGCGCCATCACCCGCGCGAACACGATCTGGCGCAGCTCGGTGAACAGCGTCCCGGACAGCCGGAACGCGCCGTAGGCGGCGAGGATCAGCAGCGGCACGACCAGCGGGCGGGGCGTGAGGTCGAGGGCATCGACCAGCCGCTTCAGCACCAGCGGCACGGCGATGCTGGCGAGCTTGGCGGCGACCAGGAAGGACAGCGAGATGCCGAGGCGGACCCGGAACTTCCAGACGTAGGGCGCGAGCGCCACCGCGGTGCGCCAGGCGCTGCCGCCGGTTTGCTTGGATTTCACGGGAGGCTCGCTCATGAGGCGGCGTATCATCCGTGAACCTTCGAAGGAATGGGAGCGCCGCGATGATCTTTGTTCGATTCGCCATCCTGCTCGGCCTGCTCGGCGCCGCTGCCGCGGCGGCCGCCGACGCGCCGCCCCCGCGGCCGCGCCCTCTGCCGCAACCAGCGCCGCCGCGCTGCCGCGCACGCCCTCGCCGGCCGGCGCCAAGGTCTACTTCATCGCGCCGAAGGACGGCGAGCACGTGAAGGGCGACGTCGTCGTGCGCTTCGGCCTGTCCGGCATGGGCATCGCGCCGGCCGGCATCAAGTTCGACAACAGCGGCCACCACCATCTGCTGGTCGACGCCGAGCTGCCGCCGATGGACCAGCCGCTGGTGAAGGACGACCATCACCTGCACTTCGGCGGTGGGCAGACGGAGACCACGCTGAAGCTCGCTCCCGGCAAGCACACGTTGCAACTGCTGCTCGGCGACTACCTGCACCAGCCGCATGAGCCGGCGGTGATTTCGGAGCGCATCACCATCACGGTGGAATGATGGTGGTGGGGGATGGTTCGGCTTCTGGGCTCGGGACGTCGGACGCAGGGCTCAGGACGCAGGGCCCAGGGCGCAGGTCTAAGGACCCACGAAAATCTACATCACGTCATTGCGAGCGCAGCGAAGCAATCCAGCGCCTTTGCTTCGTGATCGCGCCGGAGCCAAAGCAAAAGGTGCTGGATTGCTTCGTCGTCGCTGCGCTCCTCCTCGCAATGATGGGGAATGAGGGAACATTGCCTTCCCGGAGCCCTGAGCCCTGAGCGCGGAGCACGGAGCACGGAGCACGGAGCACGGAGCCATACGCCCGGCGTGGCCAAGCCCCGCCTGCCCGCAGCGTTCCAGCGGAAGCGTTCTTCTACCGGGCCCTGGGCCCGGTGCCCTGGGCCCTGCTCTCCAACCCATTGGCCAGGCGCACGAAATCGGCCACCGGCAGCTGCTCGGCCCGCAACTGCGGGTCGATGCCGCAGGCGCTGATCGCGGCGGCATCGGCCAGGTTGGACAGCGCGTTGCGCAGGGTCTTGCGGCGCTGGCCGAAAGCGTCGCGCACGACGGTGGCGAAGCGGGCGTGGTCGGCGATGGTGACCTCGCCCGGCGGCAACGGCACCAGCCGCACGATCGCCGACTCGACCTTCGGCGGCGGCCGGAACGCGCCGGCCGGGACACGGAACAGCGACTCGACCCGGCAGTAGGCCTGCAGCATCACCGACAGCCGTCCATAGACCTTGCTGCCGTGCGGCGCCGCCATCCGGTCGACCACTTCCTTCTGCAGCATGAAGTGCATGTCGCGGATCGACCCGGCGAACTCCAGCGCATGGAACAGCAGCGGGGTCGAGATGTAGTACGGCAGGTTGCCGACCAGGCGCAGCTTCGTGCCCGCCGGCACCAGCGCGGCCAGGTCGACGGTCAGCGCGTCCGCCTCGACGATGCGGAGTTCGCCGTGCGCCGGCGAGTTCTCGTTCAAGCGCGGGATCAGGTCGCGGTCGAGTTCGATCGCCGTCATCTTCCCGAGCCGCTGCAGCAGCGGGAAGGTCAACGCGCCCTCCCCCGGCCCGATCTCGACCAGCGCGTCGCCGGGCCGCGGGTCGATCGCATGCACGATGCGCTCGATGATGCCGCGCTCGTGGAGGAAGTTCTGGCCGAAGCGCTTGCGTGGGATGTGGTCTGTCGCGTTCGTCATGGTCGTGGCGGGATCCAGTCGGGGCCCAAGGGTATAGGGCGCAGGGTCCTGGATCCGCAGCGAAGCGACACCGCCCAGCCGCCGAGGGCCTCGCAAGTCTCCGCCCTCAGCCCTGTTGCAATTGCATCGCCAGACTCAGCGCCGCCTCGAGCGACGACACTTCCGCCCTCCCCGACCGCGCCAGATCCAGCGCCACGCCGTGATCCACCGAGGTGCGCACGTAAGGCAGTCCCAGCGTCACGTTGACCGCGGCGCCGAAGCCCAGCGCCTTCAGCACCGGAAGGCCCTGGTCATGGAACATCGCGAGGTAGGCGTCGTAGCCGTCGCGGCGCGCGGGGACGAAGGCGGTGTCGGCGGCGAGCGGGCCGTCCAGCTCCCAGCCACGACGACGCAGGCGCGCGAGCACCGGCGCGATGCTGTCGATCTCCTCGCGCCCCAGGTGACCGCCCTCGCCCGCGTGGGGATTGAGCCCCAGCACGGCGATGCGGGGCGCCTTGATGCCGAACCTGGAGACCAGGTCCGTTCGCAGGATGCGCAGCGTCCGCTCGATCAGCGCCTCACCGATTGCGGCCGGGACGTCGGCGATGGGCAAGTGGGTCGTCGCCAGTGCCACCCGGAGCGTGCTCGCGACCAGCAGCATCACCACTTCGGAGGCGGCGCGCTCGGCGAAGAACTCGGTGTGGCCGGTGAACGGCACGCCCGAATCGCAGATCACGCCCTTGTGCACCGGCGCGGTGACGATCGCGGCGAACTCGCCGGACAACGCGCCGGCGCTGGCGCGGTCGAGCATCGCGAGCACATGGGCGGCATTGCGCGGATCGAGTCTGCCGCCGCGGACACGCCGCGCGCACGGCACGTGCAGCAGCGACAGCTCGCCGGCGCGGCAGGCGCGCGGCGCCGCGGACGGGTCGTAGGGTCGCAGCGCCAGCGGCAGGTCGAGCGCGTGGGCGGCGTCGGCGAGGACGTCGCCGTCGGCGATCGCGACCAGCTCGTCGCGCCGGCGCCGTTGCGCCAGCTGGACCAGCAGGTCGGGACCGATGCCGGCGGGTTCGCCGGCGGTGAGGGCGATGCGCTTCGCCATCGGGGCTTGCGTCCTCCCCACAGCAGCCGTTCTGCCGAGGCGGTGCGCTATCGGGGCTTGCGCCCCTCCCACAAGAGCAGCGCCCTACTTCTTGGCGTAGCCCGACACTTCGCCGGTCAGGCGATTGTCGACGAAGCCTTCGTTGCGGATCTGGCGGAGGAAGGCATCGAAGGCCTCGTCGGCCTTGCGGGCCGTCAGGGTCTGGCGGGCTTCTTCGCGCTGCGTCTCGACCGTGCGGTCGGTGTCGCGGGTGCCGAGGCGCTCGATGATGTGCCAGCCGGCATTGGTCGCGATCGGCTGCGACAGCTCGCCGTCCTTCATCGCGTCGACCGCCTTCTGGAAATCGGTGCCGTAGGCATTGGCCTCGAACCAGCCGAGGTCGCCGCCGAGGTTGGCGCTCTGGACGTCCTCGGAGGACTGCTTGGCGATCTTGGCGAAGTCTTCGCCCTTGGCGATGCGCTCGCGCAGCGCGATGGCGTTGTTGTGCGCCTCTTCGGTCGACACCAGCTCGGAGCTGCGCACCAGGATGTGCCGCACGTGCGTCTCATGGGCCATCCGCGTCGATTCGGCGCGCTGCTCGATCAGCTTCAGGATGTGGAAACCGGTCGGTCCGCGCAGCGGCGGGGTCACGCCGCCGACCTTGAGGCCGTTGATGGCTTCGGCGAACGCCGCCGGCACTTCGTTGACCTTGCGCCAGCCGAGGTCGCCGCCTTCCAGCGCCTCGGGGGCGTCGGAGTAGCGCACCGCGAGGCCGGCGAAGTCGCCGCCGTCGGCGATCTCCCGCTCGACCTTCGCCGCCTTGTCCTTCGCGGTCTGGATCTGCTCCGGCGAGGCGCCGTCCGGAACGCCGACCAGGATGTGTCCGATGTGGATCTCGCCGTGCTTGTTGCCCTCGTTGGCGAGGAACAGGTCGACCTCGGTGTCGGTGACGTGGCCGTGCGACTGCGAGTAGGAACGGCGCAGCTGCTGCACAAGCATCTCGTCGCGCATGGTCTGGCGGAATTCCTCGTAGCTGATGCCGTCGCGTTCCAGCGCCATCCGCATCTGGTCGAGGGTGGCGCGGTTCTGCTGCGCGAGGCGCAGCACCTGCTGGTCGAGTTCGGCGTCGCCGATGCGGACGCCGCCGGCGGTGGCGCGGACGATCTGCAAGCGCAGCATGATCAGCCGTTCCAGCACCTGCTTCTCCAGCACGTCGCGCGGCGGCAGCTGGGTGTTGCGGTTGCGGAACTGCTGGATCACGTTGTCGGTGGCGCGGGTGAGTTCGCTGCGCAGGATGACGTCGTCCTCGACGACCGCGACGATGCCGTCGATGTCATTGCTCGGCAGGGCCTGGGCGGCGACGGTGCGCGCGCCGGACAGGGCCAGGCCGATTCCGAGGAGGACGAGGGACAACGCGGATTTCATACGTTCGGTTCCGATGACGTAGGGGGAGGCCCGGAGGGGCGACGGCGCGCAAGTCTGCACGGGCCGACGCAAAAATTCCGTTGGCGGCAGGGACGCGCTCAGCGATAGCCCAGGATAGCACGGCGCAGGAAGTCACCCGACTTGCGGCCGGCGCTGCCCAGTCCCTTCAGTTCCAGCTCGAAGAACAAGGCGTTGTTGGCCTCGCCGGAGAGATTACGGAGGTAGTGGCGGGCGACGATCCGGAAGGCGTAGCAGCAGTCCTCGTACTCGAAGCCGCCCAGCGCCTCGAGGATGCGGCGGTCGCGCAGCGAGTAGTCGTAGCGGGCGATCAGGCGCCAGTTCGGGGTCAGCGGGAATGCGCTGGACAGGTCGACGAACTCCAGCTGGTCGCGGCGGTAGCGGTAGCTGGCGTTGATCACCCCGTGGTCGCCGAACAGGTGCTGCACGCGGACCGCGCTGAAGGTGTTGCGGTCGGACTCCGGGTCCCACTGCTGGTCCCAGGCGATCGTCCAGTTCCGGGTCGGCGACAGCTCGAACTCGGCCGCGTAGGCCGATCCGTTGTAGTCGGTCGGCGCCACCCCGGGCAGTTGCACCTTCTGCGGATCGAAGTAGCGGGTCTCGCCGATCGCGGCACGCGCGACCTCGTTGCCGCTGGCGTCGTCGATCAGCCGGCTTGTCATCGCCAGGGTCAGCTGGTTGGCGTCGATCTGGCGATCGGCGCCGGTGAAGCGGTTCTCGCGGAACAGCCCGGCGAAACTGAAGGTCTGCGCCTGGGTGTCGAACAGCGGCAGGTCGTCCTGGTTGCGGTAGGGCGCGCGCAGGTAGTACAGCCGCGGCTCCAGGGTCTGCCGCAGCGCGCGGCCGAACCATTCGCTGTCGCGGTCGAAGTACAGGCCGGCATCGAGGCTGGCGATCGGCACCGTGCGGCTCGGGCTGCGGTCCGGGAAGTTGCTGTCGAGCGCGTTCGGCACGTCGAGGTCGTAGGACGTGCTGCGCACGCCGATCTTCGGGTGCAGGTACCAGGCCGCGCTGTCCAGCTGCCAGCTCAGGTAGGGATAGAGGTCGTAGCGCCGCCCGGTGACGACGTCCGCGTCCTTGTCGAAGCGAACGATCTCGGCGGCGATGCCGGCGCGGAGGTCGCCCGCGAACGGGACCTCGGCATTGAACTGCAGCCGCGGCAGGCGCTCGTAGGGCTCGGTGCCCGGGGCGACCGAAGGATCGGTGATGTCGACCGAATCCCCGCCGAACTCGAGGCTCCACCACTGGCCGCGGCCGTGCAGGTAGGCGTTCGACGGCAGCAGGCTGGTGGCGCTCGGCACCAGGCCGTCGCCGAAGTCCTGGAAGTAGCGGGTGTCGGAGACGCGGTTGATGTCGGCCGTCAGCGCGAAGTTCGGACCGAGCGAACCGCTGTGGCGGTAGCGGTAGGCGAAGCGGTCGCGGTCGGCGTCGCGATCGTGCGGCAGGAAGGAACCTTCGAGCACGCCGCCCTGGGTCTCGGTGAGGAAGCGGTACTCGGCGTCGAGCGCGACGCCGCGCAGTGCATAGATGTGCGGCCCCAGCGTGGCATCCATGTTCGGTGCCAGGTTGAGGTAGTACGGCACCGCGAGGTCGAATCCGGTCCGCGACGAACTGCCGAAGCTCGGAAACAGGAAGCCGGAGTGGCGTTCGTCGTCGACCGGGAAGCGCGCGTAGGGCAGGTACAGGATCGGCACGTCCTTGAAGTACAGGGTCGCGTCGCGCGCGTGACCGACGCCCTCGACGTGGTCGATGTCGATCGTCGCGGCATGGAATTCCCAGTCGCGCCGGGTCGGCGGGCAGGTCGAGTAGGTCACCTTCGTCAGGTGCGAGTCGAGCTCGGCGTAGCGTTCGGCATGTTCGGCGACGCCGTTGCCGTGCTGGCGGATCAGCTCGTACTGCACGTTGTCGAGCTTGCTCTTCTGGTACGACAGCTGGCTCTCGGCATGGGTGGCCGTGAACGCCGCCTCGGCGTCCTGGTAGCGCACGTGACCGTCGGCGACCGCGGTGTCGCTCTCGGCGTCGTAGGTCATCTTGTCGGCCAGCAGGCGCTGGTCGGCCTGGGTCGCGACCACGTCGCCCTCGAGCAGGTAGCTGCTGCGGCCGGTGATGGTCACCTGGGTGGAGACGAAGTCGGCCGGGGCGCCCTTGCGCTCGATCCCGGCCCCGAAGTCGCGGATGTAGAAGTCGAAGATCGGATCGGTCGGGCACAGGCTCCAGTCCGGTCCATCGTCCTTCTTCTTGTCGGCCGCGGTCGCCACGACGGGCAGGACGGCGGCGATCGCCAGGCTCAGCAGGGCGAGGCGCGGAGGAAGCGATGCATGAACGGGGGCCACGGCGATTTCCTGAAGCGACAGACGACCAAGATGCCAGAACCAGCCGACGCTAGTCCACCCGAGCCGGGAACGGCGATGAAACGGCGTTCATCGTCGACCGCGACGCGACCCTTGCGATGCCGCCCGCGGTTCGGCAACGTAGCGATTCCGGACGGGAGGGGTCGGCATGGACTGGCGCAAGGGACGACAGAGCAGCAACGTCGAGGAAGACAGCGGCGGCGGCAGCTACGGCGGCGGAGGCGGACGCGGCTTTCGCGGCGGCGGCCTCGGGCTCGGCGGCATCGCGATCGTTGTCGTGATCAGCCTGCTGCTCGGCAAGAACCCCCTGGAGATCCTCGGCCTGCTGGCCGGCGGCGGCCAGGACGCCGGACCGCCGCAGCAGTCGGCTCCGCGGTCCTCGTCCGGCAGCGCCATCAACAGCGAGCAGGGCCAGTTCGTCAGCCGCATCCTCGGCAGCACCGAGGATGTCTGGGGCGAGGCGTTTTCCGCCGGCGGCAAGCGCTATCCGGCGCCGAAGCTGATCCTGTTCCACGGCCAGGTGACCTCGGCCTGCGGCGCGGCGACGGCGGCCTCGGGCCCGTTCTATTGCCCCGGGGACAGCCAGGTCTATCTCGACCTCGACTTCTTCCAGGAAATGGACCAGCGCTTCCATGCCGCCGGCGACCTCGCCAGGGCCTACGTCGTCGCTCACGAAGTCGGCCACCACCTGCAGAACGTACTCGGCATCGCGGACAAGGTCGACGAGGCGCGACGTCGCGGTGCCACGCTGGAGGGGGCCGACGGCCTGTCGGTGCGGCAGGAGTTGCAGGCCGACTGCTTCGCGGGCGTCTGGGCCAAGCGGGCGCAGGACAAGCTGCAGTGGCTCGAGGCGGGCGATGTCGAGGGCGCGCTGGCCGCCGCCACCGCGATCGGCGACGACACGCTGCAGAAGCAGTCGCGCGGTCGCGTCGTACCGGACGCGTTCACCCACGGCAGTTCGCAGCAACGGGTGCGCTGGTTCAAGACCGGGATGGCGAAGGGCGACCTGAAGTCCTGCGATACGTTCAGCGCGGCACAACTTTGAGCCTCGTTGAAGGGGATCGTGCCGCGCCCGGAATCCGCTGCGCGGATTCCGCAAGTGCGGCTACGCCGCACGAAGAGCGACGGAAGTCTGGAGTTCGCTGGCGTAGGGCGGCCACTGGCCGCCGCTGCCTCGACGCTGCGTCGAATCGGAATCGTGGAGCGGCCCGCGAAGGCGGGCGCTGCCCACCCTATCCGCTTGACGGCTGCGTCAGCGGAACGCCCGCGGTCGCCGCCGCCAGCCACTCTGCGAAGGGGCGCAGCTCCGGATAGCGCCGCGCCACCGACAGCGTGTACTCGAGGACCAGCGGCAAGTCACCCAGATAGCCGGCCTTGCCGTCGCGGTAGTTGAGCCGGCAGAAGATGCCCAGGACCTTGATGTGGCGCTGCAGGCCCATCCAGTCGAACCAGCGGCGCCACTGTTCGGGCTCGATCGTCGTCGACGTCGCGTCGCACCAGCGCTGGCGGTGCGACTGCGACCAGGCGTCCACCCTCTCCTCCGGCCACGCGATGTAGCAGTCGCGCAGCAGCGACACCGGGTCGTAGGTGATCGGGCCGAGGACGGCGTCCTGGAAGTCGATCACGCCGGGTGAATCGGCTTCGAGGATCAGCAGGTTGCGGCTGTGGAAGTCGCGATGGACGAAGGACTGCGGCTGCTCCAGCGCACTGTCCGCCAGCCGGGTGAAGGTGGACTCGAGGCAGTCCCAGCCCTCGCAGCCCGGCGCGACGCCCAGATGCCGCTGCAGGAACCAGGTCGGCAGGAGTTCCATTTCCTGGTTCAGGCGGGTGCGGTCGTAGCGTGGCAGTCCGGCCGCGTCGACCCGGGTCTGCATCGCGAGGATCGTCTCCAGCGCATCGGCATAGAGGACGTCGACGCGGTCCGCCGTGAGGGCCGGCAGATAGAGCCGGTCGCCGAGATCGCTCATCAGGATGAAGCCTTGCGCACGGTCGACCGCGAGAACGCTCGGCGCGTGGACGCCGGCTCCGGTCAGGCGAGCGGCCACATCGAGCCAGGGCCCGATGTCTTCCTTGTCCGGCGGGGCGTTCATCACGATGTGGCTGCGGCCACCAGAGTGCACGCGCCAGTAGCTACGGAAGCTGGCGTCGGCCGACGCGACTTCGAAGCGCGCCGCAGTGTCACGGAGGTGGTCGCGGGCGAACGCCTGGAGTGCTGCGATGCGGGCGCTGCCGGGAGTCGTCGTCGTCATCGGTCCTGGTGGGTCGCGGTGGGGAGGTCGAGTCAGGCGAACTGCGCCGCGTCGAGGGTGCGCGGCCCTGCGGCGTCGAGGACCGTGATCGGGCGCTCGTCGCCCCAGTCGCCAAGCACGAGGCGCTCGACCGTACGGCCGTCGACGTCGAGGAAGTGTCGCGCCGGGCGATGGGTGTGGCCGTGGATCATCCGCGTCGCGCCAGTGCGGCGAAACAGGTCCTCCACCGCCCCGGGATTCACGTCCAGGATCGCCTCCATGCTGCCCGCCTGGTGCTCGCGGCTCTGCTGGCGCGCCTGCGCAGCGAGCTGGCGCCGCACGGCCAGCGGCTGGGCGAGCATCGCGGCCTGCCATGCGGGAGCGCGTGAGGTGCGGCGGAACGTCTGGTACGCGACGTCGTCGGTGCACAGACTGTCGCCGTGCAGCAGCAGTGTATCGGTGCCTGCGAGGGGGATGCGGGTGAGCTCCTCCAGCCGCGTCATGCCGCAACGACGCGCGAATTCGGCGCCGAGCAGGAAGTCGCGATTGCCGTGCACGAAGTGGACGGGCCCTTGGCGGGCGGCCGCCGCAATCGCATCGGCGGCCTCGGCAACGAAAGGCTGGTCGTCGTCGTCACCGACCCAGGCATCGAAGAGATCGCCGAGCAGGTAGATCGCCTCGAAGCGGCCCGCCGCGCTCCGCATCAACCGGGCGAAGACGGCGTTGTGCTCGACGGTGTCGGCACCGAGGTGCAGATCGGACAACAGCAGCACGGGTTTCATCGATGGACTCCTGAAGCGATTGAGCGCGACTGCAATCCGCAATTCGCGCCCGGCCTCGCGCACGGGGAGCGGAGCATAGGGCGCAAGCGGGTTTCCGTGCGCGGGCATCCCGAGGGCAGCATCGGGTCAGGAAAGCCGAAGCGGCAGGCCCTCATCCGGCCCGGGATGTGCGTTGAAGCGCGGAAGGATGAGCCGCGGTCCGCGGGTTCGGAAAAAGAAAGGGGCGCCCGAAGGCGCCCCTTGCTCATCACTCTGGAAGCTGTCGCTTACTGCGCGCGGCGCAGGGCGAAGCCGACCAGGCCGACCAGGGTCAGCATCAGCAGGACCTTGCCGATGTCGCCGAGGGCCGGGATCGACGGGTTGAGCGCGGTCACCGAGAAGTTGAAGGTGACGGTCGGCTCGTTCGCGTCGTCGGTGGTGCAGGTGATCGAACCGGACACCAGGGCGCCCGGGGCACCCGGAGCGGTCGCGGAAATCGGGATCTGCGTGGTGCCGACCGGAATCGAGGCCGGGATGGTCACCGTGAAGCCGACCGGCGTCGCGGAGCAGGCCGACAGGTTCAGCGCGGACGTACCCGAGTTCTGGATCGACATGTTGCCGGCAGCGTTCTGGCCCGGGAACGCGGCCAGGGCAGCACCGTTCACCGCACCCAGCTCCGGACCGGTCGAGTTGCAGGTCACGGTGTAGGTCTTGGTGGTCGGAGCAACGGAGTCGTTGGTCGCGAAGCTCAGGGTCTGGGTGGTGGTCAGGCCAGCGTCAGCCTGGGCGCAGCTCACCGTGAACGTCTGATTGGCGGCCGCGGCGATCGTCGCGGTGGTCGGAGCAACACTGAGCACGCCGGTCAGACCGGTGGCGCCCGTGATGTTCAGCGACGTGTTGCCGTTGTTGGTCACCACGATGTTCGAGGTGGTGGCAGCGCCGCCCGCCGGATCCGTGATGGTGACGGTCGAACCCGCCGCCGGAGCGCCGGAGAAGATCGGGCCCTGGCCGGTGCAGTTGACGGTCACGTTGACGGTCGCCGGGGCGCCGCTGTTGTTGACCGCCAGCGTCTGCGTGACCAGCGTGGTGTTGGTCGGGGTGCAGGACACGGTGTGCGCAGTGTCGGTCGAGTTCGCCGGAATCGTGAACGCGGCGGTCGGGCTCACCGACAGCACGCCGGACAGGCCGGACAGGCTGGTGACGGTGACCGGCGACGCGGTGACGTTCTGGATCGACACGACCTGGGTACCAGCGGCGCCGCCGATGGTCGGGGTCAGGTTGATCGGCGACGGGGTGACCAGCAGCGACGAGGCGACGACGTTGCAGGTGTACGGGTAGGTCACCGAGGTCTCGTTGACGCCGTCCTTCGCATCGTTGGTCGCGAACACGATGTCCGCCGTGGTCGTACCGGTGGTCGCCGCGCTGCCCGTGCACTGCACGGTGAAGGTGGCGGTCGGGCCGGCCTGCGGGACGGTGGCGCTGCCCGGGCTGACGGTGATCGTGCCGGAGGTACCAACCACGTTCGTCACGGTGGCGCTGGTGACGTTCAGGGTGGTGCCGACGTCACCCGCAGCGTTGTCGACGACGATGGTGTTCGAGGCCGAGTTGCTGAGGACGGTGTTCAGCGTGCGCGCACCCGGAGCCGGGGTCGCGTTGAACTCCGGCGAGAGGATCACGATGTTGATCGTGCCGCCGTTGTTGGTGCCCGCACCGCCGGCGAAGGTGAACGCCGTGCCGATAGCGACAGTGCTGGAGGACGCCGCAACCGCCGTCGGAGTCTGGGTGAAAACGAGGCTGCAGTAGTTGTTCGTCGCGAGCGCGCCGCTGCCGTTGACGGTCACCACGGCGATCGTTCCCGAGCCTTGGTTCACGTTGCAGACGGCGCCGTTCTGGCCGGTGGCCGCCACGGTGAACTTGGTGTTGTCGAACGTGAACGAACCGGAGATGTTGGTCGTAGCGTCAGTACTGGTGTACTGGACGGTGGCGTTCAGCGTGCCACCCGAGATGACGGTGTTGGACGTCTGGATGCCGGCAGTGCCGGTATCGAAGTCGATGTCGACGGAGCTGGCAAAGGCGGCAGGAGCCGAGACGGCTCCTGCATCCAATCCAGCGGATATCAGTGCGAGTTTGAGCAAGGATTTCATTTTTTCACTCCCCAACGAGTGTGTTTTTCGAAATAGTTATTGCTGCGCGTTGTCCAGGCCTTCCGCCTGAGAACGGGACTGGCCAGCGGTCTTACCTTCCGCGTTCGAACCGAGCGTGTTGCTGATCTTCGGCTGCCCGCCGATCTTCGACTGGTACGAGATGACGCCGATGCTCTGCATGCCGGCCGGCAGCGGCGTGTTGTCGAGGCTGTAGATCACGGCCGCGACACGATTGCCCTTGGCCTGGACCTGGCCGGTATGGGCCTTGTCGAGACCCGAGAGCGCCTTGCTGAGGTCGATGTTGGAGGCATCCTTCGGCAGGTCGACCACGAACTGGTAGGCCGTGACGGTGCCGTCGGACTGCAGATCGAAATTCACGACCTGACCCTTCATCTTCGACTTGCCATAGGTGACGACGAGGTCACTGTCGGCGCGAGCGGTGTTGGCGGCCAGCAGGGCGAGACCAACGGAGAAAACGAGTGCGAGATTCTTCATGTCAGTCTCCTTAGTGGCTGCAGCTGGTGCCGCCGAGCAGGTCGTTCAGCACCACGGTGGCGGTGGCCGACACATCGTTGGCGTTGAACTGGCCATCGGCGGTGCAGTCGTATTGACCGACCTGAAGCTTGGTCGGATCGCCCAGCAGCACACCGAGCACTGCATTGGCGGCGCCGGAGACGTCGTTCGCGTTACAGGTCAGGTCACCGTTCGCGTCGCAATTCTTCAGCGCACCGATCGCGGTCGCGCGACGCGACTCGTAGGCATCGATGCCGATGGTGCCGGTCGGGGTGCCGCCGGTGTTCGAGACCCAGCCCACCTGGACGTAGTCGATGGCGTCAGCCACCGCGGTGCCGATACCAGTCGTGATGCTGGCCGTCTTCTCCGCGATCGCCGGGGCACCGTCGTTGACCTTGATGGTCATCGTCGGGGTCGGCAGGGTGCGGTTCCAGTTGGTCTCGATCGAGTACCAGTGGTTCGCGGCGATGCCCGTCACCGTCGCGGTACCGGTGGCGGAGGCGTCCGCCTTGGAGGTGTTGAACACCAGGGTGGTGCCGGTGAACGAAACGCCGATCAGCTCGACGTTGCCGCTGTTCTTGGCGGAGAACACCTTGACCGTACCCGCACCGGAAACGCCGGTGAACAGGTAGAAGCGGGAGTTGAAGGTGTTTTCGGCGGTGGCCGAGCCGTCCATCAGGAAGGTGCCGGCGACGCCCATACGCGCGCCGCACTTGCCCGAATAGGGACTGGTCTTGGTAGCCGCCGCATCGGTCGGCTGACCGACGACGACCGAGCCGGTCACCGCGGTGACGCCGCCCTGGCCCCACACCGTCGCCGGATTGCCGCACGCCGAAGCGCCCGTGCTCCATGCGGCGAGGCCCGCAACTACCAGCATTGCCAACGTATTGCGCATCATGGGTATAACCTCCCGTAAGGATTGCGGGCTAAGAGCCCGGATCATCGTGACTTTACGTGACGGGGTCAAGCCCCGGGACAGGAAACTGCCGCACTGCATCACCGTTTCCGGTGTCGCCCCCGCGGCTCCCGTCGCGTCGAATTTCCGTTCGACCTCGACAGGAACGGTATTCGATGCCGAAACCGGTCAGTTTCCGGAAAGATTCTCGTCACTCCGGGAAATGGAACGTCGCCGGGTGTGATTCTGAACATCCGGACCGGCCGATCAGGGGCCGACGTGGGTCGACCCCCGGGCGGCGCTGGCAGGCGCCGCGCCGGTCCGCCAGCCCTGCCCTGTTACGCGCTGCGGCCGCCCCGCTGGAGGGCCGCGAGGGCCAGGCCCAGCAGCAGCAGACCCATCAGGAGCTGCCCAAAGCGCCCCTGGGTCGGGATGGTGGCGCCGGTCTGGGTGACGAAGCAGGCCACCGGATAGGTGACCGACGACTCGTTGATGCCGTCGATGCCGCCGGTGTCGTTCGTGGTCAGGGTCAGCAGCTGCGCGATCTGGCCCGCCTGGGTGGCATTGCAGCTGACCGTCAGGCTGAGGCTCCCGCCGGCAGCGACCGTCTGTGCGCCGCCGGGCGCGACCGACAGCAGCCCGCTGAGGCCGCCCGGGGTCACGGTCAGGGGCAACGTTCCCGGATTGCTGACGACGACGTTCGCGGTTCCGGTCGTGCCGAACGGCGTGACGATCGTCACCGTGCTGCCGACCAGCGGCACCGACGCGAATTCCGGCGAGGCGACATTGCACACCACGGTGTAGGTGTTGCTGCTCTCGTTGATGTTGTCGATGCCGGCGATGTCGTTGCTGGTGATGGTCAGCGTCTGGCTGAAGCTGCCGCCCTGGGTCGCCGCGCAGCTGACGGTGTACGGCAGGCTGCCGCCCACCGCGATACCCTGCATCCCGGCCGGAAGGACCGACAGCTGGCCACTGAGGCCGGTCGCGCTGGTGTTGAGCGGCGCCGTGCCGAGGTTGTTCACCGTGACGGTCGTGCTCGCCGGCGTGCCGATGCTGGTGTTGATCGTCAGCGTCGAGCCGGCCGCCGGCGTCGACGCGTATTCGGGCGACAGTCCCGCCTGGCAGCTCAGCGGCCAGGTGTTGGTGGTCGGCGCAGCGCCGCCCCGGGTCTCGGTGCAGCTCAGCGTGCCGGTGGTCAGCGTCGCCGACGAGGTGCAGGTCAGGCCCAGGTTCTGCGGAGTCACCGTGTTGCCGACGAACACCAGCGGCTGGCCGGTCACCGCACCGAAGCTGCCGGTACCGACGACCCCGCCGATGCTGCAGTTGTCGACGCGGGTAGTGGCCGCCGCTCCGGCACCGGCGCCGCCCGACGGCGTGACCGCGATCGTGGCCGTGCCCGGGTCCCCGGCGTTGACGATGCCGGTGAAGTTGATCGTCATCATCGGACTCGGCGCGTAGGCGAGACTCGGCGGCACATCCTGCACGGTGCAGGTCACCGGGAAGTTCACGCTGGTCTCGTCGACGCCGTCGATGTTGCCGCCGTCATTGGTCGCGAAATTGAGGGTCTGGCTGAAGGTGCCCGAGGTCGCGCTGTTGCAGCTCACGGTGAACACCCGCGACGCCATCGGCGCGATCGTCTGCACGCCGGCCGGCGCGACGCCGAGCACGCCGGAGAGGCCCGTCGCGTTCGCGGTCAGGTTGGCCGTGCCGAGGTTGGTCACCGTCACCGTGGTGGTTCCCGTGGTGCCGGCCGGGGTGGTGATGCTGAGCAGGCCCGGGGCCGGCGTCGAGGCGAACTCGGACGCGCTGCCGGCCGCGCAGCTGAGCGGCCAGGCGCGAGCGACCGGGGCGTTGGCGCCACGGGTCTCGGTGCAGGTCAGCGTCGCCGTCGTGACGCTGACCCCGGAGGTGCACGAGAGCGGGATCATCTGCTGGACGTTGGTGGACCCGACGAAGCTCAGGTTGACGCCCGCGACGCTGCCGAAGCTGGCCGGCCCGGAGATGGCGCCGATCGAGCAGCCGTTGACCGTGGTGGTCGCGGTGGCGCCGGCGCCGGCGCCGCCGGACGGCGTCACCGTGATCGACGCGGTGCCGGTGTCACCGGCATTGGTGATGCCGGCGAAGCCGATGGTCGAGCCCGGGGTCGGGTTGTAGGTGAGGTTCGGCGGCACGTTGCTCACCGTGCAGGTGTAGGTGTACTGCACGCTGGTCTCGTTGACGCCGTCCTGCGCATCGTTGGTGGTGAACGTCAGGGTGTCGGAGAACACGCCCGCCGTGCCGCTGTTGCAGGTCACGGTGAAGTTCTGCGAACCGCCCTGACCGATGCCCGCACCGGCGGTGCCCGGAGCGACGGTCAGCGTCGTGCCGCTGGTCATCGTCGCCGTGACCGTGAGGTTCGAGGTCGGGTCACCGACGTTGGAGACCGCGATCACGTCGGTGAGACTGGCGCCGACGATGCCGGACAGTGAGCGCGCGCCCGGAGCCGGCGCCGCACTGAATTCCGGCTGGCCCGGGTCGTCGTTGCTGATCGTGCCGAGGCCCTGGTTGTCCGCGATGGTCGCGTTGACCGGGCTGGTCAGGTTGACGAAGAAGGTTTCGTTCGGCTCGAAGGTGGTGTCGCCGTTGACCGTCACCGACACCGTCTGGCTGGTGACCGCCGGATTGAAGGTGACGGTCTGCCCGACGATCGCGACGTAGTCGGAACCGGCGGTCGCCGTGCCGTTCGCCGTCGCCGCGCTGACGGTCACGGTCGACGCGCTCGGGTTCGACAGGCTGACGGTGAACACGAACGCCGAGGTGCCGGCATTGCCTTCGACCTGGGTCACGTCGTTGATCGAGATCGTCGGCGTCGCGTCGTCGTTGGTGATCGTGCCGACGCCGAGGTTGTCGCTGATCGACGCGCCGCCGGTGGCGTTCGACAGGTTGACGTTGAAGGTCTCGTTCGGCTCGGTCTTGGTGTCGCCGTTGACGAGGACGGTGAACGTCCGGGTGGCCACGCCGACACCGAAGCTGAGCGTGCTGCTCTGCGCCGCGTAATCGCTGTCCGCGGTGGTCGCGGTGCCGTCCGACGTCGCGGCGTCGACCGTCTGGGTGCCACTGGTGTCGCCGGAGCGGGTCACGGTGAAATTGAACGACGTGGTGCCCGCGTTGCCTTCGTTCTGGGTCACGTCGTTGATCGAGAACGCGGAATCGTCGTTGCTGATGGTGCCGACGCCGAGGTTGTCGGCGATCGTCGCGTTGCTCGCGCCGGAGAGATTGACGTTGAAGGTCTCGTTCGCCTCGACCGTGGTGTCGCCGTTCACCACGACGGTGACGTTCTGGCTGGTCACGCCGGTGGTGAAGGTGAGCGTTCCCGAGGTCGCGACGTAGTCGCTGCCGGCGGTCGCGGTGCCGTTGGAGGTCGCGTAATTGACGGTGATGGTCGACGCGCTGGTGTTGGACAGCGTCACCGCGAACACGAAGTTCGAGGTAGCCGCGTTGCCTTCCGCCTGGGTGACGTCGGTGATCGAGATCGCGGGAGTCGTGTCGTCGTTGGTGATGGTGCCGACGCCCAGGTTGTCGACGATGACCGCTCCGGCACCGGTGGCGTTGGTCAGGTTGACGTTGAAGGTCTCGTTCGGCTCGAACTTGGTGTCGCCGTTGACGGTGACATTGAAGGTCTTGGTGGTCTGGCCGGGAGTGAAGCTGAAGGTCGTCGAGTTCGCGACGTAGTCGCCGTCGGCGACGGTCGCGGTGCCATCGGAGGTCGCAACGTCGATCCCGTTGGTGCCGGTGGTATCGCCGGAACGGGTCACGGTGAACGCGAAGGTCGTGGTGCCGCCGTTGGTTTCGATCTGGGTCACATCGTTGACGCTGAAGCTCGGCGCGAGGTCGTCGTTGGTGATGGTGCCGACGCCCTGGTTGTCGGCGATCGTCGCGTTGCTCGGATTGCTGAGGTTGACGTTGAAGGTCTCGTTCGCCTCGACCGTGGTGTCGCCGTTGACCAGGACGGTGATCGTCTGGGTCGTGTTGCCGGGCGTGAACGTCAGCGTGCCCGAGGTCGCGGTGTAGTCGCTGCCCGCGGTCGCGGTGTTGTTGGCCGTCGCATAGTCGACGGTGATGGTCTGGAAGCTGGGGTTGGACAGCGACACCGTGAACACGAAGTTCGAGGTGCCCGCGTTGCCCTCCGCCTGGGTGACGTCGTTGATCGAGATCGCCGGCGTGCCGTCGTCGTTGGTGATCGTGCCGAGCCCGAGGTTGTCGGAGATCGTCGCTCCGTTGGTGGCGTTCGACAGGTTGACGTTGAAGGTCTCGGTGTTCTCGAACTTGGTGTCGCCGTTGACCGTCACGTTGAAGGTCTTGGTGGTCTGGCCGGCGGTGAAGGTCAGCGTCGTCGAGCTGGCGACGTAGTCGCTGTCGGCGGTGGTCGCCGTGACGTCCGAGGTGGCGACGTCGACCGCCTGGGTCGTCGAGGTGCCGCCGGAGCGGGTGACGGTGAACGCGAACGTGCTGGTGCCTGCGTTGCCTTCGATCTGGGTCACGTCGTCGATCGCGAACGACGCCGGGACATCGTCATTGGTGATCGTGCCCACGCCCTGGTTGTCGGCGATCGTCGCGTTGCTCGGGTTGCTGAGGTTGACGTTGAAGGTCTCGTCCGGCTCGACCGTGCTATCGCCGTTCACGACGACCGTGATGTTCTGGCTGGTGACACCCGGCGAGAAGCTCAGCGTGCCCGAGGCCGCGGTGTAGTCGCTGCCGGCGGTCGCGGAGACGTCCGCGGTGGCGTAGTCGACCGTGATGGTCTGCGAGCTGGCGTTGGACAGCGTCACCGCGAACACGAAGTTGCTGGTGCCGGCATTGCCTTCGGCCTGGGTGACGTCGGCGATCGAGATCGTGGGCTGGGTGTCGTCGTTGGTGATGGTGCCGACGCCGAGGTTGTCGGAAATGGTGGCGCTGGCGCCGGTGGCGTTCGACAGGTTGACGTTGAAGGTCTCCGTCGGCTCGAACTTGGTGTCGCCGTTGACCGTGACCGCGAAGGTCTTGGAGGTCTGTCCGGCGGTGAACGACAGCGTCGTCGAATTGGCGACGTAGTCGCTGTCGGCGGTGGTGGCGGTCCCGTTGGAGGTCGCCACGTCGACCGTGTTGGAGCCGGTGGTGTTGCCGCCGCGGGTGACGGTGAACGTGAACGTCGATGTGCCCGAGTTGCCTTCGATCTGGGTGACGTCGTCGATGCTGAAGGTCGCGCCGGGGTTGGCCGGGCAGGACACCGTCCACGACGGGTTCAGGATCGGTCCGAGCTGCACGCAGTTCAGCGTCGCCGTGATCGCCGAGGCGGTGGCGTTGCTGCAGGTCAGGTTCAACGTGCCGGTCAGCGGTGCGCTGGTCGACGAGGCGGCCGAGCACGGATCGCTGCCCGGGTTGGTGCTGGTGCAGGTCAGCGTGGTCGTTCCGCCAGGCTGGGTCTGGTCGAACGTGAACATCGTCGAGGTCTGCACGGTGAAGTTGCCGGCGTTGGCGCCGGACAGCGTGCAGGAGCCGACGGAGCTGGTGCCCGCGCCGTTGGTCAACGCCGCGTTGGCGACCAGCGTCGCCGTACCGGAGCTGAAGTTGATGGTGCCGCCATTGGCCGGCGTGTAGGTCAAGGTCGGGACCGCGGTGACCGAATCCGGCTCACCGATGTTCGCCCGGATGCCCGGATCGCGCTGCGCGAACGCCATCGTCGACAGCGCCGCAAGCGCCAGACCCAGGACCACGTGCCGGACACGGCGTACGACTGTCAGCATGACTCTCCCCGAAAAGCAGCGCGGCAAGGCGGACGTGGGCACCCCGCGCGGGCGACACCGAATTCCCAAAAGGTAGCACACACCGCCCGGTACGAAGGTGTGGAAAACGTGTACGCAGGCCGCTTCCAGCGGGATGCCGCGACCCGACCCGGCGCTGGATCAGCCTCCGGCGAGCGCCGTCAGCTCGGCGTCCGAAAAGCCCGCGATCCGGCGGGCCTCGCGATTGTGCGGGCCGCGCAAGGCTCCGGGCGCCGCCCGGCCGAGCAGGGCCAGGAAGGTCGGCAGGGGCTCGGAGCCGCGCGCCGCGCAACAATGTTTGAACCAGCGGGTGCCGGCGGCGACGTGGCCGATCTCCTCGGCCAGGATCCGCTCGAGGATGGCCACCGTCGCCCGGTCGCCCGCCCCGGTGAGGCGCCGGATCATTCCGGGCGTCACGTCGAGGCCACGCGCCTCCAGAACCCGCGGCACCAGCGCCATCCGCGCCAGCGCATCGTCGGCGGTCTGCACCGCCATCTCCCACAGGCCGTTGTGCGCCGGGAAGTCGCCATAGGCGTGACCCAGTTCCGCCAGTCGACCGGACAGCCAGCCGAAGTGGCGTGCCTCGTCGACCGCGACGCCGAGCCAGTCGCGGTAGTAGTCGGCCGGGAAGTCGCGGAAGCGGTAGACCGCGTCCAGCGCCAGGTTGATCGCATTGAATTCGATGTGGGCGACCGCGTGCACGAGGGCCGCCCTGCCCTCGGGCGTCGTCAGCTTGCGGTCGGCGAGTTCGCGCGGCTCGACGAGGGACGGCCGTTCCGGCCGGCCCGGGATCGGGATCGGTTGCGGCGCGATGTCGCGGGAACGGCCCGGCCGCAGGTCGACGCGACCCGTGGCGACCGCCTCGGCCAGACCCGCGACCAAGGCAAGCTTCCGCCCGACGTCGGCGGACATCAGCGCCTCGAACGCCCACTCACAAATATCGCCGACGATCACCGCCGTCCCCCCGTCAGGACTCAGGTCGAACCGCTGTTTTCCCGACCCGGCCGAACAATCAGGAGGCCTTGCGCCGCTCCGCCTTCGCCTGGTCGGACCGCAGCGCGGCGACGTCGGCAAGGTAGTCGCCGTCGATGCCGGTGACGTATTCGCCGGAAAAGCAGGACGTGTCGAACTGCGACAGGTTTTCGTTGCCTTCGGCGACGGCGTCGATCAGGTCGGGCAGGTCCTGGTAGATCAGCCAGTCGCAGCCGAGCAGCTTTTCCACCTCGGCCTCGCTGCGGCCGTTGGCGACCAGTTCCGCGACCGCCGGCATGTCGATGCCGTAGACGTTCGGATAGCGCACCGGCGGTGCCGCCGAGGCGAAATAGACCTTGCGCGCGCCGGCTTCGCGCGCCATCTGGATGATCTGCTGCGAGGTGGTGCCTCGCACGATCGAGTCGTCGACCAGCAGCACCACCTTGTTGCGGAACTCGAGCTCGATCGCGTTCAGCTTGCGCCGCACCGATTTCACCCGCTGTTCCTGCCCCGGCATGATGAAGGTGCGGCCAACGTAGCGGTTCTTCACGAAGCCTTCCCGGAACGGCACGCCGAGCGCATTGGCGAGGGGCATCGCCGCGGTGCGGCTGGTGTCGGGGATCGGGATCACGGTGTCGATGTCGTGATCCGGACGCAGTCGCAGGATCTTGCGGGCCAGGCGCTCGCCCATCCGGAGCCGCGCCTTGTACACCGACACGTCCTCCATCATCGAGTCCGGGCGCGCGAGGTAGACGTATTCGAAGATGCACGGCGTGTGCGCAGCCGGAGCCGCGCACTGGCGCGCGACCATCTCGCCGTCGACGCCGAGCACCACACCCTCGCCGGGGGCGACGTCGCGCACCCGCTTGAAGCCGAGCACGTCGAGCGCGACGCTCTCGGAGGCGACCGCCCACTCGACGCCGGACGCGGTCTCGCGGCGGCCCAGCACCAGCGGGCGGATGCCGTGCGGATCGCGGAAGGCGACCACGCCGATGCCCAGCACCAGCGCCACCACCGCATAGCCGCCGACGCAGCGCCGGTGCACGCCCTCGATCGCGCGGAACACGTGGTCCGGCGAGGGGCGCGCGGCGTCCTGAACGGCGAGCTCATGAGCGAGCACGTTCAGCAGCACCTCGGAATCCGACTGGGTGTTGCAGTGGCGGCGGTCCTGCTCGAACACCTCGCGGCGCAGCCGTTCGGTGTTGGTGAGGTTGCCGTTGTGCGCCAGCGCCAGGCCGTAGGGCGAATTGACGTAGAAGGGCTGCGCCTCGGCGGAGCCTTCGGAGCCGGCGGTCGGATAGCGGCAGTGCCCGATGCCGATGCGGCCGGCGAGCTTGCGCATCTCGCCGTCGCCGAATACGTCGCGGACCAGTCCGTTGCCCTTGGCGAGACGCACCCGGGCACCGTCGATGGTGGCGATCCCGGCGGCGTCCTGGCCGCGGTGCTGCAACACGGTCAGCGCGTCGTAGAGCGCAGCGCCGACCTCCGATTGACCGACGATCCCGATGATTCCGCACATGGCTATCAGCTCAACTCTTCTGTGGCGGCGACTTGTCGGCGAGCGGATGCTCGTTCGCCGCGGCCTCCGCCGGATGGAAATTCAATTTGGCGCTCACCGATTCCGGCAGCAGCGCGGCGATCTGCAGCGACAGCGGCATGACCAGCGCGACGCCCTGCGACTCCTGCCACCAGCCGTCGCGTGGCAGCGGCGTGAAGCCCGCGAGCAGCACGCCGAGGCTCACCACCAGAACGCCCCGGACCAGCCCGAAAAGCATCCCGAACATGCGGTCCGTGCCGCTGAGGCCGGTGCTCTCGACCGCCCGCCGGAGCAGCCAGATCACGATCGCGCCGACCACCATGCTGACGAAGAACACCAGCGTGTAGCCGACCGCGATCCGCGCCGAGGGCAGCTCGATCACCCGGGCGAACATCTCGCCCACCTGCTGTCCCAGCAGATACGCCGCCAGCACCGCCACGAACCACACCACCAGCGACATCACCTCCACCACCAGCCCGCGCCATAGTCCGATCAGGACCGACAGCAGCACGGCAGCGAGGATGACGGCGTCGGCCGAGTTCACGAACCGCGGTTCACGGATGCGAGACGACGATCGCGTCGCCGCCGAACTTCGCCTTCAGCGCGTCGCGCAGCTTGTCGGCGTTCGCGCGGACCGCTTCCGGTCCGACCCGCACGCGGTACAGGGTGGCCTTCTCGGTCTTCACCGGGTCGATGAAGCTGGCGAAGCCGGCATTGCGCAGCTGGTCGCGCTTGAGATTCGCCTCGGCCTCGGTGGCGAAGGCGCCGACCTGGACCGCCCAGCCGCTGACCCGCGGCGCGGGCGTCGCCGCCGCCGTCGCCGGCGGAGCCGCCGGCGTGCCCGCGGCGGCGGGCGACGCGGCAGCCGGCTTGGCCGACGCCACCGCCGGACGCGCCGGGCTGTCGTCGACCTCGACGATCGTGCCGGGCGCGTCGGCGCGCGCCGCCTTGCCCTTCAGTCGCGCGGCCTCGGCCTCGGAGCGATCGACGTAGGGGCCCGAGCGCACCCGGAAGCGCGGCTCGCCGTTCACGTCGACGTTGTCGGAATAGGCCTTCAGACCCGCCTTGACCAGGCTGGCGACCAGCGCGTCGACGTTTTCCTTCTTGGCATAGGTGCCGAAACTGACGACGTAGCGACCGCCGCCGGTCGGAGGAGGATTGATCGGCGCCGGCGGCGCCGCGCCGGTCGCGGTGTTGGCCGCGGCGGCGGTCGCGGCGGCGGCGGCCGCGCCGGCGTCCTTCGACTGCTGGGCGGGCGACGCCGGAGCCGGACGCGCCGGGGTCGACGGGATCGTGCCACTGGCCGCCGGCCTGGCCGCATCGCCGGCGAGCGCGTCGGTCTTCGGCGGCGCGTGGGTGTCGACGACGGCCACTGGGGCATCGGTCCGTGCGGCCGTGGTTGGCATGCTGTTGTCGGGTGTCGCGGCCGGCTTGGCCGGAGCGGCGGCCGGAGCCGGCGCTGCACCGGGCGCGAGCGGCACCACGCGGGTCTCGAAGTTGCGTTCGGGGGCCTTCGGGATGGTGAGATCGACGGCCTGCTGCTCGGTCTTCGGCGCGCCGCCGATCATCATCGGCACGAAGATCACGGCCAACACCACCAGCACAACGGCACCAATCAGGCGCTGCTTCAGAGCGGGATCCATGCGCATCGACTCGTCGAGGGGACTCGCAAATTATAACGGTGGACGTGTTAACCCGGGTCTAAACGGACGACACGCCCGCGCTTCGCCCGCCGTCACCGCGATTCGTCCCGGGTCGCCCGGAGCACCGCGGCGACGGTGAAGAAGGATCCGAAGGCCAGCACGCGACCGCCCTCGCCCACTGCGGCACGCGCTGCGACGAGCGCCGCGGCGATGTCCGGATGGGTGTCGATCGCGGCCTTGGGCAGCGCTATCGCCACGCGATCGCGCAGCGCCGCCGCCGACAGGCCACGCGGCGACTCCGCGGCGAGGCCGCCGAGATGCCAGCGCGCGATCCGCTCGCCGAGTGCCGCGACCACTCCCGCGATGTCCTTGTCGCCCAGCGCCGCGAACACGGCGTGGGTCGGCTTCTGCGGCTGCGCGTCGAGCCAGTCCGCGAGCGAGCGGGCGGCCTGCGGATTGTGGCCGACGTCGATCCACAGCTCCGGAGCTCGCGCCAGGCGCTGCAGGCGACCGGCAACGGCCGCGAAGTGAACGCCGGCGGCCACCACTGGGCTAAACGGGAGGCGATCGGTCAATGCGTACAGCGCGGCGATCGCCGTGGCGGCGTTGTCGACCTGCACCGCGCCAGCGAGTTGGGGGAGCGGCACCCTGAACGTGAAGCCGCCCCGGTGTTGCCACCAGAATTGCGATACCCCGTGGACGTCGAGTCGTGCGCTGAAGTCCATGCCGCGCCGGATCAGCACCGCCCCGGAGGCCACTGCCACATCGAGCAGCCCGGCCGGCGGATCCGCCTCGCCGATCACCAGCGGCCGCCCGGCGCGCGCGATTCCGGCCTTCTCTCGGCCGATCGCGTCACGGTCGTCGCCGAGCCAGTCCTGGTGGTCGAGGTCGATGGTGGTGACGACCGCGACGTCGGCGTCGATCAGATTCACGGCGTCGAGTCGGCCGCCGAGGCCAACCTCGAGTACCGCGACCTCGACCGCAGCGCGAGCGAACAGGTCGATCGCCGCCAGCGTGCCGACCTCGAAATAGGTCAGCGCCACGTCGCCGCGAGCCTTGTCGATCCGCTCGAAGGCCGCACAGAGCGCCGCGTCGTCGACCGGCAGGTCGTCGATCGCGACCCGTTCGTTGTAGCGCTCGAGATGCGGCGACGTGTAGGCGCCGACGCGGACGCCGGCCCGGCGCAGCATCGCGACCAGGAACGCGACGGTCGAGCCCTTGCCGTTGGTGCCGCCGACCGTGATCACGATCGGCGCCGGTCGCGGCGCGCCCATGGCAAGCCAGACGGCGCGAACGCGGTCGAGGCCGAGTTCGATCTCATGCGGGTGGCTGGCGCTGATCCGCGCCAGCCAGGTGTCGAGGTCGACCGCGACGCTCATCTGTTCTCGAGGGGCGGGCACTGCCCGCCATCGCGAGGCGTCCGGGCGAAGACGCGCTGTGCGCGCCCTGCGCGACGCCCGTCGATCAAGTCGCCGCCGCCGGCTCGGTCGCGTCGATGCAGGCCGCCGGGGCATCCATGCGCTGCATCAGCGCCAGCAGTGCCGCGAGCTTGTCGCGCATGTGGCGGCGGTCGACGATCAGGTCGATGGCGCCGTGCTCGAGCAGGAACTCGCTGCGCTGGAAGCCTTCCGGCAGGGTCTCGCGCACCGTCTGCTCGATCACCCGCGGTCCGGCGAAGCCGATCAGCGCCTGCGGCTCGCCGACGTTGATGTCGCCCAGCATGCCGAGGCTCGCCGAGACGCCGCCGGTGGTCGGGTGGGTCAGCACGGAGACGTAGGGCACGCCGGCCTCGCGCAGTCGCGCGATCGCCGCCGAGGTCTTCGCCATCTGCATCAGCGAGAACAGTCCCTCCTGCATCCGCGCGCCGCCGGTCGCCGAGAAGCAGACCAGCGGGATGCGCTTCTCGAGCGCGTATTCGGCGGCCAGCGTGAAACGCTCGCCGACCACCGAGCCCATCGAACCGCCCATGAAGGAGAACTCGAAGGCGCAGGCGGCGAGCGGCCGACCCTTCAGGCGGCCGTGCATCGCGACCAGCGCGTCGCTCTCGCCGGTGGCCTGCTGAGTGGCGGTGATGCGGTCCTTGTACTTCTTCGAATCGCGGAACTTCAGCGCGTCCACCGGGCCGAGATCGGCGCCGAGTTCGACGGTGCTGTCGCCGTCGAAGAACTGGGAGAGGCGCTCGCGTGCGCCGATCGCCATGTGGTGCCCGCACTTCGGACAGACCTTCTGCTGCGCCTCCAGCTCCGGCTGGTACAGCGCGGCCTGGCAGCTGTCGCATTTCACCCACAGGCCCTCCGGCACGTTGCGCTTGGCAGCGCCCTGCGTGCGGATTCCCTTCGGCATCAGTTTCGACAACCAGCTCATGGACGAAGAATCGGTGGGGACGGCCGCACATCCTAACCCCGAATGCCGGGAGGCGGGAATCGCCGGCGTTTGACCGGCCCGCCTGCCTGCCCGCCGATCCTCGGATCGGCGGGCCCGAACGGGCCTCCGTTCATCGCGAGCGATTACACTCGGTCCATGTCCCAGCCCAGCGCCGCCACTCCGACGCATCCTCCCGCCGCCGGCACCCAGATCGCGATCGTCAGCGGCCTGTCCGGCTCCGGCAAGACCATCGCGCTGCGCACGCTTGAGGACCTCGAGCACTACTGCGTCGACAACCTGCCGGTCGAGCTCATCCCGGCCTTCGTCGACGCGCTGACCCGCGACCCGCCGAACCGCTTCCCGCTGCTCGCAGTCGGCGTCGACGTGCGCAACCGCGCCGAGCACCTGTCGCGCCTGCCGGCGATCATGGCGACGCTCGCCGAGCGCGGGATCTCCTGCCGGCTGCTGTTCCTCGACACCCGCGACGAGATCCTGTTCAAGCGCTTCTCCGACACCCGCCGCCGCCATCCGCTGACCGGCGACGGCGTGCCGCTGGCGGATGCCATCGCTCTGGAGCGTCGCGTGCTGCGTCCGCTGGTGGCGATCGCCGACCAGGTGATCGACACCTCGGACATGAACGTGCACCAGCTGCGCCGCCGCATCGCCACCGAGTTCTCTGCGGCGACCCCGGGCCTGTCGCTGCTGATCGAATCCTTCGCCTACAAGCGCGGCGTGCCGGCCGACGCCGACTTCGTGTTCGACGCCCGCTGCCTGCCGAATCCGCATTGGGAGCCGACCCTGCGGCCGCTGTCCGGCCGCGATGCCGCGGTCTGCCAGTACTTCGAGCGGCTGCCGGAAGTGGCCGAGTACCTGGGGGCGATCAATGCCTTCATCAGCCGCTGGCTGCCGCGCTTCGAGGCCGAGCAGCGCAACTACGTCACCGTCGGCATCGGCTGCACCGGCGGGCGCCACCGCTCGGTGTACCTGGTCGAGCGCATCGCGGCGCTGCAGCGGGTGAACCGCAGTTCGGTCATCGTGTTCCATCGGGAGCTGGAATGAAGGTCGCGGTCCTGCTGCTCACCCACACCGGCCTCGGCACCGCGCTGGTCAACGCCTCGCGCGGCGCACTCGGCAACCTGCCGCTGCCGGTCGAGGCGGCCGACTACCGTAACGGCGAGGACATCGAAGTGGCGGTGACCCGCGCGGCGCGCGCGCTGCGCTCGGTCGACCAGGGCGCCGGTGTGCTGGTGCTGACCGACCTCTTCGGCGCGACACCCAGCAACATCGCCGCACGGCTCGCGCGCGAGACCAGTCGCCTGCGCCGCGTCTCCGGCGTGAACCTGCCGATGCTGCTCCGGATCATGAACTACCCGGAGCAGGACCTGGATGCGCTGGCGGCGACGGCGAGCGGCGGCGGTCGCAACGGAGTCATCGTCGATCAAGGGTAGAGCGGGCCCCGGTCCGCTCTCCACGCAACGAGCAGCAATCGAATCGAGGTGCCCAGGTGATCGAGCGCGAAGTCGAGGTCGTCAATCCGCTGGGCCTGCACGCCCGCACCTCGGCGAAGCTGGCGCAGTTCGCGTCGAGTTTCGGCTGCACCATCAGCGTCGTGAAGGGTCAGCGCGAGGTCAACGCGAAGAGCATCATGGGCCTGATGCTGCTGGCCGCGAGCTGCGGCACCCGCCTGCTGATCCGCTGCAGCGGCGTCGACGAGCGCGACGCGTCCGACGCGCTCGTCGCTCTGTTCGCGCGCGGCTTCGGGGAGACATGAGCCGCATCCGCCGCGAATGGCAGGGACAACCCGGCGCCGCCGGGCGTGCCAGCGGCCGCGCCCGGGTGGTGGCGCCGCTGGCGCTGGACCGCGACGCCGCGCCGCTCGACCGCGCCGAGGTCCCGGCCGAGGCGCAGCGCCTGCTGCGGGCGGTCACCAGCGCGCGCGCCGAACTCGCCACCCTCGCCCGCCGGCTGCGCCGCGACCGCAAGTCCGAGCTCGCCGACCTGATCGACGCCCACGTCCTGCTGCTCGACGACGGCCACTTCGCCAACAGCCTGCTGGCCCACGTGGTCGATCGGCAGATGACGGCCGGCGCCGCGCTGGCGGCGCAGCGCGACGAGCTGGTCGCCGCCTTCCAGGCGATGGAGGACGACTACCTCAAGTCGCGCTCGGAGGACATCGAGCATGTGATCGAGCGGATCGCCGCGGCGCTCGCGCGGCGGCCGACCGGCGAACGCCGGCGTGCGCTGGAGAAGGGCACCGTGGTGGTCTGCGCGCAGCTGTCGCCGACCGAGGTCGACCGCTGGGTCGAGCAGGGCGCCGTGGCGATCGTGCAGGCCAGCGGCAGTCCGTTCTCGCACGGCGCGATCCTCGCGCGCACGCTGGGCGTGCCGCTGGTCTGTGGCGTCGACGGCATCCTCGGCGAGGTCGGCGACGAGGACCTGCTGCTGGTCGACGCCGACGCCGGCCGGGTGGTGCTTGCGCCCGACGTCGTCGACCTCACCCGGCTGCGCGAGGCGCAGCGCGCCGACGCCCGCGCGCAGCGCGCCCGCTCGCGGCTGAAGCGCGCCGGCAGCACCACCGCCGACGGCCACCGGATCGAGGTCTGGGCGAATGCCGACCAGCCCGAGGACTTCGCGCGTGCGCGGCGACTCGACGTGACCGGCATCGGCCTGCTGCGCTCCGAGGCCCTGGTGCTGCGCGGCATCGACCCGCTCGACGAGGAAGGCCAGTTCCGTGTCTATCGCGATGCGGTGCTGGCGATGGCCGGCCGGCCGGTGGTGCTGCGCAGCTTCGACCTGCCGCCGGAGCGTCCCGAGGGCGGCGCCGAGCGCAGCCACGAGGCGCATCCCGCGCTGGGCCTGCGCGGCGTGCGCTGGTCGCTGGCGCGACCGGCCGCGACCCGCGTGCAACTGCGCGCGCTGCTGCGCGCCGCGATCTACGGCCCGCTGCAGCTGCTGCTGCCGATGGTCACGGAGGCCGGGCAGGTGCTCGCGATGCGTCGCCTGCTCGACGAGGCGCGCGCCTCGCTCGCCGGCGAGACGGCGAAGCCCCCGCCGGCGGTCGCGGTCGGCGCGATGATCGAAGTGCCGTCGGCGGCGCTGACCGCGGCGACGCTGGCGAAGGCCGCCGACTTCCTCGCGATCGGCAGCAACGACCTGGTCCAGTACACCCTCGCGGCCGACCGCAACAACGCCGCGGTGAGCGCCAGCTACGACCCTTTCCACCCGGCGGTGCTGCGCCTCGTGGCGATGACCGTCGAGGCTGCGGCGAAGGCACGCCGGCCGCTGTCGGTCTGCGGCGAACTCGCTGCGGACCCGCGCTTCCTGCCGATCCTGATCGCGCTCGGTGTCGAGGTGCTGAGCGTCCGCGTCAGCGCGGTGCTGGACGTGCGCGAGCGGCTGCTCGGACTGTCGCGGAAGGGCTTGCGGCAACGCCTGTCGGCGTTGCTGGCGGGCGGCGACAGCGCGGCGGTACGCGGCTGGGTCGAGTCGTTGTAGGGCGGACACTGTCCGCCGTTGCGAGGCGCCTCGCGATGGCGCGCGGTGCGCGCCCTACGCCCCACCCAGTGTCGGTGCGCGGCTGGGTCGCGTCGTTGCGGGGCGGCCACTGGCCGCCGTTGCTAGGCGCCTCGCGATGGCGCGCAGTGCGCGCCCTACGCCCCACCCAGTGTCGGTGCGCGGCTGGGTCGCGTCGTTGCGGGGCGGCCACTGGCCGCCGTTGCTAGGCGCCTCGCGATGGCGCGCGGTGCGCGCCCTACACCCCACCAAGAGTCGGTGCGGGGCTGGGTCGCGTCGTTGCGGGGCGGCCACTGGCCGCCGTTGCTAGGCGCCTCGCGACGGCGCGCGGTGCGCGCCCTACACCCCGCCCAGCGTCGCCAGAGTCTGCCCCACCAGCACCGGCGCCTGCGGACCGAGGCGGCGGTCGAACGCGGCCCTGGCCGCGGCCGGCACCAGCACGATCACCGTCGAGCCCATGTTGAAGCGGCCGAGTTCGGCGCCGCGCTCGAGGCGGAGGTCGCGGCCGCGGTAGTCGCGACGGACGATGGCGGTCGCGTAAGGCGGGATCTCCACGCCGTTCCACACCGTCTCCACGCCACTCACCAGCATCGCGCCGACCAGCACCACGGCCATCGGCCCGAACTCGGTGTCGAAGTGGCAGACCAGTCGCTCGTTGCGGGCGAACAGGCGCGGCACCGAGGAGACCGTGTGCGGCGCGACCGAGAACAGCTTGCCGGGGACGTGCAGGGTCTCGGTCAGGGTGCCGGTGAACGGCATGTGGACGCGGTGATAGTCGCGCGGCGAGAGGTACACGGTGGCGAACGCGCCGTCGCGGAATTCCGCCGCCTTGTCCTCGCCGCCGAGCAGTTCGGCGACGGTGTAGGTGTGGCCCTTGGCCTGCAGGATGGCGTCGCCGTCGATCGGGCCGAGTGCGCTGATCTTCCCGTCCGCCGGCATCAGGAAGGCCGCCGGCGCGCTGTCGAAATGCCGCGCGCCGGGCTTCAGCGTCCGGGTGAAGAAGGCGTTGAAGTGCGGGTAGTCGTCGAGCTTCGCGCTCGCCGCCTCGGCGAGATTGATCGTGTAGATCCTGGACAAGGTCCGGATCATCAGGTTCTTCCACGGCGCGAAGCGCCAGCGGGTGGCGGCGTAGACGATCCGGGTCAGCAGCTTCTGCGGGACCAGGTGTTGCAGGACGACGATCGGGCGCATGGGGTCGATTCTGGCGAGGATCAGCCGATCAAGGTAGCACGCAGTCGTAGGGCGGGCACTGCCCGCCATCGCCAGGACGCCTCGCGATGGGGGTCAGAGCCGACCCTAGCGGTTCCCAGCCGCGATCTTCACCAGGTCGTCGGCGATCTTTCCGGCATCGAGCGGCGGCCTGAACAGCCCGGCCATCCGACCCTGGGGATCGATCAGCACCGCGTTGGCGGAATGGTCGACGGTGTAGTCGCCGTTCGGCTGCGCGGACTTCATGAACACCACGCCGAGGCCGGGGGTCAGCGCCATCAGCGTGTCGAGATCGCCGGTGGCGCCGACGATGTCGGGATCGAAGTACTTCGCGTACTCGGCGACCTTGTCCGGCGTGTCGCGTTCGGGATCGACCGACACGAACACCATCTGCACGTCGGCCAGCGGCCGCGTGCCGACGAGCTTCCGGTGGACCTGCGCGAAGGTGCCGAGCGTGGTCGGGCAGACGTCCGGGCAGTGGGTGAAGCCGAAGAACAGCAGGCTCCAGCGACCCTTGAGGTCGGCGTCGGTGAACGCGCCGCCGCCGCCGCGGACGAGCTTGAACGGCACCACCGCGCGCGGCTCCGGATACATCAGGGCCGCGGCGTAGGCCGCGTTCGCGCCGCCGGCGGATGCCGCCGGCGGCGCGTAGAAACGTTGCGCCGACCACAGGCCGAGGCCGCCGGCGACGGCGGCGACCACGATCAGCAGCGGCGCGGACAGGCGCGAGCTCATCGCCGGCTCACTGCGCCTGCGCCCACTCGCTGTCCAGCTTCAGCGACACCTCGTCGGCCACCGCCGGCAGCGCGTACTTGATGCCGAAATCGCTGCGCTTGATCGTCGCCACCGCGGTGAAGCCGGCCTTGTTCTGCTGCGCGTTCATCGGGTTCGGGCCGATCTTGTTGACCTTGACGTCAAGCGTCACCGCCTTCGTCACGCCGTGCATGTTGAGATCGCCGGTGACCTTCAGCTTGCCGTTGCCGGCGTCCTCGACCTTGGTCGACTTGAAGGTGATCGACGGGTTGGCGGCGGCGTCGAAGAAGTCCGGCGTCTTCAGATGATCGTCGCGCTTGTCGAAGCCCGAGGTGATGCTGGCGGTCTCGATCGTCATGCTGACGCTGGACTTGGCGAGGTCCTTCGCGTCCAGCATCAGTTCGCCGTCGAAGCGGGTGAAGTCGCCGGAGACGTCGGAGAAGCCCATGTGGTTGACGGTGTAGGCGAGCCGCGCATGCGACTTGTCGAGCTTGTACTTGTCGGCAGCCTGGGCGGAGCCGGTGGCGAGGGCGGCCAGCGTCAGCGTGCTGGCGACGATCAGCGTGCGAAGCATCGAAACTCTCCTGGGGTTGGGTCCGGTCGATGGACGTGAGGGCGATCGGGTCGGCTGGGACCCGGGACAAGGATCGAAAGTTCAGACGACCCGGCAGGCCTCGTCGAACGACAACCGGGCGGCGCGCGGGTACAGCGTCTCGCGACGGCCGTAGCCGATGTTGATCAGGAAATTGGAGCGCCAGCGGGTGCCGGGAAAGAAGGCCTCGTCGACCTTCGCGTTGTCGAAGCCCGACATCGGTCCGCAGTCGAGTCCGAGCGCGCGCAGGGCGACGATCAGGTAGGCGCCCTGCAGGCTGCCGTTGCGCAGCGCGATCAGGTTGAGCGCGTCGTCCGGCAGGTCCTTGAACCAGTCGATCGCGTGGTTGTGCGGCGATAGCACCGGCAGCTTCTCGAAGAACGACAGGTCGTAGGCGACGACCGCCGTCACCGGCGCGTTCATCGTCTTCTCGACGTTGCCCGGGATCAGCGCGGACCGCAGCTTCTCCTTGGCCTCGGCGGAGCGCACGAACACGATCCGCGCCGGCGAGCTGTTGGTGGTCGTGGGGCCCATCTTCGCCAGGTCCCACGCGGCGCGCAGGATCTCGTCGGAGACCTCGCGGTCCTGCCACGGATCGGGATTGGCGGCGAAGGTCCGCGCCTCGCGGAAGATCAGGTCGAGGTCGGCGGCGTCGAGCAGATGGCTCATGGGGGCGTTCCTTGCGGTCGAGCCGGCGAGTGTAACGGCGCGCTGCGGCGGAAGCGTTTCCCCGACGTCGGGAGTAACCGGAGAATTTCCGTCGCCACGGGGAGCGGCGCCGGGTCGACGACGCGATCCGCCGACCCGGCGGCCCGCCGCGCCGGAGGGACCGGCATCAGCGCCGACGGGAGGGCGGGCGGGCCGCGGCGCGCCCTAGGCGTTCGCGAGCAGGAATCGGGCCTTTGTCGCCGCCTCCGAGCCGCCGTGGTGCTCCACCAGCCGCTGCAGGAAGGAGTCGGCCGGGGTCGACTGGCCCGCGTCGCGCAGGACGATCGCGTGCGACAGCAGCGCGGCCGGCAGTCCGGGCGGCACGGGATCGCGGTCGAGTGCCAGCAGCAGCTGGCCGGCCTCCGCCCAGGCACCGAGGCCGCGGAGGCGGGTCGCCACCGCGAGCGCAAGCTCCGGCGCCCAGCGCGGCCTGCCCTGCACCTGCTCGAAATACTCGACGAACACGCGGCGCAGGTCGGCGCGCTCGTCGGCCCCGCTCGGGCGCAGCTGCAGCGCCTCGCCGGCGGCGAGGTCGAAGGCGGCCTGGCCCGCGAGGTCGCGATGCGCGCGGAACCAGGCGATGCGGCCACCGACGTGCGTCGGGTTGTCGCGCAGGAACTCGCCCAGCGCCGAGCGCGCCCTGGCGAACTCGAGGCGGCCCAGGTGCCGGATGCCGTCGGCCAACAGCGTCGTATTGCGCTCGGCGATGAGCTCCTCGTCGAGGAAGGCGCGCCGCTCTGCGCCAAGCTTCACGATCAGGAAGCCGAGCAAGGCACCGGTGGCGATGCCGCCGGCATGCACGTCGAAACCGACGTTGCTGCTGTGATTGAGCGCGAGGTTCAGCAGCTCCCAGCCGAGCCAGAACGGCAGCAGCAGGATCGCCGGCGCCCGGCGATAGCCGAACGCGATGAAGAACCACCAGAAGAAGCGCACCGGACGGAGGCCCCAGAGCACGCAGAACGCGCCCATCAGGCTGGCGATCGCGCCGGAGGCGCCGAGCGCGCCGTTGCTTTCGCCGAAGTGGCGCGCCATCGACACCAGGCCACCGCCGATGCCGCCGACCAGGTAGGCGCCGAGGTAGACACCGGGCCCGAGAGCCCCCTCGACCAGCAGGCCGAGCAGTGCCAGGAACACCATGTTGCCGATCAGGTGACCGACGCCGCCGTGCAGGAACATCGCGGTGACGATGTTGACCGGCTCGAAGCGGTCGTAGTGCATCAGCCACTTCGCGGTGAACAGCCGGTCCCAGTCGCGATCGAGTTTCGCGCGCGTCGTCGCCCAGTCCTGCGGATGCTCCGGGCCCCAGGCCGGCGGGTCGGCCGCCAGCGACGCCCGGAACCTCGCATCGGACTGGATCCGCTGCAGCGCGACAGCCGACCCCATCGTTCCGCTCAGCAGGAGGCGCTCGCGGTCGGCGAGAGCCGGCCCCTGCTGGACCCGGTAGTCGAGGTAGCGCGGCACTTCGACCTTGGCGAGGCCGCTGGACTCGAAGTAGCGCCAGGCCGCCTCCATCCGGGCTTCGTCGCCGGCCTGGAAAACGATGAACACGAAGACGTTGGCGAGGATCAGCAGCGCCGTGACCCAGGGAAAGGTCGCGACGCGCAGCGGCTTGTGGAGCGGGATGATCAGCATGAAGGACGGACCGGCGGCGGCCAGCGGGCGATCACACCGCCTGCCCGAGGTCGGCCAGCATCGGCGGCAGCGGGCAGTGCAGCGCGGCGCAGATGGTACGCAGCACCTCCGCCTCGGCCACCGCGATCGCACCGTCGAACGCCATCGTGCGCACCAGCGCCTCGATCAGCATCTCCTTCGACTGCAGGTTCAGCTGGTCGAGGTTGGCGAGGACCAGGTCGAGGGCCGCGGGAATGTTCTCCGGCACCCGGTAGGCCGGCGGCACGCCGGCGATCAGTCCGTTGCAGCCGGCCGCGTAGGCGCGTTGGGCCGACTCCGGCTGGTCCTGACCGGCGTGCGCGAGCACCGCCAGCAGGATCGCGACGTCGGCCGTGACCTCGGCGAGCTTGCGGCGTCCGGCGACCCGCGCGCTGGACGGATCGAGCGCCTCGATGACCTGCACGGAGACCAGCTTCGCGAGGCAGTACTCCGACAGCTCGACGACGCCGTCGGCATGGATCACCTGCTGCAGTGCCGCGACCAGCTGCAGCAGGAAGGGGCGCGGCCGGCGCCGGATCGCCGGGAACGCGATCGCCGCCAATGGCAGGCGCAGCATCGGATGGAGCTGGTCGATGGCGGGCGCGAGCTTCGCGGCATCGTCGGCCAGTCGCCCCGGACAGGCGGCACCGATCAGCTCGACCTGCCGCGCGCGGGTGGTCGGATCGGAATTGAGCGCCAGCGCCAGCACCACCGCGGGCGCCGACTCGATCATCCGCGCCGACAGCAGCAGCGCCGCCGGCACCTGGGTGCCGATGTGGTGAGCGGAACGGTAGTCGTCCTCGGCCGGATTGGCGACCTGGTTCGCGACGGCCTTCGGCGTCATCGCGACGCGGGCGTTCGCGCCGGGCAGCGGCGGCGGCGCGGCGCGCGACTTCGCCGGAGCCGGCCGCGGCGGCGGGGCCGCGGGCGCCGGGGCGAGGCCGGAGAGCGCGGCAGCCGCGGCGGTCGGGCCGCCGCCGGCGAGCGAGCGCGGCACCATTCCCGACAGGCTGCCGTTCGGGTCGTCCTCGGAAGCGGCGACGAGGTCGGACCAGCGGCGATTGATCTCGACCAGCTCGCGCGGGTCGAAGCGCGGCTCGATCCGGCGGATCCGGTCGACCAGTGACGGGTGGCTCGCGAACAGGGCGCCGTAGCCGACGCCGTCGCCGAACAGCATGTGGCTCACTTCCTCGGTACCGCGCGCGGCGAGAGTGGAGCCGGCGGACAGGCCGCCGATCTTCTTCAGCGCGCCGGCGATGCCGCTGGGATCGCGGGTGAACTGCACCGCGGAGGCGTCGGCGAGGTACTCGCGCTGGCGCGACACGCTGGCCTTGATCAGGCGGCCGAAGAACAGGCCGATGAAGCCGATCGCCATCACCACCAGGCCGAACACCGCGATCGCGGCACCGTCGCGGCTGTTGCTGCCGGACGAAGCGACCTCGCGGCCGATGATGCCCAGCACCAGGATGCCGAACAGCACGCCCATCAGGCGGATGTTGAGCCGCATGTCGCCGTTGAGGATGTGCGAGAACTCGTGCGCGATGACGCCCTGCAGCTCGTCGCGGGTCAGCCGCTCGAGCGCGCCGCGGGTCACCGCGACCGCGGCGTCCGACGGCGTGAAGCCCGCGGCGAAGGCGTTGATGCCGTCCTCGTGCTCGAGCACGTAGATCTCCGGCACCGGCACCCCGGAGGCGATCGCGACCTCCTCGACGATATTGCGCAGCCGCCGTTCGGCGAAGTCGGTGCTGCCGTCGGCGACGAGCTTGCCGCCGAGCTGCACCGCCACCGCGCCGCCGCCTCCCGCGAGCTGCGCCGACTTGTACAGGCTGGCCAGCGCGATCACCGCGAGCACGATCAGCGTGGTCGCGATCAGCGCGCCGGAGTGGGCGGCGATCAGGCTCCCGCCGAGGTCGTCGCCGTGCGAATGGCGGCGGCTGCCCGCGGCGATCGCGACCAGCACGATGCTGTCGATGGCGACGACGATCGCCGACACCGCCAGGCCGAACATCACCAGGAGTCGGGTGGTGCTGGTGCGGGCCTTGGCTTGCTGCGCGAAAAAATCCATGGAGCGACCGCGTCGGCGATCAGCTGAACTGGACCTTCGGCGCCTCGCGCTTCGCGACGTTGTCGATCTCCAGCAGCGACGCCGCCGTGAATCCGAACATGCCGGCGATCACCACGCCGGGGAACATCTGGGTGCCGTTGTTGTAGCCCATGACCGCGTCGTTGTAGGCCTGCCGGGCGAACGCGACCTTGTTCTCGGTCGAGGTCAGCTCCTCGGACAGCTGCATCATGTTCTGGTTGGCCTTCAGGTCCGGATAGGCCTCGGACAAGGCGAACAGCCGGCCGAGCGTCCCGGACAGCGCGGTGTCGGCCTGCGCCAGCTGCTGCATCGACGCGGCATCGCCGGGATTGGCCGAAGCCGACTTCACCGCGCTCAGCGCCGAATTGCGCGCGGCGATCACCGCCTCCAGCGTCTCGCGCTCGTGCTTCATGTAGCCCTTCGCGATCTCGACCAGATTCGGGATCAGGTCGTAGCGGCGGGTCAGCTGCACATCGATCTGCGCGAAGGCGTTCTTGTAGCCGTTGCGGCCGGCGACGAGACCGTTGTAGGTACCGATCACCCAGAACAGGATGACCAGGGCAACGACAATCAGGGCGATTCCCAGGACCATGAGCGACTCCTAACGGGACAATGAACGTTCGGTCGGACGCGACCGTCAACGAAGGTGGCGGGCTCGCGGCGGAGCGGTCACACAACTACAATCGCGCGCCATTCAGTTCGAGAATAGCATGCTGATTTCGCGTCACCGTCGCATTGCCGCCGCGCTGCTGTTGACCTTGTGCGCATGGGCGGGCAGCGTCGGCGACGCCTCCGCGGCGGGCTCCCGCAAGCGTCCGCGCACGACCGCGGCGCCGGCCGCGGTTGCCCCCGCCGCCAAGTCGGTCGCGGCACCGCCGACGGTCGCCGCACCGCCCTCCCCGACCGCCGCCCCGCCGTCGCCGATGATTCCGCCGGTCGACGGCAGCGCACCGCCGGGGGTCGTCGAGTTCAATCGCATCGTCGACCAGATCGTCGCCGACGGCCGCGTCGCCGGGCTCACCACGGCGATCGTCAAGGACGGCAAGGTCGTCAGCCTGCACGGCGCCGGCATCGCCGACGCCGACCGCGGCACCGCCGTCGGCCCGCACACCGTGTTCCGCCTGGCTTCGGCGTCGAAGGCCTTCGCCTCGACGCTGGCCGCGCTCCTGGTGCAGGACGGCTATCTCGACTGGGGCGACCGGGTGCAGGACCGGGTGCCGGCCTTCGAGCTGTCCGATCCGCACGCCGGCCCGCAGGTGACGCTGGTGGACCTGCTGTCGCATCGCGTCGGCCTGCCGCACAACTCGCTCGACTATCTGCTCGAGCGCGGCGATCCCTACCCGCTGCTGGTCTACAAGCTGCGCGAAGTCGAGATGTCCTGCCCGGTCGGCGACTGCTACGGCTACCAGAACATCTCCTACGCGCTGTTCGGCGACATCACCTACGCCGCCACCGGCGACTTCTACGAGCACGAGATCGCGCGGCGGATCTTCGGCCCGCTCGGCATGGCGGACGCCAGCATCGGCCGCGAGTCGCTGGAGTCGACCCCGGAACGCGCGCTGCCGCACGACCGCACCGGTCGCGGCTGGAAGCCGTTCCATCCGAACGACAATTACTACCGGGTGCCGGCCGCCGCCGGCATCAACGCGTCCGCCGCCGACATGGCGGAATGGCTGCTGGCGCACCTCGGACACCATCCGGAAGTGCTGCGTCCGGAACTGCTCGCCACCGTGCACTCGCCACTGGTCAGCACACCCTCCGAGACCACCAGCGCGCCCTGGCGGCGCGAGCGGGTGCGCAGCGCGAGCTACGCGCTCGGCTGGCGGGTGTTCGACTACGAAGGCCACACGCTGATCTTCCACGGCGGTGCCGTGCGCGGCTACCGCTCGATCGTCGCGATGCTTCCGGACCGCGACCTCGGCGTCGCGATGATGTGGAACTGCGAGACCGCGACCCCCTCCGGCCTGCTGCCGACGCTGCTCGACGCCGAGCTCGGCCTCGGCACGACCGACTGGGTCGGCGTCTCGCCGTATCGGCCGATCCCGGCCAAGACCGCGTCATCCGGCCGGAAGAAGAAGCCATGAACGACCCGACCGAACCGCGGGACGGCGGGACCGGCGACGACGACGCGCGCCCCGGCACCCGCCTCAACAAGTTCATGTCCGAGAGCGGACACTGCTCGCGGCGCGAGGCCGATCGCCTGATCGCCGAGGGGCGGGTCAGCGTCAACGGCAAGCGCCCCGGCATCGGCACCCACGTCCTGCCCGGCGACCGCGTGCTGGTCGACGGCCAGCCGCTGAAGGCCCGGCCGAAGACCGGCCGCGGCAAGCACGTCTACATCGCGCTGAACAAGCCGGTCGGGATCACCTGCACCACCGAATCCGCCGTCAGCGGCAACATCGTCGAGTTCATCGGCCACGAGCAGCGGATCTTCCCGATCGGCCGTCTCGACAAGGACTCCGAGGGCCTGATCCTGCTGACCAGCGACGGCGACATCGTGAACCGGATCCTGCGCGCCGAGAATGCCAAGGAGAAGGAATATCTCGTCGCGGTGAACCATCCGGTGACCGACGAGTTCCTCCGCGCGATGGCGCGCGGCGTCCGCATCCACGACCAGATGACCAAGCCCTGCAAGGTGCGGCGGATCGCGAAGTTCGGCTTCGCGATCATCCTGACCCAGGGCCTGAACCGGCAGATCCGCCTGATGTGCGCCGAGCTCGGCTACCGGGTGAAGCAGCTGCGGCGGGTGCGGATCGTCAACATCAAGCTCGGTCACCTGAAGCCGGGCCAATGGCGCAACCTCACCGACCAGGAATTGCGCGGGCTCCTGCCCGACCTGTAGGGCGGCCACTGGCCGCCAGCGCCGGGCGTTCGGGCAGTGGCGCGCGATGCGCGCCCTACACCAGGCGCTTCACCAGGCAGATCTTGCCGTCCTCCTCCAGCCCGCCGAACTCGGCGGAGCCGTGGATCTCCTCCGGCGCCAGCGCACGAAGCACCCGCTGGTAGCCGCATCGCTCGAAGTACGGGGCACGGTCTTCGGTCAGCGCCACCATCTGCGTCACCCCGCCGCGCGCCGCCTCCGCTTCCAGCACGCCGAGCAGCTGCTGCGCGATGCGCTGGTTGCGATGGCTCGGCGACACCGCCAGCGAACGCAGCACGCCGACCCCTTCGTGGCGCTCGATGCCGACGACGCCGATCACCACGTCGGTGTCGGTCGCGACGGTGTAGTCGATCAGCCCGTTGCCGACCTCGCTGACCGGCATCCGGCAGACCGTCAGAAGGCCGCGGATCGCCGCGGTGTCGCGGGCGTCCGCCCGGCGTAGCGTAGCCATCTTCTCTCGTCCCCCATCGCGCAAGAGCACTGCAGTTCGATACGCAAAAAATGTAGCGCAGCGGACATTCACTCGGTGCCAACAAAGTTGCAGGGCGGGCATGGCCCGCCATTGCGAGACGTTCCGGCAACGGCGGGCAATGCCCGCCCTAGGCGCGACGGCGCATCAGCAGATAGGCCGCCGGGATCAGCAGCATCGACAGCAGCGGCGCCGTCAGCATTCCCCCGACCATCGGCGCCGCGATCCGCTGGGTGATCTCCGCGCCGGCACCGTGACCCGCGAGGATCGGCAGCAGGCCGGCGAGGATCACCGCCACCGTCATCGCCTTCGGCCGCACCCGCTGGACGGCGCCCGCGCGGATGGCGGCGCGGAGGCCGGCGTCGCCGGCGGCCGCGTCCGGCCGCTCCCAGGACTGTTTCAGGTACAGCAGCATCACCACGCCGAACTCCGCCGCCACGCCGGCCAGCGCGATGAAGCCGACCGCGCTGGCGATCGACAAGGCATGGCCGAGCAGCCACATCAGCCAGACCCCGCCCACCAGCGCGAACGGCACGGTGGCGAGGATCAGGAGCGCCTCGTCGACCCGGCGGAAGGCGACGTACAGCAGCACGAAGATGATCGCCAGCGTCGCCGGCACCACCACGCCGAGACGCACCTTCGCGTGCTCGTAGAACTCGAACTGTCCGGACCACGCGACCGACACGCCGGCCGGCAGTGCCGGCCCGGACGCCACCCGCGCGCGCAGTTCCTCGACCACCGACACCAGATCGCGCCCCTGCACGTCGACGTAGATCCAGCCGGCCAGCCGGCCGTTCTCGCTGCGCAGCATCGGAGGACCGTCGACGAGGCGGACGCGGGCCAGGTCGGCGAGACGCAGCTGACGTCCGCCGGGCGCGACCAGCGTCAGCTCGGCCAGGGCGGCCGGGGTGTCACGCAGCTCGCGCGGATAGCGCAGCGCGATCGGGAAACGGCGGCGGCCATCGACCACCTCGCCGAGGGTGTCGCCGGCGATCGCGGCATCGACCAGCGCCTGCACGTCGCCGACGTTGAGGCCATGGCGCGCCGCGGCGGCGCGGTCGATGTCGATGTCGAGGTAGCGCCCGCCGGCGAGGCGCTCGGCCAAGGCCGAACTCACTCCCGGCACCGTGCGCGCCAGCGCCTCGATGGCGGTGGCGGCCTGCTCGATCGTCGCCAGGTCGGGGCCGCTGACCTTGATCCCGATCGGGCTCTTGATTCCGGTCGCGAGCATGTCGATGCGGTTGCGGATCGGCGGCACCCACAGGTTGGTGAGCCCCGGCAGCCGGACCGCACGATCGAGCTCGTCGCGCAGCCGCTCCGCCGTCATCCCCGGCCGCCACTGGTCGCGCGGTTTCAGCCGCACCGTCGTCTCCATCATCTCCAGCGGCGCCGGATCGGTGGCGGATTCCGCACGACCGAGCTTGCCGAACACGCTCTGCACCTCGGGAACCCGGCGGATCATCGCGTCGGCCTGCTGAAGGAGCTGCGCGCCCTTGCCGGCGGACAGACCCGGCAGCGCGGTCGGCATGTACAGCCAGTCGCCCTCGTCCATCATCGGCAGGAACTCGCTGCCGAGCCGCGCTGCCGGCCACGCCGTGAGGAGCAGCAGCACGGTGGCGCCGGCCAGCGTCGCCCTCGGCCAGGCCAGCACCGCATCGACCAGCGGCTCGTAGACCCGGATCAGCAGGCGCGACAGCGGGTTCGCCCGCTCGTCCGGAATCCGGCCGCGGATGAACATCGCCATCAGCACCGGCACCAGGGTCACCGACAGCCCGGCGGCCGCCGCCATCGCGTAGGTCTTGGTGTAGGCCAGTGGCCCGAACAGCCGTCCCTCCTGAGCTTCCAGCGTGAACACCGGCACGAACGACAGCGTGATCACCATCAGGCTCGTGAACAGGGCCGGCCCGACCTCGGAGGCGGCGTCCGCGATCAGCGTCGCGCGGGTGGCGGTGTCCGGCTCCGCGCCGGGACGCGCGGCGCGCCAGTGCTCGAGGTGCTTGTGCGCGTTCTCGATCATCACCACCGCGGCGTCGACCATCGCGCCGATCGCGATCGCGATGCCACCCAGCGACATCAGGTTGGCGTTGATCCCCTGCCAGCGCATCACGATGAACGCGGCCAGCACGCCGAGCGGCAACGCCACGATCGCGACCAGCGCGGAGCGCAGGTGGAACAGGAACAGCAGGCACACCAGCGCGACGGCGATGAACTCCTCGACCAGCTTGCCCGACAGGTGTTCGACGGCACGGCCGATCAGCTGCGAGCGATCGTAGGTCTCGACGATCTCGACGCCGGCCGGCAGGCTGCGCCGCAGCTCGACGAGCCGCGACTTGACCGCGGCGATGGTGGCGGCGGCATTGCCGCCGGCGCGCATCACCACGATGCCACCGACCACCTCGCCCTGGCCGTCGAGCTCGGCGATGCCGCGCCGCATCGCCGGCCCGAGCTGGACCCGGGCGACGTCGCCCAGCAGCACCGGCACGCCGTTCGCACCCACCTTCAGCACCACCGCGCGGAAGTCGTCGAGCGAGGCGAGATAGCCCGTGCTGCGCACCATCACTTCGGCTTCGCCGACTTCGACGAGGGCGCCGCCGGATTCGGAGTTCGCGCGACCGAGCGCGTCCTTCAGCAGGGCCGTGTCGACCCCATAGGCCAGCATCCGCGCCGGGTCGGGCAACACCTGGTACTGCCGCACCATGCCGCCGACGCTGGCGACCTCGGCGACGCCGGGTACGCTCTTCAACTCGAAGCGCAGCCACCAGTCCTGGAGCGCGGTCAGCTCGGAAAGATCGTGCCCGCCGCTGCGGTCGACCAGAGCGTACTGGTAGACCCAGCCGACGCCGGAGGCATCCGGGCCCAGTTCGGCGCGCGCGCCGGCCGGCAGCCGCGCCTGCACCTGTCCCAGCGCCTCGGCCACCCGCGAACGCGCCCAGTAGGGATCGACGCCGTCGTCGAACAGCACGTAGGCGAAGGAGTCGCCGAAGTACGAGTAGCCGCGCACCGCCTTGGCCCGTGGCACCGACAGCAGCGCGCTGGTCAGTGGATAGGTGACCTGATTCTCGACCAGGTTCGGAGCCTGCCCGGGCCAACGGGTGCGGACGATGACCTGCACGTCGGAGAGGTCCGGCAGCGCGTCGATGGGCGTCGCGCGCAGCGCGACCACTCCGAAGACCGCGAGCATCGCGCTGGCGAGCAGCACCAGCAGGCGATTGCCGAGCGACCAGCGGATCAGCGCGACGATCATCGTGCGGCCTCCGTCGACGCGGGTGGCGCGGCGGCGGCAAGCCGCCCGAGCGTCGCGCGCAGGCTCGCCTCGGAGTCGATCAGGAACTGGCCGGAGCGCACCACGCGCTCGCCGGCCGCGAGGCCGTCGAGGATCTCGCTCCGGCCATCGGCCTCGGCGCCGACGGTCACCGGGCGCGGCTCGTAGTGGCCGCCGTCGGCGTCGACGATCACGACGCTGCGGCTGCCGGTGACGATCAGCGCCTCGCTCGGCACCAGCACGTGCTCGGCGCCGGCGGTGTCGAGCTGGACACGGGCGAACATGCCGGCGGCGAGGCGGCCGTCGGGATTGTCGACCTCGACCCGGAGGGTGCGGCTGCGGGTGGCCGGATCGACCGCCGGCAGCAGCGCGAGCCAGCGTCCGTCGATGCTCTCGCCGGGGTAGGCCGCGGGCGCAAGCGTGATCCGCGATTCCGGGCCGACCCGCGCGACCGCGCCTTCCGGGATCGCGACCAGCGCCCACAGCGGCGAGCTGCCGCGGAGCTCCGCGACCGGCATGCCGGTCGCGACGCTCGCGCCCTCGCGCACCATCAGCTCCGTGACCACGCCGTCGCGCGGCGCGGTCAGGTCGAAGCGGGTCGGTGCGATGCCGCCGCGGTCGATCGCGGCGATCTCGGCGTCGCTCATCCCGATCAGCTGCAGGCGCTGGCGCGCGGCGCGGCGGAGCGCATCGAGCCCCGGCGCCGTCGCCTCCTTCAGGCTCAGGAATTCCGCGGCCGCGGAGGTCCAGCCCGGCACGATGAGTCGCGCCAGCACCTGCCCGCGTCGCACCGGCTGCAGGGGCGCGCGCACCGGCAGCGATTCGACGATCGCATCGGCTCGCGCCGCGACCACGCTGACCGCGCGCTCGTCCCAGGCCAGGGTGGCGCTGGCGGACAGGCGCGTCGCCAGGATCCCGCGTTCCGCGACGGCCGTGCGGACGCCGAGGTTCTGCACGACCCGCGGATCGATCCGCACGCTGCCGGCGACGGCCTCCTCGTCGGCGTATTTCGGAACCAGTTGCATGTCCATGAACGGCGACTTGCCGGGATGCTCGAAGTGCTGCTGCGGCACCATCGGATCGAACCAGTACAGCACCGGACGCTCGGTCTTCGCGGCCGGAGCGGCGGTCGACCCGTCGCCGTCGTGGCGAATCAGTAGATCGGTGGCCGCGGCGCCGGCGAGGAAGGAGAGCAGGAGCAGCGCGGGAAGGACGAGGCGGGACATGGCTCAGTGCTCCTCGGAATAGGCATAGGCGAGCTCGGCCCAGGCGCGGCCCAGCCGGGTGCGGACCTCGCTCGCGGCGATCCGCTGCTCGACCGCGTCGTCGAGCGCCGCGACCGCGGCCGCGAGCGGACCGCGTCCGCCGCGCAGCGCAGCCAGTGCGGCGTCGATGCGCGCGTCGGCCAGGGGCAGCAGCTCGTCGCGGTAGCGGCGATCGCGGTCGAGCGCGGAGCGCCACGCTGCGACCGTCTTCCGCAACTGCGTCGCGTGCATCCGCTCGGCCTCGGCGCGGTTCGCCACCGCCTGCTGGAGTCCGGCCTCGCGCGCGGCGATCTTCGGGTCCTGGCGGCTGGCGGCGAACAGCGGCAACGGCACGCGGAGCGCGACCGAGACCATGTTCGAGTAGCGCGGCCCACGGTCCTGGTAGGCGAGTTCGACCGACCAGTCCGGCCGCTTCTCCGCCCGAGCCAGTGCGACCTCGTCGGCGGCTACCCGTTCTGCGGCCGCGTAGGCCGCCAGTTCACGGTGGCGCACGAGGCCGGCGAGCAGGCGCTCGGGTTCGATCGGCAGCACCGCGAAATCCGGCGGCGCCGCCAGCGCATGACCGGCGAGGCCGGGCAGCCAGCCGTCGAACTCGGCACGCGCCTCGTCGAGTTCGCGTTGCGCGTCGGCGACCCGATCGGCGAGCCGGACCACGGCCGCCGTCGTCGCGATCGCATCGGCAGCGCCGGCGCGGCCGTCGACCACGGCCGCCGCGCTCAGTGCCTGCAGCGCCGCGCTGCGCTGGTCGAACGCTTCGAGCAGCGCGAGGCGCTGCTCCGCGCCGTAGCGCTCGATCCAGGCCTTGGCGACGCTTTCGGCGACGCCGAGGCGCGCCACGCCGAGCAGGACGCCCTCGCGCTCGGCGATCGCCCGGGCGCGATCCGTCCGGAGCTCGAGCTTCTCGCGCCGCGGCAGCGCCTGCATCAGGCCGACGCGGCGCATCGTCATGAAGTCGGGATTCGGCTGGAAGGCGTCGGGACCGTCGATCGGCAGGTTGTCGAGGGCGAGCACCAGTTCCGGATCGGGTCGCTGCCCGGCGGGCAGCACTTCGGCCTCCGCCGCCCGCAGGGCGGCGCGCTGCGCGGCGATCGCCGGCGCGCGCTCGCCGGCGAGGCGGACCGCTTCGGCCAGGCTCAGCGGCGGGCCTTCGGCGTGGACGGCGGACGGCGCCGGAAGCGCGGCGGCGAGCGCCGCGGCAAGCGCGAAGCCGGCGCGCGGGCGCGCACGGCGGCAGACAGGGACGAGCATGATCGGACTCCGGACGGACGAACGAACGGCGACACCGCGCTGCGGCGCGGCGATCAGGTCGAACGTGCGGGGCCTAGAGCTGGAAGGAGCAGTCGCGCACCGTCAGTGGCGGTGCGGTGGCGCGGCGATCGAGCGGCGTCCGGTCGGTATCCGGCGCCGTGGTTTCGAGGATCGCGACGCTGGCGAACGCCGGCAGGACCGCCGGCAGCGCCGGCGGCACGTCGGTGACCGGCGGCGACGGTGACGCCACCTGCTGCGGGCTGCAGTGCTGCTGGCAGCGCGCGGCGTCGCTCCGCGCCATCCGTTCGCAGCCGGCGCTGTCGTCCGCCGCCGCCCGCATGACCGCTGCATCGGCCGCGACCCCGAGCGGGCACACGTAGGCCGCCATCGCCGCGTGCTGGAACAGCAGTCCCAGCAGGGCGAACCAGACGATCCAGCGGCGGCGAGCGCGGGTCATGGGAGCATCTTGTCAGATCGGATGGGGCACGGGGAGTCCCGCGATTGATCCCGGTCAAGAGGAAGTGCGGTCGGGCGACACGCGCGGGGAGCAGGGAGCGAGCGTCGCGCTCCACGCGCCCCGTCATCGATCGAAGCGGAAGCGGGCCCGCCGTACACTCGGCCGATGACCGGATCGCCTGCTCGGCCCCGCTTCCGCTTCGGCACCGCCAGCTGGACCGACCCCAGCCTCATCCAGTGCGGCCGCTTCTACCCGCCCGGCTGCTCCTCGCCGGAAGCGAGGCTGCGCTACTACGCCAGCCGCTTCGACCTGGTCGAGGTCGACAGCAGCTACTACGCCCTGCCCTCGCAGAAGAATTCCGAGGCCTGGGTGGCGCGCACGCCCGAAGACTTCGCGTTCAACGTGAAGGCGTTTCGCCTCTTCACCGGCCACCAGACACCGCAGAACGCGCTGCCGAAGGACATCCAGGCGGAACTGGCGCCGCACTTCGCCGCCCGCCGCAACCTCTACTACAAGGACACCCCGGTCGAACTGCGCGACCAGCTCTGGGCACGGTTCGAGACGGCAATCCGCCCGCTCGCCGAGGCCGGTCGCCTGCGCGCGGTGCTGTTCCAGATGGCGCCCTGGGTCACCTGGTCGGTGCGCGCGCTCGACCACCTGCTCGAGTGCCGGGCGCGAATGGACGGCTACCAGCTCGCGGTCGAGTTCCGCCATCGCTCCTGGTTCGATGCAAGCCACCGCGACACGACGCTCGCCTTCCTGCGCGACCACGGCCTCGCCCACGTCATCGTCGACGAGCCGCAGGGCTTCACCAACTCGGTACCGGCGCTGTGGGAGGTCACCTCGCCGAAGTTCGCGCTGCTGCGCCTGCACGGCCGCAATACGGCGACCTGGAACATCAAGGGCGAAGCGGCATCCGAGCGCTTCAACTGGGACTACTCCGACGCCGAGCTCGCCGAACTCGCGACGAAGCTCCGCGGCCTGTCCGGCCAGGCGCTCGAGATCCACGGCATCAACAACAACAACTACGAGGACCAGGGGCAGCGCAACGCCACGACCTTGCGGGAGCTGGTCGTCGCCAGCGCCGAGGCGGGAGGCGACGCGCCGTAGGTGCGCCTTGGCGCGGATGAAGCGCCCTGTCCTGTGCCGCGCGGGCGGGCCGTACAGCGAAGGTCGGGGAAACGGTGAGTCCGACGCGGGCTGGCCCGGAGGACGAAACTCCGTCGGCGGCGTCGGTCAGCCGGCCCCGCCGTACAGCTCGTTGCGTGCCGCCCCGCTGATCTCGGCGGCCAGCTTCGCAGCCTTCCCCGCCGGCAGATGCGCCGACAGCAGCTTGTAGATCCGCTGGCCCTCGCGCAGTCGGGCCGCACTGGCCGCGTCGTCGGGAGCGCCGGCGACGACGAGCACCATCTCGCCGAGCTGCTGCTCGGCATCGGCGGCGACCCGCGCCGCCAGCTCTGCCAGCGACGAGGACAGCACCGTCTCGTGCAGCTTGGTGAGCTCGCGCGCCAGCACCGCCGGACGCTCCGCGCCGAATTCGGCGGCGAGGTCGGCCAGGGTCTCGACGATGCGATGGCGCGCCTCATAGAAGATCAGCGTCCGGCCCTCGGCGGCGAGGCCGCGCAGGTGCTCGCGCCGCGGGCCGGACTTCGCCGGGAGAAACCCCTCGAACACGAAGCGATCGGAGGGCAGGCCGGCGATCGACAGCGCGGCGATCGCGGCGCACGCGCCGGGGATCGCGGTCACCCGGACTCCGGCCGCACGCGCCTCGCGCACCAGCCGGAAACCCGGGTCGGACACCAGCGGCGTCCCGGCGTCGGAGATCAGCGCGAGCTTTTCTCCGGCGACCATCCGCGCCACCAGCCGCGCTGCGGCATCGCGCTCGTTGTGGTCGTGATAGGGCAGCAGCGGCCGCTGGATGCCGTAGTGGCCGAGCAGGCGCTGGCTGTGGCGGGTGTCCTCGCAGAGGATCGCGTCCGCCGCCGCCAGCACCTGCCGCGCGCGTGCCGACCAGTCGTCGAGATGACCGATCGGGGTCGCCACCACGAACAATTGACCCGCGTTCATGCCCGATTTCCGCCGGCCGGTGCCGTCGTCGCTGCCGCTATCATCGCGATTCGTCTCCTGCATTCGCCTGGTCGATCATGTTGCAAGTTCTTCGTCGTGCCGCGCTCGTCGCCGTTCTCGCCAGCCTGGCCGGCTGCGCCACCGCGCCCACCCAGGCACCGCCGGACCGTTCCGTCGTCGACGCCGCGATCACCCGCGGCGATTATGCCGGCGCCGCCACCGAGCTCGAACGCCTCGCCGACACCGATCGCGGGCATCGCGACGAGCTGGCTATCGAATCGGCCGAGCTGCGCCTGCTCCTGAACGACGTCGCCAGCGCCAACCGCCTGGCCGGCAAGATGAAGCGCAAGCGCCTGTCCGATGCCTGGGCCGTGCGCCTCGACCTGGTGCAGGCCGAGCTGGCGCACAGCCACGGCGACGACGAGCGCGCGCTGGGGCAGTCGGCGGTGATCCCGAACGGCCTGCTGCTGGCCTGGCACGAGTCGCTGCTGTCGATGCGCGCGGCCATCCTGGCGCATCAGGGCCGGGTCGTCGATGCGGCCCGCGAGCAGCTCGCCCGCGTCGCCCTGTTCGACCGCAGCCAGCGCGGCGAGCGCGAGAACGACCTCGTCAACCTGCTGGCCCAGCTGGAGCCGAAGGATCTCAACGACGCCCTCGCCCAGCTGCCGCCGGACGACACGCTCCGCCCCTGGATCGAGCGCGCGCTGCGCAAGCGCGGCGCGGCCGCGGTGCGCGACACCACCGCCGGCACCCGCGAGGCCGGCACCTGGCTGCCGACCGCCGGCGGCGGTCGGGTGCGCGAGGGCTATTCGACGGCGTCGCGGGTCGCGCTGATCCTGCCTCTGTCCGGCGAACTCGGCGCTGCCGGCAAGGCAGTGCGCGACGGCTACTTCGCCGCCTACTTCGCCGACGACGCGGGCCGCCCGGCCGTACGGGTGTTCGATTCCGCCTCGACCGGCGACGGTGCCCGCGCCGCCTACAAGCTCGCCTTGCAGTCCGGTGCCGAGCGCATCGTCGGACCGCTCGGCCGGGCCGAAGTGCAGGCGCTGCTGGAGGGCAACGGTCCGGGCGTTCCGATGTTCCTGCTGAACCAGCCGGATCAGGGCCTGGCGCTCGACAACGGCAGCGCCGCCTTCGCGCTGTCCCCGGACGAGGAAGCGGCACAGGCCGCCGACCGCGCCCGCGATCGCGGCTGGAAGCGCGCCGGCATCATCGTCGCCGGCGAGGAATGGGGCGAGCGCGCGGCGCTGTCGTTCCGCGCGCAGTTCGAGCACGGCGGCGGAACCGTCGTCGGCGACGCGCGGATCAACGCCGCCGGCGTCGACTTCGGCGCGGCGATCAAGCAGGCGACCGGCGATGGCATCGACGTGCTGTTCATCGCCGCACGGCCGCAGCAGGCACGAATGCTGGTCCCGCAGTTCCGCACCCGCGGCTACACCGCGGTGCCGATCCTGTCGACCTCGCACATCTACGGCGGCGGCAACAACCGCGCCGCCGACCGCGACCTCAACGGCGTCGAGTTCTGCGACTCGCCGTGGCTGTTCGGTCTCGCCGCCGGCATGCCGCAACGCGCGGACCTGACCCGTGCGCTGCCGCTCGCCGGCAGCAGCGGCCGCCTGTTCGCATTCGGCATGGACGCCTACCGGCTGTCGCCGTATGCCGCCTGGCTGCAGCGCCATGCCGAGGCCTTCGTCAGCGGCGCCTCCGGCCAGCTGGCGGTCGACGCCTTTGGCCGGGTCAAGCGCAATCCTTCCTGGCTGGTGTTCGACGAGGGCGCGCCGAAGGCCTCCGACGGCGGACTGGCTCCGGACGGGCTGCCGCCGAAGCCTTAGTCGCTCCCGCGATGTCCGGACCGGGTGTCGGCGCCGAGCAGGAGAAGGCCGCGGCCGCGCACCTCGTCGCCGCCGGCCTCCGGATCCTCGCCCGCAACGTCCGCTATGCGGTCGGCGAGCTCGACATCGTCGCGCTCGACGGCAAGCTGCTGGCCTTCGTGGAGGTCCGCTTCCGCCGTCATGCCGACTACGGCGGCGCGCTGGTCAGCGTCGACGGACGCAAGCAGCGCCGCCTGATCGCCGCGGCCAGCCTCTACCTTGCCGGCCACCCCGAACACGGCGGCCGCGCCTGCCGCTTCGACGTGGTGGCGATCGATGCCGACCGGCGGATCGAATGGCTGCGCGGGGCGTTCGAATCGTAGGACGGGCCCGGCGCACCCTGGAAAGACCCGTCATTGCGAGCGCAGCGAAGCAATCCAGCGCCTTTGCTTCTCGACGCGCCAGATCAACAGCAAAGGCGCTGGATTGCTTCGCTGCGCTCGCAATGATGGGATTGTGGTTTCGTCGCGAGGCCAACGGCGCCGGCGATCACGGCGCCGACGATCATGGCCGAATGACCAGCCCATGCTTCTCGTTGACGTCCCCCGTCGACTCGATCACCGCGTATTTGCGGGTGTCGCGGTCGTAGATCACCGGTACCGAGGGCTTGCCGGGAATGCGGCGGACGAACTTCAGCTCCCACCCGTAGCGCTCGTATTCGCGCAGGGTGATGACCTGGTCTTCGTTGAGCTCGCGCTCCAGCACGCGCGTGGGCGGCGCGAAGTGGGTGAGGCGCCTCTCGTTGTCGACCACGGCGACCCCCTCGTCGGCGCGGCTACGGGATGACCGAGAGTAGGCGAAGCGGGCGCCCCTGGGTAGTGCGTCGTGCCGACCGAACCTACAGCAGCTTCGGATCGACGATCTTGTGCCGGCCGGTCGGCCCTTCGCCGGACGGGTCCTGCCACTCGACGATCAGCTTGCGGTGCAGCCAGTTCAGCAGGTCGGCGCTGGGCTGGTTGAGCGCGATCAGTTCGCAGTCGCCATTCGCGCCGAGTGCGATCCGGATCCGGCACTCGCGGCCCTCGTGCAGCGCCTCCATGACCCGGCCTTCGCTGCCGAAGTGGAAGCCGTAGTCGCGCTGCAGCCGCAGCAGCATGCGCCGGGCGGCATTGCCTTCATCGCGCGAAAACCGCAGCGACACCAGATGCTTGTCGTTGAAATCCACCCTTGCCCCCTGGCATGGCGTGACGAGCTGCCGTGGAACATAGCAAAGGAGCGAGGGCCCGGGGTATAGGGCCCAGGGCCCGCACAACTTGTCGCAATTGGACGTCGGTGGGGGCCGTTGCTCTCCTGGAGGAGCCAGGGGCCCAGGGCATGCGGCCGAGGGCCAGGAACATCCGATGCGATCGGGGCGGGCGGGCCCCGGCGTGCCGCTCTTCGACAATGACGCCGCGCTGCGCGATCGGCACAGGTACCGCTCTCCGGGTCGCTTGGACTCCCGACATCGAACACCGGCGCGGCCCCATCCGGGCCCCGGGCCCTAACCCCGGCTCTGGCGCACGCGGCGACCGGCCGCCTCAGTCCGGATTGGGAAACATCCCCCGCTTCACCGCCAGCAGGGCCGCCTGGGTGCGGTCCTCGACACCGAGCTTGTCGAAGATCGCGCTGACATAGCCCTTGACCGTGCCCTCGCTGATCCCGAGGTACTCGCCGATGCGCTTGTTGCCGCAGCCCTTCACGATCAGCTGCAGCACCTCGAGCTCGCGCGGCGTGAGGCCGGACTCGGGTTGCCGCGGCCGCCGCAGCAGGTTCATCAGCTGGCGCTGCGCCACCGGCGCCAGGTAAGGCTGGCCGGCCGCGACGCTGCGGATGCCGGCGATCAGCTCCTCCTGCAGAGCGTCCTTCAGCAGGAAGCCGCTGGCGCCGGCCTCGAGGGTGTCGCGCACCATCTCGTCGTCGCCGAAGCTGGTGAACACCATCACCCGGATCGCCGGGTAGCGCTGGCGCATGCCCTTGATCGTCTGCACCGCGCCGATGCCGGGCATGTTGAGGTCGACGAGCGCGATGTCGGGCGCGAGGTCGGCGGGCAGGCGCAGCGCCTCGTCGCCGGAGCCGCACTCGGCCACCACCGTGATGTCGCCCTCCTCTTCCAGGACCGCGTGGATGCCCTCGCGGACGATCACGTGGTCATCGATCAGCACGACGCGCAGTCGGTGGGTGGTCATTGCGGGATCGATCCGGGTGGCGGTGTCGTTGCTGTACGCGAGGTTCATGGCCGCAGGATGCCGGTGTGCGGCGATCGCCACCACCGACGATGGTCGGGGGGGCGGACCTGACTTTGGTTGGGTCGTCGATGATCCGTTCGCCGTCACGGATTTTCCACGGACCTCGACCCTTGCACGGCACGACGAGGCCGCGCTGCACGACCGGGGGACAGGGGCCCTTCTCGCACCGCGAGGCGGGCCCTGCCCGCCACTGCGAGGCGCCGTGGACAGGTTGCCCGAGACCCACCGCAATGGCGGCCGGTGGCCGCCCTACATCCTGCGATCCGCCCGCGGCGCACGCGCCTCGATCAGCGTCCCGCGGGGGCTGTTTGCGGTGATCCGGAGCTGCCCCCCGGCGATCTCCAGGCGCTTCTTCATGTTCGACAGTCCGAAGCCCGGCCGGAAGTCGTCGGCGATGCCGCGGCCGTCGTCGGCGATCTGCAGCACGACCTGGCCCTCCACCACCAGCGCCCTCAGCGTCACCCGCCGCGCCTGGGCGTGGCGGATCACGTTCGACAGCGCCTCCTGGCCGATCCGGAACAGCGCCTCCTCCAGTTCCAGCGCCTGCGGCGTGTAGGCCGCTGCATCCAGCGCCCAACGCAACTGCTCCGGCACCATCACGCTGGCAAGCCGTTGCAGCGCACCGGGCAGCGCGTGCTGCTTCAGCAGCTCGATGCCGGCGAAGGCCTGGCTGCGCCGCGACACCGGCGCCGACGGGGTCTTCGTGTCGTTGCGCGGCATCAGCTCGCGCAGCAGCATCCGCATCTCGGCGAACGCGGTCTGCGCCAGCTGCTGCAGGCGTGCGACGCGCTTCTCGCCCTCGGCCGGATCGCGCCGGTAGGCCGCCGGCAGCGCCTGCGAGAGCAGGTTGATCGAGGACAGGATCTGGGTCACGTTGTCGTGCAGCTCGCGCGCCAGTCGCGCCCGCTCGGTCAGCACCGCCGCCTCGCGCGCGACCGGCAGCAGGCGCAGGTTCCGGATCGCCATGCCGAGGAAATCGGCCACGGTCTCGATCGAGATCTGGTCGAGGTCGTCGAACGGCCGATCGGCCTCGACGTTGACCACGCCGTAGATCTCGTCGCCGGAGCGGATCGGCACCGCCAGCTCGGCCCGAGCCGGCGTCACCCCCGGAGGGCAGACGTAGCGCGGATCGGAGCGCACGTCGTTGACCCGCTCGGTCCGTCCGAGCCGCACCGCCGAGCCCATGATCCCGCGTCCGAGCGGGATGCGATCGACCTGCGAGATCGCCCGCTTGTAGTGCCCGCCGCGCACCCGCACGACCAGCACTTCGGAATCCTCCGGGTCGAGCAGCGGGATGTCGACATTGGGGAAGCCGAGCACGTCGTGGATCGCATCCGCCGTGTCCGCGAGCAGCCGATCGACGTCGTGGCCCTCGCGCATGCCGGCGGCGATGCGGGCGATGAGGCGGAGGCGGGACGCGGCGTCGGGGGAACGGGTCATCGGGTTGATTGTATGGGGCTGGGGGCTGGGGGCTGGGGGCTGGGGGGCTGGGGGCTGGGGGCTGGGGGCTGGGGTCCTGGGGGCTGGGGCGGGGCTGGGGGCTGGGGGCTGGGGGCTGGGGGCTGGGGGCTGGGGGCTGGGGGCTGAGGGCTGAGGGCTGAGGCTGAAACCTTGCGATGAACTGGAATGGTGATGCGCTGTGGCTCTGTTCGACGGAATGGGCCTGGGGCCCAGGGTCCAGAACCGTGAAAACCCGTCATTGCGAGCGCAGCGAAGCAATCCAGCGACGTTGCACTTCGTCGCGCCAGAGCGAAAGCAAAGACGCTGGATTGCTTCGTCGTCGCTGCGCCCTCCTCGCAGTGACGGGGAATGAGGAAACTCGGCCTGCCCCGATCCCTGGACCCGGCCCCGACTCCGCCTCCGCTAAACTGGCCGGCCGCCTCACCGCCCCACGCCCGTGACCGACGACTTCGCCCAGTACACGCCGCTGATGCGGCAGTTCTTCCGCGCAAAGAGCGAATTCCCGGACACCCTGGTGTTCTTCCGGATGGGCGATTTCTATGAACTGTTCTACGACGATGCACGCAAGGCCGCACGGCTGCTCGACATCACGCTGACCCAGCGTGGCGCGTCCGCCGGGCAGCCGATCCCGATGGCCGGCGTGCCCTACCACGCGGCGGAAGGCTATCTCGGCAAGCTGGTGAGGCTCGGCGAGTCGGTGGCGATCTGCGAGCAGATCGGCGATCGGCGGCGTCAAAGGTCTGGTCGAACGCAAGGTCGTGCGGGTGGTGACCCCAGGCACGGTCACCGACGAGGCGCTGCTCGACGAGCGCCGCGAGAACCTGCTGGCGGCACTGGCACGCGCCGGCAGCCGCATCGGTCTCGCCTACGCCGACGTGGCCAGCGGTCGCTTCGTACTGCTGGAGCTGGCCGACGAGACCGCGCTGGCGACCGAGCTCGCCCGCCTCGCGCCGGCCGAACTGCTGGTCGCCGACGGCGACAGCTGGCCGGTGTCGGTGCTGACCGCGATGGGCCTGCGCAAGCTCCGCCCTGGCACTTCGACAGTGCCGGTGCGACCCGCCGCCTCACCGAGCTGTTCCGCACCCGCGATCTCGACGGTTACGGCTGCACCGGCATGGACGCCGCGATCGCTGCCGCCGGCGCGCTGCTGTCCTACCTGCAGGACACCCAGCGCGCGCGCTGCCGCACCTCACCGGCCTGTCGGTCGAGCAGGTCGGCAGCTCGATCGCGATGGACATCGCGACGCGTCGCCACCTCGAGATCGACAGCCACGCCGTCGGCCGCGTCGAGCACAGCCTCATCGGCGTGCTCGAGCACCGCGCGACGCCGATGGGCGCACGACTCACCCGGCGCTGGCTGGCGCGCCCACTGCGCGATCGCGCGACGCTGGCACTGCGCCACCAGGCGGTCGACGCCCTGCTGATCAGCGCCGCCCATGCCGCTGCGCGAGGCGCTGGCGGCACTCGGCGACATCGAGCGGATCCTCTCGCGGGTCGCGCTGAAGTCGGCGCGGCCGCGCGATCTGTCCACGCTGCGCGACGCGCTGGCGGCACTGCCGGCGATCGCCGCGGCGCTGGCGCCGATCGACAGCCCTCGGCTCGCGCAGCTGGTCGACGAACTCGGTCGCCACGACGAGCTGGCTGCCCATCTGGTCGCGGCCGTCGTACCGACGCCGCCGGCGATCGCGCGCGACGGCGGCGTGATCGCAACGGGTTTCGACGCCGAACTCGACGAGCCTGCGCCTGCTGTCCACCGACGCCGACCGCTTCCTCGCCGATCTCGAGATCCGCGAGCGCGCGGCGAGCGGCATCGCGACGCTGGTCGCCTACAACCCGTCCACGGCTACTACATCGAGATCACCAACGCCCACGCCGACAAGGTGCCGACCCACTACACGCGGCGACAGACGGTGAAGGGCGCGGAGCGCTACATCACCGAGGAGCTGAAGCAGTTCGAAGACAAGGTGCTGTCCGAGCGCTCGCTGGCGCGCGAGCGACGCTGCTCTACGACGCGCGCTGCTCGATCGCCTGATCGAGGTGCTGGGACCGCTGAAGCGCTGCCGCCGCGCTGGCCGAACTCGACGTGCTGGCCAACTTCGCCGAGCGCGCTGCTGACGCTGTGCTGGTCGCAGCCGCTGCTCGACGACGCACCCGGGATCGACATCGTCCGCGGCCGCCATCCGGTGGTCGAGGCCGTGCGGACCGAGCCGTTCGAGCCGAACGACCTGCACCTCTTCCCGAACGCCGCATGCTGATCGTCACTGGCCCCAACATGGGCGGCAAGAGCACCTACATGCGCCAGGCCGCGCTGATCGTGCTGCTCGCCCACATCGGCAGCTTCGTGCTGGCGGAGAGCGCCCGCATCGGCCCGATCGACCGCATCTTCACCCGCATCGGTGCCGGCGACGACCGCGCCCGCGGTGCCTCGACCTTCATGGTCGAGATGAGCCAGGAACCGCGAACGACCTCAACAACGCCGGCGAGCGCAGCCTGGTGCTGATGGACGAGATCGGCCGCGGCACCTCGACCTACGACGGCCTCGCGCGCAAGGCCTGCGTGGTGCGCACCTCGCCACCGGCAACCGCGCCTACACGCTGTTCGCCACCACTACTTCGAACCTGTACCGCGCGCCGACCAGCTCGACGGCGTCGCCAACGTCCACCTGGACGCGGTCGAGCACGGCGACAGCCTGGTCTTCCTGCATGCGCTGAAGGAAGGCCCGGCGAACCGCAGCTTCGGCCTCGCGGTCGCGTCCTTGGCGGGCGTGCCGAAGGCCGTCGTCGATGCGGCGCGCATGTTATCTGGCCGAGCTCGAGGCGGCGGGTGCGGGGGCCTTGCCGCTCGCGACGGTGGCGACGGACCTCGCCACCGCCGGGACCGCCACAGCGGCGATGCCGTCGCCACCGTCTCCGCCGCCGTTCCCGGCGAACGAACCGACACCCCTGCAGTTCGGCCTGTTCGCCGCCAGCGACCAGGCGATCGTCACGGCGCTGCGTGGGATCGATCCCGACGCGATGAGCCCGCGCGTAGCGCCGAGGTGCTGTACTACGTGCGCTGCTCTTGAGCCGTGCACCGTGATCGACATCAGCGGCGAATTCCGATTCGAGGTGGCATGGGACCCGGCCCGCTGCTCTGGCGTCGGGGCGTGGGAGCGGCTCGGGTGCCGCTCTACGGCGGGATGCAGCCGTTCCGGGCGCCTCGCCGGCGGCGTAAGCGCCGCTCTACGGCGGGACCTGATCGCGACCCGGTCAGCGCTCGCACTGAGGAAGGGAGAGAATGGAAACGATGGACAAGTGGAATTCGCAGAAAGGGCTGCTCCTGATCGGGACGGTGTTGTCCCTGTCGTGGGCGCCCACGACGGTAGGGGCTGGGGGCTGGGGGCTGAGGGCTGAGGGCTGAGGGCTGAAACCTTGCGATGAACTGGAATGGTGATGCGCTGTGGCTCTGTTCGACGGAATGGGCCTGGGGCCCAGGGTCCAGAACCGTGAAAACCCGTCATTGCGAGCGCAGCGAAGCAATCCAGCGACGTTGCACTTCGTCGCGCCAGAGCGAAAGCAAAGACGCTGGATTGCTTCGTCGTCGCTGCGCTCCTCCTCGCAGTGACGGGGAATGAGGAAACTCGGCCTGCCCTGATCCCTGGACCCGGCCCCGACTCCGCCTCCGCTAAACTGGCCGGCCGCCTCACCGCCCCACGCCCGTGACCGACGACTTCGCCCAGCACACGCCGCTGATGCGGCAGTTCTTCCGCGCAAAGAGCGAATTCCCGGACACCCTGGTGTTCTTCCGGATGGGCGATTTCTATGAACTGTTCTACGACGATGCACGCAAGGCCGCACGGCTGCTCGACATCACGCTGACCCAGCGTGGCGCGTCCGCCGGGCAGCCGATCCCGATGGCTGGCGTGCCCTACCACGCGGCGGAAGGCTATCTCGGCAAGCTGGTGAGGCTCGGCGAGTCGGTGGCGATCTGCGAGCAGATCGGCGATCCGGCGGCGGCCAAAGGTCTGGTCGAACGCAAGGTCGTGCGGGTGGTGACGCCCGGCACGGTGACCGACGAGGCCCTGCTCGACGAGCGCCGCGAGAACCTGCTGGCGGCACTGGCACGCGCCGGCAGTCGCATCGGTCTCGCCTACGCCGACGTCGCCAGCGGCCGCTTCGTGCTGCTGGAGCTGGCCGACGAGACGGCGCTGGCGACCGAGCTCGCCCGACTCGCGCCGGCCGAGCTCCTCGTCGCCGACGGCGAGGCGTGGCCGGTGGCGGTGCTGACCGCGATGGGCCTGCGCAAGCGCCCACCGTGGCACTTCGACAGCGCCGGCGCGACGCGCCGCCTCACCGAGCTGTTCCGCACCCGCGACCTCGACGGTTACGGCTGCACCGGCATGGATGCCGCGATCGCCGCCGCCGGCGCGCTCTTGTCCTACCTGCAGGACACCCAGCGCGCGGCGCTGCCGCACCTGACCGGCCTGTCGGTCGAGCAGGTCGGCAGCTCGATCGCGATGGACATCGCGACGCGTCGCCACCTCGAGATCGACAGCCACGCCGTCGGCCGCGTCGAGCACAGCCTCATCGGCGTGCTCGAGCACTGCGCGACGCCGATGGGCGCACGACTGACCCGGCGCTGGCTGGCACGCCCGCTGCGCGATCGCGCGACGCTGGCACTGCGCCACCAGGCGGTCGACGCGCTGCTGACCACCGCCGCCCATGCGCCGCTGCGGGAGTCGCTGGCGGCGCTCGGCGACATCGAGCGGATCCTCTCGCGGGTCGCGCTGAAGTCGGCGCGGCCGCGCGATCTGTCCACGCTGCGCGACGCGCTGGCGGCACTGCCGGCGATCGCCGCGGCGCTGGCGCCGATCGACAGCCCTCGGCTCGCGCAGCTGGTTGACGAACTCGGTCGCCACGACGAGCTGGCCGCGCACCTCGTCGCTGCCGTCGTACCGACGCCGCCGGCGATCGCCCGCGACGGCGGCGTGATCGCAACGGGTTTCGACGCCGAGCTCGACGAGCTGCGCCTGCTGTCCACCGACGCCGACCGCTTCCTCGCCGATCTCGAGACGCGCGAGCGCGCGGCCAGCGGCATCGCGACGCTGAAGGTCGCCTACAACCGCGTCCACGGCTACTACATCGAGATCACGAACGCCCACGCCGACAAGGTGCCGACCCACTACACGCGGCGGCAGACGGTGAAGGGCGCGGAGCGCTACATCACCGAGGAGCTGAAGCAGTTCGAAGACAAGGTGCTGTCCGCGCGCGAACGCTCGCTGGCGCGCGAGCGACTGCTCTACGACGCGCTGCTCGATCGCCTGATCGAGGTGCTGGGACCGCTGAAGCGCTGTGCCGCCGCGCTGGCCGAGCTCGACGTGCTGGCCAACTTCGCGGAGCGCGCGCTGAGCTTGAACTGGTCGCAGCCGCTGCTCGACGACGCACCGGGCATCGACATCGCGCGCGGCCGGCATCCGGTCGTCGAGGCCGTGCGCACCGAGCCGTTCGAGCCGAACGACCTGCGGCTCTCCCCCGACCGCCGCATGCTGATCGTCACCGGCCCCAACATGGGCGGCAAGAGCACCTACATGCGCCAGGCCGCTCTGATCGTGCTGCTCGCCCACATCGGCAGCTTCGTGCCGGCGGAGAGCGCCCGCATCGGCCCCATCGACCGCATCTTCACCCGCATCGGTGCCGGCGACGACCTCGCCCGCGGTGCCTCGACCTTCATGGTCGAGATGAGCGAGACCGCGAACATCCTCAACAACGCCGGCGAGCGCAGCCTGGTGCTGATGGACGAGATCGGCCGCGGCACCTCGACCTACGACGGCCTCGCGCTCGCCAAGGCCTGCGCGGTTCGCCTCGCCACCGGCAACCGCGCCTACACCCTGTTCGCCACCCACTACTTCGAGCTGACCGCGCTCGCCGAGCAGCTCGACGGCGTCGCCAATGTCCACCTGGACGCGGTCGAGCACGGCGACAGCCTGGTCTTCCTGCATGCGCTGAAGGAAGGCCCGGCCAACCGCAGCTTCGGCCTTGCGGTAGCCTCGCTCGCCGGAGTGCCGAAGGCCGTCGTCGATGCCGCGCGACGCTACCTCGCCGAGCTCGAGGCGGCAGGGGCCGGCGTGATGCCGCTGGCGACCGGAGCGGCCGACCTCACCATGCCGGACAGCGCAACCGCGCCATCCGCGCGCTTGCCCGCGAACGACGCGACACCCCTGCAGTTCGGCCTGTTCGCCGCCAATGACCAGGCCATCGCGAACGCCCTGCGGGGCATCGATCCGGACACGCTGAGCCCCCGCGAGGCGCTGGATGCCCTGTACCGGCTGCGGTCGCTGCTGTGAGCCGCGTCGGAGGCTGATCGATTTCCGTGGCGCGCTCCGATTCGTCATCGAACGGGAACCGATCCGCCGGAACGCCCGAACCCGAGGAATGGACGCGATGAACAAGGCAATGGCGAAGGCTGTGCGCGCGGCGATGGCCGCCACGGCGCTGGCGAGCATGACTCCGACGGGCGTCCTCGCCCAGGACGCGATCTGGGAACACCAGCAGCGGGTGCAGCAGCAGCAGGCCGAGGAGCGTCGGATCAACGACCTCGCGTCGGGGATGTACGACGATTCCGATCCGGACGATGGTCCGGGCGGGGAAGGGAACGCCCCCGGCGCCTTCGCCGCCTTTCCTCCCGCTGCCTGGGCCGACTGGGTGCTGCACGACCAGGACGTGCAACGTCGCAACGAAGAAGAGCGCCTCGCGAAGGACCCCGAATACCGGGCGCTGGCGCAAGGCACCTGGACCTATCGCGACGCCGACGCGAAGCAGTCCGACCCGACCTGCCAGGCAACGTTCTGGACCCGCAATGGCGGGGTGTCCTTCATCCACATCGGCGGCAAGGTCGAACTCACCCTGCTGGGCTATTTCGGCGCCAGGATCCCGAGCGCGAAGCCGCCCCGCACGATTCCCGTGGAGCTGATCCAGTCCGGGCAGGTGCAGAAGGTGCATGCGCTCAACCTGCAGTTCGGGTCGATGGGGTCGGTCGGCATGGTGCTGTTCAACGTCCACTCCCCGAAGATCCTGCTCGACGCGATCGAGGACCGGCAGGATTTCGAGCTCCGCCTCGACGGCAAGAGCATCGCTCAGGGCGAGTGGCACAGCGGCCTCGCGGCGCGGGATAGGCTGGCCGCTTGCCTCAAAGGCCAGGGCGTTTCGACAGCCCGATGACGCCCTCTGGGTGTCGACGTTACTGGAACACCGCCGCCGGATCCCTCCGCGGCGCCGGATAGTTCCGGCGTTCGATCTGCGCATCCGCCGCGTCCGACACTCGCAGACCCCAGCGGCGGAAGAACGGCCGCAGGTCGTTGCCGGTGATCGCGCAGACGCGGGTGACGAAGGCATCGGCCCTCTCCTGGTCTTCGGAATCCGGCGGCAGCGGGCGGGCGCGGAACTCCTTGTGGAGGCCCTGGAACAGGCGCCATCCGTACACGGACTTCAGCTGATGGAACAGCACCAGGCGGGTGAACAGCAGGTCGCCGTCGTCGTCGGGCACGTCGGCCAGCAGGTCGTGCCGACCGCCGGCGAGGTAGCTCCGCGCACGATCGAACGCCGAGGGCTCGCCGTCCTCGGACTCGGCGAGGCGGCTCGGCAGGCCGAGCTTTTCCTGCACGTACAGCGAGAACAGGTTGACGTTGATCTCGGTGAGCGCGCCCCAGGTCCAGGAATTCTGCTGGTGGGTGTGGCCGGTCTCGTGCCAGATGCCCCAGCGTTCGCGCAGACGGTCGGGATCGGTGAGGTCCTCGGTATTGTCGGGCAGCATCCCGATGAACTGCGGCTCGGCGTACATGTAGACGTCCGCCAGGTCCTTCTTCTTCGCGCGGAAGTCGACGACGTAGTGCATCCTGAGCGGCGTCGGCGCGTCGCGCGGGCTGCTGCCGTCGAGGCCGGCGACCTCGTCCTCGTACCCGAGCACTTCGTCGATCGCTTCGAAGGTCGCCGCCGGATCGGCGATCGGATGCTCGGCATGCACGGCGCGCGTCAGCGTGATCATCGCGTGCTCGCCGAGGAATTGCACGAAAGGCGCGTCGCCATGCTCGTCGAGCTGTGTCGCCCACTGTTCGGGTGAGGTCTCGCCGTCGACGTACAACGGCAGGACGTGGCCGCCGGCCATCGAGACATCGACTTCGTCCGCGCCGGGCTTTGCACCTGCGCGCGCCGTGCATCGGAAAAACAGCGGTCCATCCTGGTTCGCCTGGACGCGGTTGTCGCCCGAGACCAGGCGCACGATCTGCTGGCCGAGCTCCACCTTCCACATCGGCCGGAAGCCGATCGCGGCATCGAGCGCGACCCCGCGCGGCAGGCCCCCGACCGTGATCACGGCACTCTCACCCCGGCGCAGCCAGCGCCCCGCAGGCTGCTGGTCGTCGAGCTCCATCCGATCCATGCGCTTCGCCTCGCTCGCGGCGGACGGCAACGTGCTCAGGCGATAGTGACCGGCGTCGTTGTCGATCTCCGACGCCCGCCCGGCCGGAACAGCGACGCACGCCAGCACGGCGGCGGCAACAACGAGACGGCGCATCGAGCGCTCCGGGCGGGGTGGATTGCGCGAGCCTACCTCGTGCCGCACCTCGGTCAGCCTCCGGACGGCGGCTCGAAATCGATTTCCATTCGACATTCGAACGTCAACGGTCGTCCCGGCTTGTCATTCCGTCGAGGTCACCGTCGGACCTTCTCCGGCGATCTGCGGGAGGAGGCATCGGCTGCGTGCTGCCGGTCCCCGCGAATCGCGCAGAGGTCTTGCTCCCGCGGAATGATTTCCGCGCGACGCTCCATCGGACGCTTCAACGTCCGGATGTCGTACCAGACCTCGTCGTCGTCGCATTCGATCCCCAGTTCCAGGAGGTCGAGCACGCCGACGAACTCGAAATGCACGCGATTGCCGTCGTCGTTCCTGTAGTCGTATTCGCTGCCGCGGCCTCGCCGCTTCGCGCGCTTCAACGCGTCCTTGCCGCTGAGCGCGCCGATGAGGATGATCCGGTCTTCGACCGTCCGGAAAATGCCATCGTCCTCGTCGATGACGACGCGGAACTGGAACAGCAGCCTCGCTGCATAGCGGCGCATCTTGCTCGTCCGACCCTCCGACCCGAATCGCCGGACGATACCGCGATGGCGGGCATTGCCCGCCCTACGCGGAGCGGCCCCCGGGGCATCGGCGCAGCCGATTCCTACTCGAAGCCGTTGCTGAACAGCACCGCCGGTGACATCGCGATCACGCCCTGGTCGCTCGTGCCACCCCCGGTCACCACGATGCCGCTGAGCGTGCGCGACTGGTAGCCAGGGCAGTCGATGGTGATGGCGTAGGTGCCGGGCGGCAGGTCTTCCAGGGCGAAGTCGCCACTCGCGGTGCTGGTGCTCGGCGCTTCGGTCTCCGCGTCCGGGCTGATGGTGCAGCCGGCGATCGGCGTGCCGGGAGCCGCGAAGGCGGGATCGACGTTGACGAGGCCCGGCAGGCGGCCGCGGGCCGAGATGGCGACCAGGTCGATGTCGTCGACGTAGGGCACGGACTCGTTGCCGGCGGCGTCCCGCAGGATCACGCGCACCGCCGCCACACCGGGGCGCTGCAGCGTCGCGACGTTGACGGTGTAGCTCGCCGAATACGGAATCCAGCCGGTGTCGCTGCCGTCGGGCAGGACGAGCTTCATCTGCGACGTCGTCGGTTCCTCGTGGTAGAGGCCGATGCGGACGGTGAGAGTGTTGCCCGACGTGCGTGGCGCGCCCTCGTTCACGATGAGGCTTCCCGTCGGCGAGTCGTTGTCTAGGTGGACGACGGCGCACTGGATGTCGCTCGCCGCCGCGACGCGACCGCCCGAGCCCTGGCCCACCAGCTGGTAGCAGTAGTTCGCTCCGTTCGTCAGTCCGCCATCGACGTAGCGCCCCTGCCCCGACGTCGTGCTGATCGTCGCGACATCGACGAACGGACCGGTGGGCAGCGGCGCGCGTTTCAGCACGATCGCCGTGTAGGCCGGATCGGCGTCGTAGCGCAGCACGTTGGCCAGCGCCGGCAGCGGGTCGGCGTCCTGGTGCTCGCTGTGCTGGCGTTCGATCTCGAGGTTGCGGATCCGCGGCAGCGCGTCGTCGCTGCCATCCAGCGGATTGCCGCCATGGGCGATTTCCGAGCCGTCGGTCTCGCCGCCGTCGTCGCTGTCGACATCGCAGGGATCGCTGCCGACGAGGTATTCGGCGTTGTTGCTGGCGCCGTCGCCGTCGCTGTCGGTCGCGGCGTCGGCGACGCTCGTCGACAGGCAGGCGTAGCGCGCCTCGTAGCGGTCCGGCAGGCCGTCGCCGTCCGTGTCGGCCGGCAGGTCGTCGACGACCGCATAGCCTCCCTGCAGCTGCAGCGGGGCGCCGCTGGCGACTTGCGTCGAGGTCACCTTGGCCATCCATTCGTAGCTGCCGACCGTGCCCGTGCCGGCGCCGGTGTCGGCGAATCCGGTCGCCGTGCCCGCCTGGCGCGAGGCGATCACCGTGGTGAAGATGTGGTCACCGGCCTGGCGGTCGCCATGGCTGCCGTCGTCGTACATCCGGTAGGCGAGCGTGCCCGGGCCGACCTTGGTCAGCGTCACGCTCGGACTCGGCAATGAGTTCGCAAGATCGAGCACGGCCACCTCGGCGGCGACCGGCTCGCCGACCTTGAAGTGATCGAGAGTCCGCGCATCGGCGCCGGGACGCGAGAACGCCATCCGGAGACCGCGGGCCGGATCAAGGACCTGCGCACGATAGGCGACGCTCGCCGTGCCGCCGGCCGCCGAGCCGTCGACCTGCAACTTCCAGGTACCGGCAGGCGCATTGGCGATCGTGAAGGTGAAGCGGTTGCCGGTGATGGCGATGTCGACACCGGCGCCGGGCACGACCTGGCTGTTGTCCGGTCGATAGAGCCGCACGCCGGAAAATGCTGTCCCCGATCGATCGACGCCGGAGAACACCTTCACGTGGCCCCCGGCCGCCTGATCGTCACCCGGGTCCACGACGAGGTCGAAATTGGCCGTCGCGCCGGCCGGAACCGTGCCGGTGCCCGACGTTGTCGAGCGCATCCGCGCCGCCGCCTCTCGCACCTTCTGCACGGCAGGCAGCAGCAGCGGCGTCGGCGGGTTGCCGGCGCCCGCCGACAGCTCGTCGATGTAATCGTAGCTGCCGCCGGTTTCGCGACCGATGCGGGCGAGCAGCGGCTGATCCGCCGAGGCGCCCAACGCGATCACCTCCACGCGGATGCCGGCGGCCTGCGCGGCGGCGATGAAGCCGGCGCTGTCGAAGCCGGCGGCCTCCGCGCTGTCGGTGAAGAGGACCAGGTGACGCTCGCCGCCGCCGTCATGCGCGTCGAACTCGGCGATCGAGCTGACCAGGATGTCCGTCATCTTCACCTTGAGCTCGGTCGACGGCGCCACGGCGGACAGCGCCGTGTCGAATGCGCTGCGCTGGCCCGGGGTAAGGGGCGCCAGGGGCGCCAGCAGGCTCACGTTGCCGGCGGGTAGCGCGCCATTGCCGGCGAAGCGCAGCAGGCCGAGTCGCGCGCTGGCGGGCAGGCCGGCACTGAACTCGCGGGCGGCCGTGCGGGCGTTGTCGAGGCGGGTCGCGCCGGACGGCGTGCCCATGCTGGCGGTCGTGTCGATCGCGACCAGCACGGCCGGCTGGTGCGGAGCGACGCGGACGCCGCCGCTGACCGTCGGCGCGGACCCCGCGACCGCGACGCTGGCGTCGACCGTGCCGGCGCCCGCCGGCAGCGCCGGGTACTGGAAGAGCAACCGGTAGTTGTCGCCGTCGCGCAGCGCGGCCAGCGGGGCTGCCACGGCGCCGCCGAAGGTCAGCGTGAACTCGCCGCCCGCGAGCGTGGGCAGCAGCGGTGAAGCGGCGCCGATGGACTGCGGGATGCGGACCAGCAGCTCGCCGACCGAGCCGTCGCCGGACGCGCCGCTGACGGCCGGATGCGCAGTGCTGATGAGGGACAGTGTCGGCGTCGGCGCCGGCGGCCGGCAGCGCAGGCTGATGCTGCCGGCGTAGTCCGAGTGCCAGCCGGAAACGATCGCGACGATCCGCGCATTCGGCGTCGCCGGCTGCACCAGCTCCTGGTGCCAGCTCCTCGCGCGGTGCTTCAGCAGCGTGACCGGACGCAGCGTCGCCGCGGAATCGAGGCGCGACGCGACCAGCGTGTACAGCGCGTCGGGGACGATCGCCTGGGCATTCGGGCCGACCGGGATCAGCACACCGGGCGCGGCATCGAAGTTCAGCACGCTGCCCGCCGGGCAACTGCTCGTGTCGAACTCGTAGTAGCGCGCGCCGAAGCGCTTGACCGCGTTGTCGAAGGTGCGCGGCGAGCCGTCGGTCGGCACCGGCTGCGACTCGGTGATCGCCGCCGAGTTGAACTTCATCCGGTTGTCGTGCAGCGGGACCGGATCCTCGTCGCGGTAGGTGTAGCGGGCGCGGAAGCTGTCCGAGGTCGACGCGAGGTTCAGGCCCTTCACGTAGTTGGCGATGGTGAAGTCGTGGAAGGCGTTCAGCAGGCTGTCGTCCGGGTGGCTGACGCGGATCGCCCTCTCGGTGACGTCGTACAGCGAGAAGCTCGCCATCCGGAGCGTCGCCAGGTCCCACCAGTTCGTCAGGAAGTCGATGCCGCGGCCCGGCTCGAAGGCGTACTCGCCGTACTGTTCCATCAGGTAGGTCCAGAACAGCGCGCTGCGGTAGCTCGACTTCAGGATGTCGATGTCCGGCGCGGCGAGGTAGCCGTTGGCTTCGCCGCGGAATCCCGCGACGCAACTGACCGCCGGATCGAGGTCGGCGTCGAAGTAGATCTTGTCCTGGTTGGCGCGCGACTGGCCCTCGCAGGCGGTCGAGCCGATCACGCCGCAGCCCTTGGTCGGGTAGCCGCCGTCCGCCGTGTAGCCGAACTGGATGTGGTGGAAGAGTTCGTGGCCGAGCACCACGCGGATGCAGGCGTCGCTCTTGTTGCGGTAGACGTCGGCCGGCATGATGATCTGGTCGAGCGCGGCGCGGCCGTTGTCGCAGTCGTAGCCGTTGGTGTTGGGATTGCTGCCGCAGCCCCAGAACACCACGTCGTTGTTGCCGGTGGAGAAGTAGGGCGCACGGAAGCCGCGCGCCAGGTAGCCGGCGTGGTAGCCGAGCGGATTGCCCGGCGCCGCGGTGCCGCTGCGATCGAGCGCGCGACCGGCCTGCAGCAGCTTGCCCTGGGAGAAGTAGTCGTAGGTCCCGGACACGCCGCCGCGCACGGTATAGGGCACGTTCGGCGTGGTCACGGAGCCCTCCATCGGCGGCTGGTCGGGCGGAATGGCCCCCGCCGACGGCATCAGCGCGAGCGACAACACCAGTGCCAGCGTGATCGGGCCCCGGGTGGGAAGACGGCGTCGGAGCGACATGAGATGCCTCGCAGGATGTGGCCTCAAGGCACGTACGTCGCCGCGACCCCGCGGGGATCACGCACGAAAAAATAAATTTCCCGCGGCGACGGCGATATCAACGGCGCGACAAGTGGCGCTCGAGCAGCCGGATGCGGATGCTGTCGGCACCGATGCCGGCACGCGCCTTGTCGATCGAGGCATCGACCAGTGCACGCCCTTCGTCGACGTGGCCGTGCTCGATCAGGCAGGCACCGAGCACGGACTCGGCCATCGCGGTTTTTCCCCCGCGATCGGCGATCTTGGCGTCGAGTTTCCGGCGCAGCTCCACGGCCTCGCGGGCCAGGGCACAGTCGGGATCGCGACCGGGAACGTCGAGCGCGGTCTGGGCGAGTTCCGCCAGCGGACCGACCGCGTATTCCAGGTTGCCCGGGGCGGCGACCCGCATCACCCGGAGCGACTCGCCGAGATCGGCCGCCGCCTCCACGGGACGGCCCTGCGCGTTCTCGGCCATGCCGAGGCCCAGCAGGGTGGTCGCAACGTTGTAGTGCTCGTTGCCGAAGCGCCTGCGGCGAATGGCCAGTGCCTCGCGGAACAGCGGCTCCGCCTCGGCCGGCTGCTGCATCGAGAACTTCAGGCTCGCGAGGTTGTTGATGGCCGTGGCCAACGTCGGATGCTCCGGGCCCAGCATTTTCCGGCGCATCTCGACGACCTGTTCGAACAGCGGCGCGACCTCGGCGTAGCGCTTCTGGGTGTAGAGCGCGGTGGCGAGATTGTTCATCGCCGACACCGTCTCCGTGTGCTCACGCCCGTAGATGCGCTCGCTGACGGTCAGGATCTGGCGCCGGAGCGTCTCGGCCTCGACATCGCGGCCGAGATTCTGCAGCGCCGTGGCGCGCGCCTTCAGCGCGATCATCCGCTTCGGATCGCTCTCGTCCAGGATGGCGGTCGCCAGCGCGAGGGCCTCGGCGCTGAGGCTGTCGGCCGCCGCGAGGTCCTCACGCAGGATCTTGATGTCGGTGTGCTTGGCCAGCGCCTCGATGTAGGTCACGCTGCGTTCGCCGCCCGCGGACCTGAGCCGCGACCGCGCCCGCTCGAGGGCGGCGTCGGCCTCCGCCAGCTTGCCCTGCTGCTGCAGTGCCCCACCGAGCAGGGCCGCCGCCGCACCAGCGCGGGGGTCGCCCTCGCCGGCCGTCGCGAGCAGCGCTTCGGCCTCGGTCAGCACCGGGATCGCGTCGTCCGCGCGTCCGTTTTCCTTCAGCGCCCGCGCCTGATCCGACAGGGCGTCGCCGAGCGCCAGCGGATCGCCCGACTGTCGGCGCAGCGCGACGGCTTCCGAACCCAGCTCCACGGCCTTCGGGTACAGGCCGAGGCCGAAATAGGAACGCCCGAGCACCCCGAGCAGTTCGGCGCGGACTTCCGGCTGGCCCTTGAGCTCGGTGCGGATGCGTTCCGCTCCGCGCTCGAGCAGCTCGCGGGCGGTCACCTGCGCGCCGCGGGCCTCGCCGGGATCAGCGATCGCGAACACGCCGCTGATGAAGGCCAGTGCGTGGCGCGACTTCTCCGACTCGGCCCGCGCCAGGTCACGCTGCAGTCGCGCCTCGTGCGCCTGCCACAGCGACACGCCGAGCCCGGCGACCAGCGACAGCAGCGCCGCGCCACCGAAGCCCAGCGCCAGCCGGTGGCGCTGGGAGAAACGCAGCATCCGGTAGCGGCGATCACCCTGGCGGGCCGATACCGGCCGCTGCTCCAGGTGGCGGCGGACATCGTCGGCGAGATCGCGCACCGAGGCGTAGCGGTCCGCGGGCCTCTTGCGCAGCGCCTTCATCACGATCGCGTCGAGGTCGCCGCGCAGTGCACTGCGCAGGCGCGGCAGGCCGATGCCGCGGGCGACGGCGACCTCCTGCGCGTGCTCGGGCGCGAGGCGCGTGACCGCGGCGCTCGGCCGGAGCGGTTCCTCGCCGAGCACGATCCGCTCGACCGCGGCACGCGAGTGGTCGGTGGCGCGGTGGGCACGCGCTCCGGTCAGCAACTCGTAGAGCAGCAGTCCGAGCGTGTAGACGTCGACCGCCGTGGTGATGGCTTCGCGGTGCAGGTCTCGCTGGCCGGGAAGGTGTCCGCGACCGTCGAGCCGCCCGCGTTGCTCGGACCGGCGTTGGACGCCGTGATCGTGTAGGTCACGGAGCCGCCCGGGGTCGCGGTGGTCACGCCGTCGGTCTTGGTGATCGCGAGGTCCGCCTGCGGCGTCAGCGTGTCGCTGTCGGTCGCCGAGTTGTTGCCCGGGGTCGGGTCGGTGACACCCCCCGGCGCGGTCACGGTCGCGGTGTTCGACAGCGTGCCCGTCGCGTTGGGGCTGATCGTGCAGCTCGCGGTGTAGGTCACGCTGCCGCCGCTCGGCAGGTTGACGGTGTTGTTGATGTTGCCGCTGCCCGACGCGGTGCAGGTACCGCCACCGGCGCCGACACAGGTCCAGGTGCAGGTCAGCGAGGCCGGGAAGGTATCGGCCACGGTCGAACCCGTCGCGTTGCTGGGTCCGGCATTGGATGCGGTGATCGTGTACGTCACCGAGCCGCCCGGCGTCGCCGTGGTGACGCCGTCGGTCTTGGTGATCGCCAGGTCGGCGCTGGCTGCCAGCGTGTCGCTGTCGGTCGCGCTGTTGTTGCCCGGGGTCGGATCGGTGACGCCCGCGGGTGCCGAGACGGTCGCCGTGTTCGACAGCGTTCCACTGGCCGACGGGCTGATGGTGCAGCTCGCGGTGTAGGTCACGCTGCCGCCCGCCGGCAGGCCCGCGCTGTCGTTGATGTTGCCGCTGCCGGAGGCCGTGCAGGTGCCGCCACCGGCGCCGACGCAGGTCCAGGTGCAGGTCAGCGAAGCGGGGAAGGTATCGGCCACGGTCGAGCCGATCGCGCTGCTCGGCCCGGCATTGCTGGCGGTGATGGTGTAGGTGACGCTGCCGCCCGCGGTCGCCGTGGTCACGCCGTCGGTCTTCGTGATCGAGAGGTCGGCCGAGCCCGACAGGTTGTCGGTGTCGGTCGCGCTGTTGTTGCCCGGCGTCGGATCGGTGATGCCGCCGGCTGCCGAAACGGTCGCGGTGTTCGACAGCACACCGATCGCGCCGGCGCTGATCGTGCAGCTCGCCGTGTAGGTGACGCTGCCGCCGCTCGGCAGATTCGCCGCGTCGTTGATGTTGCCGCTGCCGCTCGCGCTGCAGGTGCCGCCGCCTGCGCCGACGCAGGTCCAGGTGCAGGTGAGCGCGGCCGGGAAGGTGTCGGCGACTGTCGAGCCCGGCGCGTTGCTGGGACCGGCGTTGCTGGCGGTGATCGTGTACGTGGTGCTGCCGCCCGCGGTCACCGTGGTCACGCCGTCGGTCTTGGTGATGCCGAGGTTGGCCGTCGGCACCAGCGTGTCGGAGTCGGTCGCGCTGTTGTTGCCCGGGACCGGATCGGTGATGCCACCGGCCACCGCCACCGTCGCGGTATTGGACAGCGTTCCGCTCGCCGCCGCGCTGATCGAGCAGGTCGCGGTGTAGGTCGCGCTGCCGCCCACCGGCAGGTTGACGGTGTCGTTGATGTTGCCGCTGCCCGCCGCGGTGCAGGTGCCGCCGCCCGTGCCGGCGCAGGTCCAGGTGCAGGTCAGCGAGGCCGGGAAGGTGTCGGCGACGGTCGAGCCCGATGCGTTGCTGGGTCCGACGTTGCTGGCGACGATCGTGTAGGTCGTGCTGCCGCCGGGCGCCGCGGTGACCGTGCCGTCGGACTTGGTGATGCCGACGTTCGCCACCGGCACCAGGGTGTCGCTGTCGGTCGCGCTGTTGTTGGCCGCGTTCGGATCGCCGGCCAGGGTCACGGTCGCGGTATTGGACAGCGTGCCGGTCGCCGCCGCGCTGATGGTGCAGACCGCGGTGTAGGTCACGCTGGCGCCGGCCGGGAGGTTGACCGTCGCGTCATTGATGTTGCCGCTGCCCGCCGCGGCGCAGGTGCCGCCGCCCGCGCCGACGCACGTCCAGGTGCAGGACAGCGTGGCCGGGAAGGCGTCGGCCACCGTCGCGCCGCTGGCCGCGGTGGCGGTCGCATTGGAGGCGGTGATCGTGTACGTCGTGGTGCCGCCCGGAGTCGCCGAGACGACGCCGTCGGTCTTGGTGATGCCGAGGTCGGCGGCCGCCGCGAGCGTGACGTTGACGCAGCCGTTCGCCGTGACGTTCTGCCCGTCGGGGTTGGTGATCGTGACGTTCTGCAGGCCGGCCGCGCTGGCGGTCACGTTGAGGGTGACCTGGGTTGGCGAGTTGAAGGTGACGCTGTTGACCGTCGCGTTGGTCATCGTCGCGCCGATGTGGGTGAACGGCAGCGCGGGCGCCGGCAAGTTGCTGCCCGGGTCGTAGAAACCCGAGCCCCCGCTCGAGGTCGCGGTGATCACCACGTTTCCGGTCGGGCCGGTGAAGTTGATCGGCGAACCGCTGCAGTTCGGCGTCGCCGGCGGCGGCGCCAGCAGCTTGGCCACGCGGACCGCGTAGCTGTTCGAGGCCTGGTTGTATTCCTGGACCGTCCACACCGTCATGTCGTCGAGCGGATCGGTGACGGTGAACGAGTAGTCGCCCCAGCGGCGACCGGAGGCGCCGCCCGGGTCACTCGGCGGGTTGTAGTTCGCGGTGGTGGTGCCGAAGGAGACAGCAGCGACGGTCGGCGGGCCGGTCATCGACCCCGTCGCGTCGCCGGAAAGACGGCTCGCGAATGCCGGCGTCGCGCCGATCGGCGTGCCGGCCATGCTGAAGCCGACCACGGCGTGACCCTGGCCGGTCACGGTCACCGACGGAATCCAGTACTGGCGCGCCGCCGCCAGCGTCGCAGCGTTGTCGAATACGGTGCCCGACTGGACCATGGTCGGCGTGGTCGTCAGGTTCTGGAATTCGTACCAGCGTGTCGCGTTCCGCGATGCCGCGGCGGTGTTGGCGACGCCTGTGCTGCTGACACGGAAGTTGTGGGCGGTCCACAACCGGCCGTTGCGAATCATCGCCTGGTAGAGACGGTCATCGAGGCTGTCGAGGCGGCCGTTGTTGCCGCCGGTGTTGCCGGCGTGCGTCACCGGATTGGGGCTGGTGGTGGTGGGAACGGTGACGGAGATGTTCGCCGAGATCGTCGGTGTCAAGGAACCCGGATTGCTGACCCGCCGGAACTGCAGGGTGCTGAAGGTCAGCGTGTCGACGCCGACGAAATAGCCCTCGGTGGCGGACGCGTCGAAGTTGTCGACACCGCGCGGCGCGAACGGCCCGGCGCCGGTGGAGGTGGCGAGGTTGGCGAACGAGGTCACCACCATCGGTCCGCTGCCGAGCACGCTCGACTTCTGGATCACGTAGCCGTTGGTGCCATTGAAGGCACCGGCGTTGGTGAACATGTTGCAGCCGGTGTAGAGCGCGTTGACGTCGATGCCGAGCGACTCGTAGTCGCAGAAATTGGTGGTCGGATCGGCCTGGAACTGGAAGAAGGTCCACACCGTCGAGGCGCTGATGGTGCCGTTCGACGCCGCGTCGCTGACCGCCAGCAGCACCCGGTTGGCCGCGGTGCTGGTGCAGGTCGCATTCGTGCAGGGCACGTCGATGATCATCAGGAACCAGCGCGCGGTGAAGCGGTCGAAGCGCACCTGCGGGTCGCTGGTGAAGGTGGTGACGACGCTGCCGCCCACCGGCGTGATCACCGAGGCGAAGAACACGTCCGGGTCGGCATTGATCACGCCGTCGGCGACACCGCCCTTGGTGAAGGTCCGCAGGCGGCCGTTCTCGAACGCCACGTACTGGGTCGGTCCGACCGAGCCCATCGAGTCCGGCGGGAACGCGCCGGTGTCGGTCAGCGTGGCACCGTCGAAGGACAGCGCGGTGGTGTGCGCACGGATGCCGGACCCGCCGACCCCGCGGCCACCGGTCGGCGGCGGGAACTGCGCGATTTCGGGAGCGTCGGGATTCTGCTTCAGGTTGCTGCGGTCCGGCCCCTCGAACTCGCGGTCCTTGCGCGGCTTGCCGAGCGGGAAGCTCTGCTGGCGCAGCATGATCTCGCCGGTGCTCTCGGCGATGCCTGCCGCCGTCTCGATTCGCGTCCCCGCGATCTGGTCGGCCGCGAATGCGGGCGCCACGGCGAACAGGATCGACAGCAGCACGGAACAGCACGCGAGGGTGGGGCGAATGCGCATGGCGGCACTCCTGCAGGACCAGACGACGGCTGAAATCCAATTCCGCCCCGGGTCGCTGCGGCGACCGGACAAGAGGCAGAGCTGAATCCTAGCCCACTGCCGGGCGCAAGGCATCGGGCCCGACGCTTGCCGATCGTCCTCTCCGAAAACGAGTGTTTCCGAACGAAAGGGCCGGATCCCGGGTCGGGGGGCGCTCGGCCGGGACGTCGGCACGACCGTCCCGGTGCTGCAGCGCATTGATCGGGGTCAAGGCGCGAGTCACGGGAGCGAACGATGCTGTAGAAAGGTGGGGACGAGGGGTCGGCGGGCCTTTCCCCGCGTGCATTCTGGGTCCCCAGACGGGGACATTGCGTCCCCACGGAGCGGAGCGTGCCATGTTCGAGTCGGCCGAAGTTGGACATTCCCTTTCCGACGCAAGCTATGCGAAGCGCGAGCCCGCGCTGCGCGAAGCGCTGCTGAAGGCGCAGTACGAGCTGCTCGCCCAGGCGAAATTCCCGGTGGTCCTGGTGATCGGCGGCGTCGATGGCGCCGGCAAGGGCGAGACCGTCAACCTGCTGAACGAGTGGATGGACCCGCGCCACATCGTGACGAGGGCCTTCGCCGAGCCCACCGACGAGGAGGCGGCGCGGCCGCCGATGTGGCGCTACTGGCGGGCGCTGCCGCCGAAGGGCCGGATCGGCGTGCTGTTCGGCTCCTGGTACACCGACGTCATCGTCGACCGGACCCTCCGCCGCAGCAAGTCCGCGGATCTGGCCCAGTCGATCGAGGAGATCCGCCACTTCGAGCGGATGCTGGTCGAGGAAGGTGCGCTGGTCCTGAAGTTCTGGTTCCATCTCGGCAAGGATGCGCAGCACAGGCGCCTGAAGGCGCTCGAGCGCGACCCGAAGACACGCTGGCGGGTGACGCGGACCGACTGGCGGCGCTTCGCGCTGTACGACCGCTTCCGCGAGGTCTCCGAGCACACCCTGCGCGAGACCAGTACCGGCGACGCCCCGTGGACGATCATCGACGGCAGCGATCCCAACTACCGCTACCTCACCGCCGGCACCACCCTGCTCGCCGCGCTGCAGGACCGCCTCACGCGCGGCGCGCCGAAGCCCACGGTCGCGCCCGCTCCGCTGTCCGCGCCGCTCGACCGCCACAACGTGCTGAACGCGCTCGACTACAGCGGCACGCTCGCGAAGAAGGACTACAAGAAGCAGCTGGAGAAGTACCAGGGCCGGCTCAACCTCGCGACCCGCTCGAAGAAGTTCCGCGAGCGCTCGCTGATCCTGGTGTTCGAGGGCCAGGATGCCGCCGGCAAGGGCAGCGCCATCCGCCGCATCACCGGCGCGCTCGACGCCCGCCACTACCAGGTGATTCCGATCGCCGCGCCGTCCTCGGAGGAGCGTGCGCACCCCTACCTGTGGCGGTTCTGGCGACACCTGCCGATGAAGGGAAGGGTGACCGTGTTCGACCGCTCCTGGTACGGCCGCGTGCTGGTCGAGCGGGTCGAGAAGTTCTGTTCGGAGGCCGACTGGCTGCGCGGCTACCACGAGATCAACGCGTTCGAGGAACAGCTGATCCGGCATGGCGCCGTGCTGGTCAAGTTCTGGCTGGCGATCACGCCGGAGGAGCAGCTGCGCCGCTTCAACGAGCGCAGGAAGACCCCGTTCAAGAGCTTCAAGATCACCGACGAGGACTGGCGCAACCGCGAGAAATGGCCGGACTACGAGCAGGCGGTGTGCGACATGGTCGAGCGCACCAGCACGGAGATCGCGCCGTGGCAGCTGATCCCGGCGAACGACAAGCTGGCGGCGCGGATCGCGATCCTGAAGGCGATCTGCCGAAAGCTCGACGACGCGCTGTAGGGCGGCCAGCGGCCGCCATCGCGGCGCGGCGCGGCTGCGGCGCGCCCTGCGCGACCTAGCCCCGCAGCCCGAGGATCTGCCGCGCGCGCGCGCGCGGCGTCAGGTCCGCCAGCGTATAGCCGTTGAGCGTGTCGATGAACGCCGATCGCGCCGCCTCCAGCGCGCCGGCCAGGCCGCAGCCCGCGCTCAGTGGGCAGGTCGACCCCGCGCCGAAGCATTCGACCAGGGCCATGTCGTCCTCGATCGCGCGGACCACGTCGCCGATCCGGGTTTGCTCGGGCGCGCGCGCGAGGCGCAGTCCGCCATTGCGGCCGCGCAGCGTCGTCAGCAGGCCCTCCTGCGCGAGCCTGTGCACGACCTTCATCAGATGGTTTTCCGAGATGCCATAGGCCTCCGCGACCTCGCGGATCGAGCTCAGCGCCTCCGCGCCATCGCGGACATGGCGGCTTGCGGCGAACATCAGGACGCGGATCGCGTAGTCGGTGTGCTGGGTCAGCTTCATGGTCGTTTAAAGATTCATGGTGTTGACATCTATACTAGCAATGATTAAGATGCATTGCACATGACTCTTCTAACCGACGACGGAGACCTGACCATGAGCACCCGACCGCTGCACACCCATGTCGCTCCCGGCGACCTGTCCGACCGCATCGCGCTCGCCCTGACCCGCCTCGCCCGCGGCGGCGCCGATCTGCTGTTCCGCCATCGCTACTCCCACCGCGCGGTGGTGCTCGAGACGGTCGCCGCGGTGCCGGGCATGGTCGGCGCGACCCTGCAGCACCTGAGTGCGCTGCGCCACTTCGCCGGCGACGCCGACCGCATCCGGCTGCTGGAGGAAGAGGCCGAGAACGAACGCATGCACCTCGTGACCTTTCTCGCGATCGCCCGCCCGACGCGCTTCGAGCGGCTGCTGATCTGGATCGCCCAGGGCGTGTTCTTCAACCTCTACTTCCTGCTCTACCTGCTGTCGCCGCGTACCGGGCACCGGATGGTCGGCTACTTCGAGGAGGAGGCGGTGGTGAGCTACACGCGCTTTCTCGCGGCGATCGATGCCGGCGCGATCGAGAACGTCGCCGCGCCGCCGGTCGCAATCGCCTACTGGAATCTGGCGACCGATGCGCGGCTGCGCGACGTCGTGATCGCGGTGCGCGCCGACGAGATGGGCCACCGCGATGCCAACCACGAGCTCGCCGATCGCTGCGCGCTCGAGACGCAGAACGCGTGAGATCCCGCCACTCGCGAGGCGCCGTTGCGGCCATCGCCCCAGCCCAATGGCGAATCCGCATGAACGTCATCCGCCACGCCGCCGGCACCGCCTGCAGCCCGGGGACCTCGTCGACCTGCCGCCGCCGACCCCGCATGGCTACCGCATCACCGGCGACCGCCCGGCACGGTTCCTGGCCTGGACCATCGGGAGCCCGATGGACCAGTTCTTCGCCGGCATGGCCGAGCGCGTGCAGCCGCTCCCGCGGGACTCTCCGGCCATGCAGGAGCGGAGGGCGACACACGGGGTCGAGTGGGTGAATGAACACCAGCGCGGGCCCTGCCCGCCCTCGCGAGAACCCGGGAAGCCGTTTCCACAGCGCCTCGCCGAGGCCCTGCCAGCTCGTCATCGAACGAGACAGGGCAGCCATCGGTTCGTCGAGCCCGTTGGACATCGACTCGGGCGGCACCGATGCGCCGCTTGCCTCCAAGCTGACATCGATGGAACCCCGTCGCCCGTGCTTCGACGACGGCGGTGTGTTCCCTCATGCCTGGCCCGGTGCCGCGCGCCCTGACGGCGGGTAATCCTGCCCGCCGCCCCTCGGGCCCGCTTCGCAGTCCGCGCGCGCTCCCGGCGCGCGCCGTGCCGCGAGGGGCTGGCACAGCCGCTTCGTTCGCAGACCACTGCGGCACGGCACGGGAGCGCTGAAGGCTCCTACATCAGGGCGATGATCCTGGCGACGATGCCTTCCGCATCGATCATCAGCTCCGCCACCGTCACCGGAAGCTGGAATCGACGTGGCCCTGCGCTGCCGGGATTGAGGTAGAGGACGCCGTCGCGGGTCTCGATCTTGGGAATGTGGGAGTGGCCGGTCACCACCACGTGGATATCGGCCGCGCGCGGATCGAGGTCGAGTTCGGCGAGGTCGTGGGTCACGTGGATGAGGACGCCGGCGAGGTCGATCGTCTCGGCGTCGGAGATCGCCGACGCCCATTCCGCCTTGTCGTTGTTGCCGCGCACGACCGTCAACGGGGCGATCTCACGCAGGCGATCGAGCAGTTCCGGTGTGCCGATGTCACCGGCGTGAATCAGGTGATCGCATCCGCGCAGCGCAGCGACCGCCTCGGGACGGAGCAGACCGTGAGTATCGGAGATCAGGCCAATGCGCATGGCGAAGGGCGGCGCGGGGACTGCCCGCCGTTGCGAGGCGTCCTGGCGAAGGCGCGCAGTGCGCGCCCTACAGTTTCGCGGCGACCCAATCCGCGACGCCCGCCAGAGCGACAGCGACCTTCGGCGAATCCTCGCCGCCGCCCTGCGCCATGTCGGGACGGCCCCCGCCCTTGCCGCCGATTTCCTTCGCGACGTGGCCGAGGAGATCACCTGCCTTGACCTTGCCGAGGGCGGCACCGCCGACGCCGGCAATCAGCGCGACCTTGCCATCGGCCCCCGCGGCGAGCAGCACCACGCAGTCACCGAGTTTCGCCTTGGCCTGATCGGCGGCGTCGCGCAGCGCCTTCGCGTCCATGCCGTCGAAGCGCGCCGCGAGCACTTTGATGCCCTTGATGTCGGCCGC
>JBGAPI010000073.1:0-13671 GCA_044221335.1 Ahniellaceae bacterium
ATAAAAAAGCCGCCCGAAGGCGGCTTTGCAAAATGGCGGAGCGGACGGGGCTCGAACCCGCGACCTCCGGCGTGACAGGCCGGCATTCTAACCGACTGAACTACCGCTCCATTGTTCTTCTTGTCGTTCGCTGCGGCGGACCGCTTCGAACGTCTTGCAACTGGCGTCCCCACGGGGATTCGAACCCCGGTCGCAACCGTGAAAGGGTTGTGTCCTAGGCCTCTAGACGATGGGGACAACACCCGCTTGCGCGGAACTCTTGGTGGAGCCAGACGGGATCGAACCGTCGACCTCTACAATGCCATTGTAGCGCTCTCCCAGCTGAGCTATGGCCCCAAGAGAGCGCGAAACTATAGCGGCCGTTTTGTAGGTCGTCAACGGTCGGAAGAAAAAATATTTGGTGAACGGGATTGGGAGAGCGACGGCTCGACGCGACGGTCGTGGTAGCGACTCCCGTCGCGCCGGCGCTGTCGTAGAGCGCCCCGATCTGTTCCGCTTTGGAGTCGGCGCAAGAGCAGCGCGCCCGGGCACGCTCTACCGGCGCGCCGCGCGCAGGGCCTCGACCGCGTTGAAGTGCACCATCGCCTGCTCGAACATCTCGCGCGCCCGCGACGCGACGTCGCCGAGATAGCGGTGCATCAGCGCATCCTCGGCCGAGTCGTTCGCGCAGGTGTCGCTGTAGCGCTCGAAGCCCGCGATCCGTTCGACGATGTCGGCGAGATGGACCGGGCATTCGCAGGCGAGCACGTTGCTGCGCTGGAGCAGCTCGGCCAGTTCCGCCTCGTCGAAGCGGCGCGGCGCCCTGCCCCAGCTGCGGCCGGCACGCGCCGGCCGGCCCCGATGGCTACGACTGACCCGGCGCATCACCGCCAGGCTGGGCAGGGGCGCCTGGCGCTCGCGAAGCAGCATCACGCCGGCCATCCGGAGCACGTCGAGCGCGATCGCATGCCCGCTCGCATAGGCCACCGCCACGCAGGAAACCCGGCTGCGATCCGCGAGGTCGAGGACAGCGCGCGCCGACTCGATACCGAGCACCTCCTCGCGCACCAGCAACCAGTCGACCGGCACGAAGGTCGAGGCGGCCGCGCAGTCCGCAACGCTGTCATAGTGGGTCCAGTGCACCGGCGCCGCATCCATCGTCGTCACCGGCTCCCAGCCGTGCCCGACTGCCGTGACCGCGATCGGCACGCCGCGGTCGACGCTGTCGGGCGCGGCGCCGGACGCCAGCTCCTTCAGCACGCTCAGTTCGAGCGTGGCGATCGATCCGATCGCGTAGCCCGCCGCGACCGCGGTCCGCAGCAGCACCACCCGCTCGAGATCGCGTCGCGAGTAAAGGCGCTGGCCGCTTCCGGAGCGCGCGGCACCGCTGATTCCATAGCGCCGCTCCCAGATGCGCAGGGTCGCCGCCGGCATCTTCGCCATGCGCGCGACGGTGCCGCTGCGGAACCTCGGTCGATCAGCTTCGTCGGTCATCATGCCATTCCCGGCGGACGGTCTCGAAGATCGGATCATCGGACAGCCGGGCCGCTCGATGTATCCCCCGGCGCGAGTGGCGCAAAGTTCGCGTGAAGGTTGTGTGTCGACCCGGCCAACGGGCGCGGCCTCGTACTCCGCCCGCACAGGACGTCGGCGATGTCGTCGAGGAGGCGGCGCCGTCGCTCATGGCGGGGCGGCTCGCATCGCGCCGATCGGCGATGGCCGGAGGCTCAGGCGTCCCGCAAAGGCTGCAGCGAACCGAAGCGGTTGTGGCCCAGCGCCTCGAGGTATTCGAGCCACTTGTTGAGGAAAGCGTTCATCCGGAGGCGATGATCGACGATGGCGGCGATGCTCGCCTGCCCGCCGAGCACGTGCTCGAGACGGCTGCCGAAGTAGCAGGCGGTGACCTCGGCAGCGCGGGCGTCGGCATACACGCGGACGTGCGCCGAAGGCTCCGGCTGACCGGTCAGCGCGTCGACGAACGCGTAGGACAGCTTGATTTCCGCGGTGTAGGGCGCGCGCTCGAGAACGGTGAGGTCGACATCGAGGCCGTCGTGCACGCTGGAGCGATAGCTTCCAGCCGCGAGGGCCTCCGCACCGAACACGCGCGACAAGCGCCAGTAGTTGTCGTCGTACAGGTTCATCAGCCAGGCGAAGCGGCCGGGCAGCAGGTCTTCGGGAGCGCGATGGCGGGCACGGGTCAGCATTGGAACGACTATAGGCGCTGGTGGCCGAACGAACAGACTGCCGTTTCGCCTGGATTCCTCCTATGATCAGGCTCCCCTCGCATGTTTCCGCTGACGTCGCGCGAAGCGATGGTCGAACGGACGGGTTCCGCAGGCGCCGGGATTCCCATCAGCCGTCATCGCGAACACAGCGAAGCAACCCAGCGCCTGGCGCTTTCGATCGGCCGCGGGAACTCCGAAGTCGCTGGATTTCTCCGTCGGCCTTCGGCCTCCTCGCGATGACGGGGTCGTCGTTGACGTGTCACGCGGCGGCGACGGCAACTCCGGCCGCCGGCGCATCGACCGCGCCCGCTGTCTCGTCGCGCTCCTCGTGCATCCCCGCCGCCCGCGCCTCGAAGCGCCGTCCGACCCACCACGCGGTCGCCGACCACGCCGCGCAGACCAGCACGCCGGCGATCGCGGCGGCCCGGCCCGGCGTTGCCGACAGCGCGGCGACGCTCGCCATGGCCGTCGCCGACAGCGCGTCGCCGCCGCGGTAGATGAAGGTGTCGATCAGGCTCTTGGCGTTGTAGCGCTCCTCGCGCGTCACCACCGTCATCAGCAGGTCCCGGCAAGGGCGGGTCAGCGCGAACTCCCCGACGCGGCGCACCAGCATCGTCGCGACGATGGTGGTCAGCGACGCGTGCAGACCGAGCAAGGCGAATCCCGCCAGCATCATCAGCGGCACCGCGACCAGCGCGGCGGTGAATCCGAACCAGCGCAGCACGCGGCCGAACAGCAGCAACTGGCCGACCAGCGACAGCGCCTGCACCGCGAAATCGATCCGCGCGAACAGCACGGTGCGCTCGTCGGTGCTGGCGACCGCGGCGCCGACGACGCGCTGCTGCTCGAGGTACAGCACCGTCGATACCGTGGTCAGCAGCAGCACGAACACGGAAACGCCGCGGAGATAGGGCGAGCGCGCGACCTGTACGAAGCCTGCGAAGGCGCTGCCGCGCAAGGCGGCCTCGGGATCCGCGATCGCGTCGTGCACGGCGACCGTGCCTTGCCGGCGCGACAACCGCCGCATCAGCAGCGCCGCGGCGAGCAATAGTCCCGCCGCCACCGACAGCAGCGGCACGCTGCCGATCCGCGGAACCAGCAGGGTCGCCGCCAGCGGGCCGATCAGGCCGCCGAGGCTGATGCCACCGGCGATGCAGCCGAACAGCCGGGCCGCCTGCTCGCGGCTGAACACGTCGCTCATCAGGCTCCAGAACACGGCGACCAGAAACAGGTTCAGCACGCTGATCCAGACGAAATACCCGCGCGCCAGCCACTCGCGCTCGAAGCCGGCGTCGTAGCCGAGATGGAACACGACGAGGCTCGCCGCGAAGAACGCGTAGACCAGCGGCAACGCGCGGGTGCGGGTGGTGTGGGCGAGCAGCCAGCCGTAAAGCGGCTGCAGCAGCAGCATGCCGGCGAAGGTCGCCCAGAACAGCCCGGGCAGCGCATTGAAGCCCGAGGTGATCCCGAGCGCGTCGCGGACCGGCCGCAACATCGCGTAGGCGGAAAACATCGCGGCCGCCGCGGCGAACGCGGTGGCGAGCGCCGGCAGCTCGTCGCGGCGCGCGCCGATCAGGCGGATCAGCAAGCCGAGGGGGCCGGCGGCCGCCGGGGCGGCGGTCCTGGGGAGGTCGTGCATGGGAGGCGCTCCGCCGCCGCCGCGACAGGGCGGCGACGGCCTGGTGGGACTGTCGGTCAGGGCGAGGACGCGGCCGGCTGGGCCTTCGCCCCGACGGTCAGCACGAGGCGACCGTGCAGGTGGCGGGTCTCGCTCTTGGCGTGCGCCTTCGCCGCGTCGGCCAGCGGATAGACCGAGTCGATTTCCGCTCGGATCGCACCGTCGTCGAGCAGCTGCGCCACGTCGGCCAGTTGCTTCGGATCCGGATGGACGATGACGCCCTTGGCACTGACGCCGTACTTCTCCGCGACATCCTGCTTCACCCGGCCGGCGATGGTGACGAGCCGCCCGCCCTTCTTCAGCACCGCATACGACCGCTCCAGGGTGTCGTCGCCGACGGTGTCGAACACGAGGTCGACGTCGTGCACGACGTCCTCGAACTTCTGCGCCTTGTAGTCGATCACCTGGTCGGCGCCGAGGCCCCGGACGAACTCGAGGTTGCTGGCGGACGCGGTGCCGATCACCCGGGCGCCGGCGTGCTTCGCGAGCTGCACGGCCATGTGCGCGACGCCGCCCGCGGCGCCATGGATCAGGATGGTCTGGCCCTTCTTAAGTCCGCCGGCATCGAAAATCGCCTGGTACGCCGTCAGTGCCGCCATCGGCACCGCCGCGGCATGCACCGCGTCGAGCTTCTTCGGGGCGGGCGCGAGCGCGCTGACCGGCACGCGCGCGTACTCCGCGTAGGCGTTCGGCATGTCGAGCGGCAGCATCGTGTAGACCTGCTCGCCGATCGGATGACCGCCGACGCCCTCGCCAAGGGCGACGATGCGGCCGGTGAGGTCGAAGCCCGGGATGGCCGGCAACTTCGGCGAGAACTTCGGGATCTCGCGGAGGCGCAGTTCCCAGTCGATCGTATTGACGCCGGCGGCATCGACCTTGACCAGCACCTCGCCGGGCCCGGGGACGGGCTTCGCGACGTCGACGTAGTGCAGCACCTCGGGGGCGCCGTATTCGCTGTACTGGATCGCCTTCATGGTGTCGGCGGCGTGCGCGGGACTCGCGGCCATGCCGAGGGCCAGGGCCAGCAGGGAGAGAATCGGTCGAGCGGTCATCGGTGCGGCTCCGGTTGGGGGTGGCCGCAGCTTCGGTGTCGCCGGGAGGCGCGAACAGGGGCTGATGGATCAGCCGCGAGTCGCGCGGGACGAGGCGTGCCGCGATGGGGACGAACGACTGCGGCACACCTCGTCATTGCGAGCGCAGCGAAGCAATCCAGCGCCTTTGCACTTGCTCGGGCACCGCGAAGGGCAAAGGCACTGGATTGCTTCGCTGCGTTCGCAATGACGAGGGATAGAGCACCTGTCCATGCCCCGGACGTGGATGTCGGCCCACTGTCGCGGTCGCGGCTTCCGCCGCTCCCACGGCCGTCATCAGTGTGCGAGGCGCCGCAGCAAGTCCTCGCGATAGGTCCGGCTGATCGCGATCTCGCTGCCGTCGCGCAGGCGCATCTTCTGGTCGCCGTTGCCGATCGGGCGCAGCTCGTGGACCTCGGCGATGTTGACGATGGCCGACCGGTGGACGCGGACGAAGCGCGCCGGATCGAGCTGTTCCAGCAGGCCCTGCAGGGTCGAGCGCACGATCACGCTCTCCCCCGGCAGATGCAACGCGAGGTAGTTGCGGATGGCTTCGACCCAGCGGATCGTCGCGACCTCGACGACCCGCATGCCGCTGTCGGTCCGCACCGTCAGGCGCTCCGCGTGCCGCGGCGCCGGAGCCGCCGGCGTCGCGACCACGCCCGGCTCGGCGAGGCGTCGGCGCACGCGCCCCAGTGCCTCGGCGAGCAGCCCTGCCTCGACCGGCTTCAGCAGGTAGTCGACCGCCTCGACGCGGAACGCCTCCAGCGCGTGCTGCGCGTAGGCCGTGAGGAAGATCACCAGCGGCCGCTCCGCTGGCGGCAGCTCGGACAGCGCGGAAAAGCCGTCCTGCTCCGGCATCGCGATGTCGAGGAACAGCAGCTGCGGACGCAGCGCACGCACCGCGGCGAGCATCGCCTCGCCGTCCGCGGCCTCGCCGACGATCTCGACGTCGGCGTGCGCAGCCAGCGCGCGCCTGAGCTTCGAACGCGCCAGCTCGACGTCGTCGACCAGCAGGACGCGCAGGGATGGCGTCACGGCGGTGCGTCCTCCTGCCACGGCAGTTCGATGCGGAGCGCCGTGCCACCGCCCTCGCGCGAGGACAGCGTGAGGGTGGCCGCGCCGCCGTACAGGGCCGCGAGCCGCGCCCGCGCGTTGCCGAGGCCGATGCCGCCATCGCGGCGGTCGTTCGCCGGCGGCGGGCCGTCGTTGTCGATGGCGATCACCAGCCGTCCGCCGTCACGGCGCGCCGCGACGCGCACCGCGCCGCCGCGCTTCAGCTGGGCGATGCCGTGGTTGATCGCGTTCTCCACCAGCGGCTGCAGCAGCAGCGTCGGCAGCAGCGCGGCGTGGGTCTCGGCCGGCACCTGCCAGTCGAGCGTCAGGCGCTCGCCGAGCAGCACCTGCTGGATCGCGACGTATTCCGTGAGCAGGTCGATCTCGGTGTCGAGCCGATGCCGGTGCACGCGCTGCTCGAGCAGGCGGCGCAGCAGTCCGGCGAGGGCGGTCAGCACCCGGTCCGCCGCCGCCGCGTCGCGATAGACGAGCTCCGACAGCGCATTCAGCGTGTTGTAGAGGAAATGCGGCTCCAGTTGGGCCTTCAGCGCGTCGAGCTTCGCGGCCAGCAGGCTGCGCTCGACGTCTTGCTGTCGGCGCAGCGCCTCGAAGGCCGACAGCGTCGTGACGATGACGGCATAGATCACGAGGTTGAAGCCGCCGCGGGAGATCAGGTTCTCCAGCGCATCCTGCAGATAGCCGCCGTGGGTGTGCTGGTAGGGCAGCAGGATGTCGTAGACCGCCATGATCGCCGCGTGCACGGCGCCGAGCAGCAGCGCCAGGGCGCCGTGCATCGCGAAAGCCGCGGGCGCCCAGGGGCGGCGCAACGGCCGCGCCGCGAGCATCCACGCGACCACCGGGGTGAATGCCGCCCACAGCGCGAACATGGCGATGTAGTGCACCAGGATCCAGTACCAGGGCGTCGCGTCCGCGTGGCGGCTCTCGAAATAGCTGGTCCCGGGGGTGAAGGCGATTGCCAGGAGCAGCCACGGCAACGTACCGGCGGCGACTCGTCGCCACGCCGGGGAATGCGCAGTCCGCGCGATCGCTGGATCGAGCGCGGTGGCTGGAACGGAGGACAGGCGAGAGGGGTCGGACACGGCGGCGGCCATGCTGGCGACTGCGCGGGGCCGGTGCAAGCCGGAGTGGCCGTTATGGGACGAAGCGACGCCGGGGCGGGCCCGGCGACGGAAGGTCGGCGCTCAGAACATCTGCCGGTTGAGCCCCAACGCCGCCAGCACCTTCGAGGAGATCTCCTCGATCGAGGTGTGGGTGGTCGAGAGGTTCGGGATCGACTCGCGGCGGAACAGCTTCTCGGCCTCCGAGACCTCCCAGCGGCACTGCTCGAGCGTCGCGTACTTGCTGCCGGGGCGGCGCGCCTCGCGGATCTGCACCAGGCGGGCCGGATCGATGGTGAGCCCGAAGACCCGGCCACGGAAGTTCTTGAGCCGGGTCGGCAGCGCGGCGAGTTCGAGATCGTCGGGGGTGAGCGGGTAGTTGGCGGCGCGCACGCCGTAGTGCAACGCCATGTACAGGCAGGTCGGCGTCTTGCCGGAGCGCGATACGCCGACCAGGATCACCTCGGCATCAGCGTAGTTCACGTCGACGCCGTCGTCGTGGGACAAGGCGTAGTTGGTCGCGTTGATCCGCTGCTCGTACTCCTCCAGGTTCTTCAGGCCATGGGCGTGGCCGACGTGGCGGGTACGGCGAGTCTTCAGCTCCTTCTCCAGCGGCGCGATGAAGGGCGCGAACACGTCGAGCATGAAGGCACCGCTGGACGCGAGGATCTCGGTCAGCCCGGGGTCGATCACGGTATTGATGACGATCGCGCGCGAGCCGCTCGCCGTCTGCGCGTTGCGGATCCGCGCCACTGCGGCGTGCGCGGCGATCTCGTCGGACACGAACGGGATGCGGTAGGCATCGAACTCGACCCCGTCGAACTGGGTGAGCACGGAATGACCGATGGTCTCGGCCGTGATGCCGGTCCCGTCGGAGAGGTAGAAGATGGTGCGTTTCATGGTGTCGAGTGTAAGGGCTGAGGGCTGAGGGCTGAGGGCTGAAACCCTGCGGTGACCTGGAAGACTGCTGCGCTGTGACTTCGTTCGATGGGAAGGACCCAGGGCACCGGGCCCAGAAAACCGACAACCCGTCATTGCGAGCGCAGCGAAGCTATCCAGCGCCTTTGCTCTTCGTCGCGCCAGAGCCAGAGCGAAGGCGCTGGATTGCTTCGTCGTCGCTGCGCTCCTCCTCGCAATGACGAGAATTTTCTGAGCACCGAGCACTGAGCACCGGGCACCGAGCACCGAGACATGAGCCCGGGGCCCCGGGCCCTGAGTCCCAACGCCGCGAAGGCCCGAGCCCAGGAACCAACTCGCAAGTTTCAGCCCTCAGCCCTCATCTCTCCGCCCACGTCCAAATGAAATCTTGAAAAACCAAGGCAAACCCCCGCGGACAAGTTGTTTGCACGAATCAAAGCAAGGATCATCCGCGGCCTCCCCGCCCTGCCCTGCCGCTGCCATGACCGAATCGATCCTGTGGCTCGACCGCCTGCGCCTTTCCGATCTCGCCGATGTCGGCGGCAAGAACGCCTCGCTGGGCGAGATGATCGGGAACCTCTCCAGCCTCGGCGTGTCGGTGCCGGGCGGCTTCGCCACCACCGCCGGAGCCTTCAAGCGCTTCATCGACCAGTCGGGCCTGAAGGAGCGGATCTTCGCGCGGCTCGGGACCCTCAACGTCGATGATGTCGCCGAGCTGGCGCGGGCCGGGGCCGAGATCCGGCAATGGGTGATCGACACTCCGCTGATTCCGGACTTCGATGCGGCGGTGCGCGCCACCTACGCCGAGCTGTGCCGGCGCGCCGGCGGCACCGACGTCGCCGTCGCGGTGCGCTCGTCCGCCACCGCCGAGGACCTGCCCGACGCCTCCTTCGCCGGCCAGCAGGAGACCTTCCTCAACGTCAGCGGCGCCGACGACGTGATCCACCGGGTCAAGGAGGTCTTCGCCTCGCTCTACAACGACCGCGCGATCGCCTACCGCGTGCACCACGGCTTCGCCCACGAGGACGTGTTCCTGTCCGCCGGCGTGCAGCTGATGGTGCGTTCCGACATCGGCTCCTCGGGCGTCACCTTCACGCTGGACACCGAGTCCGGCTTCCGCGACGCCGTTTTCATCACCGGCAGCTACGGCCTCGGCGAGATGGTGGTGCAGGGCGCCGTCAATCCGGACGAGTACTACGTCTACAAGCCCGGCCTCGCCGCCGGCCGCCCGGCCCTGCTGCGCCGCCAGCTCGGCGCGAAACAGCAGCGCATGGTGTATTCGACCCGGCCCGGCGAGCGCGTGCGGATCGAGGAGACGCCGGCGGCCGACCGCGACCGCTTCTGCCTGTCCGACGCCGACGTGCACGAACTCGCGCGCCAGGCCGTCACCATCGAGAAGCACTACGGCCGCCCGATGGACATCGAGTGGGCCAAGGACGGCGCGACCGGTCGCATCTACATCGTGCAGGCGCGTCCGGAAACGGTGAAGTCGCGCGCCCGTCCGACCCAGATCGAACGCTTCCAGCTCGGCGCCCGAGGACCGGTGCTGGTCGAGGGCCGCTCGATCGGCCAGAAGATCGGCGCCGGCGTGGCCCGCGTCGTGCGATCGCTCTCCGACATGCACAAGGTGCAGCCGGGCGATGTCCTGGTCGCCGACATGACCGACCCCGACTGGGAGCCGGTGATGAAGCGCGCCGCCGCGATCGTCACCAACCGCGGCGGCCGTACCTGCCATGCGGCGATCATCGCCCGTGAGCTCGGCGTGCCTGCCGTCGTCGGCTGCGGCAACGCGCTGCAGACGATTCCCGACGGCGAGCCGGTGACCGTGTCCTGCGCCGAGGGCGACACTGGCTACATCTACGCCGGCCAGCTGCCGTTCGAGCGGATCACCGCGGACCTGGCGCAGATGCCGCCGGCGCCGCTGAAAATCATGATGAACGTCGCCAATCCGGAGCGCGCTTTCGACTTCGCGATGCTTCCCAATGCCGGTGTCGGCCTCGCGCGTCTCGAGATGATCATCAACAGCCACATCGGCGTTCATCCGAAGGCGCTCATCGAATACGCGAAGCAGGACGCCGAGACGAAGAGGCTGATCGATGCGCGGATGGCCGGCTATTCCGATCCGGTCGGCTTCTATGTCGACCGCCTCGCGGAGGGCATCGCGACGCTGACCGCCGCCTTCGCGCCGAATCCGGTGATCGTGCGGCTGTCCGACTTCAAGTCCAACGAGTACGCGAACCTGATCGGCGGCAAGGGCTACGAGCCGCACGAGGAGAACCCGATGATCGGCTTCCGCGGTGCGAGCCGCTACGTCGATCCGAGCTTCGCCGACGCCTTCGCGCTGGAGTGCCGAGCGATGAAGCGGGTGCGCGACGAGATGGGTCTCGTCAATGCCTGGGTGATGATCCCGTTCGTGCGCACGCTCGCCGAGGGCCGCCGGGTGATCGAGGTGCTGCGTGCCAACGGCCTGGTCCAGGGCGAGAACGGCCTCAAGGTCATCATGATGTGCGAAGTGCCGTCGAACGCACTGCTGGCGGACGAGTTCCTGGAGATCTTCGACGGCTTCTCGATCGGCTCCAACGATCTCACCCAGCTCACCCTCGGACTCGACCGCGACTCCTCGATCGTCGCCTCCCTGTTCGACGAGCGCGATGCCGCGGTGAAGAAGCTGCTGGCGCTCGCGATCTCGACCGCGAAGGCGAAGGGCAAGTACATCGGCATCTGCGGCCAGGGTCCCTCCGACCACCCGGACCTCGCCCTGTGGCTGATGGACCAGGGCATCGAGTCGGTGTCGCTCAATCCCGACACGGTCGTCGACACCTGGCTGCGGCTGGCGAAACACCGCGCCGGCGCCTAGCCCGCCGGTCCGATCCGGCCGACACCGGGCCCACGCCCCCTTCCCAGGTTCGCCCGGCGACGACCGCCGGGTGCGCACGCCGCACGGATCCGTCGCGCCGCCGCGGCACGACGGCGGTCGCCATCATGTTTTTCCGAAGCCGCCGGCGTATCGGGCCGGACGCGTCCGGCCTTCGTGTATCCTCCTCCAGACGGAGCCTGCTTCCGTCCAATTTCGGATCCAGGCCTGCCCAGCACGCCGACCGCGGCCGCACCGGGACGCATTCTGCGCCCGGAAGCCCCGAGAATTTCGCCGAAATGAGGGCGAATCTCATTTGGATGATTGGCAAATTCGCCGAAATTCACGATTCTTCATCGTGGCTTACAGGTCTCGCGTTGATTCGCGTGCCGTTCGGACTACCATCCCGTCAAACCTGAATTCTTCGCAAGCTTTGCGACCCATTGAGGAAGCACCATGGACGTTGGGATCCGCCGCTGGGCCCGTTTCGCCGGTCATTAGCTTTGCGGCCGTCGCACTCGCGACGTTCGCGCTGCCGGCTGCCGCGGCACTGACGACTTCGACACTGACCTGGGACGTCATCGGTCTCGACAGCAACTCGCCGACGACCGGTCCGCAGATTTTCCCGGTCGGCGTGCGGGTGTGTTCGAACGCGGCCACCAGCCCGATCACCGCCACCTTCAGCTGGGACGACGGACTCGACGTCTACACCGGCGGCACCTACATCAACCTCCGCACCGGCTCCCCTAATTCGCCGTCGACGCTGTCGCTCGGCGCCCTCGCCGCGAATAGCTGCGCCGACGCGTACTTCGAGGTCAAGATCAACCCGGTCGCCGGCGCCTACGACACCGCACGCCGCTACCACGTCGACTTCACCGACGGCTCGGTCAGCGCGACCTCGCCGCAACCGCGCCAGGTCTACGTCGAGCACCTGGTCTCGCAGAGCCGCAACGCGGTCACCGAGATGCGCTATCAGCCGGCGACCGGCAGCCTGCCGGCGGTCAACACCGCGTATCCGCTGCCCGACCTTGCCAACCTGGTCGGCGCCGGCGGCGCGATGAGCCTCGAGGTCGGTTCGACCTACGACATCCAGATCAAGGGCTACACCGCGACCCAGGGCTACGAGCAGTTCGCCTCGTTCATCAGCTTCAACCGCACGATCTTCCAGATCCTCGCGGTGCGCTCGAGCTACAGCAACAACACCGCGCCGCTGGCGCGGGTGCCCAACGCCAACGACTCGATCTACGCGGACGCCTGCCTGTGGCAGCCGAATCCGAACAGCCTCGTCTATCGCACCTGCCTCGACGTCGGCAAGTCGGGTGGCAACTTCGTGATCGACTACCGCGTCCGCATCATCGGCGGCGGCGGCAGCAACCAGGTGCTGAACTCGCTGGTCTACGACTTCTCCGGCAGCAGCTACCACTACAACTCCGACTTCTCGACCAACGGGCGGATCGCGAGCATCGTCGATCCCGCGTCGTCGACCATCACCAAGGCGTTCTCGCCGTCGACGATTTCAGTCGGAGGAACGTCGAACCTGTCGTTCACCATCCCGAACACCTCGGCGGGCGTGATCTCGTTCTACAGCTTCCTCGACAACTTCCCGGCCAACGTGACGGTGTCGTCGACCCCGGCGACCAGCAGCAGCGGCTGCGGCACGCCGACCATCACCGCGGTCGCGGGCGGCACCTCGGTGACGGCGTCGAACATCACGATCGGCGGCAACAGCACCTGTGTCATCTCGCTCAACGTGACCAGCAACGTCGTCGGCACCTACAACAACTGGGTGGAATACGGCGACTTCCAGATCAACGGCGTGAACGCCGGCACCAACAGCGGCGGGCACGTCAGCAACCAGGCGACGCTGACGGTCGTGGCCGGCACGCCGCCGCCGGCGTGCGTGAACGGTGTCACCCTGGCGTCCTGGACCATGCCGACCGCCGCGGGCACTACCGTTCCGCCGGCGCCGACCTTCCGGAATTCGAAGGTCGCATCGGCCGTGGCGACACTCAACTTCAACTCCAGCGGTGGAACGGTCAACCAGATCTCGACGGCACTCGGGAGCAACGTGGCGACCGCGCCGGCGGGATCCGGCATCAACTCCTGGGCGGGATCGGGCTGGCTCGACACTTCGGGCAACCCGGGCGCCACGAACACGGCGACCGCGAATTTCCAGTTCGCCGTGGACAGCTCGAAGTTTTCCGCGCTGTCGATCCGCGTCGACCACAACTACGTGTCGTCGTGGACGGGCAACAAGAACGAGTTCTACCTGTACTCGAGCACCGACGGCAGCACGTTCTCCACCATCCTCAGCGCCACCAACGAGTCCCAGAACACCTGGCTCCGGGGCAGCGCGAACGCCGCAGCAACCGGCACCTCGACGACCACGTTCCGCGCGATCGGCGCCGGCCGCAGCAACGGCCAGCCGCAGGCGGCTCTGGCCATCGATGACATCGTCATCACCGGCTGCGGCACCCCCGATCCGCCGACGGTGACCAAGGCCTTCTCCCCCAACCCGGTGGCCGTCGGCCAGACCTCGGTGCTGACCTTCACGATCACCAACCCGAACAACTTCACGCCGCTGACAGGCGTGTCGCTGACGGACGCCCTGCCGAGCGGCATGCAGGTCGCCGCAACCCCCGGCGTGACCAACAACGGCAACTGCGGCACGCCGACCTTCGCGCCGGCCGCCGGCGCCACGTCGCTGTCGATCTCCAACGTGAGCCTGGCGACGCAGACGACACCGGCGACGCTGACCTGCACGATCTCGGTC
>JBGAPI010000074.1:0-13678 GCA_044221335.1 Ahniellaceae bacterium
CAGGTACGTCCACTAGCTTCCACGTCTCACGACGTTTTGTTAATCCGTGCGGCAGGTTCCAACCCGGCTCCGCCTTGGGTTCCAACTCGACGACCCCAGCGCACCGAGCAATGCAGTATCTCCAACCGGCGTCTCAGCGCCTGAGACCGCTCACATACGATCGCGATGCCGTTGCAGCGTCGTCGTCACGATCGTGGATCCACGCACGCGAACGAAGCAGGTGGCGCATGGCGCATACGATTTCGAATCGCTCGTACGTTCCCGGTGTCGATCGCTCGGGTGAGGCGGGCCGTTCGATGGATGATCACTGCTCAACCTCCGTTCGCCGGCGGCCATGCGATATTCGGTTCGGAATTCGTCCGAGAGTAGTGTTGCCATGTGCCGAGTCTTCGTTCTGATCATGCTGCTTCTATGTCCTCGAATCGCGTCATGCGAAGAGGACCTGATGCAGCAGTACTTCGAAATGAAGCCGGAAGAGCGAGACCGACTGCGAAGCGCTGCCGTTCATGGCGATCTCGGCGCGACGCTTCACCTGAGATCGATCCACGACCTTGATCCGGTGCCGGGCGACGATTGGTCGTTCTGGCTTCGACTCGCGGCCGAGCAGGGACACTGTCCCTCCATCGTCCAGCTCTCGAAGCAATTCCATTGGGGCGGCAAGGGTCGCGATGCGGTGACCTGGGCGAAGCGCGCGGTGAATGCGCATTGCGACGCGGATCTGAAGGTGAGCCCCGACGTTCTCGAATGGAGCCGGAAAGAGTCGCCCGAAACTGAAGGGAAGCGGTGACAAGATTCCGCCGAACCGTCTTCAGTTCATCACTGGTCCAGAAAAGCCCTCAGGTCATGGGGCACAATGGTTTCAACGAGACCGAAGCCACGCCACCAGGCCGCGGCACGAGAGTGCCCTGGACCAGCCGATGAACAGGTTCGAATGTCCGCAGTGCGGGAAGCCGGCGATGAGTTTCGGCGCGTTTCTCTCTTCGGGCGGCTACCGGAATCGATTCGACTGCGTGCACTGCCGGGCGCGGCTGCGGTTTCAGCGGTGGCTGATGGTCGCGCAGGTCGTCGTCGGCTCGTTCGCGTTTCCCTTTGGCGGCGTCGCGGCCCTCTTTCTCGTGAGGGATTTCAGCTCGCTGGTGACGGCCTTCCTGGTCTTCCTGTCCGGCGCCTTTCTCGCCAGCGTCCTGGTCCCGGTGCTCGCAGCGCCGTTGGCGCGACTGCGGGTCGTCGACTAGCGATCGGCGGATGCCGCATGCTCCGGAATGGGGGCGCCGGCGTCGACCTCATTTCTCCACGAACGCCCGCTCGATCACGTACTCGCCGCGCCCATGGCTGCCGCCCTCGTGAAAGCCGCGTTCCTTCAGCAGGTGGACGAGGTCTTTCAGCATCGACGGGCTGCCGCAGATCATCGCGCGGTCGGTAGTCGGGTCGAGCGGGGCGAGTCCGGTGTCCTCGAACACCTTCCCGGATTCGAGCAGTTCGGTGAGGCGGCCCTCGTTGTCGAAGGGTTCGCGGGTCACCGTCGGGTAGTAGACGAGCTTTTCGCGGATGAGGTCGCCGATGTGCTCGTGGTCCGGCAGCTGCTCGGTGATGTGGTGGTAGTAGCCGAGCTCGCTGACCATGCGCACGCCGTGCATCAGCACGATGCGGTCGAACTGCTCGTAGTACTCGGGGTCGCGGATCACGCTCATGAACGGCGCGAGGCCGGTGCCGGTGGCGAGCAGGAACAGGCGCTTGCCGGGCGTGAGGTGATCGAGGACCAGCGAGCCGACCGGCTTGCGCGACACCAGCAGGTGATCGCCGACGGCGAGGTGCTGCAGCCGCGAGGTCAGCGCGCCGTCGGGCACCTTGATCGAATAGAACTCGAGATGATCGTCGTAGTGCGCGCTCGCCATCGAGTAGGCGCGCAGCAGGGGCTTGCCGTCGACCTCGAGGCCGATCATCACGAACTGCCCGGAGCGGAAGCGCATGCCGGGATCGCGGGTCGTGGTGAAGCTGAACAGCGTGTCGTTCCAGTGATGAACACCGGTCACGGTTTCGTGGGCGATTTGCATCGAAGGATTATCCCTCGGAAGTTTCGAGTGCCGGTTCTAGCGATCGGTCATGAGCGTCAGGCCGTCGCGCGGAGCGCAACCGCCGGAAATATCCGGGCCGGCACGTACTTGTGATACGGCGTGCGCGTCAGCGGATCGCAGTGCGCCGCGCTGGTGAGTCGATTGAGTTCGGGACCGACCGGTGCGCCGCCGCGGTAGCGCGTGCCGTAGCCGTGGGGCAGGGTGGCGACGCCGCGGCGCACGCTGTCGTCGAGTTCGACCACGACCTCGATCGCGCCACGCTCGGACTCCACCGTCGCGCGGTCGCCGTCGCCGAGTCCGAGCGCCGCCGCGTCGTCCGGATGCAGCCGCAGCGCGCCGTGCGGGTCGACCTTGCGCCAGGCCGGGTCGCGGTAGATCTGGTTGGCGTTGTAGCTGCGGCGCTCGCCTGCCATCAGGATGAACGGCCAGTCTTCCGACGACGGCGTTTCGCGCGCCAGCGCATCGAGCTCGGCAAGCATCTCCGGCACGGCGAGCCGGATCCGACGATCGGGCGTCTTGATCAGCGACCAGACGTCCTCGATCCGATGGCGACTGATCAGCGTGCCCGACGGAGAGTCGACGATCGCGCGGAACAGCGCCACGCCGAGCGTGTAGCGATTGCCGTGATGGCCGGCGCGACGCACGGCCTCCGAATGCGCAGCGGCATAGCCCAGCGCCAGCGCCAGCAGCGGCGCTGCGGCGGCGAGGCCGGGGGGCAGGGCCGCGCCGAGGCTGCGATAGACGATCGATGCTGCAAAGGGCTTCCAGCGCGGATTGAGCGCCAGCGTCGTGCCGAGCGCCGCGATGAAGCCGGCGTGCGCAGTCGCCGTGGGTTCCGAGCGGGCAATCGCGGTCAGCACCGGGAAGCGCTCGGGGATCGCGCCAAGCTTCACCAGCAGCCGCGTGTAGATCTCGGGTTCCGGCAGCGCCTCGCCGGGCGGCTCGAACAGCGGCCGGCGCAGATGGAAGAAGTTGTCCGGGAACTCGAGGTTGAAGCCGGTCGCCTCGCACTTCTCGAACTGCGAGGCCGCCGGCAGCACGTAGTGCGCTCGCCGCGCCGTCTCGGTCATCGCGACGTCGACCACCACCAGTAGTTCCAGCGCGTCGAACGCCTTTTCGTAGGCCGGCGTGTCCGGCCAGGTCAGCAGCGGATTGCAACTGTCGACCACTAGCGCGCGCAGCCGCTTTTCGCCCGCGAGCAGGATCTCGTCGGGCAGGATCGCCGGCGGATACAGGCCGGCGATCGGATGCATGCGGTGGTGCGCGGTGAGCTTCAGCGAACGGCCTGTGCGCGACTCGCGCTCGTCGGTGTGGCCGAGCAGCGGCATCAGGAAGCTGTGCAGGTTGTTGCCGCCCTGCTTCCCGAAGTGGCCGCAGACGAGGTACAGCAGCTTTTCCAGGTAACCGTTCAGCGTGCTGTGCAGGGTGTGCTGGATGCCGAGGTCGATCCGCACGCAGGCGGTCTTCGCCGTGGCGAAGCGGTGGGCGACGCGCTCGATCTCGGCCAGCGGCACGTCGGCACGGGCGGCGTAGTCCGCGATCGGCACGGCTTTCAATGCTGCCTCGACCGCATCGTAGCCGTCACAGTGCGCGGCGAGGAAGTCGCGGTCGATGAGCTCATCGCGGACGATGACCGCAAGCAGCGCCGCCAGCAGGAAGGCATCGGTGCCGGGGCGCAACTGCAGGTGGACGTCGGCCTGCTTCGCGGTCTCGGTGCGCCGCGGATCGATCACCACCATCGTGCGCTGCGGATCCTTCTTGAGGTCGCGCAGCACGTCGCGGGCGTTCGGGATGCCGTGCGACTGGAACGGATTGCAGCCGATGAACAGCACCACCTCGGCGTGCTCGACGTCCTCGGTGGTGTGGCAGGTCTGGCGCCCGAACATCCGTCCGTTCAGCCAGAAGTCGCCGGTCTTCTCCTGTGCCAGCGAGCTGTAGACGTAGCGGCTGCCCATGGCGGCCAACAGCTGCCGGCTGCCGTAGGCGCCGCCAAGGTGATTGCCCTGGCCGCCGCCGCCGACGAAGGCGAAAGAGTCGCCGCCGTGCGCGGCGCGGATTGCGCGGAGCCGGTCCGCGATCTCGCCGAGCGCCGTGTCCCAGCTCACCGGCAGGTAGCTTCCGTCGGGCTGGCGCTTCAGGGGATGGGTCAGGCGGTCGGCGTGGTCCTGGTAGTGCGCGAGGCGCGCGGCCTTCTGGCAGAGATAGCCCTTCGACACCGGATGCGCGTCGTCGCCGCGGATCCGGACGAAGCGGCCGTCCGCGATCTCGGCGGTCAGGCCGCAGTTGCGCGAGCACAGGATGCAGGCGGTCGGATGGCTGCTGGCCGACATGGCGCGCCCTCGATTCATGGAATAACGATCGTAAGCTAAATGATCGTCATGCTACGATCAAGTCGCGATCCGCCCGTCGGACGAATCGGACCGACCCATGCGCTACGCCACCGACCACAAGGCCACCACCCGTGCCCGCCTCATCGACCGCGCCGGCGCGCTGGCCAAGCAGCGCGGTTTCGCCGCTACCGGCGTCGATGCGCTGATGGCCTCGGCGGGCCTGACCGCCGGCGCCTTCTACGCGCACTTCGGCTCCAAGACCGAGCTGCTGGCCGCCCTGGTCGATGCGGAAATGGCGCGCTCGCTGGATCGCTTCGACCTCGACAGCCCGGAATCGCTGGCCGCTGGCATCGCGTCCTACCTGAGCCACGGCCATGTCGAGCACCCCGAGCGCGGCTGCATCCTGCCGGCGCTGACGGCGGAGATCGCCCGCTCCGACGACGCCACCCGGGCACAGTTCGAGCGGCACCTGGTCGAGCTCGAGCGGCGCCTGGCCGCGCCGGCCGGCGGCGATGCCGGCGCCTGGGCGCTGCTTGCCCAGGTCGTCGGGGGCGTGCTGCTGGCCCGGGCGGTTCAGACCCGCGAGACCCGCCAGCGGATCCTTGCCGGCATCCGTCATGCGGTGGTCGGCGCGCTGCAATCGCCTCCCGGGGCCGACGACGAGCCGGCCGTCTGAAACCTCCGAGGGTTCCGGCGCGCCACGCCGAACCCGACGGATCCAAAGCAAAAGCTAACGCGGCCCGGGCTACCTTAGCTAAACTCCCGCCCCCTTTGGCCGTCCCGCCTCGCGGCTGACGACATGTCCATGCTGGTTCTTTCCGGGCGCTCCGCCCTCTCGCCCTTTCGTCTCGAGCGGATCAATGCAGCCCTTTCCGGTTCGGCCGGGCCGGGCGTGCGTGCGGCGCATTGGGTCTATCTGATCGAAGCGAAGGCCTTGTCGAGCGACGATCGTCGACGCCTCGGCGAGATCCTGCAGGCCGATGGCGAGCTTCCGCCGTTGGGCGCCGACCAGCTTCTCGTGGTGCCGCGAATCGGTACCCAGTCCCCCTGGTCGACCAAGGCGACCGAAATCGTTTCCGGCAGCGGCATCGCCGTCGTCCGGGTCGAGCGTGGCCTGCGCTTTCACTTCGACGGCGGGCTGCCGGAGCTGACCGAGCCCGTGCGCCGCCGCCTGCGCGCGCTGTACGACCCGATGACCCAGTCGCTGCTGACCGACCTCGCGGCGGCAGAGCGCCTGTTCGCGCATCCCGCCGCGGCGCCGATCGGCACCATCGCGCTGGCCGGCAATGGCGTGGCGGCGCTGACCCGGGCGAACTGCGAGCTCGGCCTCGCGCTGTCCGCCGACGAGATCGAATACCTCGCGAAGAGCTACGCCGACCTCGGCCGCGACCCGACCGATGCCGAGCTGATGATGTTCGCGCAGGCGAACTCGGAGCACTGTCGCCACAAGGTCTTCAACGCCTCCTGGACGATAGACGGCCAGGTGGCCGAACGCTCGCTGTTCGGGATGATCAAGAACACCCACGCGACCACGCCGGCGCACACGCTGTCGGCCTACAAGGACAACGCGGCGGTGGTGGCCGGTTCGCGCGGTGCGCGTTTCGTGCCCGATCCCGCGAGCCGTGTCTTCGAGCGCCGCGAGGGCGAGGTCGCCTACGCGATCAAGGTCGAGACCCACAACCATCCGACCGGCATCGCGCCGTTCCCGGGCGCCTCGACCGGCTCCGGCGGCGAGATCCGCGACGAGGGCGCGACCGGCCGTGGCGCGAAGCCGAAGGCTGGACTCACCGGATTTTCCGTGTCGCACCTGCGCATCCCCGGCCTCGCGCAGCCCTGGGAGGGCGCGCGTGAGCTGCCGCCGCGGATGGCGACGGCGTTCGAGATCATGCGCGACGGCCCACTCGGCGGCGCCGCGTTCAACAACGAGTTCGGCCGCCCGGCACTGCTCGGCTACTTCCGCAGCTTCGAGCTGCCGGAGGCCGCGGGACTCACCCGCGGCTACGACAAGCCGATCATGCTGGCTGGCGGCCTTGCCAACATCGATCCGTCGCATGTCGAGAAGCGGGTGATCCAGCCGGGCGATTGCGTGATCGTGCTCGGCGGCCCGGCGATGCTGATCGGCCTCGGCGGCGGCGCGGCCTCGTCGATGGCGGGGGGCGAAGTCAGCGAGGACCTCGACTTCGCCTCGGTGCAGCGCGACAACCCCGAGATGGAGCGTCGCTGCCAGGAAGTGATCGATCGCTGCTGGCAGCTGGGCGAGCGCAACCCGATCGTGTCGATCCACGACGTCGGTGCCGGTGGCCTGTCGAACGCGATTCCCGAACTGCTGAACGACTCCGAGGTCGGCGGCCGGATCGAGCTGCGCGAGATCCCCAATGCCGACCCCGGCATGAGCCCGAAGGAGATCTGGTGCAACGAGGCGCAGGAGCGCTACGTGCTCGCGATCGCGCCGGACCGGCTCACCGAGTTCCGCGCGCTGGCCGAGCGCGAACGTTGCCCGTTCGCCGTCGTCGGTCACGCCACCGCCGAGCGGCATCTTCACGTCGCCGATCGCCTGCTCGGAAATCCGGTCATCGACCTGCCGCTCGCCGTGCTGTTCGGCAAGCCGCCGAAGATGCAGCGCGACACCGCGCGCCGCGGCAGCGCGCTGGCGGCGCCGCTCGACCTCTCCGGCGTGACGCTCGGTTCCGCGCTTGCGCGCGTGCTCGCGCACCCGAGCGTCGCCAGCAAGTCCTTCCTCATCACCATCGGAGACCGCACCGTCGGAGGTCTCTGCTCGCGCGACCCGATGGTCGGTCCGTGGCAGACACCGGTCGCCGACTGCGCCGTCACGCTGCTCGACTACGAAGGCCACGCCGGCGAGGCGATGGCGGTCGGCGAGCGCACCCCGCTCGCGCTGCTGTCGGCCCCGGCGGCCGCGCGGATGGCGGTCGGCGAGGCGCTCACCAACCTCGCTTCGGCGCCGATCGACAGCCTCGAGGAGATCAAGCTGTCGGCCAACTGGATGGCGGCGGTCGCCCATCCCGGCGAGGACGCCGCGCTGTTCGACGCCGTGCGTGCGGTCGGCATGGAGCTGTGCCCGGCGCTCGGTCTGTCGATCCCGGTCGGCAAGGACTCGCTGTCGATGCAGGCCGGCTGGAAGGGCGCGGACGGCGACCAGCGGGTCGTCTCGCCGGTGTCGCTGATCGTGTCGGCCTTCGCGCGCGTCGCCGACGTGCGCGCGAGCCTGACGCCCGAAATTCGACTCGATGCCGGTGACACGGAGATCCTCCTGCTCGACCTCGGCGCCGGGAAGAACCGCCTCGGCGGCTCGATCCTCGCGCAGTGCCATGGCCAGCTCGGCGAACAGGCGCCCGATGTCGACGACGCCGCGACCTTGAAGGCGGCGTTCCTCGCGCTCCAGGAAGCCAACCGCGCGGGCCTGATCCTCGCGCTGCACGACCGCGCCGACGGCGGCGCGATCGCGGCGGCCGCGGAGATGGCCTTCGCCGCGCGCTGCGGTCTCGAGCTCGAGATTCCGGCGGGCGCCGATGCGCTCGCCGCGCTGTTCAGCGAGGAGCTCGGCTGGCTGCTGCAGGTACGCCGTGCCGACCGCGCCGCGCTCGACGCGCTGTTCGCGCGCCACGGCCTCGCGGCACTCGTGCAGCGCTTCGGAACGCCGCGGCGCGATCCGCGGATCGCGGTCAGCCAGGGCGGTGCCGTGCTCGGCGCCTGGTCGACCTACGACTTGCTGGAGATCTGGACCCGCGTGAGTCACGCGATCCAGCGCCAGCGCGACAACCCGGTCACCGCCGACGAGGAACGCGCCGCGACGCTGGATCCCGGCAATCCGGGACTCGCGCCGCAGCTCGGCTTCGATCCGAACGACGACATCGCGGCGCCGTACATCGCGCGCGGAACCCGGCCGAAGGTCGCGATCCTGCGCGAGCAGGGCGTCAACTCGCAGGTCGAGATGGCCTGGTGCTTCACCCGGGCCGGTTTCGACGCGGTCGACGTGCACATGAGCGACCTGATCGCGGCGCGCGAGACGCTGTCGCGCTTCGACGGCGTGGTCGCCTGCGGCGGCTTCTCCTACGGCGACGTGCTTGGCGCCGGTCGCGGCTGGTCGACCTCGATCGCGCACAACCAGCGCCTCGCCGACGCCTTCCGCCGCTTCTTCGCCGACGAGTCGAAGTTCGCGCTCGGCGTCTGCAACGGCTGCCAGATGTTCGCCAACCTGGCCGATCTGGTGCCCGGCGCCGAACACTGGCCGCGGCTCGAACGCAACCGCTCGGAGCAGTACGAGGCGCGGCTGGCGCTGGTCGAGGTGCTGGCGTCGGACTCGATCTTCTTCGCCGGCATGGCCGGAGCGCGGCTGCCGATCGCGGTCGCCCATGGCGAGGGACGCGCGGTGTTCGCCGCCGACGCCGACAGCGCGAAGGTCAGGGCCTGCCTGCGCTACGTCGACGGCCAGGGGCGGGCGACCGAGCACTATCCGGCCAATCCGAACGGCTCGCCCGGCGGACTCACCGGATTCACCGCGGCCTCAGGCCGCGTCACTATCCTGATGCCGCATCCGGAGCGGGTGTTCCGGGCGCTGCAGCTGTCCTGGCGACCGCGCGACTGGCAGGGCGCGTCGCCGTGGCAGCGCATGTTCCAGAATGCCCGCGCCTGGCTCGGTTGAGAACGTCGATGAACAAGCCCGCCGCGTCGTCCGACGACGAGACCCCGTCGCTGAAGAGCTTCTTCCTGCAGGCCGTGCTGTGGCTGCCGCTCGCTTTCTTCTTCTGGTGGATGCTGCGCAGCGTCGCGGTGTTCCCGGCGATCCGTGCAGCGCACTGGGTGCTGCTCAGCTGGCTGCCGGAACTGGTGCAGTCCGTGTCGCAGGACGTACTGTCGGACCCCGGCCGGATGGATACGACCGCGATGGTGTTCGAGGTCCGGGTCCACACCCACGGGCTGATCGGCAATCCCGATTCGGTCATCGGCATCGCGAGCTACGGCAACGCGCTGCAGTACTGCTACGGCCTGCCGGTGCTGTTCGGCCTGATCATGGCGACGCCGCTCGACTGGACGCGGACCTTCCTGCAGTGGTTCGGCGGCGCGCTGATCCTGGTGCCGGTGCAGGCCTTCGGGCTGATCGGAGACGCGCTGAACTCGGCCCAGCGCGGCCTCGCCCAGGCGGTGATGCAGGGCCTGTCCGATCTGCCCGACATCGACAAGTCCGCGATCCCGGAGCTGGCGGTGCGCGCCCAGTCGGACGCCCAGGCGATCCTGCTGTCGCACGGCCTCGGTCCGGAAAACCTCGCACTGTGGTTCCAGTTCGGCTATCTGATCCTGCCGTCGTTGACGCCCGTGGTGGTATGGCTGGTGTTCAATCGCAACTTCATCGAGAAGCTCACCCGTCGCCGGGAACTCGGACACGGAATCGCCGGTCCCAGCGCCACCTCCGATCGCACGCCGCCATGAATGAATTCGACACCAGCGCCGCCACCACGGCTGCCGACACCGACGCGGCGAGCGACCTCGACGAACGCCTGTCGCAGCAGCTGATCGCGCGCGGCCGCCTGAAGGAAGTCGACTACGCCCGCGCTCGCCGTTTGTACGAGGAGAGTCCGGACGGCAACTTCATCGGCCTGATGACGAGGCTCGGCCTGGTCTCCGAGCGCGACGCCGCCGAGGCGCTGGCCGAGGTGCTCGACCTCGACCTGATGCAGGCGAAGGACTGCCCCGAAGTGCCGCCGCCGAACGTGCAGGTGTCGGTGCGCTTCCTGAAGCACCACCACATCGTGCCGATCGCGGAGACCGAGACCGGCGTGACCGTGCTCACGGCCGATCCGCAGGAGCACTACCCGGTCGATGCCGTGGCGCTGGCCTCGGGCCGCACCGTCGAGGTCAAGGTCGGCCTGCGTTCCGAGATCGACGACCTGATCGAGCGCTACTACGGCCAGGGCAAGTCGGCGATGGGCACCATCGTCGAGAACCTCTCCGACGAGGCCAACCGCAGCGAGGACGACGTCGAGCACCTGCGCGACCTCGCCTCCGAGGCGCCGGTCATCCGCCTGGTGAACCTGATCATCCAGCGCGCCGTCGAGGCGCGCGCGTCCGACATCCACGTCGAGCCCTTCGAGAGTCGGCTGAAGGTGCGCTACCGCATCGACGGCGTGCTGTCCGAGGTCGAGGCGCCGCCGGCCTCGTCGACCGCCGCGGTGATCTCGCGCATCAAGATCATGGCCAAGCTCAACATCGCCGAGCGCCGCCTGCCGCAGGACGGCCGCATCATGGTGCGCGTGCAGGGCAAGGAGCTCGACCTGCGCGTCTCGACGGTGCCGACCGCGTTCGGCGAGTCGGTGGTGATGCGTATCCTCGATCGCGAGAGCATCGTCTTCGACTTCAAGACGCTGGGCTTCACCGACGAGTTCCTGCCGCAGTTCAACAAGGTGCTGGAGATGCCGCACGGCATCATGCTGGTCACTGGCCCGACCGGTTCCGGCAAGACCACCACGCTGTACACCGCGCTGTCGTCGCTCAACACGCCGGACGTCAAGATCATCACGGTCGAGGACCCGGTCGAATACCAGATCGAGGGCATCAACCAGATCCAGGCCAAGCCGCAGATCGGCCTCGACTTCTCGCACGCGCTGCGCTCGATCGTCCGCCAGGACCCCGACATCATCATGATCGGCGAAATGCGCGACCTGGAGACCGCGAAGATCGCGATCCAGTCGGCGCTCACCGGTCACCTCGTGCTGTCGACGCTGCACACCAACAACGCCGCCGGCGCGGTGACGCGTCTGCTCGACATGGGCGTCGAGGACTATCTCCTCACCTCCACCGTCAACGGCGTGCTCGCCCAGCGTCTGGTGCGCCGCCTCGAGCCGGCGCACATGCAGCCCTACGAGGCGCTGCCGGAGGTGATCGAGGAATTCGGCCTGCGCCGCTACGTGCCGACCGGCCCGGTCACGCTGTACCGCCCGATGCCATCCGCGATCTCGGCCAGCGGCTACCTCGGCCGCACGACGATCATGGAATTCCTGGTGATGAACGACCCGCTGCGCCGCCTCATCATGAAGCACGCCACCGCCGGCGAACTCGAAGTCGCGGCGAAGGAACAGGGCATGCGGACGATGTACGAGGACGGGCTGGTGAAGGCGCTGGCGGGGCTCACCACGATCGAGGAGGTGTTGCGTGTCACTCAGGAAAGCTAGGGCTGAGGGCCGAGGGCTGAGGGCTGAAACGATCGCCACCCTCGCGAGATCGAGATTTTTCGCTTTCGACGCATATGTTCGAAGCGCTGCGTCGGCGTTGCCGGTGATGGTTGAGCGTTTCAGCCCTCAGCCCTCAGCCCTCGGCCCTCGCTCCGCATCCTGATCCCATGCCCGTCTTCCGCTACAAAGCCATCACCGCCGGCGGCGACTCCATCGAGGGCGAGATGGAGGCCGTGTCGCGCGACGACGTCGTCGTGCGGCTGCAGGACCAGGGCCACATAGCGCTCGATGCGCGGCCGTCGAGCGAGGGCAGCGGCGGCTTCAGCCTGGCGCCGCTGTTCCGTCGTTCCGAGTTTTCCCAGGAAGAAGTCGCGAGCTTCACCTACCAGCTGTCGACCCTGCTCGGCGCCGGCCAGCCGCTCGACCGAGCGCTGCAGATCCTGCTCGACATGCCCGAAAGCGACGGCGCGCGGCGGCTGATCGAGCGGGTGCGCGACGCGGTGCGCGGCGGCGGCACGCTGTCGGCCGCGCTGGAGCAGCAGCACGGCGTGTTCTCGCGGCTGTACGTCAACATGGTGCGCGCCGGCGAGTCCTCCGGCCAGCTCGACTCCGCGCTGCGCCGCCTCGCCGAGTACATCGAGCGCAACAAGGCGCTGCGCGACTCCGTGGTCAGCGCGCTGATCTATCCGGCGCTGCTGCTGGTGATGGTGGTCGGTGCCGTGTTGATGCTGCTGATCTACGTGGTGCCGCAGTTCGTGCCGCTGTTCAAGGACTTCAACGTCGAGCTGTCGCTGCTCACCCGCTCGATCCTGTTCGCCGGCGACCTGCTGCGCGACTGGTGGTGGCTCGGTCTCGTCGTCGCCGCCTTCGCCTTCCTCCGGATCCGCAAGGCCTACGCCGATCCTGAGCGCCGCAAGGGTCTGCACGAGTGGGCGCTCGGCCTGCCGCGGGTCGGGGATCTGATCGTGAAGACCGAGACCGCGCGGCTCGCGCGTACCCTCGGAACCCTGGTCGGCAACGGCGTGCCGCTGCTGTCCGCGCTGTCGATCGGACGCAACGTGATCGGGAACTTGGTGCTGTCCGAGGCACTCGAACAGGCCACCTCGGAAGTGAAGACCGGCGGTGGACTGGCGTGGGCGCTGTCGCAGAGCAAGCGCTTCCCGCGCCTCGCCATCCAGATGGTCCAGGTCGGCGAGGAGTCGGGTGCACTCGACGCCATGCTGACCAAGGTGGCCGACACCTACGATGTCGAAGTCAAGCGTTCCATCGATCGGTTGCTGGGCCTTCTGGTCCCGGCGATCACCATCCTGATGGCCCTGTTGGTCGGCGTGATCATGCTGGCGGTGCTGCTGCCGGTGCTCGATCTCGCCACCGGAATCAAGTGAAGGAGAATTCCATGCAAGCCGTCGTCCGTCCCGCTCGTTGCAGTCCGCAAACGTTTCGTCGCGCTGCCGGTTTCACTCTGCTCGAGATCATGGTGGTGATGGGCATCATCGCGCTGATCCTCGGCATCGTCGCCAACAAGATGGCCGGCGCCAGTACGGAAGGTCAGCGCAAGGCCACCAAGATCCTGGTCGACACCATCGCCGGCAAGATCGATACCTACCAGCTCGAAAACGGCTATCCGTCGAGCATCCAGGACCTGCTCACCAAGCCGGGCAATGCCAAGAACTGGTCCGGCCCCTACATCAAGGAAGCCGAGCTGAAGGATCCGTGGGGCAACGCGCTGGTCTACAAGCGTCCGAGTACTCACGGCAATGCCTTCGACGTGTACTCGATGGGTCCGGATGGACAGGAAGGCGGCGAAGGCAAGAACGCCGACATCGGCAACTGGTGATCGTCGGAACGCCCTAGTCGGCGCCGTCGTCGAACCGCCATGCGCATCGCCTCCATCCGCTTCTCGACGGGATTCACTCTGATGGAGGTCCTGGTGGTGATGGGGCTGATCGCGCTGCTGGTCGCGATCGGCGTCGGTGGACTCTCGAAGTCGGTCGAGTCCGCCCGGATCCGCGGCGCCTCCCGCGACCTCGCCGCGGCGCTGCGCTACACCCGCGGCCAGGCGCTGGTCTCCGGCAAGCAGCAGACC
>JBGAPI010000019.1:0-90041 GCA_044221335.1 Ahniellaceae bacterium
CCAGCCACCCAGGCGGGAAATAGACTCGAACAGGGCCACAGTCGCCCTCCTACTACTAGCTGCCTCGACAACAGCAACCTAGCAGTGGCGGCTGTGCGCCCGCTTTTTCGTCCCCGCAGATTGGCGAAGAACCTTTTTTCATGCGCAGGAGCGGCGCGGGCCGCTCCTGCATTTCGCGTAACCCCGTTCCAGCTGCCCTCGCGTTGGATCGCTCACCCACCCCGAGGAGCGCTCCCATGCAACGCCATCTCCTGTCCGCCGCCATCTCCGCCACGCTGGTCCTGCTGGCTTCCGCCTGTTCGCAGCCGGCGAAGCAGGTCGCCGAGGAACCGTCGAAGACCGGCGGCGTCCGTCCGGCGACCGACCAGCCGGTGCGTTCGGTCGATGCCGTGAGCTCGACCACCACCTCGCAGAAGAAGGACGCGGACGAGCGCCGGCTCGACACCGGCCGCAGCGGCCACGACGACGCGCTCCGTGACAAGGAGGCCGGCCTGACCGCCGGCAAGCCGGCCGGCGCCCCCGTCGCGGGCGAGAAGGCCAAGACCGAGGCCGACCGTTCACTGGCCCATGGAGCCCTCGGCGGCGACCGCAAGCAGGTGGTGAACGAGATCACCGCGACGGCGCCGGCCACCCCGCCGGTCGTCTACCCGTCGACGACGGTCCCGAACGCGATGCCGAGCCTGCAGCCGCCGCCGCCTCCGGCCGACGGCCGCTACCACGAGCCGGCCAACCGCGAGAACTACGCGGACCACAAGGACAACGCGGTGATGCTGACCGCCGAGACCCCGGTCTCGACCTTCTCGATCGACGTCGACACCGGCAGCTACAGCAACGTGCGCCGCATGCTGAACCAGGGAGCGCTGCCGCCGTCCGACTCGGTGCGCGCCGAGGAGTTCATCAACTACTTCGACTACGGCTACACCCCGCCCGCCTCGACGAAGACTCCGTTCTCGGTCACCACCGAGATCGCCGCGGCCCCGTGGAATCGCGACCACCAGCTGCTGCTGGTCGGCATCAAGGGCTACGAGGTGCCGAAGACCGAGATCCCGGCCGCGAACCTGGTGTTCCTGATCGACACCTCGGGCTCGATGCAGTCTCCGGACAAGATCGAACTGCTGAAGTCCGCGTTCCGCCAGATGGTGCCGCAGCTGCGCCACCAGGATCACGTCTCGATCGTGGTCTACGCCGGCTCCGCTGGCCTGATCCTGCCACCGACGGCCGGCGACGACCACGAGGCGATCAACGGCGCGCTCGACAAGCTCACCGCCGGCGGCTCCACCAACGGCGCGGCCGGCATCGAGCTCGCCTACCAGATGGCGCAGAAGGCCTTCGTGCCGAACGGCGTGAACCGGGTGATCCTCGCCACCGACGGCGACTTCAACGTCGGTACCGTCAGCGTCGACGCGCTGAAGACGATGGTGGCCGAGCGCCGCAAGTCCGGCATCGCGCTGACCACCCTCGGCTTCGGCGAAGGCAACTACAACGACGAGATGGCCGAGCAGCTGGCGGACGTCGGCAACGGCAACCACTTCTACATCGACACGCTGAACGAAGGCCGCAAGGTGCTGATCGACGAGCTGGCCTCGACCATGCTGACGATCGCCAAGGACGTGAAGATCCAGATCGAGTTCAACCCGAAGGTCGTCGCCGAGTACCGGCTCATCGGCTACGAGAACCGCATGCTGCGCCGCGAGGACTTCAACAACGACAAGATCGACGCGGGCGAGATCGGCGCCGGCCACAATGTCACCGCGATCTACGAGCTGACGATGGTCGGCTCCAAGGGCCAGCAGGTCGACCCGCTGCGCTACGGCGACAAGACCGCCGCGCGCGGTCCGGATGGGAAGGAGATGGGCTTCCTGCGCCTGCGCTACAAGCAGCCGGACCAGGACCAGAGCCAGCTGATCGAGAAGCCGCTGCTGACCAGCGAGATCCGAACCGAAGCGTCGCCGCGCCTCGCCTTCGCGGCTTCGGTCGCCGCCTATGCCGATCTGTTGCGCGGGGGCACCCACCTCGGCAGCTGGACCTACGGCGACGTTGCGAAGCTCGCTCGTGGCAGCGTGGGCGAGGATCGCTACGGCTACCGCCGCGAGATGGTGGACCTGATCGCCAAGGCCGACCGGATCGCGCATCCGGGGGCGTCTGGGGTGCAGGTGAGCAGCAACTGAGACCGGGCTCGGCTTCGGATGGAGGGCGGTGCGTCGGGACGGCGCATCGCCCTTCTTCGCTTGTCGATGAGCGTCGGCGGTTTGAAGTCGCGCGCACCTTGTGGGGCGGGGCTTCAGCCCCGATGCGGGGATTTCGGACCCGTGCCCGCGGTCTGCGAGTTCGCCTCTCCGGTGCATTGGCGCTCGCAGCATTACCGACGGGTGCGTCCGAGACGCACCCTACAGCGCCTGGCGGCTCCCGAACGCGTGCGCCAGCGTGCCGCGATCGACGAATTCCAGTTCACCCCCCAGCGGAACGCCGTGGGCCAGGCGCGTGACCTTCACGTCGCTGCCGCGGGCGAGATCGGCGAGGTAGTGCGCGGTGGCCTCGCCCTCGACGGTCGGATTGGTCGCGACGATCAGCTCCCGCACCTCGCCTTCGGACAGGCGGCGCGACAGCAGGTCGAGGCCGAGTTCGTTCGGCCCCAGGCCATCGATCGGCGACAGCCGGCCGTGCAGCACGAAATACTGGCCGCGGTAGCCGGTCGCGTGCTCGAGCGCGATCTGGTCGACCGGCGTCTCGACGACGCACAGCAGGCTGGCGTCGCGGCCGCTGCCGGAACACAGCGGACACAGCTCGGTCTCCGACAGCGTGCGGCAACGCTTGCAGTTGCCGATCCGCTCGATCGCAGCGACCAGTCGGTCGGCAAGCCGCCGGCCGCCGTCGCGATTGCGCTCCAGCAGATGCAGCGCCATGCGCTGCGCTGTCTTCGCGCCGACACCGGGCAGGCAGCGCAGCGCCTCGATCAGCTCGTTGAGCAGCGGAGATGCCGTGGTCACGGCGCGATCAGAAGGGCAGCTTGAAACCAGGGGGCAGCGACATGCCGCCGGAGACTTCGGCCATGTGCCGCTGGCTGACTTCGGCGAGCTTGTTCGCCGCGTCGTTGATCGCCGCGGCGACCAGGTCCTCGAGCATCTCGACATCGCCGGTGAGGCTCGGGTCGATCTTGACCTTGCGCGCCTCGTGGCGACCGTTCAGCGTCACGCTGACCATGCCGCCGCCGGACTGGCCGGTCACTTCGAGCGCGGCGATCTGCTCCTGCGCCCGCTTCAGGTTTTCCTGCATCTTCTGCGCCTGCTGCATCAGGGCGCCGATCTGGCCACGCATGCTTGTGCTCCGGAATCGATGACGGTGGGGGAAAGCGGGAACGCGTCAGCGTGCCCGCGTGCTGTTCGGGACGATCCGCGCGTCGAAGGTCTCGACCAGCGAGCGCACGATCGGGTCGGCGGCGACCGCGCGCTCGGCCTCGGACTGCCGCGACTCGGCGTCGGCGCGAAGGCGCGCGGACCAGGTGAGCGTCGCCGCGGCGGAGGTCTCGAGCTTGATCTTCAAGGCCGCGCCGAGTGAGGGTCGCAGGGCATCGGCGAGCTGGCGACTCAGGACTTCGCTGTGCAGGTGACCGAGTTCGGGCTTGAGTGCGAGCCTCAGTTCCTGGTTCTGGAAACCGAGCAGCGCCGCGTTGCTGGCAAGCTCGCGCGCAAGCCCCCGGAGCGACAGGCCGCCGACGAGGTCAAGCCAGGCATCGCTGCCGAGTGTCGACGTCGCCGCGACCGGCTCGACCTCGGAAGGCAGCTGCACTGGCGTGACGGCCGGCGCGGCGGCGACCGCCGGCAGCGCGACCGGACGTTCCGCCGACGGTCGGGTATCGGGGACGGCACGCAGCATCACCGGCGTGGCATCGGACTGTGCACGTGGCGCCGGGCGCGACGGCGCTGCGGGTGCGCCGCGGCCGGCGGCCGCCGACGCAGCCCCCGCCCCCGCGCCACCGGCCGAGGTCGCCGGGCCGTCGTCGGGCCGGAAGGCCAGCATCCGGAGCAGGCACATCTCGAAGCCGATCCGCGGATTCGGCGCGAGGCCGAGATCGCGGCGGCCATGGATCGCCATCTGGTACAGCACCTGGGTCTCTTCCGCCGCGATCCGCGCCGCGAGCCCGACCACCCGGGGTTCGGCCTCGCCGACCTCGGGTACCAGCTGCGCGACCTGCACGCGATGCAGCTGGACGGCGAGCTCGTCGAGCACCGCGCCGAAGTCCGGAGCGAACGACACGACCGCCTCGATGCTTCGAGCCAGGGCGGGCGCGTCCCCGGACACGATCGCATCCAGGAGGTCCAGCACCGGGCCGCGATCGACCGTGCCGAGCATCGACTGCACGTCGTCGGTGCGCAGCTGTCCGCCGCCGAAGGCGATCGCCTGGTCGAGCAGCGACAGCGCATCGCGCAGCGAACCGTTGCCGCCGCGCGCGATCTGACGCACGGCGTCGGGCTCGGCGCTGATCGCCTCGGCGGCGAGGATGCGGCCGAGCTGGCCGTCGATCTGCTCGTCGGACAGGCGGCGCAGGTTGAACTGCAGGCAGCGCGACAGCACGGTGATCGGCAACTTCTGCGGATCGGTGGTCGCGAGCAGGAACTTCACGTGGCCGGGCGGCTCCTCCAGCGTCTTCAGCAGCGCGTTGAAGGCGTTCTTGGAGAGCATGTGGACTTCGTCGATCAGGTACACCTTGTAGCGGCCGCGCACCGGCATGTACTGCGCGTTCTCGATCAGCTCGCGCACGTCGTCGACGCCGGTGTTGCTGGCGGCGTCGATCTCGACCAGGTCGAGGAAGCGACCGGCATCGACATCGCGGCAGACCCCGCACTCGCCGCAGGGCTCGGCGCCGACGCCGCGCTCGCAGTTCAGCGACTTCGCGAAGATCCGCGCGATCGTGGTCTTGCCGACACCGCGGGTGCCGGTGAACAGGAAGGCGTGGTGGATACGGCCGCTGTCCAGCGCATGCGACAGCGCGCGTACCACATGCTCTTGCCCCACCAGTTCGGCGAAGCGCTTCGGGCGCCACTTGCGGGCGAGGACCTGGTAGCTCATGGGAGGACCGACGGGGACGAACGCGCATTGTAGGGCGGGTCGCCACCCGCCGGCGCGGCGCCTGCACACGCGCCGATGCCGGGCATCGCCGCGCGAGCGTTATCCCGCCTGCCGGCGCGCACGCGACACCTCGTCCCCGCACGCCACCGGAGCCGCCAGTGCAGCCACCAGCCGCGACCACCGCCTGGCCACGAACTGGACGATCACCACCACCGCGAGCAACTCCAGCGCGAGGCTCAGCACCAGCAACGGCCGATCATCGACCATGATCTCGTGCAGCCACGGCGGCTCGATATCGATGTTCCAGACGACGGCGGCCAGGCCCACGACGATCCAGTACGACAGGGCCACGACCGTCTCTGCCAGGCCGACGAGGGCCAACGCCGAGCTGGTCGCCACTACCGCGAGCACCCATGGCAGTGCAGTGATGGAGTTGCGCCGCCCGGCCTGCCAGCGCGCGAACAACAGCAGCACCGCGACGGAAAACTGGAGTCGCGTCGCCGGCTCCAGCAGGTCAAACCAGGGGAAATCACGCATCGTCCGCCTCCCAGGCCGACAGCAGGGACGGCCATCGATCCGCAAGGAATCGCGCGCAGCGCAGGCCGAGAACCCACGGCAGGATCGCGACGAACAGGGAGGGAACGGCGGCGATCACGATGAGGCCCGCCGCGCTTCCCCGCTGCTGATGCAGAAAGGCATCCTTGACGGCGGTCGCCAGACCCGCGACACAGGGGCCGAACACGAGCGCGTCCACCAGCGCGGTGGCGCCAAACGCGAGCGTCAGCGTCACGCCGATGAAGACCCAAGGTCGGGCGAGTCGACGTCTCCGGGAGATGACAGCGACGGTCGCCGCCGGAGCCAGGAACAGCAGGATGGGCAACACCCACGCCACAACGACCGTGGCGAACCACCACCAGCTGAAGACGAACTCGGTCGCCGCTACGGTCCAATCGGAACTGCCGCTCATCAGCGCACCCTCGTCACGCCCGGAAGCCAAATGTGCATGGCGGACGACGAATTCAAGTCATGCTCGCCGGACGGAATCCTGGAACCATTCTGACGAACGATCCCGGTTCCCGTCACACGATGCCGGGTTGCGCCCCGCGAGCGCCGCGCCGCCCAGCCTACGCCCCGAGCAGATCCGATCCGACGCCCATCAGGGTCAACACGCCCAGCATCGCGAAGATCACCGCAGCGACGCCGTGCACGACCTTCACCGGGATTTTCCCGGCGAGCCGGTCGCCGATGATCACCGCCGGCACGTTGGCGATCATCATGCCGACCGTGGTGCCGGCGACGACCTGCCACAGCGAATCGAAGCGGGCGGCGAGCGCCACGGTCGCGATCTGGGTCTTGTCGCCCATCTCGGCGAGGAAGAAGGCGACGACGGTGGTGACGAACACGCCGGCCTTGGCGAGCTTGGCATCCCCCTCGTCGAACTTGTCCGGGATCAGCGTCCAGATCGCCATGCCGATGAAGGACAGGCCGAGTACCCAGCGCATCGTCGTCGGTCCGACCGCGTGACTGAGCCAGGCACCGATCGCACCGGCGGCGGCATGGTTGACCAGCGTCGCCACCAGGATGCCGGCGATGATCGGCCAGGGCCGACGGAATTTCGCGGCCAGGATGAAGGCCAGCAGTTGGGTCTTGTCGCCGATCTCGGCGGCTGCCACCACACCCGTGGCGATCAGGAAGGCTTGCATCGCACGACTCTGGGGAAGCGAAGCCTGCCATCATCACCGGGAACGGATGACGGCGCCAGCACCGCGGGGTGAAACTCCATCAAGCCGCCGCGGTGCCGTGGAGCGGCACCTGGGCCGCTCGTGCCGAACAGCGAGAGCAGCGGGCCGGGGCCCGCTCTACCGTCGATGGGCGGCGCGGACGATGGACAACGAGGCGGCGACCTCCGCCGGTCTGCCCCCGGCACCCGCATCAGTGACTACCGTTGCTCCCTTCCGGGCCTGGCGGGGTTTGCCACCTATCGTCGCGGGGAACCGACGGAGGTCACCATTGAACGTGCGATGTCGGATCCATCGCGACCGATACCCGCTTCGCGGACTTCGGAATTGAAACTGGCGGAGAGAGAGGGATTCGAACCCTCGGTACAGGTTTGAGCCCGTACACACACTTTCCAGGCGTGCTCCTTAAACCACTCGGACACCTCTCCGGGAGCCCCGCGACCACATCCTGCGCCACGGGGCCGCCCACTTTACCCGAGACGCCCTGGCCCCTCAAGCCACCTGAGCGGAGTGCCATCGCCCGTGGTCGTCGAGCCGCAGTGAAAGGTTCCCGGCCGCAGCCGGTCTGCTCGCCCCGCCACGATCGCCTTCGACGCGATCACGGAAGAACGCGACACCCGCACTTCTCGACTGGGGACTCCGACATGAATCTGTATCGACTGGCCTGCGGCGCAGGCCTACTGGGATGGTCTTGCCTTGGATTTTCCGCACCGACGGGCAGCGTCGACGGAACGTTCGCAGGCGGTCAAGGAATCGCCCTGATCGACCTTTCCCCGGCTGCGGGAGACAGCATCGGCAGCGACACTCACTTCAGCGCCAACGGCGGCATCGACAGCAAGGGACGCATCGTCGTCGCCAGCACGCTGGAAGGCACCACGACCTATGGCGTCGCCCTCACGCGTCTGCGTCCGGACGGCAGCGTCGACCCGTCGTTCGGGACCCAGGGTACGGCCTACATGCCGGCGAGTGGCAACGATCTGGTCAGCCTTCGCATCGACGGCGCCGACCGCATCGTGTTCGCCTACCAGGGCGGCATCGGAGCGTCGCGCTTCTGGCGCATCTGCCGTTTCACGGAGAGCGGCCAGCCCGACGGCAGCTACTTCGGTGGCAGCCCATGCGCGAGTGGCGCGCCGGGCAACAGTGCGACGCTGCAGGATCTGGTCCTGCTGTCGAACGGTAACGCCTGGATGATCGGGACCGGCTCGGTCGACATCGCCGGGGTTCCTCACTCCGCAATCGCGAGCGCGCTCGTCGACCAGGCCAACCAGGTCGTCCGCACCGACATCTTCTCGACCAACGGCGGGCGCGTCACCGCGGAGCGGGCGGTGGCAACCTCGTCGCCCAACCAGATCGTCGTCGTCGGGAGCTATCGCCCCGACGGGGCCGACAACCTCGATGTCGCGACCTATACCCTGACCAGCACCATCACCGGCGTGCAGTGGAATTTCGTCGCGACCGTACCGTTCAACGTCGGCGGAAGCCGCGACGACGTGCCACGCTGCCTGATCGCCTTGCCCGACGGGCGCTATCTCGTCGGCGTGAGCGCCGCGGAATCCAACGGCAGTCTGCTCGGCACCGTGCGCCTGACCTCGCTACTGACCCGGGATTCGACCTACGCGCCGAGCTACAACCTCAGCGGACTCACCCTGGACGATGTGACCGACACCGGTACCTACGGCAGCAACCTGGATCTTCGAGATTGCACGCTCGGCGCGGACGGCGCCACCTCCTTCATCAGCAACTTCAACTTCAATGACCCCTTGGGTGCCGGCGGCACGTCGTACATCGGGGTGGTGAACCGCAAGCATGACGACTTCGCAGACCTCGGCTTCGGCGGACCGAACGCGCTTCCGGGGAGCGGCCTCGCGTCCCAGGTCGCGATCGCCGGTTCCGCTGCGCACTTTTTCCGCAGCCTCGCCCTGCCGCATCCCCGCAGCGACACCGTCCGACGAATCCTCGCGCTTCCCGGTGGCGACCTGATCGTGATCGGCGACTCGCTGCCGCCCGGCTCCACCTACCGGACGATCGCGGTGATGAAGCTCACCGCCACGACGCTGTTTCGCGACGGATTCGAGGATTGAGCGTGCCCGACGCCGGACCGCGTACTCTGCACGGCCGGGCTCCAGCGATTCGGCTGCCGGCGGGCCACGGCCCCTCGACGCCAGGGTCGGTCCCTCCCACTGCGGCCCCCGCCGCGACGTCGTCCTGACACGCCAAGGACTCCACGCGCTGCGCGTCATCGGGCGGAGAACGACGGAGCTACGGGTGCAGCCACTCCGCGTCGCCGTCGGCGTAGGCCTCCTTCTTCCAGATCGGCACCCGCGCCTTCACCTCGTCGATGACGAAGCGGCAGGCGGCGAAGGCGGCGTCGCGGTGGGCGGCGGCGACGCCGACCCAGACGGCGACATCGCCGATCGCGAGATCGCCGACGCGGTGCACGGCGTCGATCCGCTCCACCGCGAACCGTGCGATGGCCTCGTCGACGATGCGCCGGCCCTCGCTTTCCGCGAGTTCGGCGTAGGCCTGGTAGGCCAGCCGCAGGACCGCGCGGCCGTCCTGGTGGTTGCGCACCGTGCCTTCGAAGCACAGCACCGCGCCGGCGCGGGCATCGTCGAGGCCGCGGCGCAGCGCGGCGACATCGAGCGGCGTCGCGGACAGTGCGAAACCGCTCATCCGCCCGACACCGGCGGGATGAACACGACCTCGTCGCCGTCGCCCGGGGTGTCGCTCCACGCCGCGAACGCGCCATTGACCGCCACCCGCAGGCGCTCGCGCGGCAAGCGCCAGCGGTGACGCGCCGCCAGGGCGTCGAACAGCTCCGCCAGCGACGACGACGCCTCGACGTGCTCCTCGTCGATCCCGGCCTGGTCGCGCAGGCTGGCGAAATAGCGCACGACGACGCGGCGCGTCACGACCGCGCTCCGCCATTGCGGTTGCTCTTGCTCCCTCTCCCCCGTTCGCGGGGGAGAGGGCGGGGTGACGGGGAGGCGCTCTTGCCGCCGCGCTTCTCGACCAGCCGTGCCGGCCCGATCTCGATCGCGTGCGACAGCGCCTTGGTCATGTCGTAGACGGTCAGCGCCGCCAGCGTCGCCCCCACCAGCGCCTCCATCTCGACCCCGGTCTTGCCGGTCAACGAGGCCACGCAGCGGATCCGAAGCGTCGTGGCGTCGACGAACTCGGCCGCGAGGTCGATCTTCTCCAGCGCCAGCGGGTGGCAGAACGGAATCAGCTCATGGGTGCGTTTCGCGGCCATCACGCCGGCGACGATCGCGGTGTCGACGATCGGGCCCTTGGCGCTGCGCAGGCCCTGTGCCCGCAACTGTTCGGCGACTTCCTCGGGAAACCGTACGTCGCATTCGGCGATCGCGCTGCGCGCGCTTGCCGCTTTTCCGGACACGTCGACCATGGCGGGTCGGCCGCGGTCGTCGATGTGCGAAAGAGATTTCCTGGTGGCCATCGCTCAACCGCCGATCCGGTACATCTCGATCCTACGCGAGGTCTTGCCGGCGAGCTCGGAACGCACTTCGCTGTAGCGGTCGCCACGCTGCGACCAGATCTCCCGGATCCGCGCGGAAAGTCGCGCCGGATCCGGAATCAGGTTCCGCAGGTCCGTTCCCTCGGTCGCGAACAGGCAGGTGTAGAGCCGGCCGTCGGCGGAGATCCGTGCCCGGTGGCAGTCGCCGCAGAACGGCGCGCTGACCGAGGAAACGAAGCCGAATTCCGCCGTCCCATCGACGAAGCGCCAGCGCTCGGCGACCTCGCCGGTGTAGTTCGCGGACAGCGGCTCGATCGGCCAGCGGTCGCCGATGCGCTCGACGAGTTCGCGGCTCGGCACGACCTGCTCGGGCGTCCAGCCGTTGCAGGTACCGACGTCCATGGTCTCGATGAAGCGCACGATGTGGCCGCGGCCGCGGAAGTGTTCGAGCAGCGCGAACACCTCGTCCTCGTTGACGCCGCGCGCGACGACGGTGTTGATCTTGATCCGCTCGAATCCGACCCGTTCCGCGGCGGCGATGCCGGCGAGCACGTCGTCGACACGACCGCGGCCGCCTGACAGGCGCGCGAACCGCGCAGGATCGAGCGCGTCGAGGCTCACCGTCAGTCGCTTCAGGCCGGCAACGCGCAGGGCCTGCGCGTCGCGCGCCAGCAACGCGCCGTTGGTGGTCAGCGCGAGATCGGCGACACCGTCGGTCGAAGCGATCGCGGTGATGATCTCAGGCAAGTCCCGGCGCAACAGCGGCTCGCCCCCGGTCAGCCGGATCTTGCCGACGCCGAGTCCGACGAAGCTGCGCACGAGAGTCGTGATCTCTTCGACCGACAGGCGCTGTTTCGCCGACAGGAACCGGGCGTCGCGCGGGTAGTGCTCCTCCGGCATGCAGTAGGGGCAGCGGAAGTTGCAGTTGTCGATCACCGACAGGCGCAGGTCGCGCAGCGGACGCCGGCGGCGGTCGAGCGGTGCCGGATCGGTGAGGATGTGGGTGGGCAGGACCTGGTTCATGCGACGACTCAACCCCAGTCCTCGCCGGGAACGGGATCGGCGAGATCGTAGCGGGTTCCCGCCACCGCCACCCGTGCGCCGCGTTCGCGCATCGCCTCCGCGTGCGCGGCGGAACCGACGTGGTAGACCAGAAGCCGTGCGCGCAGTTCCGCACCGTATTCGCGCTCGACGTCGTCGAGGCCGGTGTGCGAGGGATTGCCCACGAGGCCGACGTCGTGGGCGACGAGCTCGGTCGTCGTCCCGTAGTGCTGGAGCAGTTCGCCGATCGGCCGGGTGTCGCCGGTGTAGACGACGCTGCCGCGCAGTCCCAGGCCGTACGCGCTGCGCGGCCGGTGGTGGCGCACCGCGAGGCTGTCGAACCAGAGACCGTCGAGCCAGAAGCCGCGGCCGACCGCGATCAGCCGGAACGCGTCCCAGAAGTTCGCGCCGCCCTCGGCGATCACGCTCGGGTAGTTGGCGACCCGCTCCTGCAGGAAGGGCAGCAGGTCGACCGGTACGAACAGCTGGCAGCTGCCCCGCTTCTCCGGATCGAAGTAGTGGCGGTAGAACAGGCGCTCGAGGCCACCGACGTGGTCCATGTGGACGTGGGTGATGAAGATCGCCGTCGGATCGGCGCCGTAGGCGTCGAGGTAGCGCGTCAGCGTGTCCGGACCGCAGTCGATCAGCAGGAGCGGCCGGTCATCGCGTTCGATCACGGCGCTCGCCGAGCCGAGCTCCACCGCCTGCGCGCTGCCGATGCCGAGAAACCGGAGTGCCCAGCTCATGCCGCGATCGCCTCGCGCAGCTCCGCGGCGTGCGCGGAATGCAGCGCCTGCCAGTGGACGCCGAAGTCGCGATCCGCCGTCGGCGCGCCGATCTTGCGCAGCGAGCGCAGCAGTCGCGCCAGGTTGTCCTGCTGCCATCCGCTCGCCGGGGCCCGGAACTCGGCGCGGTCGAAGTCGATCAGCCAGACCTTGGCGGCGGCGTCGACCATGAGATTGTGGGCGTTGAGATCGGCATGCCAGAGGCCGCGGGCGTGGAAGCCAGCGATGCAGCGCCCGAGCGCGACCCAGTCGAGCGAGGCTCGCGCGGCCAGCAGCTCCGCGACGGTGCGGGCGGCGGCGATCTCGGCGGTCATCAGGTCCGCGCGGTACCACGGACCGACGCGGCGATAGCGCGCCGCCAGTGGCGTCGGCACCGGCAGGCCGGCGCCCGCGAGGCGATCGAGGACACGGAGCTCGCGGAAGCCGCGGGTGCGCTCCTCGCTGCCGAACCAGTAGCGGTCGCGGTTGAAGCGCGCGACCAGTCCGCCGCGGCGGTAGTGCCGCCAGACCGCCGCGCCGAACGGCGCGTCGATGAACTGGACCTCGCCCCGCCCGGCCGTGGCGCCACGCACGCGACCCTGGCTCCGCCACAGGTCGAGGTCGAACAGCTGCGGCGCCAGCGCGGAGGGGATGCGATCGCCGTCGTAGAGCGTGGCGCCGTGCCGGTCGCGCACGCTGCGGAAGTTTTCGGTCATCGAATACGATTGTCGCATGTCCATCGATTCGATCTGCATCCTGCGCCTGTCCGCCCTCGGCGACATCACCCACATGGTGCCGATGGTGCGGCGCCTGCGTGCCGCGCACCCCGGCGCCGCGATCACCTGGATCATCGGCAAGCTGGAGGCGAAGCTGGTCGGCGACCTCGGCGGCGTCGAGTTCATCGTCCACGACAAGAAGACCGGCTGGAAGGGCATCCAGGCGCTGCGTGCCGCGCTGCGCGGCCGCCGCTTCGACGTGCTGCTCGCCTGCCAGCTGGCGCTGCGGGCCAGCCTGCTGTCGACCCTGGTCCGGGCCGACCGCAGGATCGGCTACGACCGCCGCCGCTCGCGCGAAGGCCATGGCGCATTCATCGACGAGCGCATCGCCGACCGCGGCTTCCACGTGCTCGACGTGCTCGGCGAATTCGCCAGCGTTCTGGGTGCGCCGGAGGCTCGGCCGGTGTGGGACATCCCGATCAGCGACGCCGACCACGCGGTCGCGGCGGAGCTGCTGCCGGACGGTCCGCCGACCCTGCTGATCAGCCCCTGCTCGAGCCACCGGCTGCGCAACTGGGCGCCCGGACGCTACGCCGCGGTCGCCGACCACGCGGCGGCCCGCCACGGCCTGCGCGTCGCGATCTGCGGCGGTCGCAGCGCGATCGAACGCGAGACCGCCGACGCGATCCTCGCGGCGATGAAGACGCCGGCGCTCGATCTCGTCGGCCGCGACACGCTGAAGCAGTTCCTCGGGCTGTGCCGCCGCTCGGTCGCCCTGCTGACGCCGGATGCCGGCCCGATGCACATGGCGAACACCGTCGGAACCCCGGTCCTCGGCCTGCACGCCGCTACGGACGCCCGCCGCAGCGGCCCCTACTCCGATCTGCGCTGGACGGTCGACCGCTTTCCCGAGGCTGCCCGGCGGTTCATGCACAAGGACGTCGATCAGTTGCGCTGGGGGACGCGGATCGAGTTTCCGGGGGTGATGGACCTGATCGAGGTGGACGACGTGGTGGAGAAGCTGGAAGGCCTGCTGGAAGAGCGAGGGTCCCGGGTCTAGGGCCCAGGGCCAGGTTGGACCGAGGCCAGAGCGACGTCAGCGCGGCGTCGAGCGATCCGACCCGTCATTGCGAGCGCAGCGATGACGCCGCCACACCCGATCCGGAGTCGAACGCTGCGTCGGCTTCACTGGGCCCTTCCCAGGCAGCGCAGCAAGCGTAGAGGCGACGGCGGGCGATGCCCGCCCTACAAAGCGGGCTTCTTGCCGTAGTCCTGGTAGGACTTCTCCTCGACCAGCTGCGAGCCGAGGCGGAGGTTGATGTCGCGCTTGATCTTCGCGCGGTCGTCGTTCTCGAAGTAGACCGCGCGGGCGAGGCGGATGAATTCCGCGCCGAAATCCTGCGCCTTCTCCTGCAGCCGGATGTCGTCCTCGATCACCCACAGGCGCTCGTTGACCGTCTTCAGCGCGAGCCGGAGGTCGGCGATGTCGATCTTCGCTGCCTCGTCCTTCGACCAGATCGCGTTCAGCAGATCGAGCTCGCGGCGCACGTTGGCGAGCTTCGCCGGATCGCTCATCCGCTCGGACTTGATCTCGAGGATGGTGATCTTGTCGATCAGTTCGCCGTGGGAAATCGGGGTCGAGATCAGGCTCATGGCAGTGTCCGCTGGCTTCGCAGGATGGCGCCGACGATCGGCACCGGGTGTGCCCGAAGGACGATGGAACGCTGTCGCGACCGCGCCGGCACCCGCAAGGTCGCCGCAGCCCGTCCCACCGCCTCGAGCCCGATCCTTCCGTGCGGCGGAAGGAACAACGCAAAAATGAAAACGGCCCCAACGGGGCCGGTTTCATGTTTGGCGGAGAGGGTGGGATTCGAACCCACGGTACGCTTGCACGTACGCCTGATTTCGAGTCAGGTACAATCGACCACTCTGCCACCTCTCCGGGGGCGCGCATCATACGGATTGATACGCGCCCTGACAACCGGTCCGTGGCATTTTTTTCGATCGGCGTCCTCAGCCCTTCGGAACGAAGAAGAATTCGCCTGCCTCATGGCCCGAGAACGCGATCGGTGCGTACTCCGGCGCCTGGATCAGGGTCGACTCCGCCGCCGCCAGCGCGAGACCCGCGGTGACCTGGCGGAACAGCTTCTGGCCTTCCATCACCTGGTTGTTGTCCTGCAGGGCCGCGATCAGCGATCGGGCGAAGTAGGAATTCTGGCCGCTGCTGGAGTCGGCCACCGGCGCCAGGCCGCCCGAGGACAGCGCGGTGCGCGAGCGGCTGTCGCTCATCTTCTTCATGAACGTCGCCCACTGCGCGTCCGGCACCGCGGCACCGACCGGCACCGAGGCCCGGGTCAGCGCGCCGCTGTAGCAGGAATCGGCGACGACCAGCACATGCTTCGCGTTCATCGTGTTGAGGATGTCGCTGATCGCCCGGTTCGAGATCCACGAGCCGGCGGCGCCCTGCTGGCCGTCGACCGGCACCCAGTAGCCTTCCTTCTTGGGGCGGTCGAGTTCGCCATGACCGGCGTAGTAGACCACCAGGTTGTCCTCGGCCTTCAGCGTCTCGCGCAGGTCGTTCAGCGCCGACAGGATGTCCATCTTGCTGGCGTTGAGCAGCAGGCGCGTATTCATGCCGTAGCGGCTCTTCAGCACCTCCGCGACCGCCTTGGCGTCGTTGCCGGCGCTGGTCAGCTTCGGGAACGCGCCGTAATCGTTGTTGCCGATCACCAGCGCGTAGTACTTGCCGAGCTTGACGTCGCTCGGCACGCCGCGGGCTCCGGCGGGCGCCTTCGCGCTGCCGCTGGCGGTCGCGGCGGCGCCGGGCTGCGGCAGCACGAGGAAGTCGAGTGACGACTTCTTGCCGTTCTTGTCGATCGCCGCGACCTGCACCGGGGTGCCGTCCTTGGCCATCTCGATGCTGGCGCGGAAGGTGCCGTTGGCCGCCACCGGCACGACGGTGCCATTGACGTTGAGGCTGGCGATGCCGGCCTGCGCGACCACCTTGCCGACGATGTCGGTCGTGGTCGTCGAGCGCACCATCGCCGCCGGCTTGCCGCGGGTCACGGTCAGCGCCGGCTCGATCAGCTCCAGCGCCGGGCCGGCGAGGCTCGCGATGCTGGCGACAGCGCCACTCCCGGCCGCGGACGAGCCGCCGGGCTTGAACTGGGTCTCGAGCGCCGCGATCTGGTCGCGCTGGCGCGACACCTCCTTCTGCTTCTGGCCGAGCTCCTGCTCGAGCAGCAGCATCAGTTCGCGGTCGGCCTTCGAGCTCGCCAGCGCGGACTGCATCTTCTTGCGCTCGTCGTCGAAGCGGGCCTGTTCGGCGGCGCGCTTGGTGTCGTTGGCCGACAGGTTGGACTCGAGCGCCGCGATCTTGGCGTAGGCGTCGTCCAGCGCCAGCGCCATCTCGGCCGCGGCGGAACGGACCCGTTCCAGGTCCTTCTTGCTGGCGGCATCGGTCGCCGGCTTCTTCTCGAGCGTGGACTGCTGGCTGCGCAGGTCGGCGAGCTTGGCCTGATCGGCCTTGGTCTTTTCCGACAAGGCGGCGCGGTCGCGGTCGAGCGCCTCGCGCTCCTTGGCGATCGCGGCCTCCTTCTCGGCCAGCTCCTTCTTCAGCTTCTCGAGGTCGGCGGCCGCCTGCGGCGACGAGGCCTTCTCCTGCGCGACGACCAGCTTGTTGCGGGTCGCCTCGAGCTCGTGCTGGGCCGCGCCGAGCTGTCGGCGGCGGTCGGACAGCTGGCCTTCGAGCTCCCGCACCTTGGCCTTCAGCTTCTCCTGCTCGGCCTTCTGCTCCTCGACCGTCTGCTTCAGGCTGGCGATCTCGGCCTGCGCCTCTGCGCTGACCGTGACGGTGGAAGCGAACACCAGGTCGTCGCTGGTCGCGCCGGACGCCTCGCGGTAGAGGTTCAGCGCCTTCGGCAGGTCCTTCTCGACCCCGAGTCCCTCCTCGTAGAGATAGCCGAGGTTGATCTTGGCGCGCTTGCTGCCCTGCGCGGCCGACTTCTCGTACCAGGAGCGCGCCTTGGCGTAGTCCGGGTCGGTGCCGAGGCCCTTGGCGTAGATCTCGCCGACGTAGTTCTGCGCCTCGGCGTCGCCGCCCTCGGCCTGCTGCATCCAGACCTTCAGCGCCGTCTCGTAGTTGGCGCGGTCGAACGAGGTGAACTCGCCGCCGCGGATCTCGCAGTCGGCCTGCGTCGTCCGGATCGGCCGGCGCGCGGTCATGAAGGTCGACACCTTGCCGAGCTTGCGCACCTGTCCCGGCAGCAGGCAGTCGACGATCAGCAGATCCTCGGGATTGCGCACGCTGGCCCGGATCGGCTCGACCGCCAGTCCGGAAATCACCGCGATCGTGGCGCTCGCCAGCGCCACCAGGGCGCGCGAGCCGAATCGACCGGGGAGCTTGGAGACCTGTTGCTTGGCCATGTGACCCTCGCTGCAGAGGTAAGGATGTCCGGAGGACGGTCGTGCGTTCACCGCAGCATGATGGTCGAGCGCGCGTGAACGAACTGACACGGCCAAAGTATAGCCCCGGGTCGTGCCGCGCCAGCGGTCCGGGTTCCAATGAGCGCCCGCGGCGGCGAATCCCGTGATTCCAGGCATGACAGCGAAACGCTTGTTCACGAAGCGCAGATTCCCGGCAGAGGGGCGACCTACGCGGCGCGTGGAACCCGACCCGCCGCCCCGTGGTTTCACCCACCGACGACAGACTCGCGGGCACCCTGACCGCCTGCCCGGACCAGGGCCTGCGCGGCTTGGTTCGCCTGTTGGCGCTGTAGTACGCTGCCGACGTAATTTCGCCTGGGGACGAATCATGCGACTGGACCTTTCCGCGGCCGCCCGCCGTATCGGGCAATGGCTTACGGGTTCACGACTGGCGACCCTGTCATCACTGTTCGCTCTCGCAGCCCTCAGTACTCCGGTCCAGGCCCAGATCAGCATCACCGGTGGCGACATGCAGTCCGGCGTCGTCAACACCACGCTGCCGACCCCGCTCAGCGTCCACGTGATCGACAACGGCACCGGCATGCCGGCCGTCGGCGGCGACGTCAACTGGTCGATCACCCAGGGCTCGGCGACCTTCGTCGGCAGCGGCGCGTCGACGATCACCACCATGGGGGACAGCAACGGCGACGCCAGCGTCCAGCTGATGCTCGGCTCGACCCCCGGTCCGATCACCGTGCATGCCGACTCGGTCGACTTCGGCACCGTCGATTTCAGCATCCTCGCCACGTCCTTCACCATCACCAAGATTTCCGGCGACAACCAGACGGGCGCGGCCTCCTCGCCGCTGTCGATGCCGCTGGTGGTCAAGATCGCGGACGGCATGGGCGTCGGCCAGTCCGGCCAGATGGTGCAGTTCACGGTGCAGCCGCCCAACGACGCGACGGTCAATGGTTCATCGTCGGCGCTGGTGAGCACCGATGGCAGCGGTCTCGCGTCCGTCAGCGTCAGCCTGGGAACGATGACCGGCAGCTTCCAGATCGCCGCGGACGGCGGACCGATGGTCGGCGTGGTGTTCTTCGACGTGACGACGACCGCCGGCGGCAACGGCATGATCATCAAGAACGGCGGCGACGGCCAGCAGACCGCGGTCAATACGACCTTCCCGCAGCCGCTGCAGATCCGCGTGCTGGACGGAATGATGGCCGCGGTCCCGTCGGTGCCGGTGACCTTCACGGTCACGTCGGCCAACGCGACGATCCAGCAGAGTGGCACCAGCACGTTCAGCACGATGACCGACGCCTCCGGAAACGACAGCGTCAACATCGACGCGGGCGGCTCGGTCGGCGCCGTCACCGTGACCGCCGACGCCGGCAGCTACGGCATCGTGACCTTCAACCTGTTCCAGGGCATCGGCAGTTTCGTCATCACCGGCGGCAACATGCAGGCGGGGCCGGCCAACTCCACCCTTCCGATTCCGCTGTCGATCCAGGTCCAGAACGCGATGGGCATGCCGAATGGCGTCGTCTCCCTGCGATTCCGGGTGGACTCCGGCAATGCCACCATCCAGGAGAGCGGCGCGGCGACCTTCGACACCGCGTCCGACGCCAGCGGCAATGCCAGCGTCCACCTGGTGCTCGGCGCCAGCCCCGGCGGCGTGTCCGTCACGGTCCTGCCGTTGTCCGGCCTGTACAACAACGCGATCTTCAGCGAGAACATCACCGGCGGCGGCACGCCGGCGATCATCAAGCTCGACGGCGACAACCAGAGCGGCAACATCAACACGCCGCTGGCGCGCCCGCTGCTGGTGCTGGTGACCGACGCCACCGGCATGCCGGTCAACAACCAGTCGGTGCTGTTCACCGTCGCCAACGGCGGCGCGACCTTCACTGCCAACGGCTCGAACACGATCACCGTCGGCACCGGTTCCAACGGCCAGGCGTCCGCCGCCGTCACCGTCGGTTCGACGGGCGGTCCATTCCAGATCAGTGCGGACGCCGGCGCGCCCTACGGCGCCGTGACCTTCAACGAGATCGCGATCTCGCCGCTGACCGTCTCCAAGGTCTCCGGTGACGGCCAGACCGGGCTGGTCAACACCACGCTGCCGCAGGACCTGGTGGTCACCGTGACCGACGGTTCCGGCACCCCGCAGACCGATCGCTTCATCGTGTTCAACGTGACCAGCGGCAATGCGACGTTCCTGCAGTCGGGCGGCACCAGCTTCGGCAGCGGCACGGGCGGCGGCGGCACCGCGGCGGTCACGCTGGTGCTCGGCGGCCAGCCCGGCCCGGTCGTGGTCACCGCCACCGACAATGCCGGTGCCGGCATGGTGACGTTCAACGAGACGGCGGTGACCCAGAGCTACAACATCGTCAAGTTCAACGGCGACGGCCAGTCGGCCACCGCCGGCCAGTCGCTCCCGCAGCCGATCAGCGTCCGGGTCACCGACTCGAGAACCGGAGCGGTCGCGGTCGGCGTGCCCGTGCTGTTCAGCGTCGTCAACGGCAACTCGACCGTCGGCGGGCAGGGCAGCACCCAGGTCAGCACCGACGCCAGCGGCATCGCGTCGACCACGGTCGTGCTCGGCTCGCCGGGCACCGTCAACATCACGGCCTCCGTCGCCGGCGGCATCGCCACCTTTACCGAAACCTCGATCGCGCCGCCGCAGCTCGCGCTGGACATCGTCTCCGGCAACGGCCAGTCCGGCATCACCGGCTCCAGCGGCCAGCCGCTGGTCGTCCAGGTCACCAGCAACGGCGTGCTGCAGGCGAACCAGAACATCGACTGGGCGGTCGTCACCGGCAGCAACGTCGCCAGCATCGGGTCGACCAGCACGACGACGTCCAGCAACGGCCAGTCGTCCAATTCGCTGAGCTTCCTCGCCACTCCGGGCGCCGCACTGATCACCGCGACCCTGCAGAGCGACCCGCGGATCTCGCAGACCTTCAGTGTCACCAGCTCGACGCCGCAAGGCAGCGGCTCCTCGCTGACGCTGGTCAGCGGCGCCAACCAGACCGGCGCCGTCGGCACCCGCGCCGACGCCCCCTTCGTGTTCCGGCTGCTGTCCAACGGCACGCCGGTCGGCGGCCAGACGGTCAACTTCAGCATCCTGTCCGGTGGCGGCACGCTGACCGCGGCGTCGACGGTCACCGACACCTCGGGCAACGCGGCGACGACCCTCGTCTTCGGCAACACGGCGGGCCTCGTCACCGTGCAGGCGAGCGCCTTCTCCGGCGTGGTCAACGCCACCGCGACGGCGACCGGCTTCCTCCCGGCCCTGCGCATCACCGGCGGCGACAACCAGACCGCGCCGGCGGGCACCAAGCTGCCGCAGAACCTGGCGGTGTCGATCGCGGCTGCCCCCGGCAAGTCCTTCGGCAAGGGCCTCGGCGGCGTCAACCTCGCCTGGACCGTGGTGTCCGGCGGCGGATCCCTGAAGGATGCCGTCACCCCGACCGACGGCAACGGCAACGCGATCAACGAGTTCACCCTCGGCTCGGCGATCGGCAACCAGCAGGTCCGGGCAACCTATCCGGGCGGCGGCAGCGTGACCTTCACCGCGGTCGCGACCGTCAATGGCACCGTGGTGCTGGAGATCGCGTCGGGCAACAACCAGACCGTGCCGACCGGCGCCATCGCCGGCGCGCCGCTGGTGGTCCGCGCGAAGACCCAGGCCGGCGCCGTCTTCGCGGGCGTGCCGATCGTCTTCACCTCCGACCCGCCGAACGCCGTCACCATCACGACCCCGCTGGTGATCACCGACAGCGCCGGTCTGGCGTCGACCACGGTGCGGCTCAACCTTCCGGCGCAGGCCCGGGTGTTCGCCAACGTGCAGAACGCCCCGTCGACCACGGCCGTGCAGTTCGCGATCAGCGGCGGCATCGCCAACACGGGCGGACTCAACGAGATGCAGCAGACGATCGCACAGGCGGTCGACACCAGCTGCCAGACCCTCTCCGCGGCCAATCCCAACACGCTCACCCAGCAGCAGCGCGACCTGCTGCTGACCTGCCAGGCGCTCGCCAGCAACGCGGCCAGTACGCCGGCGCAGGTGGCCAACGTGATCCAGCAGCTGTCGAACGACGAGGCGGCGGCGGAGACCTCGGCGGCGCTGTCGACCGTGACGGCGACGAACAACAACATGTCCCAGCGCTTCCAGCAGATCCGCGGCGGCGGCGGTCGCGGCTTCTCGGCGCAGGGCCTGACCCTGGCCGGCGGCAACGGTGCTTTGCCGCTGTCGATGCTGCCCTCCGCGATCATCGCCCACGCCGATGAGGACAAGGGCCGGGACAAGGAAGTCGGCCTCGACTTCAGCCGCTGGGGCTTCTTCGCCACCGGCACGATCCTCACGGGCAGCCGCGACGCGATCGGCTCCAGCTCCGGCTTTGACTTCGGCAGTCGCGGGCTGACCGCCGGCGCCGACTACCGCGTCGGCGACAAGCTGATCCTGGGCGGCGCGGTCAGCTTCAACAAGTCGGACTCCAAGCTCGACGGTGGCCGCGGCAAGCTCGACACCAGCGGCTTCTCCCTCACCGGCTACGGCTCGTTCTACCTGGCCAACGAGGCCTACGCCGACATCGCGCTGACCTACGGCAGCAACTCCTACGACCTGTCGCGCAAGATCCTGTTCAACCTCGGCGGCCAGCAGGTCAACCAGACGGCCAAGGGCTCGCCGGACGGCAACATGTTCAGCCTCTCGGTGACCGCCGGCCGCGACTTCGCCAACGGCGCGTGGACCTTCGGGCCTTACCTGCGCGGCACCTACACCAAGCTCGACTTCGACAGCTACACCGAGCGGATGTCGAATCCGACCGGTGCCGGTGCCGGCCTGGCGCTGGCGGTCTCCGGCCGCAGCCTGACCTCGCGCGAAGGCGTGCTCGGCGGCAAGGTCGCCTACGCCTCCAGCCAGGACTTCGGCATCCTGTCGCCGAACCTCAGCTTCGAGTACGTGCGCGAGTTCGCCGACAGCCCCGACAATCTCATCACCCGCTTCGCCAACGACCCGACCGGCACCCCGATCGTGGTCAGCGGCGATCCAGTGGATAAGCAATACTTCAACCTTGGTATCGGCCTGTCTGCCGTGTTCGCCAATGGACGTTCGGGATACGTCTACGTCGAGCACCGTGCTGGACAAGCCGCCACCACCCAAAACAGTATTGCGCTGGGACTGCGGATCGAATTCTGATGGACGGCGCCAATCAAGGAACTGCGGCGATGATCGAGTTTGGACACTGCACCCACGTCGGCCTGCGCCGCGAGCACAACGAGGACACCTACTACGCCGACTCCCAGCTCGGCCTCTGGCTGGTGGCGGACGGCATGGGTGGCCACGAGAACGGCGAAGTCGCCAGTGCGCTGGCGCGCGAGGCGGTGGTGCGCGAGGTCGGCCAGGGCAAGACGCTGTCGGAGGCGATCCAGATCGCCGACGAGGACATCCTCGCCCATTCCAGCAAGCGCACGCAGGCGCTGCCGATGGGCACCACCATCGCCGCCGTGCACCTCAAGGGCGACGACTTCGAGGCGGGCTGGGTCGGCGACAGCCGGGTCTACATGTGGAACAACGGCGAGTTCAAGCAGATCTCGCACGACCATTCCTACGTCCGCGAGCTGATCGAGCAGGGCGCCATCACCCCGGAACAGGCGCGGACCCACCCGCACCGCAACGTGGTCACCCAGGCGCTCGGGGTCACCGACCCGCAGAACCTCCGTGTCGAGACCGTGGGCGGCCAGCTCGTGCCGAACTCGCAGCTGCTGGTGTGCTCCGACGGCTTGACCGAGGAGGTCGACGACAGCCAGATCGCGGCGATCCTCGACCGCCAGGACCTGTCCGCGCAGGAGTGCGTCGACCAGCTGATCCTGGCGGCGCTCGATGGCGGCGGCTCCGACAACGTGACCGTGTTGTTGTTGCGGCGGAAGGCGTAGCTTCGCGCTTCGACCCGGAATGCGCTCCACGCATTCCGTGAGTCCCGCTCCGCGGGACAAGAAGCGACGGCGAAGGTTGAAAGCAGCGAAACGCGAAGCCGGTCAGCGCCTGTCCGCGGACGGTGTGCGGCTGTTGCGGATGCGGATGCGCTACAGCCGCGATGGCGAGACGCTGCGCCATCGCGGCAATAGCCGCTCCCACACGAGGCCCCTTCGGAACGGTTTCTTCCCGAGGATTCAATACCGATTTCGTGGGTGGCTTCGCTTGAAATCCCCCCGACCGCCGGAACTTGTCAGCTTCCCGTTCGCGACTTCGAGCGGTCATCTCGGTGATGAAGATCTGGAAACGCCTCGGCCCCCTGGGCCGCGCCCTGCTTGTCCTCGGCCTGCTGCTGATGGCGATGCAGGCGCCCGAGCTCGCCTTCGTGCTCGATGCCGCGTTCGTCGACATGGTGGTCGCGCTGATCGTCGCCGGCGCCTCGTCCTATCTGGTCGTCGCCGGTACCTGCTGGACCGACGTCCGTCTCGCCCTGCACTCGGCTCGAAAGGCCCTCGAGAACAGCCACCTGGCACGCCCCGCGGGCTTCGCGTTCAGCGTCGCGACGATGGCAATCGGCCTGCTGGTACCCGGCTGCCGTTCGATGCTGCTGGCGAGCGTCTTTCCGGCGTTGTTCTCCGCGACGTAGGGCGGGTCGAGCTCCGCCGGCGTTCGCTCCCCTCTTGCACCGGTGTGGCGGAAACCCAGATCGTGCTTCGAGCGGTGTTCCCGCTACTCCGACGCACCGAACATCGGTCGAGGCTTCATTGGCGCTCCGTCAGTTGGACAGCCGCTACTCCGACGCTCCGGCAAAGGGACAGCGGCTACTCCGACGCCGGCTTGCGCGCTGCGCGCTTCACCCAGCCTACCGAGTTCCCCGCTTCGGATAGGGGTTGCATGAAACGCTTCGAATGACTTCCGATGGCGTGCGCTGCCGGTCGGGTGACGGCGCCGCCGATGCTGGGTTTCGCCCTGCGGGCTCTCCCGGCCTGCGAACCTACCCCGCCCTTGATGCGTAGAAGTGCAGCTGGTTGCCATCCGGATCGGCCAGATGGAATTCGCGCGTCCCCCACGGGGTGTCGCCGGGTTGCCCCCACGGGCTTCGCTCGGCCGGCGGAACGCCGCGTGCCGAGAACTCGCGGAAGAGCGCATCGACGTCGTCGACCACGATGCGGATCACCGGGCGATCGAGTCCGTCGATCCACTGTCCGGCATCAGCCCACTGCAGGTGCAGCTCGACCGCGTCGCGGCGGACGGCGCCGTAGCGTGGCTGGCTCGGGTCGTCGACGAATCCCGGTGCGAAACCCAGCGCTGCGAAAAACCCGATCGACGACGCGACGTCGCGCACGGCGAGGACCGGATGGACCGCGCGCAACGACGCGGAACCGGAGAGGGATCCCACTGTCGGTGTCATCCGGACCTCACCTCCCACGATTCGGGGCGGCCACTGCGGACTCTGGCGCACCCCCGATCGGATGCGCGATCAGCGCCTCAGTGCCGCAACCACCAGCGAATCCCCACGACGATCGTCGCGACGACCACCAGCACGACGGTACAGCCGAGCGCCGTCTGCGAGGCATTGCGGCGCTCCATCCGCTCGCGCGCGGCGGGCGTGCCGTCGGGATCGACCTCCTCGCCGGCCATCTCGTCCCGCAGCGTCGCGAAGTAGTCATCCGCCCAGGTGTCGAAATCCTTGGCGACCTTGCCGGTCGCGTCATGGTCGAGGTGCCCGTGGTGCACCCACCAGACCGAGCCGTCGTCGAGATCCAGCGCCGTCGGACATCCGTCACCTGCATGGCCGATCGCGAACATCCTCGGCGGCCAGGCCGCGCCAATGTCGCCAGCTCGCAGCGACCGGTTGTACTCGATCAAGGCGTCGGCGCGGTCCCAGACCCCGAGGTCGCCGTTGTTCGCCGCCGCGGGAATCGGGATGGGGACGAGGCGACGCCGATAGGCCTCGGGCAGCGTGATGCCGAGCGCCTCTTCGATCCGCCCGAGGTCCTCCGGCGTCATCGCTTGCCGATCGGCCCGGCCCGCTTCAGCACCATCGTCGCACCCGACAGAGCCGGCGCACCCTCGCTGGCGAGCGACTGCTGCGCGGCTTTGATCTGCTTCAGGCCCGTCTGCATCATCGAGAAGGCCAGCACCCAGGCGATGAAGCCGAGAATGAGGTTGTGGGTGAAGAACGGCAGCACCAGCGCCAGCCACGACGTGTTCCAGGCCATGTGCAGGCACATCACCGTGCCGAGCATCTTCAGCGTGCGCGGGGCGAACACCATGGCCGGGGTCAGTTGCTGGTCGAGCTTCACCCGCCACAGGGCACCCGCGGCCAGCGCCGTCCAGACGATGTGGCCGAACGGCGCCAGCGCGCCGCGCAGCACGATGTTGAAGGTGCCGGAGCCGAGGTCGATGCCCTGCCCGCCCTCGCGGAACAGGCCGGACAGCATGATCTCGAACGCATAGCCCGCCGACTCGAAGGCCGCGAAGCCGGCACCGACGGCGGCGCCGAACAGCATGCCGTTCAGGATGTAGGGATAGCGCTTCGGATCGAGCCGCATCGCCAGCACGAACACCGTGGTGATCTTGCCGGTCTCCTCCACCAGGCCCGCGAGCGGCGCGCCCATCCAGCCGAGCCACGCGGTGTTCTCGAACAGGAACAGGCTGAACGCGATCGACACCAGGCCGCCGATCATCACGTTGCGCAGCACCAGGTACAGCGAGATGTTGCGCGGCGAGTTCATCTCGTAGAAGAAGATCAGCGTCGCGATCGGCACCGCGAAGCTGCCGACGACGATCAGGCCGGGGAGCAGCTTCGGGTTCGACGAGTACTTCAGCATCACGTAGAAGCCGATGAACACGAGGCTGATGCCGGCCAGCATCCGCACGAACATCCACGGCTTCGGCCAGCCCGGCTCGATTTCGGACAGCTTCGGAGTCTTTTCCGGAATGCCGAAGGCGACGTGTTCCTCCATCTCCGCCTGCGAGTACTTCTTGAAGCTCGCCGACAGCAGGTCGCGGATGCTGAAGCCCTCCAGGCGCTCCACGCCGGCAAGGTCGGCGACGCGGTCGGCGAAGCCCTGCAGGCCCCAGCCGGGGTCGGCCTGCCCATGGCCCTGCGCCGGCGCGGCACCCGGCGGCGCCATGCCCGGTGCCGGCGACGGCGGCGGCCCGCCGCCGCCCAGCATCGGCCAGGCCTGCGCCAGCGTCAGCCAGTTCGGCAAGCCGTTCTTCCAGATCATCTTGTCGGCGGTGACCCGGCCTTCGGCGGCGAACTGCAGCATCTGCTGCGCCGTGTACGGACCCAGCGGCTGGCCCTCGTGGGCGATGTACCACTCGCTCATGCACTTCCCCTCGATACCCGATCCCAGGACGCGCCGGTGACCACCCCGGTGGCGCGCGATTCGCAGCTACGATAACCCAAGGCAGGCCGGGTCGATCATTGCGCCGCCGCATCTTTGACGAAGAACGAGGCGTCGATGGATCAGTCCCGACTGCAGACCCAGACCCTGGCGCTGGCCAGCGCGCTGCCGGCGCCCTGGTACACCGATCCCGATCAGCAGCGGGTCGACGAGCGCGCGGTGTTCGCGCGCAGCTGGCAGCTCGCCGGCCATGCCTCCGCGGTCTCCGCCAGCGGCGATCACCTGGTCACCCGGATCGGGCCGCTTCCGGTGATCGTGGTGCGCGGAGCCGACGGCCAGCTCCGGGCCTTCCACAACGTCTGCCGCCACCGTGCGGCGCCGCTCGCCTGGTGCTCCGGCCGCGGCGCACGCGAGCTGCGCTGCCGCTATCACGGCTGGACCTACACGCTGGCCGGCCAGCTGCGCACGGCGCCGGAGATGGCCGACGCCGCGCACTTCGACCTGCCCTCGGTGCATTTGCCGCAGATCGAGGTGCAGGTCTGGAACGGCCTGGTATTCGTCGCCGCGAAGCCGCAGCTGCCGTTCTCCGATCTCGTCGCCGGGATCGACGTGCGCACCGGCGGCATCGACTTCTCGACCTGGGGCCATTCCTTCCGCATCGACTACGAGATCGCCTGCGACTGGAAGGCCTACGTCGACAACTACCTCGAGGGCTACCACGTCCCCCACATCCACCCGGAACTCAACCGGCTGCTCGACTACCGCAGCTACCGCACCGAGCTCTCCCCCTGGCACTCGCTGCAGTACTCGCCGCTGGAGAGCGGCGGCGAGCTCTACGGCTCCGGCGCGGCCTACTACTACTTCCTGTACCCGAACACGATGCTCAACATCCTGCCGGGGCGGATGCAGACCAATCGCGTCGTGCCGCTCGGGACGGGCCGCTGCCGCGTCGAGTTCGAATTCTTCTACCGCGACGCCGAGGCCGCGGCGCGTGCCGATGCCGACCGCGCGTTCAGCGACGAGGTCCAGCACGAGGACATCCGCATCTGCGAGGCGGTGCAGGCGGGCCTCGCCTCGGGGTCCTACGACGCCGGCCGGCTCAACGCGAAGCGCGAGTCCGGGGTGTTCCACTTCCACGAGCTGCTGCGGGCCGACTACCGCGCCGACGCGGGAGTCGTCGCATGAGCGCGGCCGGTGCGGCCGCGGAGGCGCCGAAACCGTTCGGACTCGGCGTCGCGATGGCGCTGGTGGTCGGCAACGTCGTCGGCTCCGGCGTGTTCATGCTGCCGGCGACCCTGGCGCCCTTCGGCCGCGGCGCCCTGGTCGGCTGGGCGATCAGCCTGGCCGGCGCGGCGGCACTCGCCATCGTGTTCGCCGAACTGGCGCGACGGCGTCCCGACAACGGCGGGCCCTACGCGATGGCGCGTGCGGCCTTCGGCGACTCCGCCGGTTTCGTCACCGCATGGTCCTACTGGATCTGCATCTGGACCGGCAACGCGGCGATCGCGGTCACCTGCGCGGGAGCCCTCGGCGTGCTGGCACCGGTGCTGACCACGACGCCGCTGGCGACCGTGGCGACCGCGGTGGCGGTCGTCTGGGTGGCCGTGGCGCTGAACCTGCTCGACCTGCGCAGCGCGGGGCGCGTACAGGGCGTGATCACGGCCGCCAAGCTGCTGCCCTTCGTCGGCCTGCTGGCGCTGATCCTGATGCGTCCGGCGGCGACGTCGCAGGCCGTCGCCGCGCCGGTCGCGCTCGACGGCTGGTGGGCGCTCGCGCTGACCACGACCCCGCTGACGCTGTGGGCCTTCCTCGGCTTCGAGTCGGCGACAGTGCCGGCCGGCGAGGTCGCCGATGCCGAGCGCAACGTTCCGCTGGCGACCTACCTGGGACTCGCGCTCGGGGCGCTGATCACCGTCGTCGCATGCCAGTCCGTGATCGAGCGGGTGTCGCCCGAGACGCTGGCGAAGTCGGGAGCGCCGTTCGCCGACGCGGTCACCGGCGTATTCGGTCCGACCGCGGCGGCGGTCGTCGCGGCCGCGACCGGGCTCGCCGCGTTCGGGACACTGAACGGCTGGACCCTGCTTTCCGGCCAGTTCCTGAAGACGATCGCCGCCGAAGGTCAGCTGCCGCCGCTGTTCGGCCGCATGGATGCGCGCGGCGTGCCGGTCCTCGGCATCGTGCTGTCCGCCGTGCTGGCGAGCGCGGTCGTCGCCACCGCCGGCGATGCCGGCGGCAGTCTCGGCAGCCTGTTCCAGGCCTCGATCCTGCTCGCCACCGCGGCCAACGTGCTCCCCTATCTCGTCGTCGCGGCGGGCGCGGTCGTGCTGTGGTGGCGCGGTCGCAACGACGACCGTCCGCTGACCTGGCTGCTGCTGCCGGCAGGGCTGCTGGGCGCGCTGTTCTCGATCTGGGCGCTGGTCGGCAGTGGCACCACGGTGCTGGCGATCACCGCGGGCCTGGTGATCGTAGGCCTTCCCTTGCAGTGGCTGGCAACGGCCCGGAAGCGTTGAGGCCTCGACCTCCGGCATGCCTTCCTTCGTCGATCCCATGAAGGTCCTCCAGCACTCCGTGTCGCCTGCCCGGCCCATCGATCGGACCGCCGACCGTTCGAGCGGTCCGCCGCGGCCCGGCCAAGCTGTCCGTTTCGCGTGAGCGTCGTCGCCGTCCTCGGCGCGACCGGCGTGTTCGGCCGACGCGTGGCGGAGCGCCTGCTGCGCATTCCGGGCATTCGCGTGGCGCTCGTCTCCCGCTCCGCGAATTCACTGCGCGCGCTGGCGGCCCAGCTCGACGCGATGGACCGGATCAGCACACACGCCCTCGACCTCGACTCCGACGAAGCGGAAGCCCTGCTTTCCACCACGATCGCGCCGGCGATCGTGGTGGACACGGTCGGTCCGTTCCAGCGCCGCGACTGGCGCTGGCAGTACTGGGCGATCGCGCGCGGCGTGCACTGGATCGACCTCGCCGACACGCCCGACTACGTTGCCGGAGTGGGCGAACTCGACGACGCGGCGCGCGCCGCTGGCGTGCTGGTCTGTTCCGGTGCGAGCAGCGTGCCGGGGCTGTCGAGTGCCGTCATCGCGCAGCACCTGGTCCGTTTCGAGTCCCTCGCGGAGGTCGAGATCGGCATCGCCCCCGGCAACCGCACCGAACGCGGCCTCGCGACGATCCGCTCGATCCTGTCCACGGTCGGCAAGCCCATCCCGGGTTTCGTCGACGGCCGGCCGCAGGACGTGATCGGCTGGAGTGGTCTCACCCGCCACCGCTATCCCGACCCGGTCGGCCCGCGCTGGCTCGCGCGCTGTGCGGTGCCGGATCCGCTGGTGCTGCCGACCGCCTTTCCGACGGTGCAGCGATTCGATTTCCGCGCCGGCATGGAGTTGAAGCGGATGCACTGGGGGCTGTGGCTCGCTCACTTCGCCGTGCGCCTCGGCTGGCCGCGCAGCATGGCGCCCTACGCCGAACGTCTGAAGGCGATCAGCGAGTGGTGGCTTGCCGCCGGCAGCGATGTCGGCGCGATGCACGTGCGGATGAGTGGCTGCGGTGTGGATGGCGCGCCCCTGGTGGTCGAGTGGACGCTCACCGCCGAGCGAGGCCATGGGCCGTACGTGCCGGCGGCATGTTCGGTGGCGATCGTGCGGGGCTTGGTCGACGGGACGCTGCAGTGGCGCGGGGCAACGGCATGTGTCGACGTCGTTGGTGCCGAGGCGATTCTCACGGAGCTCGAGGGGCTCGCGATCAGAACCGACTCGCAGGAATCCTAGGCGGTTGTGGGAGGCGCTTCAGTCCCGATGGCGAGGCAGCGTGACACGGCGAGACGCAGGTTGTATCGGGTACCGACAGTCTTGCGCCTTTTCCGACGACTCGCCCTCCGAGGCTGAAGCCCCTCCTGCAAAAGGAATCATCCTTTCCCTCCCGTGGCGTGCGTAGCTCGCCAATTGCAGGATCCGCACGGCGGATCGTCGGTCCCCTCAAGCATCACTCCGCAGCGCCGCAATCGGGTCGAGTTCGGCCGCCTGCCGCGCCGGAAACACCCCGAACGCGAGACCGACGCCGACGCACAGCGCGACCGCGAGGGTCAGCAGCAGCGGCGACCACGCGACCGACCATCCCGCCAGCGCGGCGATGCTGTAGGCCGCCACCGCGCCCAGCAGCACGCCGAGCAGCGCGCCGGACAGAGCGATCACCAGCGCCTCGGCGAGGAACTGCTCGACCACGTCGCGGCGGCGGGCCCCGAGGGCACGCTTGAGGCCGATCTCGCGGCGCCGCTCCAGCACGTTGGCGAGCATGATGTTCATGATGCCGATGCCGCCGACCAGCAGCGACACCGCGGCGATCGAGCTCATCACCACGGTGAAGATCCGCTGGGTCTGCTGGTGCTGGCGGTACAGGCCCATCGGCACGATCAGGTTGGTGTCGTCGGCGCCGGCATGGCGCTGCGCGACCAGCGCCTGCAGCACCTTCGCCGCGCTGTCCGGCGCGACCGAGCCGTCGAGCTTCAGGCTGATGCCGTCGACCTCGTCCTCGATCAGGCTGAACTTGAAGCGCGCACGGCCGGTCTCCCAGGGCACGAACAGGCGCTCGTCGTCGAGGCCGAGCTTCACGCCCTCGAACTCGGACTTGCCGAGCGCGCGGTCGGCGAGCACGCCGACGACCTCGAGCCACACGTGGTTGAGCTTGATCCGCGCGCCGATCGGATCGGCATCGCCGAAGAGATCATGGGCGAGACGCTGGCCGAGGACCGCGACCGGCGCCAGCGTCGCGCCGTCGTCGCCCGACAGCCAGCGGCCGCGCGCGACGTGGACCCCGGCATGGTCCGCATAGCTCGGCGACACGGCGTAGGCCTGGCCGGCGATCACCCTGCCGTTGGCGGCGAGCTGGTCGACCTTGATCTCCTTCTTCATCGCGACCGAACTCGCACCCGGCACCACCGCGAGCGCCGCCGCGGCATCCGCCGCGGACAAGCCCAGCGACCGCGTCCTCAGCTCCTTCAGCCGTTCCGGATCGAAGTCCTTCGCTTCCAGCAGCAGGTTCTGCAGGCCGAGTTCCTCGACCAGCCTCAGCGCCTCGCGCTTGCTGCCCTCGCCCACCGCGAGCATCGCGACGATCGCGGCGACGCCGAAGATCATCCCGAGCAGGGTGAGTCCGGTGCGCAGCTTGCGCCGGGCCAGCTCGGTCGCCGCTTCCTTCAGGAGTGCCGTGTTCATCCGCGCTGATCCTTCGCTTCCGGCAGCAGCAGCACGCGCGCGCCGGGCGCGAGTCCGGAGCTGATCTCGCTGCGGACCGCGCCGCGCGCGCCGAGCACCACCGGGCGCCGCACCGGACGTCCGCCGTCCAGCACCTGCACCGACCAGGCATCGCCGTCCTGGCGCAGGGCGAGGTTCGGCACCGTGCTCGCCTGCGGGCGTTCGACCAGGATGACCTTGCCGGACACCGCCTGCCCCGGGCGCAGGCCGAGGCGCTTCGCCTCGTCGGCCGCGATGGCCGCGTCGAAGTCGCTGTACTTGACCGGCGAGTCGCGCGACTTGGTGGTCGCGCTGCTGCCGACCTTGGTCACCTTGAGATCCAGCTCGACGCCGGTGCCGGCGAGGCGCACACGCACCGGCAGACCGACAGCGAGGCCGAAGGCGCTGCCCTCGGGGACGCTGAAGTGGGCGACCAGCTGCTCCAGGTCCGGCAGGCTGCCGAATTCCTGGCCGGCCCACAGCGCGCTGCCGACCTGCGGCTTGGTGCCGTCCCACTTCGCGGAGAGCAGGAACACGCCGTCGTGCGGCGCGGTCAGCTCGAGCGCCGCGAGGCTCTTGCGCTTCTGCGCGGCCGTCAGCGCCACGGTCTCCCTCTGCGAGCCGACCACCGCGCGATCGGCACCGGCACGCGCATCGACCTGGCCGGACTTCCAGCCGAGATAGGTCTTCTTGCTGCCAAGGAAGGCAGCATCCTGCAGTGCGTCGAGGATGTCGTTGCGGGCGAAGTAGCTGAGATCGACCTTCGCGTAGCGGTTCGACAGCGAGAGGTCGGAGTCGACCTTGGCGCTGTCGGTGGCCAGTTCCGCCCGGCTCACCGCAGATGCCGCGACGATGCCGGCCTCGCCCAGCGACTTGCGCAGCAGCTCCGTCTCCGCCTGCGACAGCTCCATCCGCGCCTTCGGCGCATCGAACGTCGCGATCACCTGGCCCTTGGCCACTACGCTGCCGTCCGCGACCATGTCGACCAGCGCGCGGTTCTCCCAGCCGCTGCCGGGCACGGTCAGCGGGGTATTGGCGGCCGCACGCACGTCGCCGTCAGCGACCAGCACTTCCCGCCAGGGCCGCGCCGCGAAGGTCTCGACCGGCGCCGCGTCGCCGCTGTCGGTCCCGGAGCAGGCCGACAGCAGGGTTGTCAGCAGTGCGGACAGCACGATGCGGCCGTTCATGACTTCTCCTTCGCCGCTGCCGCGACCGCGACGGCGACCTGTACCGCGGCCCCCGGCTTCAGTCCCTGCGGTGCGGCGTCGAAGCTGAGCTCGACGTCGCGCACGACCACCGGCTGGGTCTTCGACTTGCTGTGATAGGCGCGACCGAGCGCGCTCACGTGCGCGGCCAGCGCCTGGCTGCTGCCCTGCACCTTCACGGTCGCCGCCTGGCCGAGCGCGATCGCCTTCGACTGCGCCTCCGGCACCTTCGCGTTGACGACGATCTGCGCGGGATCGGCAAGGTTCGCGACCGACAGCCCCATCCACACCTGGCTCCCGCTGGCGAACTTCTCCCCATTGAACTGGCTGCGGTAGAGCAGCAGGCCGTCGCGCGGGGCGACCACCGACATCGCCGCCTGGCCGCGCTCGAGTTCGGCGATGTTGCCCGTCAACTGGCGGATCTCGGCCTCGAGGGCAGCGCGCTCCGCGCGGCGGGCGCGCGCCTGGCTGTCGCGCTGGCGCTCCGCCAGCGTGGCCAGGCGCTGGTTCATCACCCGGTCGACGACGTTCTTGTCGTAGTCGATCCGGCGGATCAGCTCCTTCGGCTGCGCCGCCTTCAGCGCCGCACGCTCGGCCTTGCTCGCCGCCTCCTGCACCGCGAGTTCGGCCGCGCGCTCGCCCTCGGCATGGTCCAGCGTCATCTTCTCGCGAGCCCGGAGCTTCTCCTTCAGCGTGCTCCGTTTCGATTCCAGCCGGGTCGCGACGTCGTTGTTCTCGAACTGCGCGAGCAGCGTGCCCTGCTTGACCAGCGTGCCCTCCGGCACCAGGTTGGCCAGGGTGTACTGCCAGACCTCCTCGATCGCCGGCGGCGACACCGGCGAATTGACCCGCGAGGCGAGCTCGCCTTCCAGCGTGAGCTCGGCCGGGGTCGCCGCGGGTCGCGCCGCGGCGGTCCGCTCCGCGGCCGGCTCGACCCGCACGCTCATCCCCGCCGCCAGTTCCAGCGGCGCCGTGTCCAGCAACTCGATCTCGACCTTGAAGTAGCGGCCGCTCCCCCAGATCGCGCGGGCCTCCGGCGCGCTGCTGATCCGGCGGATGCGGCCACCGACCCGACTGTCGCGGTCGACGTCGAAGGCGAGCGCCACCTCCTGGCCCTCGTCGAGGAACGGCCGGTCGGCCTCCAGCGCCCAGGCGCGCACCTCGACGCCGTCACCGCCGATCACGGTGCCGACGCTGTTACCCGGAAAAGCGCTCGAGCCCTCCTCATAGCGCTCGCCGCGCCACTCGCTGTAGCCGTGCACGACCACGCCGTCGCGCAGCGCATGCACCTCGGCTTCCTTCTGCCGGACCTTGGCGTAGGCGAGGTTGAAGCCGATCTTCTTCGACTCCAGCGCCGCGTCCTCGCGGCGCCGCGCGACCGCCGCGTTCGCGGCGTCGAGCGCCTGCTGCTTGACTTCGCGGTCGCGGGCCGCCCGCTCGAGCTCGCCGTGGTAGCGGTCGTAGTCGAGCGCCGACACCTGGCCCTTCGGCAGGGCGGCGTCGACCTTGGCCTTGGCCAGCGCGGCATCCGCCGTCGCCAGCGCCTTTTCCGCCTCGATGGCCTTCACCTCGAGGTCGGCGACCTCGCGCTCGGCCTTGGCGATGGCGGTGTCGAGGTCGGTGGTCAGCTGCAGGACGCTGCCGCCGCCCTGCACTTCGATCCGCATGACGAGATCGCCCTGCTTCACGACCGTGCCGTCGGCGACGAAGTTGCGCAGCACCACCGGCGAGGAGTCCGACGGCGGCACGATGATCGGCTGCGAGCCCGGCGCGATGACTTCGCCGGTGAGGATCACCGGGCGCTGCGCCGCCGGTGCCCCGGCGGCGCCGGGCGTCGACACGTTCGCCGCGACGGCCGCCACCGGGAGGGTCGTCCCCGGAGCGCGCGCGCAAGCGGCGAGACCGCAGATCAGCAGGATCCTGCCGAACCCATCGAGTACCGCGGCGGGCCCGCGCGTCATCGCTGCGCCTCCACCCGACCGTCCTTCAGATGGATCGTGCGCTGCGCGCCGGCCGCGATCTCCGGATCGTGGGTCACCATCACCAGCGTCTGGCCGCCGGCGTGGAGTTCGGCGAGCAGGTCGAGGACGTCGCGGGCACTCTTCGAATCGAGGTTGCCGGTCGGCTCGTCGGCGAGCAGCAGGGCCGGCTGGTTGAGCAGCGCCCGGGCGATCGCCGCGCGCTGCAGCTGGCCGCCGGAGAGCTCGCCCGGCCGGTGGTCGATGCGCTCGGCGAGACCGATGCGATCGAGCAGCCGGCGCGCCCGCGCCGGGGCATCGGGATCCGCATGGGCGGCGTAGCGCTGCGGCAACAGCACGTTCTCCAGCACGGTCAGCCGCGGCAGGAGGTGAAACGACTGGAACACGAAGCCGATGCGGCGGTTGCGCAGATCGGAGGCGGCATCGTCGCCGAGCCGGCTCACCTCCTCGCCATCGAGCGTGTAGCTGCCCGAGTCCGGCGGATCGAGCGCGCCGAGCACGTTCAGCAGGGTCGATTTGCCCGAGCCCGACGGCCCCATCACGGCGACGTACTCGCCGGCGGCGATGGCGAGATCGATCCCGTCCAGCGCGCGGATCCGGTTGCCGCCCTGCTGATAGTGCTTGTGGATGCCGGAGAGCTGGATCATCGGGACTCACGCAGATCGGTAAGGCGTCCATCGACCGGACGCAGGCGGAAAAGTTCTGGAAGCACGATCCCTCGACGAATCCACGCCGGACCGATCACGCGATGCATCACGATGGGATGCGGACCGACGCTCAAAAGTCGCGGTAGTACCAGGGCAGCGCCATCAGCACGGCGCCGACCAGCAGCGTCCAGGCCAGCCCGTCGATGAAGTACGGAAAGACCATCAGGCCGAGGCCGCACAACAGCGGCATCCCGCGGCGCTGCTGCCGCGCGTAGAGGCAATACCCGCCGCCGACGGCTCCGAAAAAGAAGCAGAGCAGCAGCTCCGCACCCACGCCGGGGCGCTATTTCTTCGGTTTCTTCTTGCCGGCAGCGGACTTCGCGGCGGCCGGCTCGGCCTTCGCCGGTTCGGCGACCTGGTCGCCGATGATCCCCTTGGCCGGGCAGATCGAGAAGATCGGGCACTTCTTGCAGCCGACGGCCAGGGCGACGGGACAGAGTGTCATGGCGCTACCTCGGAGTTCGACGACAAGGACGGTCAGGGTAGCATCGGAGGCTGGGTCGACCAACGAAGGCCACCGCATGCCGCGCAGCTCCCGGTTCCGCTCCTGCCCCCTGTGCGAGGCCATCTGCGGCCTCGACCTGCAGTTCGAAGACGGCAAGATGGTCGCGATCAAGGGCGACGCCGCCGACCCCTTCAGTCGCGGCCACGTCTGCCCCAAGGGCAACGCCATCCTCGACCTCGAGTCGGACCCTGACCGCCTGCGCCGCCCGCAGCTGCGCGACGGCAAGGGCTGGCGCGAGATCGGCTGGGACGAGGCATTCGACCTTGCCGGACAGCGGCTCGCCGCCGTCCAGGCGGAGCATGGCGGCGACGCGGTGGCCGCCTACCTCGGCAATCCGAACGTGCACCACCTCGGGCATCTCGCCTACCTGCCCTCGCTGCTTCGCCTGCTGAAGACCCGCAACGTCTACAGCGCCTCCTCGGTCGACCAGTGGCCGCACCAGTGGGTGGCCTGGGCGATGTATGGCCATCAGTTCCTGCTGCCGATCGCCGACATCGATCGCACTGATTTCCTGCTGCTGCTCGGCGCCAATCCGGTCGCCTCGAACGGCAGCCTGATGACCGCGACAGGCATCGCCGATCGGCTGAAGGCGCTGGCGAAGCGCGGCCGGCTGGTGGTGGTCGATCCGCGCCGCACCGAGACCGCGGCGCTGGCGAACGAGCACCTGGCGATCCGGCCCGGCACCGATGCCTGGCTGCTGGTCGCATTGCTGCAGGCCCTGCTGCGACGTTCCGCGCCGCGCGTGGCCGCCATCGGCGACAGGATCAACGGACTGGACGAGGCGCTGGCGGCGATTTCGGCCGTCGAGACATGCGCTGTAGAGACGATTACCGGAATTTCCGGCGAACGAATCGACACGCTGGCGGAGCAACTGCTCGCGGCCCCGAGCGCGGTCGCGTTCGGTCGCATGGGCCTGTCGACCCAGGCCTACGGCACGCTGTGCCAGTGGTTGTTGCAGCTGATCAATCTGGTCACCGGCAACCTCGACCGCGCCGGCGGCGCCCTTCCGAACGAGCCGGTGATCCCGGTCACCGGCCCCGGCACCTCGGCCGGGCACTACGAGCGCTGGCGCTCCCGGGTACGAGGGCTGCCGGAATTCGCCGGTGAACTGCCGGTCGCCGCGCTGGCCGAGGAGATCGCCACGCCCGGCGCCGGACAGGTTCGAGCGCTGGTCACCTGCGCGGGCAACCCGGTGGTGTCGACGCCGAACGGCCGGGCGCTCGCCGGACAGCTGGACGGCCTCGACTTCATGCTGTCGATCGACATCTACCGCAACGAGACCACCCGCCACGCGCACCTGATCCTGCCGCCGAGCTCGTTCCTGTCGCAGGACCACTACGACCTGATCTTCAATTCATTCGCGGTGCGCCGCGTCGCGCGGCTGTCGACGCCGGTGCTGCCTCAGCCGGAGGACGAACGCGCGGACTGGCAGATCTTCAACGGCGTCACCGCGGCCTACGCGCGCCACGCCGGCCGCGAGTTCCAGCCGCTGCCGCCGCCGCGCACGCTGGTGGCGATGGGACTCGCGCGCGGCGGCTCCGGACTCAGCCTCGCGGACCTGGAGGCGGCGCCGCACGGCCTCGATCTCGGTCCGCTGGAGCCGTCCCTGCTGCGCCGCCTGCAGACCGCCAGCGGCAAGATCGAATGCGTACACCCGGTGCTGCTGGCCGAACTCGAGCACCTCGCCGCCGCGCGATCCGCCCCGACGGAGGTCGCTGCCGGCGAGGCCACGACGCTGCAGCTGATCGGCCGCCGCGACCTGCGCAACAACAATTCCTGGATGCACAACGCGCAACGCCTGATCAAGGGCAAGCCGCGCCATCACCTCTACGTGCACCCCGACGACCTCGCCGCCCGCGGCATCGCCGACGGCGAGCGGGTGCGACTGTCCTCGCGGGTCGGCAGCATCGAAACCGAGGTCGAGGCCGACGCCGACCTGCTGCGCGGCGTCGTCTGCCTGCCGCACGGCTACGGCCACGACCTGGACGGCGTCCAGCTGACACGCGCGCGGCAGGTGGTCGGCGCCAGCTACAACGACCTCAGCGACCCGGAGCGGCTCGACCGGCCGAGCGGCAATGCGGCGCTGAACGGCCTGCCGGTGCACTTGTCGAAGCTGTAGCGCCCGCGCGGCGCTCCTGTCCCCGTTCCGCCGACGCGGATGTCCCATCCGCGCTTCCGGTTTCGTACTACCGCCGAGCAACACATGAGGCGGAACCGATGGACACTTCGTTGACGACGACCCTTCCCGCGACGGTACGGCGGTGGCTGTGGATGGGTCTACTGTGGATGATCGGGTCGTCCGCCTCGGCGGCGGCCATTGGCGAGCTCGACACCGGCTTCGGCGGCAGCGCGCAGGGGCGCGTCCGCGTCCCGTTCAACCTCGGCGACAGCAACAACGACTCCGCGGTCGCTGTCCGGGTGATCGGCGACGGGCGGATCGTCTCGATCGGCTACGCCGACGTCTCCGGAATCGGCTCCGACGTGGCGGTCAGTGTGCGCCTTCCGGGCGGCCTCCCCGATCCCGGCATCGGCGCTGGCGGCCAGTACCACTTCCAGCCCAGCTTCGGCCCGGTCTTCACGGGCTTCGTATCGGCCGCCATCGACCTCGATGGCAGCTACTACATCGTCGCCTCCGTCGGCAACGCGATCACCACGGTCCGCTACGCGCTCGACGGCAGCGTGATCCGAGCCGCGGCGAGCTTCGGCGCGACGGGCCGCACCCTCAAGCCCAACCACGCCATCATCGATGCGCAGGGGCGGCTGGTGGTGGCCGGCGTGAGCAAGGACGCCAACATCAACGACGAGGCCCTGGACGACGGCTTCGTGACCCGGCTGACGGCCAGCGGCACGATCGACCCGGCCTTCCTGTTCCGCGTCATTTCGTTCACGCCGCTCGACCGGGATGACGTGTGGCGGGTGCGCGACGTCGGCGACGAGCGCTACGCGCTGTGCGGCCGCGTCGGATCGTTTTCCGGTTCCCAGCTGCTCGGGATGGCCGTGCTCAACCGTGACGGCAGCTTCGACACCAGTTTCAGCACGGACGGGATGCTGTTCGAATCGGTGACCGTCGGCAACGTGAGCTACGACGCGACCTGCACCGACATGGGCGTGGTGCGCGCCGGCGGCATCACCCGATTCCTGGTCACCGGGCGGGCGCTGTCCGCCGGCTTCGCGCAGCCCTTCGTCCGTTCCTACGAGGCGAACGGCGCGCCGCAGTCCACCTACGGCAGCAACGGCACCCGCATGCTGGGCCTCGAGGGTCCCTTGTTCTCCTCCGTGGACTTCCCCGCCATCGCCATCGGCAACGGCGGCGACGACATCGGACGCGCCTACGTCGCCGTCAACGCCAGCAACATCGACGGCAGCAATCGCTTCGCCCTGGTCCGCCTGAACTCGCTCGGCGCACGCGACGTGAGCTTCGGCCCCAACGCCGACGGCGTCGTGTTTTCGACGTTCAGCGTGCCAGCGGTCGGCGGAACGCCGAAGGCCCTCGTGCCTGCCGGGATCGACCTGTCCCAGGACGGCATCGTCATCGGAGGCGGGATCGACGTCGCCAGCCCGGATTTCGACCTCGCGCTGGTCCGCTTCCACGGGCGCCGCGTGTTCGCCAACGGCTTCGAGTAGGACCGTCCCATCGTCAACGGCCGCAGAGCTCGTGCATCGCTTCCACCCGGGAAGCGCGCCAGGCCGGCAGCGCGACGATCGCGGCCGCGCTTCCGACCAGGAGCAGCACCACGAGGCCGTGCGCCAGCGGCGAGAATGCGGCTGCCGGACCGATCACGCGCGATGCGAGAAGCGCGACGCCGAGGCCGAGCGGAACGCCGAACGCGAGGCCGATGCGGATCGGCGCGAACGCGCTGGCGTAGACCCAGGACCACAACGAACGCGCGCCGGCACCGAGCGCGATGCGGACGCCGATCTCGCGACGGCGGCTCTCGACCTGCCAGCGGGTCGCGCCGTAGAGCCCGATCAGGCACAGCACGAGCGCCACTGCCGCAAGGGTCGATGCCAGCTGGCGGGCGACCGCGACCGGCAGCAGCTGGCGATCGAGCAGGTCGACCAGCGGCCGCGGCTCGCAGGGCGTATGCGGCGCTAGCGCGAGGCAAAGACCACCGAGTTCCGCCCGCAGCGCCGGCGAGACCGCCTCGACCCGGAGCAGCAGTTCCCCAGCCTGCGCCGTGCTCTCCGCCAGCGGCAGGTAGACCATGCTCGCGTCGAGGCCGCTGACGGCAAGCCCGCTGGCGACATCCGCGGCGACACCGAGGACGCGGACGCGCCGCACGCTGCCGTCGAGGTCGAGCTCGAACGGCGCACCGAGCGGCGATCGCCCCGGCCACAGCGCCGCCGCGGTCGCGGCGCTGACCACGACGCCGTCGTCGGCGTCGCCGGTCTCGCCGTGGCGGAACGCCCGGCCGGCCACGAGGTCGATGCCGACCGTCGCGAAGTAGCGCTCGTCGACGAGATTGAATCCGACCCGGCGGACGACGCCGTCGACCGTGGCATCCGCGCGCATCGGGATGCCGGACAACGGCACGCGCGCGACCCGGGTGCTGCCGCGCACGCCGCCGACCTGCTCCACGCGCGCACGCAGCGCCGCATCGGGCGCCGGGTGCTGGAGGGCGACGAGCGTCCGCGGCGCATAGCCGAGATCCTGTTCCGCGACCCGCCCGCTCGCGACCAGCAGCAGTGCGGCGACGACCAGCAGCAGGTGGCTCGAACCGACCTGCGCGATCAGCAGCAGCCGGCGCAGACGCGACCCGCGCAGGCTCGCCGGATCGATGCTGTCGCGCAGTGCAGCGCGCGCGGTGCCGCCGAGCACGCGCTGGTGCGCGACCAGGCCGCAGATCAGCGCCGCTGCCGGCGCCAGCAGCGCGAGCAGCGCCGCCGTGCCGTCGAAGCGCAGCGGCAGCGGTTCCAGGCCCTCCGCGAGCGCCAGGCCGAGCGCATGGCGATGCAGCGGTTCCGCGGCCGCGGCGACCAGCGCGAGGGCGAACAGTGCGGCGAGTCCGCCGACCACGCCGGATTCGATCAGCGTCGCTCGCAACAGGCGCCACGGCGATGCACCGAGACTGGCCCGGAGAGCGAGCGCCGACCGCTGGGCCAGCAGCCGCCCCACCATCAGCCCCGACAGGTTCGCGCTGGCGACCAGCAGCAGGACCAGCAGCAGCGCCAGCACCGGCAGCAGCGCGATGCCGAGGTCCTCGGCCTCCGCCGCCGACAGCCGGCCCTGGCGCGACGGCAACGCCACGGCGACGCGCGCATCCGCCGCCCCCCGCTCGGGAACCGCGTTCAGCACGCCGGCGATGCGGGCGGCGACACGTCCCCCCGCATCGGGACCCGCCAGCACCGCGGTGACGGCGTAGAGCGGCGGCTCCGCCGCGACGAGATGGCGCGCCTGCCACAGGCGGAACTGCTCCGCCGGCAGCCAGAACTGCGGCGCCAGCGCATCGAGACCGGCCTGCCCGGGCGCGAGCACGCCGACCACGGTGTAGGAATCGCCGCCCAGCGTGAGGCTGCGGCCGACCACGGCAGGATCGGCCGCGGCCAGCGCGCGCCAGCCGCCGTCGCTCAGCACGATCGACGGCGTCGCCGCGGCCGCCGCGTCGCCCGCCGTCAGTGCCCGGCCGAGGGCCAACTGCGGCCGCCAGGCCTCGAAATAGCCCGGACGTACAGCGGTGCCGTAGGCCGTCCGGCCGCCGGCGTCGGCGGTCAGTCGAACCGGCGCCCCGGCCAGCCACGCGCGGACCTCGGTGCCGAGCGCCGGCTGCAGCGCGTCGAGATCACGGTCGGACAGTCCGGGCACCGGCTCCCGCCGGTCGTTGCGCAGTTGCAGGTCGACCAGGGCCGCATCCCGCAGCGCCGATGGCAGTCCGCCCACGTAGTTCGCGTGGATGCCGGCAAGCAGCACCAGCGTGGCGGTCGCGAGGCCGAGCAGCGTGATCGCGGCGATCGGATACGCGGGCCGTCGCAACAGCGCGCGCGTCGCGCTGCCGAGTTCCGTGAGCGCGCCGTCGATGAACGCGCTGCCCCGCACGCGGTCGATCTCGTGGCGATGCAGTTCGACCATGCCGAGCTCGACCTGCGCCTGGCGGGCCGCCTCGTCGGGCGACAGGCCGCGCGCGACCAGTTCCTCGATCCGGCAGTCGCGATGGAAGGCCAGCTCCTCGTCCAGTTCGATCGCGTGTCGCCGGCGCGCCCGCCAGCGCGACAGCGCCGGCCACAGTCGGGCGAGCAGCCGCTCGAGGCCCGCGCGACTCGAGCCGCTCATCGCAGCGCCCCGAGGCTGGGGGTCTCGAGCACCCGCTCGAGGCAGTCGACGAAGCGCCGCCACTGCGCCGTGTCCTCGCGCAGCCGCGAACGACCGTCGCGGGTGATCGTGTAGAACTTGGCACGGCGGTTGTTCTCGGAGGTTCCCCACTCGGCCTCGATGAGGCCCTGCGCTTCCAGCCGCGCCAGCGCCGGGTACAACGCGCCCTGCTCGACCGCCAGCTCGGCGCCGGAAGCGCGCTGGATCCGGAGCAGCACGCCATAGCCGTGCTCGCGGCCGAGCGACAGGGACTTCAGCACCAGCAGGTCGAGCGTGCCGGGAAGAATGCTCGCGAAGTTCATCTTCTCTCCTAATCGATTTAGGGAGAATAGTCCCACTCTCCTAAGTTGACAAGGAGAGCGGGACGAGGGAGCGCTGGGGACACGCGACGCTTCCCGGCAGGCATCGGATCGCCGGGGGATCCGACCCGCAGCGCTCGACCACGGAACTCCCGCTCGGCTCGCCGCGAGCCGTGCAGGCGAACCGCCACGCCACGGCCGTCCGGTTTCAGCCCGCCGGCTTCACGCGCGGAATTGCCGCAGCGATGAAATCGCGCAGCTCGTCGATGTCGCGGAAGCTGCCGGACTTGCTCGCCAGGACGCGGCGCTCCGCATCCAAGAGCACCGTGTGCGGCAGTCCACCCTGTGCGGAGGCGAACGGCGCCACCTCGTTCGCGCCGGAGGAGGTGTCCATCAGCACGACCAGCCCGTCGAGCCGGTGCTGGCCGACCGCTCCGGCGACATCGGACTCCGTATCGGCGCCGATCGCGAGCACCGTGAGGCGCTCCCGCCCGTACTCGGCCTGCGCCTGCTGCAGCAGCGGCAGTTCCTGCATGCACGGACTGCACCAGTAAGCCCAGAGATTGATCAGCAACGGGCGCCCCGCGAACTCGCTCAGCGCATGCACCTTGCCCGCGGGATCCGGCAGCCGGAGGTCCGGCGCCCGCTGGCCGATCGCGAGCGGCGCGGTCGCGGTCGGCGTCGCCGGATGGCCGGCCTCCATCCGCTCGAAGTGACGTTGAACCCCGAGTGCCCCGGCGAACACCGCCGCCGTGATGACCAGCCAGAGGATCGCGCGCTTCATCCCGGGTCCTGCACGGTCAAGGGAGAACGATGATAGCCGATGTGCGACGACAGGACGCGCGGCTGGGCGGTTCCATGAGACCGCCGACGGTCAGACCCTCACGACGGCCGCGGCGGGAAGCGCCTCGAGGCCGTCGAGCGTGCCCGGATCGGAATCGGACAGGCTCTCGCCCAGGACGCCGACCGCCCGGTCGCGCCCGTGCCGCTTGGCCTCCAGCAGGGCGAGGTCGGCGAGACGCAGGGCGTCGTCGAGGCGGATGCCGGCGCAGGGGCCGAGGAACCACCCGGCGCTGACGCTGAGCTCCGGCGGCAGTGCCGGATCCTTGCGCGGCGCAGCGCGGACCGCGGCGAGACCGCGCGCGACGCTCTCGCGCACCCTGCCGGCATCGACGCCCTCCAGCACCACCAGGAACTCCTCGCCACCCCAGCGGATCACCCGCTCGTCGGCGCCGGCCTCGGCACGCCAGGCGGCGACGATCGCCTGCAACGCGGCATCGCCGGCGGCGTGGCCGTGGCGGTCGTTGATCCGCTTGAAGTGATCCGCGTCGATCAGCAGCAGCGCGACGTCGCCAGGCGACCGCAGGCGCTGCTCGAGACGATGCGCGAGTTCGCGCCGGAAATAGCGCCGATTGCGCGCGCCGGTCAGCGGATCGGCGTCGGCGGCCTCGGCGAGGTCGCGGTTGGCCTGCTCGACGATCAGGTTCTTCTCGCGCAGGACCCGCTCGACCTTCGCCTTGGCCCGGGCGCGGCTCTGCAGCGACAGCACCAGCAGCACCGCCAGCAGCAGGCCGCCGGCGAGCAGCAGCCGCACCCGCTGGTGCTGGACGGCCGCCTCCTCGAGGTCGGCGATCCGCGACTTCTGGGCCACCAGTTCCGCGTCGCGCTTGCCGGCCTCGTAGCGCGCCGCCACCTCGAGCAGGCGCTGCGACAGTTCCTCCTTCTGCGACTGCGTGACCAGTTCCATCGCCTCGTGCTCGTGCCGGTAGGAGGCAGCGGCGTCGCCCGCCTCGGCCTCGGCCTTGGCGAGGCTCTGCAGGGTCTCGGCGAGATCGGGTTTTCGGCTCACCTTGCGCGACAGCTCGACCGCCTGGGCCCACAGTGTCACCGCCTCGGCCGCGCGGCTCTGCCCGAACCGGACCTTCGCCAGCGCATCGAGGGCCTGCTGGCGCCGCACCGGAACCGCCTTCGCCGACAGTTCGACCGCTTCGAGCGCGTAGCCCTCGGCGATCGACAGCTCGGCCAGGCCGACATGGCAGGAGGCCAGTTCGGCCAGCAGCAGGATCCGGGCGTCCTCGTTGTCGAGCGCGTCCACCAGGGCCTTCGCCTCGTACAGCGCGACCTTCGCCTCCGGAAATCGGCCCTCGATGTTGTGCGCGTCCCCGACGTTGATCAGCGTCATCGCGGCGCTGTAGCGGTCGCCGAGCAGGTTGTACGCCTCGATGGCCCGGCGGAAATACGCCACCGACTCGACCATCTGCTGCCGCAGCCCGTAGACGATGCCGAGCGCGTTGGCGCTGTGGGCGATGCCCTGGGTGTCGTGGCGGGCGTCGGCATGGGTCAGGACGGCGAGGTGCAGTTCCAGCGCGCGTTGGTAGGCGCCGCGGTCGCGGGCGATGAAGCCGAGGTAGTGGCGGTTGGCATCGGCCTCGTGCTCGCGACCGTCGGCGCTGTTGATCTCGAGGGAACGCTCGAGCAGCGTCTCGGCCTCGGGCTGGCGGCCGGTGCGGATCATGAGCTGCCCCCGGGTATGCAGGCTGCGGGCCATGGTGTGGCGGTCGCCGTTCGACTCGGCGAGCGCGAGGGCACGCTGCAGTGCCCCGTCAGCGTCCTCGGTGCGTCGCTCCTGCACCGCCAGCCGACCCCGCAGCCACCACAGTTCGGCCTCACGCGACGCCAGCCCGGCCTCGGCGAACAGCGCCTCGGCGGCGGCGACATGCGGACGTGCGGCGGCCACGTCCGAGCGCTGCAGGCCGATCTGCGCCAGCTGCGACTCGGCATCGAACTGCAGTTCGCGCTGCCCCTCGGCAAGCGCGGCGGCCCGCGCCTGCTCCGCCAGCTCGGCGCTCTTCGACAGGTCGCGGGGCATCGTCTCGCGCGCCTCCGCCAGCAGGGCCGACGCGCCGCCGGCGGGCGGCGGTGCATCCGCCGCCGCGGACGCGGCGACGGCGGCCAGTCCAAGCAGCACGATCAGCCCTGACAGTCCCCGCATCGATCCCTCCCGGCGTCGCCGCATCCTGCCCCGGCGCCGCCGCTGCGACAAGCACCGGCATCGACGGGATCGCCGCGCCGCCGCCGGCTGCCTACAATCGGCCGTCCCCCGCCAGGCTGCCGCCATGACCGAGTCCGGAACCGCCGAACCCGCCACCGACGAATCGCCCACCCTGCCGCTGCTGACGCCGGTCGAGGCGCGCCTGCTGGGCTGCCTGATCGAGAAGCAGGCGACGACCCCCGAGGTCTATCCGCTGACGCTCAACGCGGCGGTGCTGGCCTGCAACCAGAAGACCAGCCGCGAGCCGGTGATGAACCTCGATCCGGGCGAGGTCGGCCATGCGCTGCGCGAACTGGAGAATCGCGGCCTCGTCTACAGCAACTATTCCGGGCGCGCCAATCGCTACGAGCATCGCTTCGACAAGACCTACCACGTCACCCCGGAACAGCGTGCGCTGCTCGCCGTGCTGCTGCTGCGTGGACCGCAGACGATCAACGAACTGCTGACCCGCACGGAACGCCTCTCCCGGTTCGCCGATGCCGATGCGGTCCGCTACACGCTCGAACGCCTCGCCGCGCGACAGCCCGCCAAGGTGGTGTGCCTCGGCCGCGCGCCGGGCCAGCGCGAGGAACGCTACATGCACCTGCTGTGCGGGCCGGTCGAGGTCTCGACCTGGGCCGCCAGCGTCGCGGCCGAGGGCGGCGACGACGCGGTCCCGCGCGGCGCAGCACGCGACGCGCTGGAGCAGCGAATCGCGGAACTGGAGGCGCGGGTGGCGGAGCTCGAGCGCAGGCTCGGCGAGGTGCTCTAGGGCGTCCGCCGGCCGCCCTCGCGCGATCACCTCGCCATCGCGCGCTGCGCGGCCTATTCGATCGGTACGCGCACCGTCGTCTCCAGCGCCTCCGGCGCCGTCGTTGCCGGGTCGCTGACGTACAGCTCGATCCGGTGGCCGGTCTCCTTCTTCCCGGAGACCGCGAGCCAGGCTGTCGCCTTGGTGTGGGTGTCGACCAGCTTGTCGTAGGGGCCGACGTGCTTGAAGTCGACCACCTTGCCGGCGAAGGTACTCGCGGCCTTGACCCGACCGGCGGGAGCGGCATCGTTGCGTTCGACCGGGATGCCGGCATCGAACGACCAGGAATCGGCCGTGTGCGCGGTCACGACCGTGTACGGCGCACCCGCGAGCGCGATGCCGCCGGCCTTGGCGAAGCCACTGATCTCGCCATAGGCGCCGCCGAGGACCTGCGCGCTGGCGGTGGCATCGAACGACGCGGTGAGCCCCTCGATCACGTAGGCCGGCTTGGCCTCGACCGTCGCCTCGGTCGCGACGACGCCGGCGATGTCGGTGTTCGGCAGCTTCTCCACCAGCGCCTTCAGGTTGGCCAGTCCGAGATCGTAGTCCGCGCCGACGTTCTTCTCGATCGAGCCCTTCATGAAGCGGCCGATGACCCCGAACAGGAAGGACTTGTCGAACTTGATCGGCAGCTCGCTGTCGAAGCCCCAGGTCACGCGCGTGCCCTCGCCCTCGGCGGCGAGATCGAAATAGGCGTTGGCAGTGCCGAAGTCGCCGAAGTCGAGTGCGGTCTCGACGCGCTTGCCCGGATCGAGCCGGGCAATCGTCTGGCTGCCGCTACCGACGTCGGGATGCTCGCTCGCCCACGCCAGCTTCGCGCCGACGCCGCGCGCGGGACCGCTGAAGGTGTACTTCGTCGCCGGATCCTTCTTCGCCCACGGCGACCACTCGTTGAAGCGGCCGTAGCCGTCGAGCATGGCGTAGACCAGTGACGGCGGGCGGGCGATCACCACGCTGCGCGACGCCGCGGCCTTGTTCGGCAACAGGAAGGCGATGCCCGACGCTCCCACGACGAGCACGACGATGGCGAGGAGAATGCGCTTGATCCACTTCATGACGGGGCTCCGAGGCGAGGGACACTGGCGGACAGGATGGTATCGCGACGCCGAGCGAGCCAGTGCCAGGCACGGCAAGTCCGCCGCTGCGGAACAGCGGGTCCCCGCCGGGAGTGCCCAGGCGCATCGGCCCTACCCCTTCGAAACGCGGACAGGCGCAGCCAGCGCAGCGAGCAGGAATTCCCGGTGCGACGCGTCGCGATTCTTCGACGACGGGTTCGAATCACACCCGGGCGGGGACGGACCCAGAAATCGTGTTGTTGGAGCGTGTGTTCGCGACTAGCGTTGGCAGCGCTCGGTTCGTGATCACCCCACTCCGATGTCGGCCCATCGCAGGTCGACTGCCACCGGAAGGCGCATCGGGTGGTTCTCGCGAGCGAGCACTTCCCGAATTCGAAAGGACACCCGAATTCGGCCCGCTCCATTCGACTATCCAACAAGGACGTTGATCATGAAGACCTACATCGCGGCATTCGTCATGGGGGTCGCCCTTGGCGCCTTCGCGCACGACGCACACGCCATCTTCATCGGCCCCGGCTTCATCTGTGGCGAGATCGCCTGCTGCAGCACAAAGCCCAACGGTGCCTGCTGGCCGCGCAGCGATCCACCCGTGACCCAGTAGTCCGTCGTCGATGGCAGCCGAGCGACTCTCGATTGCATCGGGCATGGCGGGAGCGATTCCCGCCCGCCGCACGGCACCGGGGTCCATCGAGGTCGCTCGGGCTGCCATGGCGCGTGAAGTCGGGAACGGCCGAGTGGAACGTCCGACGACCTCGGCCGTCCGGGTGGTCTCCCGATCGTCGAACCTCGTCGGAAATGCCATCCTGGCCGGCAAGACGCTATCCCCCTTGGGCAGGCCCGCGACCGTTGGGATTCGCAACTCCGGACCGTAAGCTCCCGCAGAACTCGCCACCGGCATCGCCCATGCATTTCGCGTTGAGACGTTTTCGATCCGAGCGGATCATCGTCACGCTTCGACTTCTCCTCGCGGCCGCGACAGCCTGTGCGTGGATGATCGCGGCGGCATTGAAGCCGATGTTCACTCAGGCCGTTTGGACCGGGCTGCCGGGCCAGCAGCGCGCGCATACGCTCGGAAGGATCGCGACGGACAGCCCGTCCGTGCAGTTGGGTTTCGGCTTGCGCTCCTACGAAACCCTGGCGGAATGGTCGAAGCGGCGCAATGGCTACGCGGCCTGCGGACATGCCTCCGGGTCGATGAACTTTCCCGACGGCCAGCGCGCATCGGTACGGCTCGTGACTCGCGACTGTCTGGGCGCCCTCGCTGCCCCCCTGATCGCTGGGCGACTGTTCGACGGCATCGAGCACGCGACCGGCACCTCGTCGCGCGTCTGCATCGTGTCGCAGCGATTCGCGGAACGTCTTCCGGGGCAGGTCGAGGTCGGAAAGACCCTGCATGGAGTGGATCGCGACTGCACGATCGTCGGCATCATCGCGGCCGGAGTCGCCGGCTTTTCCCCGGACGGCGGCAACGACGACCTCTGGATGCCGCTCGAGTCCAGTCCGGGAGTGGCCTTCAGCCAGCTCGCCGATCTGGAATCGATGCCGATGATCCATCTGGCCATCGTCGCAGACCGGGTCGATGCGCCTGCCCCGAGTCGCGACGAACTCGAGGCGCTGCTGCACGGCACGACCGACTTCGCAAACCCGCAACGACTGGTCGTCGAGCCCGGAGTGTCGACGGACATCGGGCGGAGCCGTGACATCGCGAGCCTGCAGTCGACCGCGTTCCTCGTCGCGCTCGCCCTTTTCATCGCCACCCTGGGCAATAGTGCTCTGCTGAACGAGAGCATGCTGATGGCGCGCCGAGACACGCTCGCGATCCGGACCGCCGTCGGGGCGAGTCCGGCACGTCTCCTTCGCGAGCTCGTCGCCGAGTCGGCCGTCATCGCGCTGCTGGGATCGTTGATCGGCGTGCTGGCGGCGTTCGGACTGCTGCAGCTCGCGATCGACATCGACGTCGACAGCTACTCCGCCGGCACCACCGTCCCTGCGGCGATGGTCGCCGGACCCGTGGCGTTCGCGCTGGCGGCCACGCTCGTCCAGCTCATCGTCGCCACGGTGATTTCGTCGCTACGGCACGTGGGAATGACCGGAAGCAACCTGGCCGAGGCGCTCGCCCGCAGCCGGTCGTCGACCCTCCTGAAATGGATGCTGCGCGTCCAGCTGTTCGCCGCCGCGCTGGTCCTGATGGTCACGGTGGCGTCGATCGGGAGGTTCTATCGCCTGCTCCCGTCCGATGCCGGAATGGACATGAACGACATGACGATCGTTCGAATCCGGGATTCGCAGTTCCGATTCATGTCGGACGATCCGCGCATCCAGCCCATCGTCCGGGAGTCACTCGGACGGCTGAGGTCGATTCCCGGGATCGACTCCGCATCGGTCGCGAACCTGGCGCCGGTCGGAATCGACGACGAGTTCCGGAAACTCGAGTTCCCGGGCCGCACCAAGCCGATCAACGTCAGGATCGTCCGTGTGTTCGATCGCTACTCCACTGCGGTCGGGCTGCAGATCCTGCGCGGGACCGCGAAGGATTTCGACGAGATGGCACCGGCAACCGCCTTCATCGACGACGCCTTGCTCGCGCGATACCAGGGGACGCCACCGGACACCGTCCGCTTCGTCCACGCGATCGGCGCCTCCGGGACACGGGAGTACCAGGTGCGGGGCGTCGTGCGCCGCATGATCCATGCGACAACCCGGGGGCCTGCGGCCAGTCCGATCTGGCAGCCCAATCCGGACGATCCGTACAGCAACGGCGAGTTCCCAACCCTCTACCTGCCCTACGACGGTTTCGCCGACCCGGTATTCATCGTGCGGTCGCGACTGCCGCCCGGCGACATCGCCCGACGCATCGGCGAGCTGTGGAAGCAGGCGTCGCCGACCGGCCGGGTCGCCTCGTTCATCACGGCGAGCGAGACGCTGCAGGCGCTCGTCGCGAAGGAAAAGCTGATTGGGATCGTGTTCGGCATCGGCAGCATCACCTTGCTGCTGATCGTGACCGCCGCGATGTTCGGCTCGATCGCGGTGACGATGGCCACGCGGCAGCGGCACTCGGCGATCGCGCTGGCCCTGGGCGCGCGCCCCATGCGACTGCTGCGACGCGAACTCGGCGGGTCGGCGACGTCGAGCCTGCTGTCGACATTTGCCGCGCTGCCGCTCGCCTATTTCGTCGTGGCCATCACCGGCGATGCGATTCCGATGGACACTGCGGAGGCCATCCGCTGTTTCGGCATTTCGGCGAGCATCATGGTCGTCGTGGCGGTCGCAGCGATACTGCCGCTGACGATCCGCATCGCGAACACGAATCCCAACGTGCTGCTGCGCGTGTAGAGCGGGCCCTGGCCCGCTGCCCTTGATCCGGACGTCCCGACGGCGCGGCCCAGGTGCCGCTCCACGACTTCGGGCGAATCGTCCGGGGACGGGCCTCGGCCGCCCATCCGGGGTGCTTCGGCGACGGCGCGCAGTGCGCGCCCTACGACGCGCAACCGGGGTCCGGCACCGAGGTCAGCGGCCGCGCCAGCGCCGCCGCCGAACATCCCGGACAATCCGGATCCCGCGCCAGCCGCAGCTCCCGGAACCGTGCCCCGAGCGCATCGAAGCACAGCACCCGCCCGACCAGTGGCGTGCCGATGCCGGCCAGCCACTTGATCGCCTCGTTCGCCTGCAGCAACCCGATGATGCCCGGCACCACCCCGAGCACGCCGGCGGCGGCGCAGTTCGGGGCATCTTCCGGGGCGGGCGGCTCGGGGAAAAAGCAGCGGTAGCACGGCGCATCGGCGCGCGCGGTGCCGGCGGCGAACACGCTGGCCTGGCCCTCGAAGCGGTGCACCGCGCCGTAGACCAGCGGTTTTCCGAGTCGAATGCAGGCGTCGTTGACGAGATAGCGGGTCGGGAAGTTGTCGCTACCGTCGAGCACCAGGTCGACATCGGCGAGCAGCGCCAGGACGTTGTCGGCGCCGATCCGCGCCTCGACCGGCTCGATCGCCAGGAGCGGATTCAGCGCGCGCATCGCGGCGGCGGCCGACGCGGCTTTCGGCGTGCCGACGCCGTCGTCGCGATGGATCACCTGCCGCTGCAGATTGGAACGCTCGATGCGATCGTCGTCGATCACCCGGAGGAAGCCGACGCCGGCCGCGGCGAGGTACAGCGCCGCCGGCGCGCCCAGGCCGCCGGCGCCGATCAGCGCGACCCGCGATGCCGCCAGTCGCCGCTGTCCGGCGACGCCGAACTCGGGCAGCAGCAGATGCCGCGAGTAGCGTTCCTGCTCGGCCGGCAGCAGCGCCGATTCGGCGCGGAGCGGCAGGCCGGCCGCGCGCCACGACGGCATGCCGCCGTCGACCGATGTCGCCCGAGCGTAGCCGAGCGAGCGGGCCAGGTCGCAGGCGCGCAGCGAGCGCTTGCCCGACTGGCAGAAGAAGATCAGTGCGGTGCCGCGATCGGCGATCGTGCGGGGCAGCTCCTCGACCAGCGTCGACAGCGGCAGCGTCCGCGCCGCCTGCGGCACGCCCAGCGCCCATTCATTGGCATCGCGCACGTCGACCAGCACGGCGCCGGCCGCGAGCGCCGCCGGAACGTCGGCGGCGGGAATCGAATCGGAGACGTCGCTCATCCGGCCATGGTGGCGAGCGGACCCGGTCAAGGCAAGCGATGCACCGGCAACGCCTCGCCGGCCTCGTAGCGACGCGCCGTGGCCGGGAACTCGACCAGCACCTCGGCGGCCGCGACGCTGGACAGCGCGCCGGAACTGACGCTGGCGAGGACCTCGGCCTGCTGCACGCCGTCGGCGCCGACGCGGAGCAGCGCGCGGCGGAACTCCACGCGGTCGTGGCGCTTGTCGATCGCGCCCGCGAGTCGGGCCGGGGTCGGTGGCGGGTCGAGCGCCGGGGCGCCGCAGGCGACCGCCAGCCAGGGCCGGAGCAAGGCCAGCGCCGTGGCGTAGACCGACACCGGATTGCCCGGCAGGGCCAGCACGAGGCAGTGGCCGATCGTGCCGCACAGCACCGGCATGCCCGGGCGCATCGCGACCTTCCAGAACGCGATCGTCCCGATCTCGCGCAGCAGCGCCGGCAGGAAGTCGGCCTCGCCCGCGGACACGCCACCGGTCGTGATCAGGAGATCGTGCTCGCCGGCATGGCGGAGCAGCGCCTCGCGCAGCCGGACGGGATCGTCGGGCAGCCGGCCGCTCCCGGCGACTTTCACCCCGAGCCGCGGCAGCAGCGCCGCGAGCATCGGCTGGTTGCTGTCGTAGCGCTGTCCCGGTGCCAGCGGCAGGCCGGGCGCGACCAGCTCGTCGCCGGTCGAGAACACCATCGCGCGGGGACGGCGACACAAGGTCGCCCGGGTGCAGCCGAACGAGGCCAGCACGCCGATGTGCTCGGGACGGAGCAGCGTGCCGGCAGGCAGTGCCAGCGCGCCGGCCTGATAGTCGTCGTCCGCCGCGCGCACGTTGGTGCCGCGCTTCACGCCGGCCGGAACCTCGACGTTGTCGCCGTCGAGACGCGCCTGTTCCTTGATCACCACCGTGTCGGCACCGTCCGGCAACGCCGCCCCGGTGGTGATGCGCAGCGCGGCTCCGGGAGGTAGCGGCCCGGGATGCACAGAGCCGGCGAGCACCACGCCCATCACCGGCAGCCGGGTCGGCCCGGCTGGCGCCAGGTCGGCATGTCGAACGGCGTAGCCATCCATCGCGGAGTTGGCGAAGCCCGGCACCGCGCGCGGTGCGATCAGGTCCGTCGCCAGCACCCGAAACGAGGCCTGCGCCAGATCGAGCTCCTCGACCGGCAGCAGCCGGGCCAGCGCCCGGATCCGGGCGCGCGCTTCCAGGAGGTCAATCATCACGCGGCACCTCGGCCGGCGCGGGGCGTTCCGCGCGCTCCGCGCGGCGCGCCTCCGCGGCGGCGGGGTCGTGGTTGCGGTTGCCGAAGCCGCCGGAGGCCGCGTCGAACTCCACCTCGACGACGGCGAGACGTTCCTGCAGCTGCCACACGGCGGCGATGCCGGTATCGAGACAGTCGCCGACCACCGGCAGCACGGCCGCGCGGCGCCACGCGGCGAACAGACCCTGGCGGCGACGACCGTCGTGCGCGACCGCAACCGCCGCGCCCGGCGCCGCGGCCAGTGCCGCGAGCAGGCGCTCGATGCAGTCGGTCGGCAGCCGGTCGGCGTCGACCGGCAAGCTGACCACGAGGTCCGCGTCCGCGGCAGCGAAGCCGGCCTCCAGACCCGCCAGCGGGCCGGCGTAGCCGTCGCGGCGATCCGCGATCACGCGGACGCCGCGCGCGCCATAGGCGGCGAGGTTGCGGTTGGCGCTGATCGCCACCGGCCGTCCCGGCGGGAGCGCCGCGAGCAGGCGATCGATCGCCGCCACGCCATCGATCTCGACCAGGCCCTTGTCGCGCCCCCCCATCCGGCGGCCGGCGCCGCCGGCGAGGATCAGGATCAGCGCGTCCATCGCGACCCGCGTGCAGGGACCCGCCGTGACGAATCGTGCCGCCCAGGTGAATCAAGTTGCGGAGTCGATGCTGCCCGCTGCGGAGCCGGCCGCAGTCGCGCTAAATTACCCCCCGACGGGGAAACCCGAGCCGCTCCGAGAATGGCGGCGGGGGTCGAATGATTCGGATGCGTCGGCATTTCGGGGGAGTCTCATGGCGGAACAGAGAATGTACCGGTTGGTCACCCGCAGCGACATGGATGGCCTGGTCTGCGCCGTCCTGCTGAAGGAGCTCGGGCTGGTCAACGACATCGCCTTCGTTCATCCGAAGGACATGCAGGACGGCAAGATCGACATCAGCTCGAGCGACATCATCACCAACCTGCCCTACGTGCCGGGCTGCCACATGGCCTTCGACCATCACCTGTCGGAGATGACGCGACTCGGCGACCAACGCCCGGGCAACCACTTCATCGATCCGAACGCGCCCTCGGCGGCGCGGGTGGTCTACAACCACTTCGGTGGCGCCAAGACCTTTCCGAACGTCTCGCCGGACATGCTGCTGGCGGTCGACAAGGCCGACTCGGCGCAGTTCACGCTGGACGAGATCCTCAACCCGACCCAGTGGGTGCTGCTGTCCTTCCTGATGGACGCGCGCACCGGCCTCGGCCGCTTCCGCGATTTCCGGGTGTCGAACTACCAGTTGATGATGCACCTCATCGACTACTGCCGCGACCACCCGATCGACGACATCCTGAAGCTCCCGGACGTGCGCGAGCGCGCCGAGCTGTACTTCGAGCACAAGGCGCTGGCGGAGGCGCAGATCCGGGTCTGCGCGCATCTGCACGGCCCGCTGCTGGTGCTCGACCTGCGCGAGCAGGAGACCATCTTCGCGACCAACCGCTTCACCGTCTACGCGCTGTTCCCCGACACCAACATCTCGATGCACGTGATGTGGGGCGTGAAGAAGATCAACACCGTGTTCGCGATCGGCAAGTCGATCGTCAACAAGACCTCCAAGGTCAACATCGGCGAGTTGTGCCTCCATTACGGCGGCGGTGGCCACGCGAACGCGGGCACCTGCCAGATCGTCAATACCGATGCCGAGAAGGTGATGGGCGAACTGATCTCGAAGATCACGGCGTAGGGCGCGCACTGCGCGCCATCGCGACGCGCGTCGTGAGCACTACCGCTATCGGCGAGGAGCGGCCGTAGGGCGCGCATTGCGCGCCATCGCGAGGCGCATGAAGTCGAAGCCCGCTGACGGCGAGGAGCGGCCGTAGGGCGCGCACTGCGCGCCATTGCGAGGCGCATCGTCAGGAAGTCCGCTATCGGCGAGGAGCGGACGTATGGCGTTGGCTGCGCCGACGACCGCTATCGGCTGAAGCAGACACCAACACAAGCGATCCTGGCACCCGTGAAACCTGGACCGAAGCGTCAGTTACAGAACTCGGAACCATCGCCACCGCAGAGTTCAAGAAGATGCGTCTCGTCGATGATCTGCAGCAATCGCTCGTGTGAGATGCCTACCGGCTCCCGGTCACTGGCTCCCACCGGCCGCTCCGAGTCCGGCAAGGGAAGCTCTTGCCCGCCAAACACAAAGTGCGGTGCGTCACCAACAACTAGTGATCTCTTTGCGTTTGCGACGGCGTCGGGAAACCCTTCAGAGCCCAACGCGCGCTGCAAGAGGAGCCTCGTGCCACGCCAAGTCGCTGGGTTGTAACAGTGACCGACCACCGCAGGCCATTGCTGAGCAAGCTGCCACAAGGCTGCTTCGCGTTCACCGTGAAATGCCGAAACTAGATCCACATCCTCGATTCGCTCCAGTCCGCCGGTGATGTCGAAGAAGTCGCAAATCGGCCGAGCGCTACTGTAACGCCAGGGACGCGTAATGGTCGGCGGCGGCAGTTGCTGCAAGATATTCGCGCCGGCGATTGCGGCACGCAGTTTCCCAATCATCTTGATCGTGCCTTCATTGGGACTCATGGCATAGGAATTCTCCAGAGAAGCAAGCGCCTCCTTGGGTTCGCCGGCGCGAAGTTGTAGCAGTGCGGCAGCAGTCAGTGCTCGGGAGCTAGATCGAAACTCAGTCCCGCCAACGACTGCTGCAATGTTCAAGACATCGAGGGCTTCCGCGGCGTGGCCTTCTCTGCTCCAACGGCCTAGGCCTTGGCCAAAACTATAGGAATCGAGAAACAAGCCCAGATTCCCATACTTCGAATCTGCGAGGACCTTGCGCATCAGCGAGAGTCCGCTAGTCGCGTCTAGCCGAGACGCTTGCCTCATCTCGTTTTCGTACGCCTCAGCCAATTGCTCTCGCGACTGACCCTGCTTTCTGCTCTGGCTGACCTGGGCCACGTCGCTATCCGACGTTTCAGACGCCCAAGCGCGAGTCAATATCCGTAGACGATCAACGATGCGTGCTCCGGCTTCGTCCGACAGTTGCTGGAATCTGTTCCTGCACGTGGTGTCCGCAGCAAAATCGCACTGCACATCCGGCAAAGCAAGTTTTGCCCCGAGCACGTCAATAGACTTCAGGGAGCCTCTTCTTGTCTCATTCCGCACGCTGGTGAAACTCTCGGCAAGCTCCTGCCTGGTCCATCCGAGCGCCAGCAGCCTTTGAAGGCGTTGCTTGGCGACCGGTTGCGCGCACCCAGCGACAAGACTAGGCCATAGCGCAGCAAGCTGTGTCTGGGCAGCCACCCGAACGCCGGCGCTAGCTTCGATCAAGTCGATGGAGTCGAACTCGTCCAGCTTATCGGTTGCCCAGCTGATTTCGCAGGCACTCCCGCGCTCGTCGTACAGCCATGGCTGCTTGGGTGCCGACTCAAGAATGGGTCGAGGTACAGTCCCTTCAGCGAGCCATTTCTTGACATCGGCGCCGCAGGTGCTCGGGCATACGGTTTTGTCGACCCCGCGCGCCAGCGAACGCGACTCTTCCAAGCGACCTAGTCTAAGAAGCAGTTTTGCTTTTACCGCAACGATATCGTCATGCCAGTTCGAATTCGGTAAGCGCTTGACCAATTCGTCGGCGGCATCGAGCGCATCCGCGTGATCGCCTCGGGAACTGATCCCGGCGATGACCTCGAAAACGCCAGACTCGACGTTCGATCTGCTGAGTTCAAGAGATTTCTCGATGTCCACAGCCGGAGTGCTGCGGATCCACTGTACGAGCGCCTTCGCGCTTGCGTGCGGAGAGTCGGATTCCGCGACATCCCGGATGGCCCACAGCTGCTCATCCAACTTCAGCCAGTCGTCAGCGGCAATCGCGTTGGTGATCGGCGCGAAGGCGATCAGGGCAACGGCGCGTCTACAAATCCATTTCATGACGAACGTCCCCAATGCGCTCAATTGTGGTGACCTGATACCTGCTTAAACCTTGAGTCTCTAGACGATACTGGTGAGCCTGATCCAACCGAATGACGTAACTGTCTCGGCCAACGTCGCGACGAGTCATCTGGATGTCCGCTTCCGCCGACGGCGGACTCCGAGCCTGTCTGCGCTTGACGTCCGCTCCTCGCCGATAGCGGAAGTCCTTTCCAAGCGCCTCGCGAGATGGCGCGCAGTGCGCGCCCTACGTCCGCTCCTCGCCGTCAGCGGGCTTCGACTTCATGCGCCTCGCGATGGCGCGCAGTGCGCGCCCTACGTTCGCTCCTCGCCGTCAGCGGGCTTCGACTTCATGCGCCTCGCGATGGCGCGCACTGCGCGCCCTACGTCCGCTCTTCGCAGATCGCGGAACTCCTGAAGATGCGCCTCGCAATGCGGTCGGGCAGAGACCGGCGGTCATCTGCGCGACGACCGCCGCAACCAGAGAAAGCCGGCCGCGGCGGCGATGCTGGAGGCACCGAGGACAGCGAGCTTGGAGGAAGCCACCAGCGCCGGCTGGTCCGCAAACGCAAGGTTGGCGATGAAGATCGACATGGTGAAGCCGATGCCGCCGAGCATGCCGGCACCGGCGACATGTCCCCAGCGGACTCCCTCGGGCAGCCGACACACACCGAGCCGGACCGCGAGAAAGCTCAGCGCGAGAATTCCGATCGGCTTGCCGAGCAGCAGTCCCATCGCGATGCCCAGGCTGTTGGCGCTGAGCAATCCGGCGCGCCAGTCGTCACCCAGAACGATGCCGGTGTTTGCCAGCGCGAACAGCGGCAGGACGACGAATGCCACCGGCCGGTGCAGCGCGTGCTCGAGCCGGTGCGAGGGCGAGGCCGCGTCTTCCGAGATCGGCGAGAACGGAATAGCGAATGCCAGCATCACGCCGGCGATCGTCGCGTGCACGCCCGAGGTCAGCATCAGGAACCACATCACCGCCCCTCCGGCCAGGTACGGCCAGAGCGCCTGCACTCGTCCCAGCCGATTGAGCGCGATCAGCAGCGCGAAGACAGCGAGCGCCGCGGCGAGGTGACCGTAGGCCACGGCGTCGGTATAGAACACGGCGATGACCAGGATGGCGACCAGGTCGTCGATCACCGCGAGCGCGGTGAGGAAGATCTTCAGCGCCGGCGGCACCCGGCTTCCCAGCAGCGCAAGGACGCCGAGCGCGAAGGCGATGTCGGTGGCCATCGGGATGCCGGCACCCGCCTGCGCCGGTGTTCCGGCGGTCATCGCGAAGTGGAGCAGTGCCGGCGGAACGACACCGCCGACGGCCGCCAGGACCGGCAGAACGGCGTTGCGCAGATCCGACAACTCTCCGCAGTAGAACTCGCGCTCCAACTCCAGTCCGACCAGGAGGAAGAACACCGCCATCAGCCCGTCGTTGACCCAGTGCTCGAGACTGAGTCCGGCGAGCTTGGTCTGCCAGAAGGCTCCGTATCCGATGCCGATGACCGAATTGGCGAGCAGCAGCGCCGCCAGGGTGCACGCAGCCAGAAGTACGCCGGCAGCCTTCTCCGACTGGAAGAACGCCTGGTAGGTCCGCGTGAGGACGATGCGCATCGCCCGAGTCTAGCCCGTGCCGTCACCGCCGAGATTCCGACCGCGTCCGGTCCGGAGCTTGCAGCGGCAGCCCTACGCGAAAGCGTTGCAGTAGAAGTCCGGCAGGTGGTCGCGGAACGGCGCCGGCAGCAGCGAGCCCATCTGCATCTGCCAGGTGCGACCCGACCACAGCAGCTTCAGGCCCTCGGCCATGCCGAGCGGCGTGGCCAGGGCGTCCTGCAGGACACTGCGCTGGAACGGCGGGAAATCGCCTTCCAGCGGGCCGAGCAGTGCCTGGCGCTGGAACTGCGCGCCACTGTCGCAGCGCACGTAGCGGCCGACGTGGATGTAGCCGGCGTTCTCCGGCGGCACCGCCGGAACGATGTCCTGGCCGTGGATGAAGCGCAGCGTGCGGCGCTGGAGATGTCCGTAGCGGGTCGCGAACAGGCCGCTCGCGACCCGCGGCGCGCCGAAGGTGACGACCGCGTCGACCTCGACGCCGAGCTTCGCCTCGACCCGTTGCGCAGCCACCACCGCCAGCGCACCGCCGAGGCTGTGGCCGGTGAAGAACACCTTGCGACTGCCGTGCTTGCGCATCATCACTTCGAGCTTGACCCAGATCGCATCGACCGCCTCGGCGAAGCCGCTGTGCACGCCGTCGACATTGGGCAGTGCGTCGGCGTCGGTGATCCAGTTAGCGACCACCAGCGGATCGGAGCCCTTGAACGCGACGATCAGCGTGTCCTTGTTGACGAGGCACATCCCGCGGGTGCTGGCCGCGGGCAGCAGCGCGCTGCCGGCGCCACGCAGGCTGCCGCCGTCGATCAGGCCCCAGCGCTCACGAATCGCCTTGCGCTTCTCGGGATCCGCGTCGTCCTCGTAGGCGAGTCGCGCGGTCCAGGCCAGTGCCCGGCAGTTGTCGTAGGACAGCGGGTGGGCCGCGTCGAAGTTCTTGAACGCGTCGGCCGGATACTGCGCCAGCGGCAGCTCGACGATCAGGCTCATGGCGGCACCACGCTCGCCGTCGCCGCCGTCGACGCGGCACGCAGGTAGATGTCGGGATCGCGCTTCTCCATCAGCGTCTCCGGCATCGCCGGCGCGGCGAAGCCGAAGCCTGCGTACAGGCGATGCGCATCGCGCGTCGCAAGCATGATCCGTCGCAGTCCCTGCAGTTCGGGATGGTCGAGCACCGCGGCGACGATCTGCTTGCCGTAGCCTGAGCCACGGAACTCCGCCACCACGAACACGTCGGCAAGATAGGCGAAGGTCGCGCGGTCGGTCACCATCCGCGCGAACGCGACCTGGCGCTCCCCCAGGAAGCCCGCGAAGCACAGCGAGTTCGCGATCGCCCGGTCGACCGTCGGCCGCGGGATGCCGCGCGCCCAGTACGACTCCTCGCTGAGATAGCGGTGGATGAGGGCGTGGTCGAACTCGCTGGCGTCGGTACTGATGCGGAGACGGGACATGGATCGAGTCTAGCTGCGGTTCGGAAATGGGCCCAGGGCATAGGGCCCAGGGCCCGGAACGGCCCGGCGACTTCACCGTCGGCTTTTCGCATCGAGCGCATCGACTGACGGCGGATCGACCAGCACCTCGCGAAACAGCGCTGCGACGAATGGGTCGAAGCCAAAGGAGAACGCATGCCTCGCGCCTGCTGGGCCCTATACCCTGGCCCCTAGCCCACCGACGACGTGACGCATCCCGACCACCCCGACCTCACATCGTTTGAGTCGGCCGTTCCGCCCCGATGGTGCCGGCGAGGAAGGTCTCGATCTTGGTCTTGGCCGCTTCGCCGTCGGCAGTGTCGTTGAACTGCACGCCGATGCCGGCCGCGCGGTTGCCGCCGGCGCCGGGCGGGGTGATCCACACGACCTTGCCGGCGACCGGCAGGCGCTCGCGCTCGTCCATCAGCGACAGCAGGATGAACACCTCGTCGCCGAGGTTGTAGCGCTTCGGCGTCGGCACGAACAGGCCACCGCCCTTCAGGAAGGACATGTAGGCGTTGTACAGCGCGCCCTTGTCCTTGATCGACAGGGACAGAATGCCTTGACGCGGCGCACCGCCGCCGGGACCCACTGCCATCGCCCTTCTCCTGTCCGGCTCCGCGCTGCATCTGCAGTCGCGGCGCCGTCACTGCATTCGAACCAACGAGACTACGCGCCGCGTGCCGCGGCCTGCCCCATGCCCTGCCAACGGTACAACCACTCGCCGACGATCAGGTCGGCGCGCAGCGGTGTCGCCAGCTGCTGGCGGAGGCGCTGGCCATCGTCCCACCATCGACTTAGCTTGTGGAAATCGATCGCGGCGGTCAAGCGCGCGAGCTCCGGATCGAGATCCAGTCGCGACTCTCCGCGCGCCTGCCACGCCGCCAGATGCACCCAGGCGCAGGCCAGCGCGACCCGCCGCTCGGCCTCGTCCTTCACCCAGCCGGCGGCGACCGCCGACGGCGACGCCGCGCCGCGCGCGATGGCGAGCAGCTGACGAGCGACTTCGCCCGCCTGCTCCTGGCATTTCGGGTCGGCCAGCGCCAGCGCCTGCCCGGGATTGTTCGATGCCAGCGCCAGCGCGCGCTCCAGCACGTCCGCTGCGACGCCCTGCCCGGACAGCCAGGCACGCGCCTCGGCGAGTTCCGGCGGTCGCACCTCGATCCGCTGGCAGCGGCTGCGGATCGTCGCGAGCAGTTGCGCGGGCTGGTCGCTGACCAGGACCAGCAGCGCATCGCCCGGCGGCTCCTCGAGGGTCTTCAGCAGGGCGTTGGCGGCGGCGATGTTCATCGCCTCCGCGGGTGCGACGGTCGCGATCTTCAGCCCCCCGAAGTGGCTGGTCAGCGCCATCCGCTCGCAGGCGCCGCGGATCTGTTCGATCAGGATCTGCTTCGAGTCCTCGGGAATGCGCACGTCGACGAGGTCGGGATGGCTTCCGGCAGCACGCAAGGTGCAGCCGCGGCAGCGCCCGCAGGCCTCTCCCGTCGCGACCGGCGACTGGCACAGCAGCGCCGCGACCAGGCGATCGGCCAGTGCGCGCTTGCCGAGCCCCGCCGGTCCGGCGATCAGCAGGGCATGCGGCAGTCGCCCGCCGTTGCGGCGCTCGATCAGGCCGCGCCAGGCGCCATCGAGCCAGCTCGGGAAGGCCCCCGCGCTCATCCGCGCTCGGCCTGCCAGCGGGCGACCAGCACGCCGAGGTCGGCGGCGACGGCAGCCACGACCTCGTCCAGCGGGCGTCTCGCGTCGACCACGACGAAGCGTTGCGGCTCGGCGGCGGCACGCTGCCGGTAGGCGTCGCGCACGCGGCGGAAAAAGGCTTCGTCCTCGGACTCGATCCGGTCCGGCGCACCACGCGCGGCCATCCGCGCGAGGCCGACCTCGACCGGCACGTCGAGCAGGTAGGTCCGCTGCGGCGACAGGCCGCCGGTCGCGATCCGCGCCACCGCGGCGACATCGGCGAAGGCCACGCCGCGGCCGCCGCCCTGGTAGGCGAAGCTGGCGTCGACGTAGCGGTCGGAGACGACCCAGATGCCGGCGACGAGCGTCGGTTCGATCAGCTCGCGCACGTGCGCCGCCCGGCTCGCCATCATCAGCAGCAGCTCGGTCTCGGCCGCCATGCCACGCCACTGAGGATCGAGCAGGATCGCGCGTACCCGCTCGGCGAGCTCGGTGCCGCCGGGTTCGCGGCTGATCCGATGCGGCACGCCGGCGGCCGCCAGCACCGAGACCGCCGCGGCGATCACGCTGGACTTGCCGGCGCCCTCGCCGCCTTCGAAGCTGATGAACAGGCCTTTTCTCATCGGTCGCCGCGGAGGTTCTGGAGGGTCGGAATGGTAGCGGGGGGAGGCGTCGGAGTCGCTTGATTCCGAAGCTTCGAGAACATCAGACCCCGTCATCGCGAGTGCGGCGAAGCCATCCAGCGACCTTGCTGTTGTTCGACGCGAAAATGCACAGGCGCTGGATGGCTTCGCTGCGCTCGCAATGACGGGAAGGGCACTGGATTGCTTCGCTGCGCTCGCAATGGCGGGGTTGGCCCTTACCAACCCCTAACGATGCAACTGGAACTTCGCGACCGCCGCGTTGTGCTCGGCAAGCGTCGCCGAGAACTGGTGGCTGCCGTCGCCCTTCGCGACGAAATACAGGGCGTTGCCGGTCGCCGGACGCGTCGCGGCACGCAGTGCCGCCACTCCCGGAAGCGCGATCGGCGTCGGCGGCAGGCCGGTGCGGGTGTAGGTGTTGAACGGCGTGTCGGCCTCGAGATGGGCACGCGTCAGGTTGCCGTCGAACGCCGCGCCGAGGCCGTAGATCACCGTCGGATCGGTCTGCAAGCGCATGCCGATCTTCAACCGTCGCGCAAAGACGCCGGCGATCTGCGGTCGCTCGTCGGCCCGGCCGGTCTCCTTCTCGACGATCGAGGCCAGGATCAGCGCCTCTTCCGGCGACTTCAACGGTATCTCGTCGCTGCGCTCCTTCCAGGCCTGGGCCAGCGCCTTGTCGAGCGCCTCGGCGGCGCGCTTCAGGACGGCGGACTCCGGATCGTGCTTCACGAAGGCGTAGGTCTCCGGCAGGAAGCGCCCCTCCGGCAGGCCGCTGCGACCGAGCCGGACCATCAGGTCACGCTCGTCGACCTTGGCGAGGTCGTGTTCCAGCAGCTCCTCGGCCGCGAGCGCCGCGCGCAGGTCGCGCAGGTTCCAGCCGTCGACGATGGTGAAGCGGTGCTGGATCACCTCGCCCCGGCGCAGCATCGTCAGAAGATCGGTCGGACGCATGCCCGCGGTCAGCTTGTACTCGCCGGCGTGCAGGCGATCGGCGCCACCGAGCTGCCAGGCGAGTACCCGCCAGAACTCCGGGCGCGCGTCGCTGAGCTTCGCCCGGACGAAGGTGTCGACGATGCGGGTGAGCGAACTGCCACGCTCGATCTCGACCACCCTGCCGTTGTCCGGAATGTTGAGCGGCTGTTCGCGGAAATTCGAATAGGCGGCGTAGGCGGCGGCGCCAGCGGCGACCGCGAGCACCAGCAGCAGCGCGGCGCACCGCGCGAACCAGCGCTTCATGCGTCCCTCGCGGAATCGACCAGCGGCACGAAGCCGCGCGCGCCCAGTGCCGCTGTCGCGGCGCGATAGAGCGGCCCGACCGCCAGGTCGCGCGACCCGACACGACGGACCGGAACCGCGCCGCGCACCGCGTTGGTGAGGATCAGCTCGTCGGCGGCGGCGAGCTCGTCGCGCCGGATGTCGCGCTCGACGACCGGCCCGAAGCCGGTCGCCGCGAGCAGCGCCGCGCGGCACACGCCGGCGACGCCGCAGCGGTCGAGCCTCGGCGTCGCGACGACGTCGCCGAAGCGGATGAAGAGATTGGACGAGGTCGCGGAGATCACGCGGGATTCGGGATCGAGCATCAGGCCATCATAGTGGCTCGGGTCCGTCAGGCCCGACCGCGCGATGACCTGCTCGAGGCGATTGAGGTGCTTCAGCCCGGCCAGCGGCGACGGAGTCGCGTAGCCGGACGCGGCGTCGCCGAGCACCACGCCGTCGCGGTGGAGTTCCCCCGACAGTGCGGTCGCCACGTGCGCCAGCACGATGCGGCGCGGCCTCGGCGGCCGGGCCCGGAGGTAGCCGCGGCTGCCGTCGCCGCGCGTCACGATCCACTTCAGGACCACGGCGGGGCGGCCGCTCGCGAGACGCGCGCTGTCGGCCAGCAGTGCCATGCGGTCGATCGGAGGCAGACCGAGGCATTCCAGTCCCCGTGCGAGCCGGTCGAGGTGCAGGTCGAGCAGCGCCGCGTTGCCGTCGCGGAACAGCAGGGTCTCGAACAGGCCGTCGCCGTAGGCGAGGCCGCCGTCGGTGAGCGGCAGCGACGTCGCCGCCTCGCCGTCGACCAGGGCCGCCAGCAGCTCAGCCATCGTGGCCCAGCGCCCGGAGCAGGCCGCGCGCCTTGGCCCGCGTCTCGTCGAGCTCGCGTTCGGCGATCGAGTCGGCAACGATGCCGCTGCCGGCACGGAAGCGCACGCGCCCGTCGTGCTGCCAGAAGCTGCGGATCAGGATGTTGAGATCGAGGTCGCCGCGCGCGTCGAGATAGCCGAGCGCACCGGTGTAGGGACCGCGACCGACGCCTTCGAGCTCGGCGATGATCTCCATGCAACGCACCTTCGGGCAGCCGGTGATGGTGCCGCCCGGAAAGACCGCGCGGATCACCTCGCTCGCCCGCGTGCCCGGCCGCAGCCGGCCGCTGACGTTCGACACCAGATGATGCACGTGGGTGTAGGTCTCCACGGCCATCAGCTCGTCGACCGCCACGCTGCCCGGCACGCAGACGCGGCCGAGGTCGTTGCGTTCGAGGTCGATCAGCATGATGTGCTCGGCGCGTTCCTTCGGGTGGCCGACCAGTTCGCGGATCCGCGCGAGCTCGTCGTCGCCGGCGAGCCGCGGCCGGGTCCCGGCGATCGGCCGGGTCTCGACCCGCTCGCCGCGCACGCTGACCAGCCGCTCCGGCGACGACGACAGGACCGCATGGCCGTCCCACTGGAACAGCCCGGCGAAGGGCGCCGGATTGGCCTGGCGCAACCGTGCGTACAGGCGCGCCGGCGTGATCGACGACGGCAGTTCGGCGCGCCAGCCGCGTGACAGGTTGACCTGGAAGGTATCGCCCTCCGCGAGGTAGCGGTGGATGCGGGCGACGCCGTCGAGGTAGGACTCGGGAGCATCCTCGTGCACCGCGATCGCCGCGACCTCATCGGCCCCCGGCGCGGTGACGGGCAGCGGAGCCGCGGAGAGATCCGCCCGGACCTGGCTGAGCAGCGCCGCAGCGCCGGACTCGCCGACCAGGCTCGTCGTCCGCTGCTGGTGATCGACGATCACCGCGACCGGACAGCGCAGCGCGATGGCCAGCGGAAGCGGCTCGGGCGTCGCGGGCAGCCGCAGGCGCGGCTCGCAGGCGCCCGCGAGCTCGTAGCTCGCGAACAGCAACCAGCCGCCCTGGAAGGGCAGCGCGGCGCCGGCGTCGTCGGATCGAGCGGCTGCCCCGTCCTGCGCCAGCGCCGCGTCGAGGCGCGCGAAGAAGCCGTCGTCCGGACGCTCGCAGCGCAAGGTCTCGCCCGTCGTGGCGAACAACAGGTCGTAGCGCGCCGTCGCCGGACCGGCGGCGACGCTCTCCAGCAGGCCGGGGTAGCGCTCGGGATGTGCAGCAGCGAGCGCGAGCAGGTCGCAACTGCCTGGAATCGTTTGGACCAGCATGAAGACGCCCGGATCAACTCGCCGACACGAAGCCGGCAAGTCTAGCCGGGGTGATGCCCCAGGGCGCGCGGGTCGCTCCATGCGCAGGAGCGCCGACGCGGGATCGCTTCGTCGGAAGAGCGCTCCTCATCGCACGATCCGGGGCGACCGACGTTGCGAGCGAAGCGATCCAGCGCCTCGGACTCTCGCCCTGGCATCCCGAACGGCAACGTCGCTGGATTGCTTCGTCGGGGCTTCGCGCCTCCTCGCAATGACGGTGCTTCTCCGATCCTGAAGCTCTCCGATGGGGTCTGGTCGCGCAGCGACTAGACCCGGCGGAAGAGCAGCGCCGCGTTGGTGCCACCGAAGCCGAACGAGTTCGACAGCGCGCTGTTGAACGTGTGCTGGCGAGCGACGTTCGGGACGTAGTCGAGATCGCAACCCTCGCCGGGGGACCCGAAGTTGATCGTCGGCGGAACGATGCCGTGGTGCAGGCCCAGCAGCGAGAAGATCGCCTCGACGCCGCCGGCCGCGCCGAGCAGGTGGCCGGTGACCGACTTGGTCGAACTCACCATGAGCTTGTAGGCGTGATCGCCGAAGCAGGACTTGATCGCCTTGGTCTCGCCGAGGTCGCCGAGCGGAGTCGAGGTCGCGTGGGCGTTGACGTAGTCGACTTCGGCCGGATTCATCGCGGCGTCGCGCAGGGCGTTGCGCATGCAGGCTGCCGCGCCGGAGCCGTCGTCCAGCGGCGCGGTCATGTGGTAGGCGTCGGAGGACATGCCGAAGCCGGCGAGCTCGGCATAGATCCGAGCGCCGCGGGCCTTGGCGTGCTCGTATTCCTCGAGCAGCAGCACGCCGGCGCCGTCGGACAGCACGAAGCCCTCGCGGTCCTTGTCCCAGGGGCGGCTGGCTTCCTTCGGGTCGCCTTCCCACTGGCACAGCGCGCGGGCGGCAATGAAGCCGCCGATCGCGGTCGGGGTGGTGGCGTACTCGGCGCCGCCGGCGACGATCACGTCGGCGTCGCCGTGCTGGATCATCCGCATCGCGAGGCCGATGTTGTGGGTTGCGGTCGCGCAGGCGGAGACCGCCGACACGTTCGGGCCACGGGCGCCGAGCATGATCGACACGTGGCCGGCGGCCATGTTGATGATGGTGCTCGGCACGAAGAACGGCGAGATCTTGCGCGGACCGCCGTTGAGAAAGGCCTCGGTGGTCTTCTCGATGCCGCCGATGCCGCCGATGCCGGCGCCGACCGCGACGCCGACTCGATCGGCGTTCTCGGGCGTCACCGCGAGTCCGCCGTCCTTCACCGCCTGCATCGAGGCGGCGATCGCGTAGTGGATGAACGGATCCATCTTCTTCACGTCCTTCGCCGGCATGTACGCGGCGGGATCGAAGTCGCGGACCTCGCCGGCGAACTTGGTGGCGAAGCTGCTGGCGTCGAAGTGGGTGATCGGCCCGATGCCGCTGTTGCCCTCGACAACGTTCTTCCACGCGGTCGGAATGTCGTTGCCCACCGGCGACACGATACCCAGACCCGTCACCACGACTCGACGCTTGCTCATTGGAACCATCCTGATTTCGCGTAAGAGCGCCGCGGAAGTCCTGGGGCGCCGTGCGCCGGCTGGCGCGAGGCGCGGGATCATAACAACGATGTCGCACGGGATGATCGTTCAAACGCTTGTAGGGCGGGCACAGCGCGCCATCGCCGGCGCCTCGCGGTGGGACCGACGGAAGCCGCGACCTTCAGGCGATGTGACGGCCACGGCGTCCGCCGCTCCCAAGGCGCCAGGAGTCGGCGCGGCGGCGGGCAGCGCCTGCCCTACCCCTTCACCGCCGCGTGCAGCGCCTTCTTCAACGACGCCGGCTCACACCGCCGGATCGCTACCTCCGGCGTGCCATGCCACGCCGCGCAGTCGACGATCGCCCGGGCGATCCGCCCGACCAGCGCGTCGCTGACCCGCACGCCATCCTCCAGGAACAGGGCCTTCACCTCGAACACCCCGCCCTGCCGATGCGCCTTCGCGTCCAGGCGTCCGACCAGTCGCGAGCCGTCGAGGATCGGCAGCACGAAATAGCCGAACTGCCGCTTCGGTCCCGGCGTGTAGCACTCGATCCGGTAGTCGAAGCCGAACAGCACCGACGCGCGCTCGCGGTCCCAGACCACCGGGTCGAACGGCGACAGCAGCACCGTGCGGCGCGCCTTCAGCGTTCCGTCCGCCGCGGCTTCGAGCAGCGGCCGCTGCACGGGATGGACGTACAGCGGCGCGTCGAAACCGGCGACGGTGACGCGCAGCAGCTCGCCCGCATCGACCAGCCCGTCGAGGTCGCGATCGCGCAACTTGCGACCGTGGCGGTAGTAGTCGTTGATCCAGCCGGCCGCGGTGATTCCGAGCGCGGCGACCGCACGCAGGATCAGTTCGCGGTCGAGCGCATCGCGCCTCGGCGCGGCGGCGCTGACATGGCCACGCTCGCTCGCCGCCGTGCGTACGCGCTCCGCCAGGTCGTAGACCCGCTGGAAACTCTCGCGTCGCGCGACCATCAGCTCGCCCAGGTGGAACCAGGCCTCGAGCCAGCGCTTCTCCGGCTTCCATTCCCACCAGCCGCCGGACTTGCCGTCGCTGCGCTCGAAGTCCCGCGCCCGCACCGCGCCACCGTCGCGCACCTTCGCCAGGATCCCGTCCATGCCCTCGCGCTGCTCGGCGCGCATGCGCTGCGCATTGCGGGTCGACCAGTGCCGGTCGCGCCCGTGCCGGAGGGCGTCGTGCAGCGCCCAGTCGCGCATCGGCGCGAAGCAGGCCTCGTGCGACCACACCTCGAACAGCGCGCCCTCGGCCAGCAGATCGGTCAGCCAATCCGGCGGATAGCTGCCGAGCCGCGAGTACAGGACGAGGTAGGGGCTGCGGGCGACGACGTGGATGGTGTCGATCTGCAGCAGCTGCATGCGCTCGATCGCCGCCAGCAGGTCGGGCTTGCGGGCCTTGCGGCGCGGCGGCACGGCGAGTCCCTGCGCGGCGAGGTGCAGGCTGCGGGCCTGCGTCAGGCTCAGTTCGATCATCGGGGCAGGATAGCGAATCCGACCGGGTCGACCGCCGCAGCACGTACAATGCGGCTCGATGCAACGAAGGAGCCATCGGCCATGTCCACCGCACCGTCTTCCGCCGATGCGCCCGCAGTACCGAACGAATTCGCCGCTCTCGGCCTGCCCGAACCGCTGCTGCGCGCGCTGAAGGCGGTCGGCTACGAGTCGCCCTCGCCGATCCAGGCCGCGACCATCCCGCCGCTGCTCGGCGGCCGCGACCTGCTGGGCCAGGCCCAGACGGGAACCGGCAAGACCGCGGCATTCGCGCTTCCGGTGCTCGCCCGGATCGACCTGCGCGGCGGACCGCCGCAGGCGCTGGTGCTCGCGCCGACCCGCGAGCTCGCCATCCAGGTCGCCGAGGCGATGCAGAAGTACGCGGCCTACCTGCCCGGTTTCCACGTGCTGCCGATCTACGGCGGCCAGAGCTACGGTCCGCAGCTGGCGGGCCTGAAGCGCGGCGCGCAGGTCGTCGTCGGCACCCCGGGCCGGGTGATCGACCACCTCGAGCGCGGCTCGCTCGACCTGTCGCAGCTGAAGTTCCTGGTGCTCGACGAAGCCGACGAGATGCTCAACATGGGCTTCATCGACGACGTCGAGAAGGTGCTGGCGAAGACGCCGGCCGAGCGCCAGGTCGCGCTGTTCTCGGCGACCATGCCGCCGCCGATCAAGCGGATCGCCGACCGCTATCTCAAGGACCCCGAACAGATCGCGATCAAGGCCAGGACGGCGACCGCGGAGCGGGTCAACCAGCGCTACTGGGCGGTCAGCGGGCTGCACAAGCTCGATGCGCTCACCCGGATTCTCGAGACCGAGAAGTTCGACGGCATGATCGTGTTCAGCCGCACCAAGCAGGGCACCGAGGAGCTGGCCGAGAAGCTCTCGGCGCGCGGCTTCGCGGCGGCGGCGATCAACGGCGACGTCGAGCAGAAGCAGCGCGAGCGCACCATCGCGCGGCTGAAGGAAGGACAGATCGACATCCTGGTCGCCACCGACGTCGCCGCCCGCGGCCTCGACGTCGAGCGGATCAGCCACGTGGTCAACTACGACATCCCCTACGACCCCGAGGCTTATGTCCACCGGATCGGCCGCACCGGCCGCGCCGGGCGCAGCGGCGAGGCGATCCTGTTCGTCACCCCGCGCGAACGCGGCATGCTGCGCTCGATCGAGCGCGTGACCCGCCAGCCGATCACGCCGATGCAGCTGCCTTCGGTCGACGACGTCAACAACAGCCGCGTCGATCGCTTCATGAAGAAGATCACGGACACCCTCGGTGCCGGCGGTCTCGACCAGTTCCAGCAGGTGATCGAACGCTACGAGCGCGAGCACAACGTGCCGGCGCTGGAGATCGCGGCGGCGCTGGCGGCGCTGGCGCAGGGCCGCAGCAAGCTGTTCCTGGAGAAGAATGCGGAAGTGCGCGAATTCGTGCCGACGCCGGACCGGGGCGTTCGTCCGGATCGCGCGCCGCGCCGCGAGGCCGGCGAGCGTCCGGCACGGTTCGAGCGACCGGCGCGCGCCGAGCGCTTCGAGTCGCGCGGTGCCGAGCCTGCGGACCGCCCGGCGATGGAGAAGCGCTTCAACCGCCATGAGCCCGTGGACGACTCTTCCGACGCTCCGCGGTCTGCGCAGCATGGCCCGGATGCGAAAGCGAGAAGGTCTCCGGCGCGCGAACGCGCGCCGGAGCAGGGCATGGAGACCTTTCGCATCGAGGTCGGCCACAACCACCAGGTGAAGCCCGGCAACATCGTCGGCGCGATCGCCAACGAGGCAGGGCTCGAGAGCAGGTTCATCGGCCGCATCGAGATCTACGAACAGCACAGTCTCATCGACCTGCCCGAGGGCATGCCCGACGACGTCCTGGCGCACCTGCAGACGGTGTGGGTGGCGGGCCAGCGCCTGCGCATCCGGCGCGACGATGGCACGGCCCCCGCGCCCATCGCGGCGGCTCGCACACCGCGCAAGCCGTTCAAGCCGGGCGCCGGCAAGTCATTCAAGTCCGCCGAGGCCAAGCCCTTCAAGCCGGGCGGCCACAAGCCGTTCAAGCCGGCCAAGAGCAAGCCGCCGCGGGGCTGATGGCCGCGGTCACGGCCTGACGCTTCGACGTCGCCGCCAACGGGCGCCACGCCCTGCTGGCGTTCCCGTCACGCGGCGTGGTCGATCCCGCCGCCGACCCATCGACCGCGGCCGGCCGGTCGGACCCAGCGGACGCTGGTGGCGCCGCCTGCCGGCGCGATTGAAGTCTGCCAAGGCTCGAACTCGCCTCGTTGCGGTCCGCCGCGACCTCGCCGAGCCGGTTCTGTCTCCGGATGCCACTCGTTTCCGGTCCGACCTGCGACGCGCCCCGATCCTCGCATTTCCCGCGGACGCGCAGTGCTCCGAGGTTTTGTGATGGTTCTGACTCGATACTATGATCGCGTCCATCGACCGGCGGCGCTGCGCAGCGCCTGAACCTCTGCAGGAATTTCCATGGCCACGTCCGGCAAGCCCAGCGCCACCACGCGCTCGCGGAAACCGAAACAGAACCTCGATCAGATGGACCTGTGGGGGCAGCCGCGGCCGGTCGACGATGCCAGCCTGGTCGACGGTTCTCCCGAGGTCGTTTCCACCTTGGATTCCACAGGCATCGTGATGGAGAACGAATCCACTGCGACCGTCACGGCGGGATCAACGCCGGAGAACGAGGTCGTCGCCGTCGCCGCGCAGGAGATCGCAGCGAACGACGCGCCCGCGACGGAATCCCGCGGGCCGGTCGTCGAGACTCCGGCCCGGCGTACTCACCGGGAGAACGGAGCCACGACCCCGGTCTCCCGCCTGTTCGGTGCGGTCGGCGGCGCTCGCCCCAGCCCGGCGCTCACTCGTCGCCAGATCGATCTCCTCGCCTACCTGAAGCAGCGCCAGCAGCGTGGCGCCAATCCGCCGTCGCTACCCGAGATCTGCCGCGACCTCGGCCTGTCCTCCCGCGGCTCCCTGCACAAGCAGGTCGTCGCCCTGGTCGAGGCCGGACTGGTCGAGCCGATGGCCGGCAAGCAGCGCGGCGTGCGCCTGATTTCCGCCGCCAACGACGACGAGCGGATGGTGCCGATGCTGGGAGCGATCGCGGCCGGACGCCCGATCGAGGCCATGTTCCATGGCGAGAGCCTCGCCCTGCCCGGCTGGCTGAAGACCGCTCCGAACTGCTTCGCCCTGCGTGTCCGCGGCGACTCGATGCGCGACGCCGGCATCCTGGACGGCGACGTCGTCGTGGTCGAGGCCCGCACCGCCGCTCGCGACGGCGAGACCGTCGTCGCCCTGATCGACGGCGAGGAAGCCACGCTGAAGCGCATCGAACAGCGTCCCGACGCGGTCATCCTGCATTCCGCCAACCCTGGTTTCGAGCCGATGCACTTCGGCCACGGTCGGGTGCAGGTCCAGGGCATCGTGGTCGCGCAGATCCGCAAGTATTGAGGAGAGCGGCGCTCGCGCCGCTGCCCCTTGTCGCCTGACTTGCATGAGCGGCGGCGGACGCGACCGCCACGACCGACAGCCGTCGCGGCTCACGGAACCGAGGGCCCGTCATTGCGAGCGCAGCGAAGCGATCCAGCGCCTTTGCTCGCCTTTGCTCTTCGCCGCGTCAGAATCAAGAGCAAGGGCGCTGGATTGCTTCGCTGCGCTCGCAATGACGAGGGTCTCTCGCGGGATCCGTCGGGGCTCGCGCCCCTCCCGCAACCGCCGCGCCGCGCGATGGCAAATCGCGATTCCGTCAAACAGCAACGACGCCGCTTGACCCGCCGCCCCCCCGCCCCTACGCTAATCCATCCTTCAATCGCGATATAAGGATAGAGATGGATCTGGCCGGCGCCTCCGCGCTGTTTCGCGTGCTGTCCGACCCGACCCGGATGCGGCTGGTCGCCCTGGTCGAGCGCGAGGAGCTGACGGTCGCGGAACTGGCCGCGATCACCCGGCTGGCGCAGCCGCGGGTGTCGACCCATCTCGCCAAGCTGAAGGAGATCGACCTGGTGCGCGACCGCCGTGCCGGCGTGTCGGCCTACTACCGCTTCAACTCCGACGCGGATCCGCTGCTGACCCGGCTGTGGACCGAGCTCCGCGCAGGCGCCGACGACGCGCTGCTGCGCGCCGACGCCACTCGCCTGCCGGCGGTACTCGCGCAACGCGCCCGCGAGGCCAACTGGGCGGACAGCGTGGCCGGTGACATGGAACGGCACTACTCCCCGGGCCGCACCTGGGAGGCCCTGGCGCGCTCGCTCGGCCTGCTGCTCGAGCTCGGCGACGTGCTCGACCTCGCGTCCGGCGACGGCGTGCTGGCCGAACTGCTGGCGCCGCGCGCCCGCTCGATCACCTGCGTCGACGCCAGCCCGCGTGTGGTCGCCGCCGCCCGCCGCCGGCTCGCGCCGCTCGCCAACGTGCGGGTGCTGGAGGGCGACATGCACGCGCTCGCGCTGGAGCCCGGATTCGACCTGGTGCTGTCGATGCACGCGCTGACCTACAGCGATGCGCCGGCGCGCGCGCTGGCCGAGTCGGCCCGCCTGCTGCGCCCCGGCGGCCGCCTGCTGGTCGCGACCCTGGCCCGCCACGCCCACCGCACCGCGGTCGCGCCCTTCGACCACCGCAACCTCGGTTTCGCGCCGGACGAGCTCGCCGCGCTGGCGACCGACGCCGGCCTGCGGGTGCGTTCCTGCAGCGCCGCGGCGCGCGAGCGGCGGCCGCCGCACTTCGAGGTCGTTACACTGCTCGCCGAAAAGCCGTCCGGACGTCCGGATGGCGAGACTTCCACTGCCGCGAACCGCAAGGCCCGCCGATGAACACCCTGCCCTGGCTGCACCCCGCGCGCGTCGCCGCGCTGACCACCGCGCTGGCCGAGCGCATCCTGCTGCTCGACGGCGCGATGGGCACCATGCTGCAGGCCCACCGCCTCGACGAGGACGGCTACCGCGGCGCCCGCTTCGCCCACGCCTGTGCCCACGAGCACGGCCACGCCGGTTGCGACCTCAAGGGCAACAACGACCTGCTGTCGCTGACCCAGCCCGAGATCGTGCGCGGCGTGCACCGCGCCTACCTCGAGGCCGGAGCCGACCTGATCGAGACCAACACCTTCAATGCCACCGCCATCGCCCAGGCCGACTACGCGATGGAAGCGATGGTCTACGAGCTGAACCGCGAGGGCGCGCGGCTCGCGCGCCTCGAATGCGACGCGATGACGGCGAAGACCCCGGACCGCCCGCGATTCGTCGTCGGCGTGCTCGGTCCGACCAATCGCACGGCCTCGATCAGCCCCGACGTCAACAACCCGGGCTTCCGCAACGTCGACTTCGATGCGCTGGTCGCCGCCTACCGCGAGGCCACCGAGGGCCTGATCGACGGCGGCAGCGACACGATCATGGTCGAGACCATCTTCGACACGCTGAACGCCAAGGCGGCGCTGGCCGCGATCGAGGACGTCTTCGTCGCCCGCGGCGCCCGGCTGCCGGTGATGATCTCCGGGACCATCACCGACAGGTCCGGCCGCACGCTGTCCGGCCAGACCGCCGACGCCTTCTGGTATTCGCTGCGCCACGCGCGGCCGCTGGCGGTGGGCCTCAACTGCGCGCTCGGCGCCACCGAGATGCGCGCCTACGTCGACCTGATCGCGAGCGTCGCCGAATGCGCCGTCAGCGCGCACCCGAACGCCGGCCTCCCGAACGCCTTCGGCGAGTACGACGAGACTCCGGAGCAGATGGCTGCGACCCTCCGGGAATTCGCCGCCAGCGGCCTGGTCGACATCGTCGGCGGCTGCTGCGGGACCACGCCCGCGCACATCCGCGCGATCGCCGAGGCGCTCGCGCCGATCCGTCCGCGGATGGCGCAGCAGCGGGATCCGGCGGCGACGGCGGCGACCGTGGCGGTCGCGGCATGACGGAGGCCCGCTACACCCGGCTGTCCGGGCTCGAACCCCTGGTCCTGACCCCGGCGCTCAACTTCGTCAACATCGGCGAGCGCACCAACGTCACCGGCTCGGCGCAGTTCCGCAAGCTGATCAAGGAGGCGCGCTACGACGAGGCGGTCGAGGTCGCCCGCCAGCAGGTCGAGTCCGGCGCGCAGATCCTCGACGTGAACCTGGACGACGGCCTGATCGACGGCGAGGCCGCGATGAGCCGCTACCTCAACCTGATCGCCGCCGAACCCGACATCGCCCGGGTGCCGGTGATGGTCGACTCCTCCAAGTGGTCGGTGATCGAGGCGGGCCTGAAGTGCCTGCAGGGCAAGGGGGTCGTCAACTCGATCTCGCTGAAGGAAGGCGAGGCGAGCTTCATCGAGCACGCCCGCCGGGTGCAGCGCTACGGCGCCGCCGTGGTGGTGATGGCCTTCGACGAGGTCGGCCAGGCCGACACCGCGGCGCGCAAGGTCGAGATCTGCACCCGCGCCTACCGGCTGCTGGTCGACAAGCTCGGCTTCCCGCCGGAAGACATCATCTTCGATCCCAACATCTTCGCGATCGCCACCGGCATCGAGGAGCACGACCGCTACGCGCTCGACTTCATCGAGGCCACCCGCGAGATCCGCCGCACGCTGCCGCACTGCCACGTGTCCGGCGGCGTCTCCAACGTCAGCTTCGCGTTCCGCGGCAACGAGACGGTGCGCCAGGCGATCCACTCGGTGTTCCTCTACCACGCGATCGCGGCCGGCATGGACATGGGCATCGTCAACGCCGGCGCGCTGCCGATCTACGACGAACTCGAGCCGGAACTGCGCGAGCGGGTCGAGGACGTGGTGCTCGCGCGCCGCGCCGACGCCACCGAACGGCTGCTCGCGATCGCCGAGCGCTACAACCGCAAGGGTGCGAAGGACGCCGGCCCCCAGACCGAAGCCTGGCGCGCGCTGCCGGTGACCGAGCGGCTGCGCCATGCGCTGGTCCACGGCATCGACGCCCACATCGAGACGGACACCGAGGAGGCGCGGCTCGCCGCCGAGCAGCCGCTGCACGTGATCGAGGGCCCGCTGATGGACGGCATGAACGCCGTCGGCGACCTGTTCGGCGCCGGCAAGATGTTCCTGCCCCAGGTGGTGAAGTCGGCCCGCGTGATGAAGCGCGCGGTCGCCTGGCTGATCCCGCACATCGAGGCGGCGCAGGCCGCCAGCGGCGAGGCGCGGCGCAGCAACGGCCGCATCGTGCTCGCCACCGTGAAGGGCGACGTCCACGACATCGGCAAGAACATCGTCGGCGTGGTGCTCCGTTGCAACAACTTCGAGGTGATCGACCTCGGCGTGATGTGCCCGGCGCAGAAGATCCTCGACACCGCGAAGGCCGAGCGGGCCGACCTGATCGGCCTGTCCGGCCTGATCACGCCCTCGCTCGACGAGATGAGCCATTTCGCCCGCGAACTCACCCGCCAGGGCTTCGACCTGCCGCTGCTGATCGGCGGCGCGACCACCTCGCGAGCACACACCGCACTGAAGATCGCGCCGCACTACAAGGCGGCGCCAACGCTGTGGGTGAAGGACGCCTCGCGTGCGGTCGGCATCGCGCAGGCGCTGCGCAAGCCCGAAACGGCCGCGGCGCTGGCCGCGAAGGCGGAGGCCGAATACGCGGACATCCGCGAGCGCCACCGGGACCGCGGCCAGGGCAAGCGGCTGGTCGACCTCGCCACCGCACGGGAACGGGCGTTCAAGGCGGACTGGTCGACGTACACGCCGCCGACGCCGCGCGCTCCTGGCGTCACCGTGTTCGACGACTATCCGCTCGCGGAACTGGTCGACTACATCGACTGGACGCCGTTCTTTTCGACCTGGGAACTGGCAGGCCGCTATCCGGCGATCCTCAGCGACGAGGTGGTCGGCGCCGAAGCGACGAAGCTGTACGCCGATGCGCGGGCGATGCTCGATCGGATCGTCGCGGAGCGCTGGCTGACGGCACGGGCGGTGATCGGGTTCTGGCCGGCCGAACGGGACGGCGACGATGTCGTGCTGCCCCCTCACCCTGCCGTCTTCGCCGCACGCGAGGGAGAGGGAAACATCGAGGCGCCCCAAGGCTCCCCTCTCCCCCGCCCGCGAGGGAGCGGTCAGGGTGGGCGGGTGGCCCTGCACTTCCTCCGCCAGCAGGCCGACAAGCCCCTCGATCGCCCCGACCTCTGCCTCGCCGACTTCATCGCGCCGGCGGACTCCGGCACGCGGGACTGGATCGGCGGCTTCGCCGTCACCGCCGGCATCGGCATCGAGGAACATGTTGCGCGCTTCGAGGCGGAGCACGACGACTACAATGCGATCCTGCTGAAGGCGCTCGCCGACCGCCTCGCCGAAGCCTTCGCCGAGCGCATGCACGAGCGAGTCCGCCGCGAGTTCTGGGGCTACGCCACGGACGAACATCTCGACAACGAGGCGCTGATCGACGAGCGCTACCGCGGCATCCGTCCGGCCCCGGGCTACCCGGCCTGCCCCGAGCACAGCGAGAAGGCGACGCTGTTCCGCCTGCTCGACGCCGAGGCAAGGATCGGCCTGAAGCTCACGGAGAACTACGCGATGTACCCGGCGGCGGCCGTCTCCGGCTGGTACTTCAGTCACCCGGACAGCCAGTATTTCGTGGTCGGTCGCGTCGGCAAGGAGCAGGTCGTCGACTACGCGAAACGCAAGGGCTGGGAGCTGGCCGAGGCGGAACGGTGGCTGGCGCCGATCCTGGACTACGATCCCGAGTAGCGGCGCCTGTACAGCCGCGGCGTCAAGGCGCACCCTTGCGACTGCCGCTCTCGCCCCAGGACCGCCCGATGACCCAACTCGGCCCCCGCTATACCGAAGCCGTCGACTACGTCCGGGTCGCCCATGCGAATCACTACCGCAAGGGCACCCGCATTCCCTATCTCTATCACCTGCTCGGCGTATCGAGCCTGGTGCTGGAATTCGGCGGCGACGAAAACCAGGCGATCGCCGGGCTGCTGCACGACGTGATCGAGGACTGCGGCGGCGAACACGAGGCGAAGATCCGCGCGCAATTCGGTCCCGAGGTCGCCGCGATCGTGCTGGCCTGCACCGACGGCAGCGCGGAATCGAAAGCCGCAGCGACCGATCCCGACGCGAAACTTGCCGACTGGCGCCGGCGCAAGATCGCCTACCTCGCGCATCTCGCCAACGAAACGGACGCGGCCCTCCTGGTCTCCGCGTGCGACAAGCTGCACAACGCGCGCGCCATCGTCGGCGACCTCGAGAATCCCGCGGTCGGTGTGGCGGTCTTTGAGCGCTTCACGGCGGGGCGCGACGGCACGCTCGCCTACTACCACTCGCTGTCGCGGATCTTCTCCGAGCGGAGCTCGCCGGTGACGGTGGCGCTGGACCTCACGGTCGCGCGGATGCACACGCTGGCGGGTCGCGCGACACGGCAGGCGCTGGTGTAGGAGCGGCGTGAGCCACGAAGCCTTTTTGTGGGAGGGGCGCGAGCCCCGATGCTCTGATCCTGCCAGGCACCTCACCATCGGGGCACGCGCCCCTCCCACAAAGGCATCGCGGCTCACGCCGCTCCAACGACAGTCGCATACGAGAAGGGCGCCTCGCGGCGCCCTTCGTCATGTGATGCAACGCCGTCGGATCACGGCGCCGCCTGGCGCAGTTCCTTCAGCGCGGCCACGAAGCGCGGCATCGCGAAGTTGTCGCCGTTGTCGACCGTGGCGTACAGCGCGTCGACTCGGTTCTGCAGCAGCTTGGAGCGCTGCTCGTCGATCTTGCCGTTGTTCTGGAACGCGACCACGACCGACTGCGAGGCCATCGCCGCCTGCTCCGCCGCCGAGTAGTCGCGGAACTCGCCGCGATCCGCGTCGTCGACGATGCTCTGCAGGATCTGGCCGAGCGTGCCCGGCTGGAAGTCGTGCGCCGCGATCTTGTCGAGTTCGCCGCGGATGGTGGCGGCAAGCTGCTTCGCCGCCGCCACGGTGGACGCGCGGTCCTTGGTGGTGGCCTGATGCAGCGCGCGGGTCTGGTCGCGGACGCGATCGGCGGCGGCCTTGTCGACCGTGGCCAGCACGTGGCGGAACATGACGAGGTTGGAGTCGTTCAGGCGGACGACGCCGGGGCCGAGGCCGGTGCCCTGGCGCGGACCCCACTTGTTGGCGCCCATCGGCTTGTGGCACGCGTGGCAGTCGAACAGCACGAGCTCCGGGAAGATGCCCTGCATTCCGGCGCGCTCGTCGACCAGCAGGTCGAGCAGGTTGGCGGCGGCGATGCCCTGGCCCAGGCCCCAGTCGCGGACGCCGTTCCAGTTGCCCTTGCGCTCGGTGTAGTCGTCGTCGACCTTGTAGTGCGGATTCAGCCAGGTGAAGGTGTCGAGCTCGAACGACAGCCGCGGATGGCCCGCGCCCATGATCCGATGGGTGATCATCCGATCGGCGGTGCCCATGTGGCAGGTCAGGCACAGCTGGGCGCGCTTGACCGGGTTGTCGGTCGGGTACATGCCCTTGGCGAGGTTGTCGGCGTGCTTCACCGACTTGTCGGCGTGGGCCGACAGCCACTGCTCGGAACCGCCGTGGCAGGCTTCGCAGCCGACGCCGTCGGAGAGCTGGAACTTCTCGCCCCGATTCGACTCGGGGGTGTTGTCGGCGTGACAGTCGATGCAGATCTTGGCGCTGGTCGCATCACCGATACCGAGCTTCTGCGCGATCGAACGACCCCGTTCGGAACGCAGGACCTGGAACGCCTTGGTCGCATGCGGATCGAATTCCTGCCAGTAGGCGAATTCGTTCTGCATCACGTGGGATTCCTTGAACGGCTGCGACGCGCCATGGCAGACGCTGTTCGCGCAGCTCGCGACACCCATGTGCTTGTGCGCCTCCACGTCGGCGACCGCGGCGCCGCGAGCGAACAACGGCAAAGACAGCAGCAGCATCCCCATCCAGCGCATCTTCATTGCCTTCCTCCCCAGAAGGTAGCTGTGAAAGCGCCGTCCTGCGCTTCCCCTTTGACGGTCAAAACAGCTTGGCGTCACCTGCCGACGTTCGGGACGGGCAGATCATGCGTGCCCGTATTATGCCATCGGCGACGATTCTGCCAATGGGGTTGATCTCGGACCAATTCAGTCCGTTGTCGCCGCCGTCGAGTCGTAGCGGCGCCACACCGGCGGAGCCTTCGCGCTCTTCTCGATCGCCGCGAGGCGCGCCTCGTGCGCCGCGAGATCGGCCGCCCCGGCGAGAATCCGCGGCAGCGGGCCCAGCGGCAGCTGCGCCGCGCTCCCGGCGGTACTGTCGGCGGTGCGCTCGCCGACGTCGAGGGCCAGGTCGAGGCTGACCTGGCCCGCGGTCATGGCGAGATAGACCTCGGCCAGCAGAGACGCGTCGAGCAGCGCGCCGTGCAGCTCGCGCTTGCTGGCGTCGACCTCGAAGCGCTTGCACAGGGCGTCCAGCGTGTTGCGCTGGCCCGGGAAGCGCTCGCGCGCCGCGAGCAGCGTGTCGATCACCGGCAGCCGTTGCGCCAGCGGCGCCAGGCCCGGGTCGATGCGGGCGTACTCGGCATCGAGGAAGCCGAGGTCGAAGCTCGCGTTGTGGATGATCAGCTCGGCGCCGGCGAGATAGTCGGAAAGACGCCCGGCGACGTCCGCGAAGCGCGGCTTGTCGGCGAGGAAGGCCTCGGTGATGCCGTGCACCTCGAGCGCGCCCTGGTCGATCTGCCGCTCGGGATTGAGATAGACGTGGAAGTCGTTGCCGCTGCGGCGCCGCTCGAGCAGCTCGACGATGCCGATCTCGATGATCCGATGACCCTTCGCCGCCTCGAGACCGGTGGTTTCGGTGTCAAGCACCAGTTGCCGGCTCATTCGACGTCCCCGGCGAGGCGCGCGATCGCCGCGCGGGCCGCGCGGTCGACACGTTCGTTCTCCGCGTGGCCCGCGTGCCCCTTCACCCAGTGCCAGCGCACGGTGTGGCGGACGCACTGCTGGTCGAGACGCTCCCACAGGTCCTTGTTCTTGACCGGCTTCTTGTCGGCGGTCTGCCAGTGGCGCCGCTTCCAGTTCGGCAGCCACTCCGTCAGCCCCTGCATCACGTACTTGGAATCGGTGTACAGGTCGACCGTGCAGGCGCGCTTCAGGCTCTCCAGCGCTTCGATCGCGGCCATCATCTCCATCCGGTTGTTGGTGGTGGCGCGCTCGGCGCCGTCGATCAGGCGTTCGCGGCCGGCGTAGCGCAGCAGCGCGGCCCAGCCGCCGGGCCCGGGATTGCCGGAACAGGCGCCGTCGGTGAACACCTCGACCGCCGTCGACGCCGCGTCCCCGGTCGCCGCCGCGCCGGAGCGGCGTGTCGCCTCGGCTCGTGCGTCAACGGCCATTGGCGCCGCGCGCGGTGGCGGAGAAGGTCGTCACCAGCGGCGACGCCGGGGCCGCCGGGGCGCGGACCGGCCGCGGCAGCGCGATGACGCGCGCCACGCGCTTTTCCGCGCGGATCACATAGGCGCTGCGCAAGGGGGCGGTCCAATGCGGTCCCGCAGCCATCGCAGTGGTGCCCGGCAGCCAGGCCCCGAGACGGACCAGTTCCAGCGGCGTCAGCCCGAGCCGACCGAGCAGGGCCCCGGCACGCCCGGGCGCACTGGTCGACCAGCCGCTGGACTTGTCGCGCCGCCACGCCGGTGAGCACGGCGACAGGGGATTGCCGCCGAACAGCCACAGGCAGCCGCCATCGGCGAGGCTGCGCACGGACTCGGCCAGCAGGGCCATGGAAGCCGCGGAGGGATCGATCACGTGCTGCAGGACGATCTCGTCGAGGCTGCCGTCGGACACCGGCCAGAGACCGAGGTCGCAGCGGACACAGCCGTCGCCGCGGCGCTCCGCGCCGACGGTGAGCAGCTGGAAGCCCTCGACCGCCTCGGCCTGCGGCGCCAGCCACCAGCGAGGCCCGCGGCTGCGCGCCGGCGCGCGCGCGGCAAGCCACTCGCGTTCGAAGCGCAGCAGGGCGGAGAGGCCGGGCGGCAGGGAATGGGAAAGCGACGGTTTCGGAGTCATGAACATCGATTGTGATACAAGCCCACGCTCGGCGGAATCGGCATCGTGTCGGGCCCGCCCTGGGGGACGCGATGCGGGTCGTCGGAGTACCGGCATTCGCCAACAGACGGACACTGGCGTTGCCGGTCGACCCGACCGGCAGCGCCGCTTGATCGAGGTCGCCTGATGCGTGTCGTCGCGGTACCGGCGTTTGCCGACAACTACCTCTGGATGCTTATCGGCGACGACGGTGCGGCATCCGTCGTCGATCCCGGCGACGCCGCGGCGATCGCGGCCGCGCTCGACCGCGAGCGCGCCACGCTGCGCGCGATCCTGATCACCCACCACCACGACGACCACATCGGCGGCGCCGCGGAACTCGCGTCCCTGCACCGCGTGCCGGTCTACGGTCCGGACGACCCGCGCATCCCGATGGTGACGGACGTGGTCGGCGACGGCGCACGCTTGCGGCTGCCCGGGTGGCCGCTGGAGTTCGCCGTGCTGGCGGTTCCGGGCCATACCCGAAGCCACATCGCCTATTCCGACGGCCGGCACCTGTTCTGCGGCGACACCCTGTTCGTCAACGGCTGCGGCCGGCTGTTCGAAGGCAGTCCCGCGGAGATGCTGGACTCCCTCGACCGGATCGCACGGCTGCCGCCGGAGACCGAGGTCTACTGCGCCCACGAGTACACCGCGGGCAACTGCCGCTTCGCACTGACCGTCGAACCGGGTAACCGCAGCCTGGTCGAGCGCTACAGCGACGTCGAGCAGCGCCGCGCGGGCGGGCTGGCGACGGTGCCCTCCCGACTCGCCGACGAGATCCGCTGCAATCCCTTCCTGCGCAGCGACAGCCCCGAACTCCGCCGCGCCTGCGCGGCGGCCACCGGCGTCGAGGCGCCGGACCGGCTGGCCGTCTTCACCTGGCTGCGCCGTGGCAAGGACGGATTCCGTGGCTGACGGCGATCGCCTGTCCGCCCGACCGGCGCGACCGCTCGCGCTCGGCCTCGTGACGCTCGCGCTCGCCGGCTGCGGCAGCGTCGGACTGCGCGAACCGGCCTCCATCCCGTCGCCACTGCCGGACGCGAACGGCGTCACCGCGACGCCGCTGCCGGAGCACCCGACAGCGGTCGCGGCGACCGAGGAAGCGGACGACGACGCCTTCGCCCGCTTCCAGTCCCGTCTCGGCCGCTTCGACTGCGGGGACGACGCGCTGATCCGCCAGTGGCAGCGCACCTATGCGCCGGCCTGGCCGCATTTCGCCAACGCGATGGACCGCTCGCTGCCGGCGCTGCTCTACGTCTCCGACCTGCTGGAGGAAAAGCACCTGCCGAGCGAGTTCGCGCTGCTGCCGGTGGTGGAGAGCTGGTACCAGGCGCTACCGGGGCGCGGCGACAATCCGGCCGGCTTCTGGCAGTTCACCCGACCGACCGCGCGCGACTACAACCTCGTCATCGATGCGCGCCAGGATCAGCGGCTCGACCTGGTGCCCTCCTCGCACGCCGCCGTCGACCATCTCGCCGTGCTGGCCGAGGAGTTCGACCACGACTGGAAGCTGGTGGACTTCGCCTACAACGCCGGGCACTTCGTGGTGATCGGCGCGCAGAAGCGCACCACGCCCGAGCGGGTCGCCGCCGCAATGCCGAAGACCACCCGCGAGCACTGGGCGAAGCTGTGCGCGCTGACGGCGATCCTGCGCAATCCCAACTCCCACGGCTACCGCCCGCAGACACCGGCGGCCGCCGCGCGACTGGTCGAATGGCAGGCGCCGCTGGAGCTCGACTGGTCGTTCCTGGCCGGGCTGCTGGACCTCGCGCCGGCGAAGCTGCAGGAATTCAACGGCGGCGCCGTTCGCGGCAGCATCGCGGCCGGTGCGCGCCTGGCGCTGCCGGCCGCGGGTGCGCGCCGCGTCGATTCGGCGCTGGCCGGATTGCCGCCCGGCTGGGGCAGTGGCTGGAGCCGGACGAGCGTGTCCGCTGACGACACCTGGTCGACGCTCGCGCACGGCGACGCCGGGATCGCTGCGCGCCTGGCACAGGTCAACGGCATGCCGATCGATGCGGCACTGACCCCGGGGCAGCCGGTGTGGCTGCATTCCGAGGCGCCGCCGCCCGCCGCCGCCGCGGCACCGGCTGCCACCGACAAGAGTGCGAACAGCGGCCTCCACATCGTCCGCTCCGGCGAGTCGTTGTGGACGATCGCCCGCAAGTACGGCGTCACCATCGAGCAGTTGAAGACCTGGAACCGCCTCGGAAAGACCGCACTGTCGATCGGCCAGAACCTCCGCATCAGCGCACCGGACACCGCTGGTCCGATCGGAAAATAGCTCTCCATTGAGGGTGGATGCCCGCACTCGGCAGCCACGCTGCGTTGCCCCGCCCGGGCATCCACCCATACACTGCCGCCCGATTTTTTCGAAGGAGCCACCCATGGGATTTCTTGCCGGCAAGCGCGCGCTGATCGTCGGTGTCGCCAGTAGCCGTTCGATCGCCACCGGCATCGCCGACGCGATGCACCGCGAGGGCGCCAAGCTCGCGTTCACCTACCAGAACGACAAGCTGAAGAGCCGCGTCGAGGAAGCGGCGGCGGCCTGCAACAGCGACATCGTGCTGCCCTGCGACGTCGCCCACGACTCCGAGATCGACACGGTGATCAACGCGCTCGGCGAGCGCTGGGGCGGCATCGACGTGCTGGTGCACTCGGTCGGCTACGCGCCGCGCGAGGCGATCACCGGCGACTTCCTCGACAACATCAGCCGCGAGGCCTCGGCCATCGCCCACGACATCTCGAGCTATTCGCTGGCGGCGCTGGCCAAGGCCGCGCGTCCGCTGATGAAGGGACGCGCCTCGTCGGTGCTGACCCTGTCCTACCTCGGCGCCGTGCGCGCGATGGCGAACTACAACGTGATGGGCCTCGCCAAGGCCAGCCTCGAGGCCAACGTGCGCTACCTCGCCCGCTGCCTCGGCCCGGACGGCATCCGCGTCAACGCGATCTCGGCCGGCCCGATCAAGACCCTGGCCGCCGCCGGCATCGCCGATTTCCGCAAGATGCTGCACCACGTCGAGGAGACCGCGCCGCTGCGCCGTTCGGTCACCATCGAGGACGTCGGCAACGTCGCCGCGTTCCTGTGTTCGGACCTGGCCGCCGGCGTGACCGGCGAGATCACCTACGTCGACGCCGGCTACAACGTCCTCGGCATGACCGGCATCTGATCGCGGCCGTCTCTCGGAATTCAGCGCGCCTGCGGCGCACTGAATTCCGCAATCGTGGGCTGTCGCTCCGGTGGGTCGAGTCGCCAGAGCGTTCTTGAAAGGAAGATGGCTGCACGAGACCTCGGGCGGCCATTTTTCTTTGCGCTACCGGAATTTCCGGAAGCCTGAGCCCAACGGACTCTTCGCCGGCCGCCAGCCAGCCTCCTCGAACCGCCTGGAAGGCGGCTCGGTGACGAAGGATCACTGCAAGAGCTTGAACCCGACGCAGACGACGGCCGCGATGAAAAAGCAGGCCTCGATCGAACGCTCCAGCGCGAACCATTTGCCGGCAGTCGTCAGCAAGGGGGCCGCAGGGACCCGAAGGAGCGCGACCGACGCGACCGCGCGAAGCGCCGCACGGAGGGCCCCGATGAGCATCAACACCGCCAGCCCGATGGCAGCACCGCGAGACCAGCTGGCGAGCCGCACGGCACCGTAGGCCAGGGTGACCAAGCCGATTGCCAGGTCCGTCGGCGCTCCGTAGAAGCCGGCGACGTGACGCTTCCGTGCCATGAAGCGGGCGAACTCGCTTCGCTCCTGTTTCGACTGGGGCTCGAACAGCATGCGTCGCACCATGGGGCGTGAGCGCCAACCAGAACCAGTCAAAAAAAATGGCCGTCCAGCATCCCGGACGGCCACCGACTCGCGCCGCTCTCCGATCACGGATTTCGTCGGCGCAGCCGACGGAATCCGAGCTACATGCGTTCTTCAGCGATCTTCACTTCCAGGCCGTCGTGCAGCGCGTCGGTGAAGCCACGCGCGTCGCGGGCAGCCCAGGACTGCTGCAGCATGCGCTTGACGCTGTCCTTCTGCGCGGCCTCGACCTTCGCCGCGTCACCGTCGGTGACCGCCGTCAGCTCGACCAGCACGTAGCGCTTTCCACCAATGCTCACCATCGCCCGCGTCGGCTTGTCGGCCGCGGCCGGACGGGCCAGGCGGAAGACTTCCTTGACGATCTCGCGGTCCTGGTTCATCGCGTTGCGGCCGGCGCCGGCGGCAGTCTGGACGGTAGCCTTGGCCTCGGTGGCGAGCGCATCCAGCGTCGCCCCCTCGGCGAGGCGCTTCTCCAGGCCCACCGCGAAGTCGCGGGTGCGCTTCTCGGTGCGCTCGGCGACGACACGCGCGGTGATCAGCGGCTTGACCTCGTCGAGCGTGCGCGGGGCCTTCGGCTTGTGCTCGGCGATCTTGACGATGACGATGTGGTTCGGCGCGATCTCGATGCGGTCGCTCGCGTTGCCGTCGACCAGCACCTGATCGGAGAACGCCGCCTTCACCACCGCCGGCGTGGCGGCGATGCCCGAGCCACCCTCGCGGCCGAACGGCGGCGTGTGCAGTACCGGCAGCTTCATCTCGTCGGCAATGCCGATCAGGCCGCCCGGCTTGCGGTAGACCTCCTCGATCAGCTTGCCGGCGACCTCGTTGTAGCGGCGCTCGCGCTCGGAATCGAGGTAGTCGCGCTCGAGGTCGGCACGCACCGCCTCGAACGGCTTCGACTGCTCGGCGCGGACCTCGCGCAGCTGGATCAGGTGGTAGCCCTGGTCGGACTTCACCGGCTCGGAGATCGTGTTCGGCGCCATCGCGAACAGCGCCTTCTCGAACTCGCCGCTGACGCTGCCCTTCTCGATGAAGCCGAGGTCGCCGCCCTGGGCCTTGGAACCGAGATCCTCGGAACTGGCCTTGGCGACTTCGGCGAAGGACTTGCCGCCCTTGATCTCGGCGGCCAGCGCGGTGATCTTGTCGAGCGCGGCCTTGTCGGCCGCCGCGTCGGCGCCGGCGGCGAGCTTGATCAGGATGTGCGAGGCCTGGCGCTGCTCCGGGCTGACGAAGCGGGTCTTCTCGCGCTCGTACTTCTCCTTCAGCGCCGCATCGTCGGCGACGACGTCGAGCGCCATCTTGGCGGCGTCGAGTTCGACGTAGTCGAGCGAGACCTGCTCGGGGATCGAATATTCGTCCTTGTGCAGCTCGTAGTACGCCGACAGGTCGGCTTCCGCCGGCTGGTCGGTGGGGTCGTTCTGCGGCGGGATCGCGACGAACCTGAAGTCGCGGGTCTGGTCGCGCAGGCGCAGGTAGCGCTCGACCGCGGCGTCGCTGACGAAGGTCGTCTCACCGATCCGGCCGGGAATGGCGGCGGCGTTCAGCTGCTCGGCGATCAGCTGCTCGAACGCGAGCGGCGTACGGCCGTAGGACTGGTTGACGCGCAACTTGTACAGCTGCGGGTCGAACTTGCCGTTGGTCTGGAAGGCCTCGAACTTCTCGATCTGCTCGCGCACCGCGGCATCGGTGGCGGCGGCGCCGATGCTCTCGGCCGCGGCCGAGGACAGGCGCTCGTCGACCAGCTGCTCGAGGAGCTTGCGCTTGAATTCCGGGTTCTCGATCTGCGACGCGTCGTAGGCCGCACCGCGCTGCTGGCGCAGGTTCCGGCGCACGATCTCCATGCGGTCCTTGAATTCCGCCGGGGAAATCTCGACCTTGCCGGCCTTCGCGACCCAGGTCTCGGCACGGGCGGAGAAGTAGCTGTTGATGCCGAAGAAGGCGAACGGGACCGACAACGCCACCAGAACGGTGGTGGCCAGCCATTTCGGGGTCTTGTCGCGAATCGATTGCAGCATGGTGGAAACCGCTTCTATGGGCTGAAAACAACGAGGGCGCCGACGCTGGCGCCCTCATGAAGGTGTGGGTCCCGGATTCGGGAACGCCACCTCGGTCGAGTCTGGTGGGTGCTGAGGGTTTCGAACCCCCGACCCTCGCCTTGTAAGGGCGACGCTCTACCGCTGAGCTAAGCACCCGCAAACCTTAAACTTCGCCGCCGATCCGCTTCTTCCGTCAACAAACGACCCGCCGAAGCGGGTCGTGAAGGCCGAAACCGGAGGCAGCCATGCCACGGTCCCGACGGCAACGCCGCCGGGCGACGCTGCTCAGTTGAGCGCGTCCTTGAGCGCCTTGCCGGCCTTGAACGCAGGGTTCTTCGAGGCCTTGATCTTGATGGTGGCACCGGTGCGCGGATTGCGACCCGTGCGGGCGCCGCGCTTGCGGACAGTGAAGGTGCCGAAGCCGACCAGCGACACGGAGTCGCCCTTCTTCAGCGCCTTCTTGATCACCTCAACCATCGCATCAACCGCCTTACCGGCGTCAGCCTTCGACAGGTCGGCGGCGTCGGCAATCGCGGAGACAAAATCAGCCTTGTTCATTGAGTCACTCCCTCGGAATTCTGCTGGTGGTGTGTCGTGCATTCCGCATCGGTTCGCACCGGGTCGAATCGATGCAGTGGGTACTCATCCGTCGCTGGATGCGGCATCACTTCTATGCAACGGGCGCTCTTTATACCAGTCGATTTTGGGCCACGCAACGGGATTTTCACGCAAATCGCTAGCAAAAATGCGGGTTCCAACCTTCAGTGCGGACGCGGAGCGTTGTCATCGCCGCGCCCCTCGCCGACGGTCGCGTGGGCGGCTTCCTCGGCCTTCTTCTCGCCGGTCTCCGCGGCCGCGGGCAGCGGCTTCAGGGCCTGCGCGAGCGCCAGGTCGAGCACCTCGTCGATCCACTTCACCGGCTTGATCGCGAGCGAGGCGGTGATGTTCTTCGGGATGTCGGCGAGATCCTTGCGGTTGTCGTCCGGGATCACCACGGTCGCGATGCCCCCGCGGTGTGCCGCCAGCAGCTTTTCCTTCAGGCCGCCGATCGGCAGCACGCGGCCGCGCAGCGTGATCTCGCCGGTCATCGCCACCTCGGCGCGCACCGGCACCTTGGACAATGCGGAGACCAGCGCGGTGCACATCGCGATGCCGGCGCTGGGTCCGTCCTTCGGGGTGGCCCCCTCCGGCACGTGGATGTGGATGTCGAACTTCTGGTGGAAGTCGGGATCGATTCCGAGCGCGGTGGCACGGGAACGGACCACCGACAGCGCGGCCTGGATCGACTCCTGCATCACTTCGCCGAGCTGGCCGGTGTGGATCAGCTTGCCCTTGCCCGGCACCACCGTCGCCTCGATGGTGAGAAGGTCGCCGCCGACCTGGGTCCAGGCGAGGCCGGTCACGCTGCCGACCTCGTTCTGCTCTTCCTTGCGGCCGTAGGTGAAGCGTTGCACACCCAGGTAGTGGTCGAGCCGCGCCGAACCGACCTGCACGCGCGAGCCCTTGCGCTTCGCGCCGCCCTTGTCGGCCGGCTTGCCCTTCGCGGCGGGCGCCTGCTTCGCGTCCTTCAGCGACAGCTCCTTGACCACCTTGCGGCACACCTTGGCGATCTCGCGCTCCAGGTTGCGCACGCCGGATTCGCGGGTGTAGTAGCGGATGGTGTCGCGCACCGCGTCCTCGTTGATGGTGAGCTCGTCCGGCTGCAGGCCGTTGGCCTTGATCTGCTTCGGGACGAGGTAGCGCTGGGCGATGTTGATCTTCTCCTCCTCGGTGTAACCGGGGATGCGGATCACTTCCATGCGGTCGAGCAGCGCCGCCGGGATGTTGAGCGAATTTGCGGTCGCCACCCACATCACCTCGGAGAGGTCGAAGTCGAGCTCGAGGTAGTGGTCGTTGAAGGTGTGGTTCTGCTCGGGAT
>JBGAPI010000075.1:0-13258 GCA_044221335.1 Ahniellaceae bacterium
ACCAGCAGCAGCGTCCCCGGGTAGTTGGCGAGCAGTTCCTCCAGCAGTTCCAGCGTCTCGACGTCGAGGTCGTTGGTCGGCTCGTCCATCACCAGCAGGTTGGACGGCCGCGCGAACAGGCGCGCCAGCAGCAGGCGATTGCGCTCGCCGCCGGACAGCTTGGTGATCGGCGCGCGGGCGCGTTCCGGCGAGAACAGGAAGTCCTGCAGATAGCCGAGCACGTGGCGGCGGCTGCCGTTGAACTCGATGGTGTCGGCGCCGTCGGCGACGTTGTCCATCGTGCTGGCCGACTCGTCGAGCTGGCGGCGGTACTGGTCGAAGTAGGCGATCTCGAGCTTGCTGCCGCCGCGCACGCCGCCGGAGGTGGGCGCGAGCTCGCCCAGCAGCAAGCGCAGCAGGGTGGTCTTGCCGGAGCCGTTCGGACCGATGATGCCGATCCGGTCGCCACGCAGCACGGTCGTGTCGAAGTCACGGATCAGCGAGCGGCCGCCGACCGCGTAGGACAACCCTGTCGCCTCGGCGACCAGCTTGCCCGAGGTGACCGCCTGCGCCAGCTCGAGCTTGACCTTGCCGCTGCTCTCGCGCCGCGCGGCGCGCTCGCTGCGCATCTTCACCAGCGCCTGCACGCGCGCCTCGGCGCGGGTGCGACGCGCCTTCACGCCCTGGCGGATCCAGACCTCCTCCTCCGCCAGCTTCTTGTCGAAGCGCGCGGTCATCTCGGCCTCGGCGTGCGCGCGCTCCTCGCGGCGACGAAGGTAGTTGTCGTAGTCGCCCGGCCAGCTGGTCAGCGCCCCCCGGTCGATCTCGACGATCCGCGTCGCCAGCTGGCGCAGGAAGCGGCGGTCGTGGGTGACGAACACGACGGAGCCCGGGAACTCGCGGATCATGCCCTCCAGCCACTCGATCGCGGACAGGTCGAGGTGGTTGGTGGGCTCGTCGAGCAGGAGCACGTCGGGCTCCGCGACCGTCGCGCGCGCCAGCAGCACGCGGCGCTTCATCCCGCCGGACAGGCGATCGAAGTCGGCCTCGGGATCGAGCCCGTAGCGCGACAAGGTCCGCTCGACCCGCTGCTCCAGGTTCCAGCCGGACAGCGCGTCGATGCGCTCGTGCACGGCGGTCAGCCGCTCCTGGTGCGCCGCGCTCGCCAGCGTCGCTGAGTCCGCATGGATCAGGTGGTGGTACTCGGCGAGCAGGTCGCCGATCGCCCCGAGCGCGCCGGCCACGACATCGAACACGCTGCCGTGCATGCCCTGCGGCACCTCCTGCGCGAGCGCGGCGATCCGGACGCCGTCCGAACGCCGTACCTCGCCGTCGTCCGGCCGGATCTCGCCGGCGATCAGCCTGAGCAGCGTCGACTTGCCGGCGCCATTGCGCCCGACCACCGCGATCCGCTCACCAGGCTCCAGCGCGAAGCCCACCTTGTCGAGCAGCAGCGGTCCGCCGATCGAAAAGTCGACGTCGAGGAGTTGCAGGAGGGGCATGGCGGTCGCGCCGGGGGAGTGGACCGCGCATTGTACGTTGCGGGCTGAGGGCTGAGGGCTGAGGAAAACCTCCGTCATTGCGAGGAGGAGCGCAGCTCCGACGAAGCAATCCAGCGACTTTGCTCTGCACCGCGAGAAAGCGAAGGCACTGGATGGCTTCGCTGCGCTCGCAATGACGGAGGATTTCGAAGCCCTCGGCGTTGCATCGGCGCGCCTCGCACCGGCGGCCGATGCCCGCCCTACGCCGGCGTCGCGAGGTAGCGGCGCAGTCCGCGCTCCCCGGCCGCCATCACCGCATGGTGATTCCACGCGAACGCCGGCCGCAGCAACGGCGCGAGCCAGCGCATCCACGGCTTGTCGAGGCGGACGCGCCAGCGGTACTCGACCACGGTCAGGCGATCGCCGGCCGGCTGCAGCGACCAGGTGCCGGCGCCGATCAGGTCGCCGCTCGCGGCGATCTCGATCCTTGACGCCTCGACCACCTCGGTCACGGTGGTGGTGAGCTTGATGCTGTAGGGCAGCCGACTGGTCCAGGTGACCAGATGCCGAGCGCCGACACCGGTCGTCGCGCCGGCGTCCAGCTCGGACAGGGCGAGCACGTACGGCCACCACGAAGGCCAGCGTTCGGGCTCGCGCAACGCCTGCCAGACCTGGGCGACCGGCGCGGCGATGCGCCAGCTGGAGAGCAGATCGAAATGGTCGTTGGCCATGGCTCGGATACGGCCTTGCTGCGAATCCGGATGCACGGGGCGTTGGGAGCGTCCCGTCGCACCGGCTGCAGGCCGCGGCGATCTGCCCCTGCCGCAGCGAGCGCAACGAAGCATCCCGGATTCCGCTGTCGCTTCATCCGGGCTACGCTGCCTAGACCATGACGGCCCCCTTCGCCCACCTCCACCTCCACAGCGAGTACTCGCTGGTCGATTCCACCATTCGGATCAGCGAGCTGATCGCGCAGGCAAAGGCGGCCGGAATGCCGGCGCTGGCCTTGACCGACGAGGCCAACGTGTTCGCGCTGGCGCGCTTCTACCGCGAGTGCGAGAAGGCCGGGATCAAGCCGATCGCCGGCTGCGACCTGTGGCTCGCCGAGGGCAAGGAGGCGCCGACCCGCTTCACCCTGCTGGTGCAGCACCGCGAGGGCCTGCGCTCGCTGTCGCGCCTGCTCACTCGCGCCTACCGCGAACGCGATCCGGTCGCGCACACGACCGTCGAGCGGCGCTGGCTCGAGGAGCACCGCAACGGCCTGTTCGTGCTGCTGGGACCCGGCTCCGACGTCGCCCAGCGCGCCGCCGCCGGCCGCGAGCGCGACGCCCGCCAGCGCCTGGTCGAGTGGCAGGCCGCGTTCGGCGACCGCTGCTATCTCGAACTGACCCGCTGCGGCCGCGCCGAGGAGTCCGCCTGGACTCGCCACGCGCCGGCACTCGCGACCATCGCCGGCACCGGCGTGGTGGTGTCGAACGACGTGCGCTTCCTCGCGGCCGACGACTTCGAGGCGCACGAGGCGCGGGTCGCGATCCACGAGGGCTACATCCTTTCTGATCCGAAGCGCCCCAAGCCCTACTCGCGCGAGCAGTACCTGAAGGACGGCGCGGCGATGCACGCGTTGTTCGCCGACCTGCCGGTCGCGCTCGACAACACGCTCGACCTCGCGCGCCGCTGCAACCTCGAGATGAGCTTCGGCAAGTACGCGTTGCCGGCCTATCCGACCGCATCCGGCGAAGCCGAGACCTCGGTGCTGCGCCGCGAGGCGATTGCCGGGCTCGAACAGCGGCTCCAGGTCCACGGCATCGCGGAGGGCTATACCCGCCACGACTACGATGCACGCCTGACCCGCGAGCTCGACGTGATCGAGAAGATGGGCTTCGCCGGCTACTTCCTCGTGGTCGCGGACTTCATCGGCTGGGGCAAGCGCAACGGCATCCCGGTCGGACCGGGCCGCGGCTCGGGTGCCGGCTCGCTGGTCGCCTGGGTGATCGCGATCACCGACCTCGACCCGCTGCGCTACGAGCTTCTGTTCGAGCGCTTCCTCAATCCCGAACGCGTGTCGATGCCGGACTTCGACATCGATTTCTGCATGGACCGCCGCGACGAGGTGATCGACTACGTCGGCGAACGCTACGGCCGCGAGAAGGTCAGCCAGATCATCACCTACGGCACCATGGCCGCGAAGGCGGTGCTGCGCGACACCGGCCGCGTGCTCGGCATGGCCTACGGCCACGTCGACCGGATCGCCAAGCTGGTCCCGTCGCGGCCGCTCGACATCTCGCTCGACGATGCGCTCGGCGTGTCGGAGAAGGCCGCGAAGGAGCCGGACCGGGTCTCCGCCGAGTTCAAGCAGGCCTACGCCGACGACGAGCAGGTGAAGGCCCTCGTCGATCTCGCGCGCAAGCTCGAGGACCTCACCCGCAACGCCGGCAAGCACGCCGGCGGCGTGGTGATCGCGCCGACCGACCTCACGGACTTCGTGCCGCTGTACGCCGAAGCGCGCGGCGAGGGCATGGTCACCCAGTTCGACAAGGACGACGTCGAGGCGATCGGCCTCGTCAAGTTCGACTTCCTCGGCCTGCGCACGCTCACCATCATCGACTGGGCGGTGAAGGCGATCAACGCGCGCCACGGCGCCGGCACGGTCGACATCGCCACGCTGGCCACCGACGACCCCGCCACCTACAGGCTGCTGACCAGCGGCCGCACCACCGCGATCTTCCAGCTCGAATCGCGCGGCATGAAGGAGCTCGCGAAGAAGCTGAAGCCCGGCGTGTTCGACGAGATCATCGCGCTCGGCGCGCTGTTCCGCCCGGGACCGCTGCAGTCGGGCATGGTCGACGAGTTCGTGGAGCGCAAGCACGGCCGCCGCGAGGTCACCTATCCGCACCCGCTGCTGGAGCCGATCCTGAAGCCGACCTACGGCGTGATCGTCTACCAGGAGCAGGTGATGCAGATTGCCCAGGTGCTGGCCGGCTACTCGCTCGGCGGCGCCGACCTGCTGCGCCGCGCGATGGGCAAGAAGAAGCCCGAGGAGATGGCGAAGGAGCGCGTCAAGTTCGAGACCGGCGCGGCCGAGAACAAGGTCGACGCGCAGCTCGCGAGCAGTATCTTCGACCTGATGGAGAAGTTCGCCGAGTACGGCTTCAACAAGTCGCACTCGGCCGCCTATGCGCTGGTCACCTACCAGACGGCGTGGCTGAAGACCCACTACCCGGCCGAGTTCATGGCCGCGGTGCTGTCCTCCGACATGGACAACACCGACAAGCTCACCGGATTCCTCGAGGACGCGAAGGACTTCGGACTGTCGGTGACGCCGCCCGCGATCAACGCCGGCACCTTCATGTTCGAGGCGGTCGGCGCGAAGGAGATCCGCTACGGCCTCGGTGCCGTGAAGGGCGTCGGCCAGGGCGCGGTCGAGGCGATCGTCGCCGAGCGCGCGCGCGGCGGCGCCTACGCGTCGATCGACGATCTCTGCCAGCGCGTCGATCCGTCGAAGTTGAACAAGAAAGTGCTCGAGGCCCTGATCCTGTCCGGCGCGCTCGATGCGCTCGGCGCCAACCGCGCGACGCTGTGGGAGCACCTGCCGAAGGCGATGCAGGCCGCCGACCAGCGCCTGCGCGCCCTTGTCGCCGGACAGAACGACATGTTCGGCGCGGCCGCGCCGCTCGCCGCGGCATCGACCGTGAAGGCGGTCGACGAGTGGCCGCTGCTGCGTCGCCTGGAGGGCGAGCGCAACACGCTCGGCCACTACCTCTCCGGCCATCCGACCGACACCGTCGCCGACCAGCTGGCACAGATCGTCACCGCACCCCTGGCGAAGATGGACGAGATCTACCGGCCGCCGGCACACCCCGAACGGCGAGGTCGCCCGGAGGCGCAGCCGGTCACCATCGCCGGCATGGTGGTCGACGTGCGCCGCCGCGGCGAGTCGATGGCCTTCGTGCAGATCGAGGACGGCAGCGGCCGCTTCGACGTCAGCTTCTTCCGCGAGTCCCTGGTCGAGAACGCGCCGCTGCTGACGATGAACCGCCTGCTGGTGATCGAAGGCAACCTGCAGATGGACGACTTCAACGGCCGTCTGGAGGTCCGCGCGAAGAGCGCGCAGCCGCTGGAAGTCGTCGTCGAACGCCGCGCCCGCGCGCTGCAGCTGTCCGTCGAGTCGCCGCCGCCCGACTTCGCCCAGCGCCTGCGCGCGGCGCTGCAGCCGCACGTCCCCGGCAGCGCGGTGATCCGCGTCGCCTACCGCAGTGCGAGCAACGAGACGCTGCTGGAGTTCGGTTCGGCGTGGCGGGTGCGGGCGGGTGGGGAGTTGCGATCGGCGCTGGAGGAGCTGGCGGGTGTAACCCGGGTCGACCTGGTACTAGGCCGCCCGGAGAACTGAACCTTGCACCGCGATTGACGACGGAATCCATCCTGCGGGACGGACCGGCGGCGCATTCGGACCAGGCCATGGAGACCTCGTGCCGGACAGCGTGCCTGTCAGCGCTGTCGGAGGATGCAGCCAATGGCTTCTAATGCGGCGATTTGGGCTTGGCCGCCGACTTGGGCTTGGCCGCTGCTTCGATGGCATCCGCTTTATTCGCCCATTTCTCGGACTGGGCCTTGTGGCCGCCTGAATGGTCGACGTCCTCCCAGGCCAGGTGGAGCAACGCCAGTTGCCGATACAGCGGAATCGCGCTCTTGCTGGCGCTTCCGTCGACCTCTTCGATCATGGTCACTCCTTCAGTCAGTTCTGCTTCCGCGGACCGAAACTCCCGCAGGCCGACATGTGCGCGGCCGAGCGCCGTCAGAAATTGCGCGTAGGTGAAGTCTTCCTTGGAGGAAAATGTCTTCCGGATGATGTCGCGTCGAGGCAGCAGCAGGTCCCTGGCCTCCGCGAAACGCCCCTGGTCGTCGCGCAGTCCGGCCACATTGATGTAGGTCACCAGGGTCATCGGCCCTTGCTCGCCTCGTGTCTCAATGCGCTTCCTCAGCGCCTCAAGCAAATAGGGCTCGGCCTCGTCGTATCGATGCTGCGCCTGCAGCAGCTTGCCCATGTTGTTGATCCAGGCGGTCATGTTCGCTGGCGGCCCGTCGGGCCGCGAGCGGGCCAGCAGCAGCAGTCTTGAATAGCAGGCCTCTGCCTCGGTCAGGCGACCAACGTGCTTGTAGTAGAAGCCGAGGTTGTTCAGCGCGACCAGGGCGTCGACGTGGAGCTCGCCGAGGACCTGAACGCTCTTGTCGTAGGACTCGCGATAGTACGGCTCGGCCTCGTCCCATCGCTCGACCGCGCCCAGGAACATCGCCATGTTGCCGATCGACGTCAACGTATGCGGGTGGAACTCGCCGAGCATGCGCCGCCGCTTGTCCAATGCCGCTCGGTAGATCGGCTCAGCCTCCGAAAAGCGCCCGACTCGCTGCAGGGCCAATCCGAGATCATTCATTGCTGCCAGCGTCGAGGGATGATCTTCCCCGGACGCGGCACGTCGCCCCTCCAATATCTTGCGGTGGATATCGACTGCATCGGCATAGCGCCCGCTCGCGGTCACCAGCGCGACGTAATAGCCCAGCGTGTCCAGGGTGCGTGGATCGTGCTCACCGAAAAGGAGCCGTCGCCCTTCCAGTGCGCGATCGAGCAGGTGTCGCGACTCCTCGAACTCTCCCTTGCGCGCGAGCAAGGCACCCAGGTCGCTGCGGGTCGACAACGTGTCTGGATGCTCAGGACCGAGGCGCCGTTCCTGTTCCTGCATCGCCTTGCGCAGGAGGGTCTCGGCCTCGGCTCGGCGATCCAGTTTCATCATCAGGCGACCCGTTGCATCCATCGACTCCAGGGTCCGCGGGTCGGTGTCGCCCAGAAGCTTGCGGCGCTGCTCGGAGGCCCGCTGCAGCAACGGCAAGGCCTGCAGATCGAGTCCGAGATCGGCGTAATCGCGACTATGGAAGGCCGCAGGAATTCCTGATCGGTGAATCGCAAGGCGGCATCGGTGACATTGATCTGCCGGAGCAGTCGATCGAACCGATCCAATTCGGCACGACGGGCGGCATCGTCGAGTTGAGTGTTGCGCAGCGACTGCTCCAGGCGATTGCGGAGGTCGTCTCGCAGGCCTACTCCCGCCGAGGTTGGATCAAGTTGAGCGAACGTTCGGGCCTGAAACTTGACAACCGCCTCGAGCTCCTGAGCTCGCCGTTGCGCCTCGCGCGCCTCCCACGCGAACCCCGCCAGCCCGCCCAGCACCGACACCGTCACCGCAATGCCGGCCGCCACCGCCACCTTGTTGCGCCCGACAAACTTGCGCGCCCGGTACCAGCGTTCGCCGCCGCGCGCCGATACCGGCAGTCCCTTGAGATAGTTGTCGAGGTCGTTGTCAAGCTGCTCGACCGAGGCGTAGCGCTCGGATGGCAGCTTGCGCAGGCAGCGCAGGATGATGCCGTCGAGGTCGCCGCGCAGCTGCGCGCGCACCTGCAGCGAGCCGGACGCTTCCAGCACCTCGCTCGGCGCAGTCGGCGGCATGTCGCAGATCAGCCGCTCGATCTGCGACGGAGTCAGGCCGTCGAGCTTGAACGGCTTCGATCCGGACAGCAGCTCGTACAGCATGACCCCGAGCGCGTAGACGTCGACGGAGACGCCGACCGGCTCGCCGGTGAACTGCTCCGGCGCGGCGTAGCCCGGCGAGAAGAAGCGTTCCTGGGTCTGGGTCTCCTCGTGGCCCGGAATCGGGCGGAGCGGCTTCGCGATGCCGAAGTCGAGCAGCTTCGGAGTGCCGTCGATCGTCACCAGCACGTTGCCGGGCTTGAGGTCGCGGTGGACGACGAGCTGCCGATGCGCGTCGGCGACGGCGGCGCAGACCTTGCGCATCAGCTCCACGCGCTGGCGCACGGTCAGGGCCTGGCGACGGCAGTATTCGGTGATCGGGATGCCGTGGATGTACTCCATCACGTAGTACGGCGTCCTGTCGTCGAGCTCGCCCGCGTCGATCAGCCGCGCGACATAGGGATGCTGCAGCGCTGCCATCAGCTGCCGCTCCAGCTGGAAGCGTCGCACCAGCTTCTCGTCGACCAGCTCCCAGCGGACGAACTTGATCGCGACCTCCTGGTTCACGCTGCCGTCGATCCGTTCCGCCCGGAACACCCGGCCCATGCCGCCGCGGCCGATCTCCTCGCGCAGCTCGTAGGGACCGACGCGGCTGTCATCGCCGGGGACGGCATCCCAGTTCTTCAGGCTCTCGCCCAGTTGCCGACTCATCGGCACCGCGGTCGAATCCTTCACCAGGGCATCGGCGGCGAGCAGCTTGCGGACCTGCTCCAGCAGCGTGCCGTCGTCGCGGCACTCACGCCGCAGGAAGTCCTCGCGTTCGGCTGGCGGCAACTCGATTGCCTTGAGGAACAGGTCCTGGAGCCGGTTGTTCTGGGTGTCCGACATGGCTTCGGCGAGGTGCCTGGGAGGTTTGGAGGCCCGGAATTCTAGGAGGAGCCAAGGGCCCTCTTCCCAATGGTCGTCACCACAGACCCGACAAGTGCGGTGATCGCCCCCATCAAGGCGCAACCGGCTCTCCCGCTATACTCGCCCCCCGCTCCCGCTCCACCGACCCGTGCCATGAATCCGAACTTCCTCGATTTCGAGCAGCCGATCGCCGACCTGGACGCGAAAATCGCCGAACTGGGTCAGGCCGGAAAGGGCAATGCGCTCGACCTCGAGAAAGAGATCAAGGCGCTGAAGACCAAGCTGAAGACGAAGACCGAAGAGATCTTCGCCAACCTCAGCGCCTGGCAGATCTCGCAACTCGCACGGCATCCGCTGCGGCCCTACACCCTCGACTACATCAGCCTGATCTGCGACGAGTTCCACGAGCTCGCCGGCGACCGCGCGTTCGCGGACGACGCCGCGATCGTCGGCGGCCTGGCCCGCATCGGCGGCCAGGCGGTGATGCTGATCGGCCACCAGAAGGGCCGCGACACCAAGCAGAAACTGAAGCGCAACTTCGGCATGCCGCGGCCCGAGGGCTACCGCAAGGCGCTGCGCCTGATGCAGACCGCCGAGCGCTTCAAGTTGCCGATCGTGACCCTGATCGACACACCGGGCGCCTATCCCGGCGTCGGCGCGGAGGAGCGCGGCCAGTCCGAGGCGATCGCGCGGAACCTGCTGGAGATGGCGCGCTTCTCGGTGCCGATCGTCTGCGTGGTGATCGGCGAAGGCGGCTCCGGCGGCGCGCTCGCGATCGGCGTCGGCGATCGCACCCTGATGCTGGAGTTCGCGACCTACTCGGTGATCACGCCGGAAGGCTGCGCCTCGATCCTGTGGAAGACCGCCGAGAAGGCCAAGGACGCCGCCGAGGCGCTGGGCCTCACCGCGAAGCGCCTGCACGAGCTGAAGCTGGTCGACGAGGTCATCCCGGAGCCGCTGGGTGGCGCCCACCGCAACCCCGCCGAGATGGCCGACCGGATGAAGCAGGTGGTGCTGCACACGCTGGGCGCGCTGGAGAAGATCCCGGCCCAGCAGCTGGTCGATCAGCGCTACGAGCGGCTGCGCAAGTACGGCGCCTACGCGGCGTAAGCCCCAGGGTGATTCTTGTGGGCGCGGCTTCAGCCGCGATGGCGACGCGCTTCGCCATCGCGGCCGAAGCCTCTCCCGCGGCAGCCGCCTTGATGTAGCGCTTCGCCATCGCGGCTGAAGCCGCTCCCGCCAGAGCCACCATGACACGCCTCTCCGCCGACTTGCAGACTGCCGTCGATTCCGCACTGGAGCGACTCGGCATTCTTCGGCTGGTACTTGCCTGCTCCGGCGGCCTCGACTCCACGGTCCTGCTGCACCTCCTCGCGCACTCGGCGACGGCGCGGTCACGCGGCCTTCGGGTCATCCACATCGACCACGGTCTCCATCCGGCCTCGCAGCGCTGGGCGGAACACGTGCAGCAGCATTGCGCCGGACTGGACATCGACTGCGACGTCGTGCGGGTCGACGTCGCCGCGCACCGGGGCCTCGGCCGCGAGGGTGCGGCGCGCGCGGCGCGCTACGCCGCGTTCGCCGCGCGGGTCGGAGCCGACGAGATCCTGCTGACCGCGCAGCACCGCGACGACCAGGTCGAAACCGTGCTGCTGCGCCTGCTTCGCGGCGCGGGTCCCGACGCGCTCGGCGGGATGCGCGACCGCAGTCGCCTCGGCTCGCTGCGGATCGCTCGGCCACTGCTCGCGGTGTCGCGCGCGGCTCTCGCCGACTACGCGCGGACGGAGCGCCTCGTGCACGTCGACGACCCGAGCAACGCCGATCTCGATCTCGTACGCAATCGCCTGCGGCAGTCGATCCTGCCGGAACTCGCCGCGCACTGGCCCGGCGCGGTCGACAACCTGCTCCGGAGTGCCGAGCTCGCTCGGCGCGCTTCGACGTCCTTCATCCGCTCCGCCCGATCGAAGCTGCGCCGCCTTCGCGGCGACGACGGTGGTCTCGACCTCGCCGAACTGGCCAAGCTCGATCCGGCGCTGCTCGCCGAGGTCCTCCGGCAGGACGCGAAGCAGCGTGGCCTGCCGATGCCGCCGCGCCGCACGCTGGCGATCCTGCCGCGCGAGCTGTTCGGCGCCCGCGGTGATCGCGAACTCGCGATCCGCTGGACCGGCGCCGAACTGCGTCGCCATCGCGGCCGCGTCCACCTGCTGCCGCCGCAGCCGCCTGTTGCCGACTGGGAACTGCCCTGGGACGGTCGCGCGCCACTGGCCTTGCCGCGCGGCCTCGGCACGCTGGCCCTCGATCCGCCGCCGGCGGAGCCGCTGGCGCTGATCGTGCGCAACCGCCGCGGCGGCGAACGCCTCCGGCTCGCCGCCGGACGGCCCTCGCAATCGCTGAAGCATCTGCTGCAGGACGCGGGCATCGCGCCCTGGGAGCGGCGCCGGATGCCGCTGGTCTTCGGCGACGCCGGACTGCTCGCGGCGGGCGAGCGCTGGCAGGCCGCCGCCGCTCCGTTCCGGCGTCTGCGCTGGTTCCAGCATTGCGCGCCCGCGTCCGGCCCCCAGATGATCGGGGACGCCACGGATCCCGAACGATGAGCTACGTCCCCCTGATCGCCCCCGCCCTGGGTCTCCTGCTCGTGCCGATCGCGCGCTGGCTGCAGCGCCGGCAGGCTCGCCAGGCCCGCGCCCGACTGCGCGAGCGCTGCCGCGACCTGATCGCCGGGACCGAGGCGATCGACGTGGGATGGTGGACCAGCGAGTCCTTCGCCCAAAGCTCCTCCGGCCGCCCGGCGCTGCCCGGTCTGCTGCTGATCGCGCCCGACGAGCTCAGGGTCGTCGGCTTCGAGCGGGTCAGCGATCGGCTGCTGGTGAACCGCTTCCCGGCCACGACGTCGAAAGTGGCGCTGTTCGGCACCGAGCCGCTGCTCGGACCGGGAACCGCGGTGGTCCGGCTCACCGACAGCACGGGAGGCATCGTGCTGCTGTGGCGGCAGGAACCGCTGCAGCGCGACGGCGGCAAGACCACCCGCGAGCTGTTCGAACGCCTCCGTCGGCGCGTCGCCCGCGATCCGGCGAGCGAGGATGGGCAGGAGCGATCCTTCCTGCCCTCGCTGGGCCGCGTCGCGATCCTGTTGATCACGCTTGCCGCCGCGGTCATCACCGTGACGCGCGTCGCCGTCGTCACCACGCCCCCGGGGCCGCAGCAGGTGCGCGGCGCGCCGGACGGCAGCGTGTTCGCCTTCACCGCGACCGAGCTCCTGCGCCTCGAGCGCGACGGCAGCGGCGAACGTCGCTGGCCGCTCGCCGAACTCGGCGTCACCGATGGGCTGACCGCGCTGCAGGGTCTCGACCATGAGACGGTCCTGCTCGGCGACTATGCCAACGGCCGCATCCTGCGCTGCGACCTCCGCGGTCCGGACTGCCGACCGATTCCGCAGGCGGGCCAGCGCTACCAGCGCGCCTTCAAGTTCCTGCTCGCGGCCGACGGCCGGACACTGTGGGTCAGCGACACCGCCCGCGACCGCGTCCTGCGCACCGACATCGACGGCAAATCCGTCACCGAACTGGCGGCGCCTGGCGGCTGGTGCTTCCCGAACGCGATCGCGGAGTCCGGCGACGGCGGCGTCAGCGTCGCCGACACCAACTTCCATCGGGTGCTCGACTGGAATGCCGACGGAACGTTTCGTGCGGCCCGGCCGGTCGTCGCCGGCGAACCGGTCGCGACCCGCTGCACTTCGATGGTCAGCGGCAATTCGCTGCCCGCTGCCTGGGCCGACCGGGCGAAGCGCTACGCGACGAGCGGGCGGCCGACCGCATTGCCGGGGCTCGCTGCCGACGCGGTCTGGGTCACCGACCTCGCCCGCGGCCGCGACGGCCGCTGGTGGCTGGTGCTCAACGCCGACAACCTGCGCCGCGGACAGCTGGTCCGTTTCGATGCGGACTTCAGCCATCCGCTCGCGATCACGCTGCCGCACGGCGAGCCGTGGTCGGTCGCCACGACCGACGATGGCGTGCTGCTCGCCGACCCCTACGTCGACCGCCTGCTGCGCTTCGACGCGGACGGACGGGTGCGGCCCGGCAGCGGCGTACCGGCGCAACCGGAGCACCGGGACCGTCCGTCCCCGTTCGGGCGGGACGATCCCTGGCTGCGCTGGGTCGTTCCCGGCATGATCGGGCTGCTGCTGCTCACGCTGCCGGTCCTGCTGCTGCGCTCGCGGGCCTGCCTGAAGCGCATTCTTGCCACTTGATGAAGCGGGCAACGGCCGCGTTGAATCCCGCCGTTCGCTGCGTTACCTTGCGCGCCATGCCCAACCCCAGCCCGCCCGCGGAGCAAAGCTCGATCGCCGAGTTCGAGCGCTCGCTGTCGGAGCTCG
>JBGAPI010000076.1:0-13113 GCA_044221335.1 Ahniellaceae bacterium
GGCCTTCGGGCAACCACTCCTCCGCCGACGGTGGCAGCAGGTGCGATTGGCCAGGGTAGTACGGCAGGTAGGACGTCGTCATGCCGCGATTGTCGCCCACCCACAGCCTCGATGGGCTTCTGCCGCGCAGGCTCCTAGCCCGATAGATTAACATCGACTTTAATTTTGCCGTTCGTCCCCCCGGAGAACGAGCCGCGACGCCGACGAACGGCCAGCACGGACGAACGGGCAGGATTCAAGGACCGTCGGCCTTGCCAAATCCGGGGGGGGTCGGGAGACTTGCTGAAACCTGAGTCTCGTCGTCCGTGTCGTCCGGTACCCAGCAGAATCGCGGGCGTCCGCCATCCACGGTTGCGGACGATGGACCACGGTCTTGGAGCAATCGGAGCACCACATGCAGACTGCACAGCGAACCAGAGTTTCGCGAATCCGGGCGGGCTTCACCCTGCTCGAGGTGATGATCTCGATCACCATCATGGTCATCCTGGTCGCCCTGGCCGCGCCCAGCATTCGTGACATCGCTGCCAGCCAGAACGCCACGGCGCGGATCAATTCGCTGAACCAGGCGATGTTGCTGGCCCGCAGCGAGGCGCTGAAGAACCAGGCCAACGTCGTGATCCTGCCGACCGGCAACGACTGGGCCAAGGGCTGGACCATCTTCGTCGACACCGACTCCAGCGGTACCCAGGGCGGGGCCGAGCCGAGCATCGCCGGCGAAGATGCCGCCCCGGCCAACTACATCTCCGACGTGGTGAGCACCGGTGGCGGGCACCTGGACAAGGTGATCTTCGACCGCAAGGGAGCGCTGGTCGGTGGCGGCACGGCGAACGGCGTGGTGTGCGCCAACGGCTACACGGCGGCGAAGGACAAGACCTACGCCCGCTACATGAACGTCTCGTCCAACGGGCGTTCGGAAACCCACAAGGGCAAAGGTACCGGCCCGACTGCATCGGTGAGCTGCTGAGATGAACGGCATGCGTGGAATCGTCCCTCCCAAGGTCGCCCAGCGCGGCGCCTCCCTGATCGAAGTGATGATCGCCGTCCTGGTGTTCAGCATCGGTCTCCTCGGCGCCGGCATCATGAATTCATCGGCGATGAAGAACACCCACAATGCCTACCTGCGGACGCAGGCGAGTTTTCTCGCGGACGCGCTGGCGGAGCGGATGCGCGCGAATCCGGCGGGTGTCACAGCAGCCGCCTACGTCGGCACCTTTTCCGGTGCCGGCCCGGCGCTGCCGACGTGCGGCGTCGGCGCCAGCCCCGGATGCACGGCCGCGCAGGTCGCGCAGCGCGACCTGTCGGTCGTGGGGACGCAGATCGCCACGCTGCTCCCCGCCGGCAACGGCACCGTCGCCTGTGCCATCGCGCCCCTGGTCGTCGGCGCGGGCGTGCCGCCGGTGAACGGCAGTTGCACGGTCACCCTGAACTGGGGAGAGAGCCGAGACGTCGACAACGACGGCTACTCGGGGACCCAATCCTTCCAACTGGTGTTCCAGCCATGAGCCGCTCGTCGATCCGGGGTTTTTCGCTGGTCGAGCTGATGCTGTCCCTGGTGCTGGGACTGATCGTCACGTCGGTGATGATCGCGTCGTTCAATTCCGCCAGCAAGAGCGCGCGCACCCAGAACGCCCTGCTGCGCATCCTCGACAACGGTCGCTTCGCCAGCCAGTACATGAGCGACGAGCTGCATCTGGTCGGCCAGCAGTACTGCTCCACCTACGCCAACATCTCCGCATACGTGACGCCCTATGGGCTCACGCCGCGCAGCTCGCTGCTGATCAACGTCAACAACGCGGCGCTGCTGCCGAAGTGGCTGCCGGCGCCGCCGGTCGGAGGCACCACGCCCTACGAAGTGGATCCGGGCGTGTTCATTCGCGGCTACAAGTGCGGCGCGTCGACCTGCACTCCGGCGCTGCCGACCAGTGCCAACGACATCAACGTGGTTCCGGCGGTCGGTACGACCGTGGGATCGCGCGCCGCCAATACCGACGTGCTGACCGTCCGTTATCTGCTGGCGGACGGCGTGACGATCGCCGCCGATCTCAATGCCACCGATACCGTGCCGGTCAGCCTGCCGTCGGCGGCGACCGGGGCACCGCTCAATTTCTCCAACGGCAACCTCGCGATGATCGCGAACTGCAACACCTCCGAGGTCTTCGCGACCACGGCGGCCGGTACGTCGCTCTCCCACACGACCGCGGACGGCAACTACATCACCAGCCTGGCCGGCCCGTTCACCCGGACCTTCGATTCGCGGGTGTTCAACTTCTCGAAGGACATTCTTTCGGTGACCTATTTCATCGGTATCCGCAATGACCCCGATACCGCCGGCCGCCGGACCAGTGCGCTGATGCGGATCACCAACGGCGCCGCGCCCGAGGTCGTGGTCGACGGCGTCGAACGCCTCAACGTCACCTACGGCGTGCTCGACGGGCAGAACAGGATGCACTACCTCGATGCCGCGCAGGTCGATGCCAACGCCTTCGGCTCCACGTTGTGCCCGCCGTTGAAGATGACGACCAGCGCCCCTCCGACCGCGGGTTGCCTGTGGCGCGGGGTGAGCTCGGTCGAGGTCTCGATGCTGGTCAATTCCGTGCAGGACTCCGACGAGGCGGGGGAACCCTTCCGCTATTCGCCCGACGGCACCGCCGTCCAGAGTCTTGCCGCCACCGCCACCCTTCCCAATGGTCTGCCGGCGGGCCGGATGAAGCGGCGCGAGTTCCGCTTCGTCGCCAACCTGCATTCCGTCAGTCGTTAAGTCGAGGTCGTCTCCCATGCAAACCCCTGTCCACGGCCGTTTCGCTTCCCGCCAGCAAGGCGCCGCCCTGATCGTCGGGCTGCTGATCCTGGCGGTCGTCATGCTGATCGGCGTCACCGGCATGAGCACCACGGTGCTGCAGGAGCGGATGACGGGATCGCAGCGCAACGAGTCGCTGTCCTTCACCGGCGCCGAGAGCGCGCTGCGCGGCGCCGAGATGTTCCTGTGGAGTTCCTACGGCGCCAGCGACGGCAACTGGAGCGCGGTGCTCGACAACGTCGTCACCGACGGCACCGGCAACATCAGCGCGTTCGTCACGCCGCGGACCTGGACGGCGACCGGCGGCACCGCGTACTCGGTGATCGACTATCCGGCCCTGGCTGCCACTGCGGGCGGATCGAAGCTGGACCGCCGACCGATGTACGCCATCGAGCGCCTGCAGCAGGCCACCCAGCCGCTGGAATCGCATTCCGGCACGTCGGTCGACGGCAGGATCTGGCTGTATCGCATCACCGCACGCAGCACCGGCGGAGATCCGCGGGTCGTGCGCACGACCGAAAGCGTCTACATGGTCGGCCGCTGAAGCTAGGAGAACAACATGATTCGTCGCATCGTAGTGATGTCGTCCGCCCTGCTGGTCAGCCTCGTCGCCAGCATGTCGGCGCAGGCGGTTCCCGCCGTCCTCAACCTGTCGAAGACGCCGCTGTTCGTCAACGTCGCGGTCGATCCCAACCTGCTGATCACCTTCGACGACTCCGGCTCGATGGCCAATGGCTACGTTCCGGATGATGTCGTCGGCCAGACCTGCTATTTCCGTTATCGCAGCTATTACGCGAACCAGTACAACGGGGTCTATTACAACCCGAACGTCAACTATGCGCCGCCGCTCGATGCCAACGGGGTCAGCTTCGCCAACGAGTCGTATTCGGCGGCGCACATCAACGGCTACAAAGTCGCGAAGGGCACGGTGAATCTGGGCACGGCCTACTACGTCACCAAGACCTACACCGATTCCAGCGCCTCGAACATCACCTACTCCAGTACGGGCACCAGCAAGACCAGCTGCAGTTCGCAGAACTTCAAGTTCCCGGTCGTCGACTCGGCTGCCGGTTTCTATTGCACCCAGGTGGCGAATCCGACCTATTTCGACGACCCCCGGGACACCAATCCGAAGACCAAGCGCAAGGTCGACTACACGAACGACGCGAACTACACCTGCCAGGCCGTTTCCGGAAGCGAGCAGACCAATTTCGCCAACTGGTTCGCGTTCTATCGCAATCGCTCCAATGCGCTGAAGACGGCGCTGAGTCGTGCGATGGGCGTGATCGACGACGACATCCGCGTCGCGTACCAGAACATGAACTCCAATGCGGTCACCGCGGCGACGACCATCGACCGCTTTTCGGGCACCGCTCGCACGACGTTCTTCACGTCGCTGTACAACGCGCCGATCAGCGGCAATACGCCGACGCTGACCTCGACCGTCCGCGCGGGGCAGTTCTTCCAGCGCGCGACCGGAAACGTCACGACGAATCCCTACTGGGATTCCACGCTCGGCAAGGAATTGAGCTGCCGACAGAACTACCATGTGCTGGTCACAGACGGCTACTGGAACCAGCCCAGTGGCGTGTGGCCTTCGTTGCCTGCGGCCAAGAACGCCTACAACACCGGCAAGACCCTGCCGGACGGCAAAGTCTTCAGCATCACCGACAAGAATTCGCGAATCGTCTGGGCCCAGGACAACTACTCCAACAACTGCCCGAGCGGTGATTCGATCTGCAATCCGAGCTACACCGACATCGCGTTCTACTACTGGTCGACCGACTTGCGGTCGGACCTGACCAACAACGTCACGCCGTTCCTTCCGGATCGTTCGACGGGAGTCACCGACACCGCGGTCGACCTGTCGACCGTCAGTGACCTCCTGACGGTTCCGGAGATCTACTGGAATCCGGCCAACGACCCGGCGACCTGGCAGCACGTGGACCAGTTCTTCATCGGATTCGGTATTGCCGGTGATCTGCCGTTCACGACGGCGGAATACACCGCGCTTCGCGATGGAAAGGCGAACACCACGGTCTCGCCTCCGATCACCGCCGGCCAGACGTGGTCAGGACCGCGGAACAACGACAGCCCGGGCGTCGATGATTCCTGGCATGCGGCGCTGGTCAGTCGCGGCCAGGCCTTCGGCACCACCGATCCGGGCGCCATCGTCGACGCGTTGACCGACGTGCTCTCAGCGATCGTCGCGCGCAAGGGTTCCGCGGCGGCGGTCTCGGTCGCGACGGGTATCGTCACCGGGGCCACGCTGACCTACCAGACCGTCTACGATTCCACCGATGCGTCCGGTACCGTCCTGGCGCGGCGACTCAACCTCGACTTCAGCTTCGCTCCGAAGCCGACCTGGGACGCGTCCTGCATCCTGACCGGTGGCACCTGCCTCACCACGGGTACCACCGAAGTCGCCCGTCCGGACTGGAATACGGGCCGGCAGATCCTGACGTCCAGGGGCAGCGGCGCCGGTCAGGGCACGGCGTTCCGTTGGGGCAACCTGTCGTCCACGCAGCAGAGCCTGGTGGGCAGGAACCCGCAGACCTCGGCCAACGACACCCTCGGCTCCGATCGCGTGGACTATGTCCGCGGAGCGCGTAACAAGGAAAAGCAGTTCGGCGGACCCTTCCGCAATCGCAACTTCCTGATGGGGTCGATCGTCGACTCATCGGCGGAGTACATCGGCGCTCCGCGCGAGGTCTACGAACTCAGCACCGCGTTGACCGAGGCGAATTCCTATCGCGCGTTCAAGTCGTCCAATGCCAATCGCGCCGGTGTTGTGTATGTCGGCGCCAACGACGGCATGCTGCATGCGCTCAACGCCGACACCGGGGTCGAGCTCTGGGCCTACGTGCCTTACGCCGTCTACGGCCGACTCAATCAGCTCACCAACCCGCTGTACACGTTCGAGAACTACGTCGACAACACCCCGACGGTGCGAGACGTCTTCATCAACGGTGCGTGGAAGACCGTCCTGGTCGGAACGCTGCGTCGGGGTGGCCAGGGCCTGTTCGCGATCGACGTGACCACCACTCCGACCGAGGGGTCGGCCGCCGCGTCCGTGCTGTGGGACATGACCGATACCAACGACGCCGACCTGGGCTTCACCTACGGCCGCCCCTTCATCACTCGCCTGAAGAACGACAGGTGGGTCGCTCTGGTTCCGGCGGGATATAACAGCCAGGAGGCCGATTCCTTCACTGGCTCCGGGGCGTCGGTGCTGTTCGTCATCGATCTCGCCAACGGGTCGGTGCTCCGCAAGTTCAACGTCACCACCGAAGGCGGTGACGCTGCGTCCACCGGCCTTGCCGCCCCGATCGGCGTCGACATCGATTCGAACGAGATCACCGATCTCGCGTATGCCGGCGACCTCAACGGCAACATCTGGCGCTTCAACTTCAACAGCACCACGCCGGCGTCGTGGACCGTCAGCCGCCTGTACAAGCCGACCGTCGCATTCGACCGGCCGATCACGGCGCAGCCGCGGGCCTTGCGCCATCCGACGCTGGGTGTGCCGATCGTCCTGGTCGGTACCGGCAAGTTCATCGAGGTCAACGACCGCTCGCCGTCCATTCCGGTGCAGGCGTTCTACGGCATCCGCGACACCGGCACGCTGGTCAACCAGACCGACCTGACCACGGCGAACGTGGTCGCCACCACGGGCGGGATTCGCAAGCTCGGGACCTTCACGCCGCCGTCGGCGGGAGCAGCCGCGGCGAAGGGCTGGCAGATCCAGTTCACCGATACGGTGAATGCCGCCGGCGAGCGCGTGATCGCGCCGGCGAGTCTCCGCCTCGACAACAACGAGGTCATCTTCGCGACCCTGATTCCCGGCGGAACCGATCCCTGCATCCCGGGTGGCCGCAGCTTCCTGATGTTCGCCGACGCGGTGACGGGCGGGGCCGCGAACGACGGCTACGCGTTCTTCGACACCAACGGCGACAAAAAGATCGACGCCACCGACGACGCGACGGCGCAAGGTAAACTCGTGACGACCCTGGTGCCGGGCGTGGCGTCGGTGATCCAGCAGGGTGGCGGCATCGGCAGCGTGATCCTCCCGCCGGATCCGGGGTCGGCCGCGAGCGCCGGCGGCGGCATCCAGTTCCGAGTCTCGGAATGGCGCCGCCACAGCTGGCGTGAGAAGTTCATCCACCAGTGAGATCCGGAGACCCCGACATGACCCGACACAACGCGGGATTCACCCTGATCGAGTTGCTGGCGGTGATCGCCATCGTCGGCCTGCTGCTGGCGATCGCGATTCCGTCCTACAACAACCAGGTCCTGCGGACGCGCAGGACCGAGGCGGCGAAGGAGCTGATGGCCCTCGCGGCGGCGGAGGAGCGCTTCAACACCAACTGCAACACCTACGCGAACAGCATGACCGCCGCGCAGGCCACCTGCGCGGGTCTCGGACTGACGAGAACCACGTCGGAGAACGGCTACTACACCCTCTCCGTGGTGGCGACCGCCACGACCTTCACGGCGACCGCGACACCGGTCGGCTCGCAGGCCAACGACACCAAGTGCCTGAACCTGACGCTGACCAACACCGGCGCGAAGGGAATCAGTGGCAGCGGCAATGCCGCGAAATGCTGGGCGGGACAGAGCGGCTGATCCGACTCCGGGTCCGACCGTCCGACACGGCCGCCGGCCCCCCGGCGGCCGTTGTCGTTTTTGTCCGGGCAGTCCGCGGGCTCGGACCAGGAGTGGCCGCTCCACGTGCCCCACAATGGGATCGCGTTGCGATCGTCTCGGCCGGGTCCTCCGGGAGGATGGCGATCGCCGCGTACCTCCAGGTGGCCGCGGATTCGGCGGTGGCGTCAGGAATTTGACCCGACCCCGGCCATCGGCGGTCGGGCGCATACGCTACAATTCGGGTTTCCTCACGGGTGTTTTCCCATGACGGCCCTGATTTTCGTCACCGGCGGCGTGGTCTCGTCGCTCGGCAAAGGCATCGCCGCCGCGTCGCTCGGCGCCATCCTCGAAGCCCGCGGTCTCCGGGTGACGATGATGAAGCTCGATCCCTACATCAACGTCGACCCCGGCACGATGTCGCCGTACCAGCATGGCGAGGTCTACGTGCTCGACGACGGGTCGGAGACCGACCTCGACCTCGGACACTACGAACGTTTCGTCCGGGTCCGGCTGTCGCGCACCAACGCCATCACCACGGGCCGCATCTACGAATCGGTGATCCGCAAGGAACGCCGCGGCGACTACCTCGGTGCGACCGTGCAGGTGATCCCGCACATCACCGACGAGATCAAGCAGGCGGTGCTGGCGGCGACCGCCGGCTATGACGTCGGCCTGATCGAGATCGGCGGCACGGTCGGCGACATCGAGTCGCTGCCGTTCCTCGAGGCGATCCGCCAGCTCCGCGTCGAGCTGGGTGCCGACAAGACGATGTTCATGCACCTGACCCTGGTGCCCTTCATCAAGGCCGCCGGCGAGATCAAGACCAAGCCGACCCAGCACTCGGTGAAGGAGCTGCGCTCGATCGGCATCCAGCCCGACGTGCTGCTGTGCCGCTGCGAGCAGCCGCTGCCGGACTCCGAGCGGCGCAAGATCGCGCTGTTCACCAACGTGCCGGAGCGCGCGGTGATCTCGGCCGTGGACCTGGAGTCCATCTACGCCATCCCGCTGTGGCTGCACGACCAGCACTTGGACCAGATCGCGGTCGATCACCTGCGCCTCACCGCGCAGCCGGCGGACCTGTCCGACTGGCAGCGCACGGTGCGCGCCGTCGAGCATCCGCAGGGCGACGTCACCATCGCGGTCTGCGGCAAGTACGTCGAGCACAAGGATGCCTACAAGTCGCTCGGCGAGGCGCTGCGTGCGGGCGGCTTCCGCCAGGGGACCCGGGTGAACCTGCGTTGGCTGGAGGCCGAGGACCTCGAGGCGCAGGGGGCCGACCAGCTGCTGCGCGACGTCGATGCGATCCTCGTTCCGGGCGGCTTCGGCAAGCGCGGCTTCGAGGGCAAGGTGCTCGCCGCCCGCTACGCGCGCGAGAAGCGCATCCCGTATTTCGGCATCTGCTACGGCCTGCATGCCGCGGTGGTGGAGTTCGCCCGCAACGTCGCCGGCCTCGCCGGTGCCAACAGCACCGAGAACGATCGCGGTTCCCCGCATCCGGTGATCGGCCTTATCACCGAGTGGACCACTGCGACCGGCGACGTCGAGCGCCGCGACGAGTCCTCCGACAAGGGCGGCACCATGCGCCTCGGCGCGCAGGAGTGCCGCCTGCGTGCCGGCACGCTGGCGCGCGAGCTCTACGGCAAGGAAGTGATCGTCGAGCGTCACCGCCATCGCTACGAGTTCAACAACCGCTACCGCCAGCAACTGGAGGACCACGGCATGCGCTTCTCCGGCAAGTCGATGGACGACATGCTGGTGGAGATGATCGAGCTGCCGGAGCATCCCTGGTTCCTGGCCTGCCAGTTCCATCCCGAATTCACCTCGACGCCGCGCGACGGCCATCCGCTGTTCTTCGGCTTCGTGCGCGCGGCGCGCGCGCAGCGTGCGCGGCGGCTGTCGCCGTCCGAGGCCGCCGCATGAAGTTGTGTGGTTTCGAGGTCGGGCTCGAGCGGCCGTTCTTCCTGATCGCCGGGCCCTGCGTGGTGGAGTCGCTGCAGCTGCAGATCGACACCGCCGGCAAGCTGAAGGAGATCACCGGTCGCCTCGGCATTCCGTTCATCTTCAAGTCGAGCTACGACAAGGCCAACCGTTCCTCGCACAAGAGCTACCGCGGCCCGGGAATGGAGGAGGGGCTGCGCGTGCTGGCCGAGGTCAAGCGACAGCTCGGGCTGCCGGTGCTGACCGACGTGCACGAGGACACGCCGATGGCCGAGGTCGCCGACGTCGTCGACGTGCTGCAGACGCCGGCCTTCCTGTGCCGGCAGACCAACTTCATCCAGCGCGTCGCCGCGGCCGGCAAGCCGGTCAACATCAAGAAGGGCCAGTTCCTGTCCCCGTGGGACATGCGCAACGTCATCGACAAGGCGCGCGCCACCGGCAACGAGGCCCTGATGGCCTGCGAACGCGGCGCCAGCTTCGGCTACAACAACCTCGTCTCCGACATGCGCTCGCTGGTGGTGATGCGCGATACCGGCTGTCCGGTGGTCTTCGACGCCACCCACTCCGTGCAGTTGCCGGGCGGGCAGGGCGATCGTTCCGGCGGCCAGCGCGAATTCGTGCCGGCGCTGGCCCGCGCCGCCGTCGCGGTGGGCATCGCCGGGCTGTTCATGGAGACGCACCCGAATCCGGACGAGGCGCTGTCCGATGGCCCGAACGCCTGGCCGCTCGACCGGATGGAAGGACTGCTGACGACGCTGCTCGCGCTCGATCGCGCGGTCAAGGCGAACGGCGGCGGAGCGCTCGCATGATCGGCACGGCCTGGCGCGGCGTGGCGGCCGTCGGCGTCCTGCTGGCCAGCGCGATGGCGCCGGACGTGTCGCGTGCCGACGCCGCAAAGCCGAATGCCGCCGACGAGGCGAAGGCGGCGGCGGCCGCCGCCGACGCGGCCGGGCTTCCGGACGAGCTGATCTTCCTCGCCCAGGCCGAGGCTGACGCGGTCATCGCCACCGGCAAGCCCGGCTGCAACAAGGGCAAGATGGTGCTGACCTACCAGCCGGAAACCGGATTCCTCGAGGACGGCGCCGTGTTCAAGACCGAAGAGATCGGCTTCGCGGTCGGTGAGGCCGCTCGCGCCGGTCAGATCTCCTGCCTGATCATCCAGGCTGCGGCCTACGATCGCGCGATGTTTCTCCGTCTGCGCAACGAGTACGCGGCACCGAACGGGGTCTCGCTGATCTGGATCCCGAAGACTCCCTGATCGTCGGCGCGAACCGACGGCTGTCGAAAACCTGAAGAAAGGCGCTCCCATGACTCGGATCACCCACATCCACGCCCGCGAGATCCTCGATTCGCGCGGCAACCCGACGCTCGAAGCCGAGGTCGCGCTGGCCAGCGGCCACATGGGCCGTGCGGCGGTGCCGAGCGGCGCGTCGACCGGCACCCGCGAAGCGGTGGAACTGCGCGATGGCGACCGCAGTCGCTACAACGGCAAGGGCGTCCGCAAGGCGGTAGCGACGGTCAACACGGTGATCAACGAGGCGCTGTCGGGTTTCGATGCCGCCGACCAGCGCGGCGTCGACGACACCCTGATCGCGCTCGACGGCACCTCGAACAAGGCCCATCTCGGCGCCAATGCGGTGCTCGGCGTGTCGCTCGCCGCCGCGCATGCGGTTGCCGCCTCGAAGGGCCTGCCGCTGTGGGCCCACCTGGCCGGCAACCGTCCGGTCAGCCTGCCGGTGCCGATGATGAACATCATCAACGGCGGCGCGCATGCCGACAACAACGTCGACGTGCAGGAGTTCATGGTGCTGCCGGTCGGCCTGCCGAGCTTCGCCGAGGCACTGCGTTGCGGCACCGAGATCTTCCACTCCCTGAAGGCCGTGCTGAAGGCCAAGGGGCTCGCGACCGCGGTCGGCGACGAGGGCGGCTTCGCGCCCAACCTGCGCTCGAACGCCGAGGCGCTCGACACCATCCTCGAGGCGATCGCGAAGACCGGCTACAAGGCCGGCTCCGACGTCTACCTCGGTCTCGACGTGGCCAGTTCGGAATTCTTCAAGGACGGCCGCTACCAGCTGGAGGGCGAGCACCGCGTGCTGAGCCCGGCGCAGATGGTCGACCTGCTCGCGTCCTGGTGCGACCAGTACCCGATCATCACGATCGAGGACGGCATGGCGGAGAACGACTGGGACGGCTGGAAGCTGCTCACCGACCGCCTGCGCCAGCGCGTGCAACTGGTCGGCGACGACCTGTTCGTCACCAATCCGTCGATCTTCGCGGACGGCATCGCTCGCGGCATCGGCAACGCGATCCTGATCAAGGTCAACCAGGTCGGCACGCTGTCGGAGACGCTCGACGCGATCGCGCTGGCCGAGGCGCACCGCTACGCCGCCGTGGTCTCGCACCGCTCCGGCGAGACCGAGGACACCACCATCGCCGACCTCGCGGTCGCCACCAGCGCGACCCAGATCAAGACCGGCTCGCTGTGCCGCACCGATCGCGTCGCCAAGTACAACCAGCTGCTGCGGATCGAGGAGGACCTCGGCGAAGCGGCGAAGTACGCCGGCCGCGGCGCCTTCGTCAATCTGCCCGGCTTCGGCGGCTGAGACGAGCGGACGCCGCGCCACGATGTCGAAGCGCTACATCGTCTGGGTTGCCGTCGCCTTGCTGGTGGCGACGGCCTATCTGCAGATGAAGCTGTGGACCGCCAGCGGCGGCCTCGCGGACAGCCAGCGCTTGCGGCAGCGGGTCGAAGACCAGCGCCAGCAGAACGTCGACCTCAAGAAGCGCAACGAGGCGCTTGCCGCCGACGTCGAAGACCTGAAGCATGGCCGCGAGGCGGTCGAGGAACGCGCCCGCGGCGAACTCGGCATGATCAAGCCGGGCGAGACCTTCTACCAGGTCGTCGAGCCGCCGAAGAAGCAATAGGACCGGCGCTCGATCGGACGTCCGCAGCGACCCGCGCGTGTCTCCTGTCGCCGGCCGTCCTGGGGCCGGGTGCTACTTCGGCGGTGTTGCCGGGTCCGGCGACGAGATGAGGACGCCTGTCGGGACCGGGGAATCGGTCGCCGCCTCCGAGTAGCCGTAGCCCCAGCGACGCATGACGTCGTAGCGGCCGTCGAAGTCCGTGTCCATCAGCGCCCAGTTGCGGTCGCAGCAGCCGACATCGTGATATTCGTAGTCGACGCGACCGTCGTGGTTGCGATCGTAGTAGGTGACGAGGCCGGGCTCGCCCACTCCCGTGGATGATCTCGGTGCGCGCTGCGGCAGGGACGCACAGCCCGCCACGACCAGAGCGACAACGAGCGCCGGGCCTGTAAGCATGGCGGGGGGACTCCGGATCAACGTCGAAGGGCCACGACCATGGATCGCGCGGCGATCGCGGTCAAGCGTCGAACCTGGACGACCGGCGCGCCGCACCGACCGCGCGACGAGAAGTGCTCTTCCGGGCCGTGGCGTCGTTCCCGTGGCACGGCGTCGTTGCGACGCGCCGAGCACGAGGGTTTCCAGACGAGCCCGCCCCGAATCCGGCCCGATTCTGCCTGCAGACGCCGGCAATTCGGCCGCGCCGCGCCAGCCTCCTCCACGAACCTGCTCCCACGGTCACCCCCCGACCGCATCCCGGAGCCCGACGTGAGCAAGAAAGCCCTGTTCCTGCTGTTGACCGTGAGCCTGATCCTGTCCGCCCAGACGCATGCCGCGTCGACCGTCACCTGCGAGGGCCTGAAGGACGA
>JBGAPI010000077.1:0-12552 GCA_044221335.1 Ahniellaceae bacterium
GGGAAAGTTCAGCGCGAGCTGGTGATCTGGACACCGCAGTTGGAGGAACCGCAGAGGTTGGTGGCCGTCGACCAACTGCCGCCGGTGTCGATCTGGCGGATATCCTGGTTGATGTAGTTGAGGTAGTAGGTCTTGCCCGGGGTCAGGCCACAGGTGCCGACGCCACCGGACCAGCTGGAATTGCCGTTGACCATTGTGATTCCGGAATAGTTGTCGATCAGCGCATCGCTCGCGGTGGCCCGACGGACGCTGCGGCAGCCGTAGCTGGTGTTGTCGGTGGCACCGATCACGCCGACCCGGAAGTCGCCCGCGCACTCGCTCAGGGTGACGTACAACTTGAAGGCGCGCAGGGTCGCGGCCGTTCCGCCGAGCTGCTGGTTGTCGTCCCAACTCACGGTCGTCGCCACCCACGGGGTCGTCTGCGGATCGGGGGCGGTGAACTGGACCGCGGTGTAGCTGCCCTGCGCCGCGCCGAAGTAGCGCGGACCCGGAGCGCCGTTCGGGAATTGGAAGGAGCCACCGAACAGCTGGTTCCAGGTCGACTGCGCCAGGGTGAAGCCCGGGGGCGGGACGACGCCGGAGCAATTGCCGGTCTGTTGGCCACCGACGAGGGTGATCTTGGTGGTGACCGCTTCGGCGGCGCCACCGGCGGCGAAGCAGCGGATCTTGAACTGGTATTCGCCGGCTCCGCTGAGAGTCAGGCTCTGGGAACTCGGCGGCGCGGCGGCGATGCCCGACCAGCCGGACACGTTGGTGACTGTGGCGAGCGGACCGAAAAGCTTCGAGCAGACTTCCGGCGCGGCGGAGCCGCTGCCAGTGGCGGACGGAACGACCGTGTAGGTGATCGGCGCGGTATAGGTGCCGTCGCCGTTGGCGGTCGCCGTGGTCGAGCCGCTGATCGAGACTGTCGGCGGATTGGAACTGCCGCTCGGCAGACCCGAGCAGGTCGAGCCCGAGGTGGCGCAGGAGGCGACCACGTCGCCATTAGTGTCGATCGTCACGCTGGAGTTGGTCGCCAGCGGGATCGTGATATTGGGCGTCACGTTGGTGAACTTCACCGACTGCGCCGCGGCCAGGCCGGAGACTGACGTCACCAGCACAGCCAGCAAAATCATGGAGATATTACGCATTTCTAAGGAGTTCCCGAGGTACGTCGGGCAAATCCTAACATGCACCCTGGCTAACGATCCGTTAAATGGCGGCAGTTCAACGGTGAAATGCTGTCGCTGGTCGGAAAAAAAGAACCCCGGCCGAAGCCGGGGTTCTCAGGTACAGCCTTGTCGCTATGACGCTAGATCTTACGAACCGACGATCGAGCGGCTGGCGCGGTGGCGCAGGGCCGCCGAGTAGTTCGCCAGCTTGCCCGGCTGGGCAGCGCTGTTCACGTAGTTCGCCGACCAGAAGCCCGTCACCGGCAGACCGGAGTAGACGTCGCCGTCCGCCGAGGTCAGGGTGTGCGCGCCCACCGGGGAACCGGTGTAGACGGTCGGGAACGAGATGCGAACGTGACCCTTGTCGGCGGTGACGCCGGCCGACTTCAGGCTCAGGTTGGCAGCGTAGTTCGAGCCGAAGATCGCGGTCGGGGAGTTCGTCAGCGCGTCGATCGCAGTGATCGTCTGGTTGAACGAAATCACCTGGGCCTCGAAGCACAGCGAGTTCGGAGCAGCGCCCGGCGGGAGCGGCGGCGGCGGCGAGAAGTCGACCGAGCCCTGCGGAGCAAGGGTCGGCAGCTCTTCACGATCCCAGAACGACGGGGCAACGGTCTCGCAAGCGTGACCGTCGTCGCGGAACGGGTCGGTGAAGGGCAGGATCGCCACAGCAGCGGTGTCGACGTAGAAGCGCTTGGTCGGGAAGGTGACAACCCACTCCGACTGGCCGCCGATCGCGGTTTCGGTGTTGAACTCGTTGAAGATCGCGTCGTGCATGTACACGGCCGAGATCGCGTCCGGAGTACCAACGCCGCCGATGCCGTTGGCCCACGACGACTGGATGATCGTGCCGGTCGACTGGAACACGAACGAGGTCAGGGTCAGGGAGCCGTTGCTGGCGTCGTTCAGCGCCGGACGGGTGCTGCCCGGGGCGAAGTGCAGGCCGCCCGGAGCGGCGGTGCCGCCGTAGAAGCCTTCGATCGCGTCGGCATCGTACGAGTGGATCGTGCCGTTGGCGACGTTGATGATCTGGATCGCGCCGTACAGGCCGCCGGTCGGCAGGTCGATGTTCAGCTGACGGTTGCCAGCCAGACCACCCCACGCGCCCGAGATGTTGTCCCAGTCATTGATCGGCAGGTTGCAGTTCGCCGGCACGCCGGTGTTCGGAGCGCCCGAAGCCGAGGTGTGGGTCACTTCTTCCAGAACCTGGGTCGCAGCCGTGCCAGCCTGCAGCGTGCCCATTTCGATCACTTCGAGGTGACCTTCGCGGGTACGGATCAGGGACTGACCGCCGTTGTCGTTGTTCGTGCCCGAGTACTGGAAGTTACGGAACGGGACGTAACGGGTGCCGTCAGCCAGCTGCTGCAGCGAGGTGTTGGTGCGGATCGCCGGAACCGTGCAGGACGTGTCGCGAGTCAGCAGGTTGCCCGGGCCGTTCGCGTCGAGCGAGATGGCGGCGCCAGCCCACACGTCGTACGGCGACATGTACAGGTTGAAGTCGAGCACTTCCTTCGAGTTGCGGCCTTCCAGGAAGCGGACCTTGACAGCCTTGCCGCGGTTCGTCGTGTTGACGATCGAGACGTAGGTGTCGTTGCCGTTGTTCACGGTGTAGTACGGGTAGACGAGAACCTGACCCAGGCCATCCGGGTTCAGGTTGATCGCCTGAGCGGTCGAGGCCAGACCCGCCGCGCCAGCAAGGCCGGCGAGCAGAGCCGTCGTCAGACTATTTCTTTTCATCACAACACTCCTAATTAGGACCACAGGGCTTTGCTTGCAATCTAACCTCACTCCGACGCCGTGGCGACGAACAGCCACGACACAGCACGCCAGGTTAGTGGTGAGCGTGCAGGATGTTAAGCGAACGTTGAACCTAGTGCAATCCCCCTGACACCAGCTCATCAGGGACAAAATACCAGACCTCATCGATCTTGATCCAGACCTCGTCGATGCGTTTCGGGATGCGCATCGCATCACCGCCGCCACGGGTGGCCTTGAGCTCGTATTCGACCAGCGATCGGATCACGCAATTGCTATCGCTGTCACAGGCCTTGTCGTCGTTGCGCACCGAAATCCAGTGCACCGGGCGCTCGGCCATCTCCTTGCCATAGACCTCGCGGCTCTTGGTCGAGCGCGCACCCGGGGACAGGTAGTCCCAGGCCTCGGCACCCTTGCCGTCGATCAGCAGCTGCCAGCGCTCGGTCGCGCGCTGCTCGGGCGGGACGCCCTTGGCGGACTTGGCGGCGACCTTGCCGCCGGCGGCCGGCGCCTTGGCGGCCGGCTCGGTCGACTTCCCGCCACCTGCCGCCGCGCAGGCGGCCAGCAGCGGAACGAACAACAGTCGTGATGCATTGCGTAGCGACATACCGGAAAACTCCTTTCGTATCGGGGGGCGCATCACTGCGGCTTGGACGCCTCGGTCTCGACCTTCCTGGACCACGCTTCGACGCCGCGCATGCGCTTCCGGTACTCGTCGGTCAGCGCGGAGGCCTCGTCGGGAGTACCGATCACCGTCGGCGTGATCAGCACCAGCAGTTCGTTGCGGGACGTCGAGCGCGACTGCTTGCCGAACAGCGAGCCGATGACCGGGATCTTCGACAGGCCGGGGACGCCGGACTTGTCGATCGCGTTGGTCTCACTGATCAGTCCGCCGAGCAGGACGGTCTTGCCGCTCTGGACCGCGATCTCGGTCGAGATCAGGCGCTGGCTGATCGAGGGATTGCCGGAACTGCCGGCGTCGCCGGGAGCCGAATCCTCCTGCTTGATCTCCATGTAGACGAGACCGCCCGGGTTGACGCGCGGGGTCACCTCGAGCGTGATACCGGTGTTGCGGTACTGCACGTAGCTCTGGTTCACGCCGGTGCTGACGCCGGTGCCGGTTCCCGTGCCGGTACCGGTCCCGGTGCCCGTCCCGGTGCCGGTTCCGGTGAGGACGGTCGGGTTGTAGGACAGGCTGTTGATCGGGATCTGGGTGCCGACGTTGATGCTGGCTTCCTTGTTGTTCAGCACGACGAGCGACGGCGCCGACAGGACGCGCGCATTGCCGTTCGCCTGCAGCGTCGAGATCAGGACCTCGGCGGAGGTGTCGAGGAAGGTCCAGGACAGGCCGATCGGAGACCCCGTGCTGGACTGGAGGTTGTAGCCCCCGGTGCCGCCGAAGCTGTGCCAGCGGTTCGACGCCGCCTGGTTTTCCGTGCCGTAGCCGCGATTGTTGACGCGGTAGGCCAGGGCCGCGGCGCTCGACGTGCTGTTCTCGAAGAAATACTCGACGCCGAGCGAGAGGTCGTCGGTCAGCTTGACCGACAGGATCTTGGCCTCGATGTGGACCTGCAGCGGCTGGATGTCGAGACGCTTGATCGCCTTCTGGATGTCGTCGTACTCGCCCGGGGTGGCGCGGATCATCAGCGAATTGGAATCCTCGATGGCGGTGATGCGGATGTCGCTCTTGTCGCCGCCGACCGAGATGCCGCCTTCGCCGGTCGCGGCGGGCTGCGCGGGCTTCGGCGCCTGCTTCTGCTTGTCGTTGCCGATCTCGACCGGCCGCAGGTTCGGGGCCAGGCTCGACGGCGACGACGACTTCTTCTCCCGCGGCGTGCTGCCGCCGCTGCCGAAGATGTCGTTGAGGTTGTCGGCGAGGTCCTGCGCCTTGACGTTCTTCACGTAGTAGACGTAGAGCTGGGTGCCGCTCTCGCTGCCGCCGCGGTCGAGCTTGCCGAGCCACTTCTCGGCCTCGTCGAGGTACTTCGGCTGCGGGGTGATCACCAGCACCGCGTTGATCCGCTCGATCGGCATGAACTTGAACATGCCGGCGAGCGGCGTGTTGGCGCTCTCGCCGAAGATCTTCTCGAGCTCCGGCACGACCTCCTTCACCTCGACCCGCTCCAGCGGGAAGATGCCGACCGACATTCCCGACAGCCAGTTGACGTCGAAGATCTCGATGGTGTCGAGGTAGTTCTGCAGGTCGGCGGAGTTGCCGGCCAGCACGATCATCGACCGCGCGTTGTCGGCCTTGATCACGGCGCCCGGACGCGCGTACGGCTGCAGCAGCTTCTCCATCTCGCTGGCGGCGACGAAGCGCAGCGGGACCACCCGCACGGCGTAGCCGCGACTCGGGTCGAGCGCACCGAGGCGCGGCGTCAGGTTGCCCTGCACTGCCTGCGCGACCGGCAGCACGGTGTAGCGGCCGTCGCGCTGCACCAGCGCGGCGCCGCTCCAGGACAGCAGCATCTCCAGCACGGCCAGCGCCTGCTCGGAACGGATCGGCCGCGCGGTGGCGAAGGTCACCTCGCCGCTCACGCCCGGCGCGATCACGTAGGTCTCGTGCAGGAGGTCGCCGAGAATCGCCTTCACCACCACCGGGATCGGCTGCGCCTCGAAGTTGAAGGTGACGTCGCCGTCCGGCTGCCGCGGAGGCGCACCGCGGGACGCCGCGTCCTGGTTGATGAACGTGCCGCTGCCGCGCTCGACCATCGGCTGCGCATGCGGTGCGCTCTCGGCATCCTTGCCCTTCGACAGCAGTGCGCCGTCGGTGCGGTCGACCGCGCTCGGCGGCGGCGCGGACGGCGCCGGAGCCGGCGCAGTCGGCTGAGCGGCGGCGGCGGGCGGAACGGCGCCAGCCGGAGCCGCCGCAGGGACCGGCGCGGGCGCCGGAGCGGGCGGTGCCGCGACCGGAGCCGGCGGCGGCGGAGGAACCGCGCCGGGCTGCGCCGCGGGCGCCGGAACCGGCGCGGGGTTGTTCACGGCAGGCGGCGGCGCCGGCGCGGCGGCGTCGGCAGCGGTCGGTTCGGCGGCGTTGCTCTTGCTCGGCAAGGGCGCGCAGGCGCTGGCGACCACCGCCAGAACCGCGCAAGCCAGGCTCAATTGGGGATTACGCACCGTTGACACTCCACGATTCGAAAGGACTGGACATCAGTTTTGTTGTTCGGACATGCGCTGCGCTTCCTCGCGCAGCTGGCGCCGCCGCTCTTCGATGCGGCGCCGGATCTCGTCGGCATTCGGCGCGCCCTGCTGCGCCGCGGCCTGGGCGTTGGCGTTGGCAGGGTTCGGCGCGGTATTGCCGTAGAACGGGTCGGCCGGCGCGGCAGGCTGCGCCGGCGGCGCCGGGTTCGCCGCGATCGGCGGCGGCGGCGGCGGCTGCCCGTTGGGATTCGCCTGCTGTTGCGGCGGCGGCGGTGGAGGAGTCGGGAAGGCGGATGGCGGCGGCGGCGTCAGCGCCTTGTCGTAGGTCGCCAGCGCCAGCTCCTTGCGCTGCCCGCCCGCCTCGAAGATCGCGCTGCGCGGCTTCAGTTCCACCAGCTTCCAGGCCGACAGCGAGCCCTCCAGCGGCGTTCCGAGGCGGATCCGCATCGGCTTCTGGTTGGTGCCGTCCTTCATCAGGGCCATCTGCAGCTCGCCGGACAGGATCACGCCCGTCAGCACGGCCTGCAGCTCGCCGACCGGCTTGTTGTTCGGATCCGGTGCCGCGTCACCGGGTGGCGTCGGCTTGCGGTCCTCGTTGAAGACCGGCTTGTCCTCGATCAGCTTGTAGCGCTCCGGATAGGCCGCCAGCGCATAAGCCTCGGACTTGATCTCCGGGAGAGTGCCGCCGGTGCTGGTGGCCGGCGCGTCGGGCAGCAGGCGATAGCCCTTGCCCCAGCCGAGCATCTCGACACCGGAGACCAGCGTCAGCGCGCCGGCGACGACCGCTTGCACGATGAACAGGCGACGACCCGGGGTCATGTCGAATTCTCCTTCGGCGCGCGCTTGCGCAGATAGCCGGAGAGAGTGAACTGGATGTCGAGGTAGCTCGAGGTCTTGTTGGTGCCCGGCTGGACGTAGCCGATCTGCTTCCAGATCTGCACCTCGTCGACGAACAGCATCGGGCTGCCGCCCTCGAGCTCGTGCAGCATCGGCGCGAACTCCTCGAGCGTGCAGCGCAGCCGGAGGCGGATCGAGACCTTCTCGAACAGGTCCTTGTTCGGGGCCTTCACCGGCTGGTTGGAAATCACCGTGCAGCTCTGCGCGTCGTGCTGATGCGCCTTCATCACGGTGGTCATCCGGGTGGTAAGCCCGGCGACCGCGGAATCGACGTCGCCTTCCGTGAGGAAGGCCGGGTTGGAGGCTTCCAGCGTGTGCGCGTCGGCGAGCCGCTTCTCCAGCTCCTCGCGGCCGCCGGCGATGCGCCGGTAGTCGCTCTCCTTGTCGCGCAGCGTGCTCATCTGCCCCGCGATCTCGAGATGGCGCGCGGTGAACCACCAGTGCACCCCGAGCAGATAGACGACGACCAGCAGCGCGAGCGCGATGCCGATCGCCAGTGCGCGGCGCTGTGCCGCCGAGGCCTTAGCCAGCGCTTGCATGGCCGCCCTCCTTCGCATTCTTGCCGTCGCTGCGGTAGCCGTCGGCGCCGGCCTTGCCTTCCGGAGTCTTGCCTTCCGGAGCCTTGCCGTCCGCGGACTTGCCGTCCGTGGGCTTGGCCTCCGGCGCCTTGCCGTCCGCCGCCTTCGCGTCCGCGCCCTTGCCGTCGGCACGATAGCCCTCGGCGGCCTTGCCTTCGGGCGCCTTGCCGTCCGTCGTCTTGTCGTCCTTGCCCGCGGCCGCCGCGGCGACCGCCACCTCGACGTTGCCGCAGCTTCGCCACTTCGCCGAGATCATGAACTGCTGCTTGTTGGTGCGCGGATCCGGGGTGACCGCCCCCTGCAGCGCGGGGCCTTCGAAGCAGCTCGACTTCTGCAAGATCGGCACCAGCGACACCGCGTCCGCGGCCTGGCCGGCGAACTGCACTTCCTCGCCGACGGTGGACACGCGCTGCAGGAAGGCGTCGTCCGGCAGCCGCGTGGTGAGTTCGCGGAAGATGTCGATGATCGGCGCGCGCTCGTGCTTGCGGCCGGTCAGGAAGCTGCTGCCGTCGACCGCGTCGTTCAGCTGCTCGCGCAGCGTCGACACCTTCTGCGCCTCGGCGTGCACCTCCTCGGTGTGCGCCTTCAGCGCGTCGAGCGCGACCTCGCGGTTGGCCAGCGAACGCTGCATCACGAATCCGAGCAGCGCGACCACCACCGCGGCCAGCGCCAGGTTGATCGCGAGCCAGGGCTGCGGATGGCGCGCGCGGCGCTCCGCCGGGATCAGGTTGAAGCCGCGGCGGTGGCTGTCGTCGGTCAGCGCATCGGCGCCGTCGAGCGCGATCTCGAGCGGCGCGATCCGCGCGAGCGCGGCGTCCAGCAGCGGCCGCGGGATCGCCAGCCATTCGACGCCGATCTCCTTCGCCGCGACGTCGCGACGCACCACGCGCTGGTCGACGTAGAGCTGGTCGGCGCGGAACGGGGTCTGCCGGTCCATCTCGAATTCCAGCACCCGCTTCAGGTTCTCCTCGGCGGCGGTCGGCAGCTTGATCTGCCGGTGCAGCACGCCGGCCGGCGGCAGGCACAGCACCAGGTGCGGACGGATCTCGCCGCCCCCGACCAGGCGTTCGAACTCGCCCTTGGCCTCGATCGGATCCGCCAGCGCGATGCGACGGTCGTCCGGGTCGATCCGCCGGCCGCGGTGGATCACGAGTGCCTCGGGTTCCAGGCGCAGCCACAGCTCCTCGCGCGGTGCCACGAACCAGGCGCGCACGCGCGGGGGCATCAGCGCGGCCAGCTCGTCCAGCCACCAGCGCACGTAGGGCGCGAGCGCGCTGCGCTCGTACGCCAGACGCCATCGTGCCCAGGCCAGTGTCAGCGGGTTTTCCTTCATGATTCCGAGCTGCCGTATCGCCAACGCAGGATGGTGTAGGCGCGCTGGCCGGCAAGGCCGCCCAGGCGCACGGTTGCAATCAAGGTGTTCTGCACTCCGTTCGGCAGGCGCGCAGTAGACCGGACAGTATACGTGACCCCGCCCCCCTGCAGGCTCAGCGTGCTGCCGTTGGGAAGCGGGATGGTGCCCGCCCCCGGCGTGTTCGCCGTCGCCAGGTTGAAGGCCCGCCGTTGGGCAACGATCTGCGTCGCAAGTTCCGGAGTCATCCCCGGAATCGTCATCAGTTCGATCTCGTCCGCGAACGCGGCGTTCACGGTCTGCGAGCGGGTGTACACGGTGACGTGCGGCTCGAGCTTCGAATAGACCTCGAAGTCCATGCCCATCACCTGCTGCAGTTCCTCGACCATGCCGAAGGGCGCGTCGGCGGAACCATACGGATACTTCGCCGCCTGGTAGTCCTTGTCCTCCGCGCCGTTGGGCATCTTGAGGTCGTCGGGGTCGCGCCAGTCGAGGATGGCGTCGACCAGCTGGTCGGCCTTCACCGCGTCGATGCCGACCGCCAGCATCAAGAGGCGCAGCGACTGCGGGTCGGCCGCGTTGAGGTCGACCTTGCCGGTTTCCTCGAACACCTGCACGGTGACCTCGGCATCCTCGAAGTCGGCGTGGTAGTCACGGCCGTCGGCGACCCAGCGGGTGGCGAGATCGTTGCGGCGGAGCTCATAGATCGAGCGCGACAGACCCGCCTCGGCGGCATAGCGCGCGCGGGCGCCGTCGAACAGCGTGCGGGTCTCCAGGGCCTCGGTCCGCGCGATCAGCGCGAAGCTGCCGAGCAGCACCGCCATCAGCACCATCGCGAACAGGATCAGCACCAGCGCAATGCCGCGGCGGCGACGGGGAATCGCGATCCGGCGGATCACGGCTTCGCACCTTCGGTCGGCGGCGGCAGCGGGCCGAAGTCCGGGCCGCCGGTGGCCGCGCCGGCGGAGGCATCGACCAGCAGCGGGATCACCATCTCCGGCCAGACGTCGGCGCTGTCGCGCGGGGGGTCGATCTTCACCTTGATCATCACCGGCAGGCGCCCGGCGATCTTCCAGTCGTCCTGCCAGCGGTCGAGTTCGCCCTGGTCGTTCAGGCCCCGGTACTGGTAGCGACCGCGGTCGACCGCCTCGTAGATCGGCGTCGGCTTGCCGCTGTGCACGCCCTTCTTGTCGTGGCGGTAGCCATTGAGGATGGCGTGGCGCAGCACCAGCGCGGTGCCGTCGCGACCGCGTTCGAACGCGATCTCCTGCACATAGGCGCCGCCGTGTCCGAGATAGCCCGGCATCGGCGCGACGAAGGTCATGCGGTCGTGGCGGCCCTCGAACATGATGGGCTCGCCGGTGCCGTCCTTCTGGGCGTAGCGCGTCGCCAGCGCCTGGCTGATCTCGCGGCGCAGGAACTCCTGGGCGGCGCGCAGGTTGCTGCTGCGGTCGATCATTGACTCGCCGGCCTGGCTCGCCCGGGTGATCGTGCGGATGCCGCCGAAGGCCGCGGCCGCGAGCAGGCCGAGCAGGGTCAGGACCAGGATGATCTCGATCAAGGAGAATCCTCCGGCCCGTTGCGGGCGCCCCGGCGAAGACCGGGACCCGGGGAATCCGCTGCGGATCGCCGCCATTCGATGCATCGCCGTCACCGCGCGTTCGCCAGGTCGGGCTGGATCGCCCGCAGCGTCACGAACTCGGCCTTGCGCTCGTTCGGATGCGTTCCCCAGGTCACGGTCAGCGCGACCCGGAACAGGTCGACCGGGATCAGCTCGATCTTGCCGTCGTCAGCCGCCAGCGGTTCCAGCTTCTTGACCTCCTGGGTCCAGCGGTAGGTGTCGTCGAAGCGGCCGCTCTCGCGCCCTTCCTTCAGCTTCTCGCCGGCCCCGAGCGCGTCGAGGCGCGACTGCGCGTACAGCGCGGCGAGGCTGTCCTCCTGGCCGCGGCGCGCCTGCGCCAGCGCATGACTGGTCGCCGACATGATCGCGGCGAACGCGAACGCGAACACGATCAGGGCGACCATCACTTCGAGCAGGGTGAAGCCGCGAGAGGGGCGTCGGTTCATGGCTGCAACGGGTTCTCGTCGACGCGAATGGCGCCGGTCAGCCAGGCGATCTCGATGTCCCACTCGTGCGCCGTGCCGAGCACGCGGATGCGGCCGCCGCTGGAACTGCCATCGGGGAAGAAGCGCACCCGGCCGCTGTGGCTGGAGGTCAGTTCCTCCTCGGCGGTGAGAAACTTCAGCGACATGCTCTCGGGCAGCGCGACGGCGGGCTTGTTCGGCGCCTGATAGCTGCGCTTCTCGATGTCGAGCTCGAAGGTCTGCTGCTTGCCGGAGACCAGCGCCTGGCCGCGGGTGTAGCGCAGCGCGGCGGCGAGGTCGCGGGAGGCGCCGCGGATCTTCGCGGACTCCACCGACTTGCCGAGGCTGACCACCCCGATCGACAGCAGCAATGCGATCACGGCCAGAGTGACCAGCACCTCCATCAGGGTGAAGCCGGCCTCGGATCGACGGTGGATGCGCATGAGAGTTCGACGCCGGCGACGACCGCGGCCGTCAGGGTCGTCCGACTACCAGTTGCCGATGTCCGAGTCCGCGCCTTCGCCACCTTCCTTGCCGTCCGGGCCCAGGGAGTAGACATCGAAGGAGCCGTGCGTGCCGGGACGCTTGTAGACCAGCGGGTTGCCCCACGGATCCTTCAGGTCCGCCTCCTTGATGTACGGACCCGACCAGCTCTTCGCGGTGGCCGGCTTGTTGAGCAGATCCTCGAGTCGCGACGGATAACCGTTCTCGAGTTGGTAGGTGTCGATCTTGCCGGCCACCGTCTCGACCAGGATCTTGGTCGCCTTGATCTGGGCCTGCTTGCCGCCCTGGGAGAGGCGATTCGCAACGATGCCGAGCACGAGGGCGATGATGCCGAGCACCACCATGATCTCGATCAGCGTGAAGCCGGCAGCGCGGCGACTGGAACTCGGAACACGAACGGCTTGCATGGAATTCTCCTTCATTTGATTCCGGTGGCGAGATCGAGCACCGGCAGCAGCACTGCCAGCATGATCACGCCGACCAAGAGGGCCATCAGGATGGTGATCGCCGGGACGAGGAGACCCAGCAACCGATCGATGGATCGCTTGACTTCGACATCGTAGGTGTCGGCCACCTTGGTCAGCATGACGTCGAGCGCACCCGACTCCTCGCCGACCTGGACCATCTGGATCGCGAGCCGGGGGAAGCGTTTGCTCTGCGACAGCGCCCAGGCCAGCCCACCGCCGGTCTTCACTTCCGAGGTGGCCTGTTCGAGTGCCTCGGACAGCACCAAGTTCCCGATCACGTTGCGCCCGATCGACAGCGCGGACAGCAGCGGCACGCCGTTGCCGACCAGGGTTCCGAGGGTGCGCGCGAGCCGCGCGGTCTCGGTCTTCACGATCAGATCGCCGACCCGCGGCAGGCCGAGCGCCCACTCGTGCAGGCCCTTGCGCTTGTCGGGATCGGCGTAGCTCTTGCGGATCTGGAGGAAGCCCACCGCGGCCAGCACCAGGCCCAGCCACCACCAGCCGCGCAGCAGGTCGCCGGCGAACAGGATCGAGCGGGTCAGGAGCGACAGCTCGACGTTGAAGTCCTTGAACAGCGGCACGAACTGCGGCACCACGTAGATCAGCAGCATCAGCACCGCGCCGAT
>JBGAPI010000020.1:0-84531 GCA_044221335.1 Ahniellaceae bacterium
GCGGCCACTGGCCGCCATCGCGAGCCACTCGGCAAGCGCGCAGGGCGCGCCCTGCGCGAGACTGGCGTGCGGCGTTGGCGGATTCCGCTGCGACTCCCTCCGGACTACGCGTAGCTGGTCGGGTCGCTCACGCCGGCGTCGATGAAGCCCTGTGCCCGAAGGCGGCAGGCGTCGCAGCGGCCGCAGGCGGCGCCGCTTGCATCGGCCTGGTAACACGACACCGTCAGGCCGAAGTCGACGCCGAGCGCGATCCCGCGGCGCACGATGTCGGCCTTCGACAGATCCTGCAGCGGCGCGCGAATGTGCAGATTGCCGCCCTCGACGCCGACCTTGGTCGCGAGATTGGCGAGCTGCTCGAAGGCGGACACGAAGGCGGGGCGGCAGTCCGGATAGCCGGAGTAGTCGACCGCGTTGACGCCGACGTAGATGTCGCGCGCGTCGAGCACCTCGGCCCAGCCCAGCGCCAGCGACAGGAAGATGGTGTTGCGTGCCGGCACGTAGGTCACCGGGATACCGGCGGACGGCGCTTCCGGCACGGCGATGTCGGCGGTCAGGGCCGAGCCGCCGATGGCACGCAGATCGAGGTCGAGGACCTTGTGCTCGCGCGCGCCGAGCGCCGCGGCGACCTTCGTCGCCGCGGCCAGTTCGGCGTGGTGGCGCTGGCCGTAACGCACCGACAGGGCATAGGCGTCGAATCCCGCGGCCCGCGCTTCCGCCAGCGCTACCGCGGAGTCCATTCCGCCGGACAACAGGACCACCGCGCGCCTGGTCATACCGGCGCGGCTCCGATCCAGCGCACCGCCAGCAGCACCCACATCGTCCACAGGGCGACGCAGCCGGCGACGTAGGCGCCGAACCGGTGCATGACCTTGTTGTAGGTGGTGTGGATCAGCGCGTGAGCGATTCGACAGGCGACGAAGGCCCAGGCGGCGATCGCCAGGACCGCGTTGGCGGAATGGGTGAACAGCGCGAGGACGACGGCGACGTAGAACAGCACCGGCACCTCGAACAGGTTCTTGAAGTGATCGGCGGCGCGGGTGTCCTGCAGCGCATCGGCGGCGGCCGCACGGGTGGCGACCTTCTGCGGATGGATCCGCCGCGTCGTCATCTCGGTCAGGCGCTCGAAGTACAGGCGCAGCCAGACCGCAACGGTCAGCAGCACCATCGCCAGCACCGCCCACAGCAGTTCGAGTTCGTTCGCGCTCATCGTATCGGGTCCCGTCTCATTTCCATGTCATCGCGCCACGTGGAGCGGCGCTTGCGCCGCCGCTCTGCCGGCAACGTCCGGAGCGCGGAGCAAGCTCCGCTCTACCGGCCTTGGGCGTCGCCCCACAGCAGCTTGTGCAGCTGGATCTGCATCCGTGCCGGCACCCGGTCGGCGATCATCCAGTCGGCAAGCTCGGTCGGCGTCACCTGGCGGTAGCCCGGCGAGAACAGCACGTCGCAGCGCTGGTCGAGGCGGTGCTCGGCGATCTGCGCACACGCCCAGTCGTAGTCGAGGCGGTCCGTCAGCACGAACTTGACCTGGTCGTGCGGGGTGAGCAGCGCGATGTTCTCGTAGCGGTTGCGGGCCATCTCGCCCGAGCCCGGCGTCTTCAGGTCGACGATCCGCGAGACGCGGGTGTCGACCGGCGCGATGTCGATGGCGCCGCTGGTCTCCAGCGACACCTGGTAGCCGGCGTCGCACAGGCGGCGCAGCAGCTCGATCGAGCGCTTCTGGGCCAGCGGCTCGCCGCCGGTCACGCAGACGTGGGACACGCCGAAGCCGGCGACGGTCGCGAGGATGTCGTCGATCGTGCGCCATTCGCCGCCGTGGAAGGCATAGGCGGTGTCGCAGTAGCCGCAGCGCAGCGGGCAGCCGGTGAGACGCACGAAGGCGCTGCGCCAGCCGGCATCGCGGGCCTCGCCCTGCAGCGAGACGAAGATCTCGGTGATCTTCAGCCGGGACTCGGCTGGCGCCGCCGTCGCCGCGTCGCGGTCGACGGCGGTCGCGACCGGGCTCATCTCAGCGGCCGTCCAGCCGCAGTGCGCGCAGGCGTCCCTGTGCGAGATTCGCCACGTTGCTGCCGGGATAGCGCTTCACGACTTCGTTCAGCGTACGCTCGCCGGCCTGCGCCTGACGCAGTTCCAGCTGGCAGTAGCCGAGCTTCAGCAGTGCGTCGGCCGCCTTGCCGCTGTCCGGATACTTCGACAGCAGCTTGCCGAAGCTGTCGAGCGCGATCTGGTAGTTCTGGGTGACGTAGTAGCTCTCGCCCAGCCAGTAGTACGCATTCGGCGCGAGATCGCTGTCCGGGTACTGCTGCAGGAAACTCGAGAACTTGCGCGCCGCATCGGCATACTTCTGGTTGCGCAGCAGGTTGAACGCGTCCTCGTAGGCCGCTTTTTCGCCGGCCGAGGGCGGGCCGGGCTGTGCCGCTGCGACCGGCGGGGGCGAGGAACCGCCGGGACCGGGGCCGAAGTCGCTGCCGCCCCGGGGGGCGTTGCGCTCGTCAGCGCGATCGCCAGTGCGATCCGCCATCCGTTCGCCGTTGCCGCCCTCGCGCACCCCGCCTTCCAGCGGCTCCGCATTGAGCGACGACGGTTCGCCGCCGGAGGCGGCGCTTGCCGGCGCGCCAGCGCCGGCACCCTCGAGGCGGGAAATCCGCGAATCGAGGTCGATGTATTGATCCTTGCCCTGCTTCTTCAGGGTCTCGATCAGGTGGGACTGCTCCTCCACCAGACCGCGCAGGCTCTGCACTTCGTTCTGCAGCGTGTCGATGCGGTTCAGCAGATCGACCGTCGCCTGTTTCTGGTCGTCGCTCTGTGCCGACGCCTCGAGCTTGGCGACGCGGTCGGCGAGCGACAGACGCTGTTCGGCCGCCGCGGCGGGCCCGGAAACGACAATGGCGGCGGTCGCGAGGACCGCCGCCATTGCGTTGTGCAGCGTGGAGAAGGCGCGCATCAACGAGCCGTGTAGACGATCTCGACGCGGCGGTTCTTCTGCCAGCAGGACTCACCCGACTCGGTGCAGACCGGACGCTCTTCACCGTAGGAGACGACGTTCATCTGGCCGGAGCTGGCGCCGTTGGCCTGCATCGCGCCCTGCACCGCCTTGCCGCGGCGCTCGCCGAGGCCGAGGTTGTACTCGCGGGTGCCGCGTTCGTCGGCGTTGCCTTCCAGGTTGATCTTGGCCGACGGGACGTCGTTCAGGAACTTGGCATGGCACTTCAGGATCGCATTGGCTTCGGCGCGGACTTCGGCGCGGTCGAAGTCGAAGTACACAACGCGCTGCTTCAGGCAGCTGTCGGTGTCGAGGTCGCCGGCGGAGTACTTGCCACCGTTGTTGGCCGGCTTGACGTCGGTCTGGGCGGTGTTGTTCTTCGGCTGATCGACCGGCGGCTTGTCCTTCGGCTTGTTCGAGCAAGCGGCGACGCCAACGGCCAGAGCGGCGATCATCAGATAACGCAGAGAATTATTCATTTTGGGAACCCCTTATCGGTAGCAGCAGGAAAACAAAACAGGTCTTACGTTCAGCGCGGGCGGTACGGCGACCAGGCCGGCTCGCGTACATCGCCGTCGGCCAGAACGAGACGCTGACGAACTCGCCCGTCGGCCGAAACCGCGTACAACACGCCGCGGCGATCCTCACGCGCGGCATACAGCAACATGCTGGCGTTCGGGGCAAAGCTCGGCGATTCGTCGAGATTGCCCGGCGACAGCACCTTGTACTCGCCAGAGCCGTGGGATCGATCCAGAACCGCAATACGATACACGTTCCGGTTGCCTTGCGCCATAGCGATACGAGTGCCGTCGTAGGAAACGCTGGCCTTCGCATTGTACTCACCGTCGAAGGTGATACGCGCCGGTTCGCCGCCGGATGCGTCAACTTCGTACAACTGCGGCTTGCCGGCGCGGTCCGAGGTGAAGATCAGCTTGGAACCGTCGGCCGTCCACTGCGGCTCGGTATCGATCGCGAAGTGCTTGGTGATCTGGGTGGTGGCCTTGGAGGCGAGGTCCATCACGTAGATCTCGGGATTGCCGCTCATCGACAGGGTCAGGGCCAGCTTGGAGCCGTCCGGCGAGAAGGCCGGGGCGCCGTTGATGCCCCTATAGCTGGCGATCACCTCACGCGAGCCCGAGGCGATGTCCTGGATGTAGATCGAGGAATTGCCGCGCTCGAACGACACGTAGGCGAGACGGCGGCCGTCCGGCGACCACGACGGCGACAGCAGCGGCTCCTTCGAGGTCACCACCGACTGCGGGTTGTAGCCGTCGGAGTCGGCCACCATGAGGGAATACTTCAGGTTCGGGGCCACCCCGACCATGGTGACGTAGGCCATCCGCGTCCAGAACGCGCCGCGCACGCCGGTGATCTTCTCGTAGGCGAGGTCGGCGATCTGGTGGGCCGCGCCGCGCAGGTCGCCGGGGCGCGAGTTGATCGCGAGCCGCATCATCGCCGTGCCCTTGGCGACGTCGTACAGCTCGAACTCGATCCGGAGGCTACCGGCCTCGGCGTCGATCAGCCGACCGACGACGATGAATTCCTGCTTCAGCGTGCGCCAGGTCTCGAACTTGATCTGGTTCCCGTTCATCGGGAACTCGACGATGTCGTTCTTCGGCAGCGCGCGGAACTGGCCGCAGCGGTTGAAGTCGGCGCCGATCACCGAGGCGACGTCGGTGTCGGGGGGCTGGATGGTGCCCTCGGTGTTGAACGGCACCACCGTGATCGGGCGCGCCGAGGGATTGCCGTCGACGATCGGGATGTTGAGGGTCTGGGCGAAGGCGGCGACGGTGCCGGACAGCAGCACGGCGACGGCGAGCAGCGATTTCTGCAGGAGTCGGATCATCGTTGGCAATAGGATTCGGGTTGGCAGAAGGTGAAGGTGAAGTTTTTCTGGGCGACCTTTTCGTAGCCGTCCCAGGGCAGATCCTGGATGCGGATCGCCGATTCCATCGAGCGTTGTGCGGACTCGGTCGCATTGCAGGGCGGGACCTGCACCACGGAGGCCACCTGACCTCCGGGAATAAGGGTGATGCGGAAGGCGCAGCGCACGTTCTCGACATCGTCTGAGCGGCGCCAGTTGTCGGTGACCTGTTTCTTGACGGCCAGCTGCCAGCGAGCAGCGAGGTCGTCGTCGGTGCCGTTGTTGCCCAGCTTCGGCGCGGGCGGCTGGTCGGGCTTCGGCGGCGCCTTCTGCGCCAGCTTGGCCTGCTCTTCCTTCAGCATCGCGAGGTCGCGCTCGGCCTGCTTGCGCTTTTCCTCGGCGCGCAGGCGATCGCGGCGGATGTCTTCCAGCTGCTTCGCCTTCTCCTCCTCCATCTTCACCTGCTTCTGGTGTTCCTCGAGGAGGATCTGCTCGCGCTTGATCCGCTCCTGCTGCTCGCGCTCGGCCTTGGCCTTCTCGGCGATCGCGAGGCGGCTCACCTCTTCCTGGTTGGAAGTGTCCTTGCCCGGCGGCGGCGCAGGCGGAGTCGGCGGCTTGTCGTCGACGACCGGCTTCGGCTCTTCCTTCGGCTTCGCGGGTTCCGGCTCCGGCGGCTTCGGGCGCTCGACCGGCTTCGCCTTCGCGGACTTCGGCGGGGCCGGCGCCGGGAGCATCGCGACCTCGATCATCTCGCCCTCGACCGAGGGCTGGACCGCGGTGGACTGCGTCCAGGAGATGCCGCTGACGATCAGACCGAGCGCGATCAGGTGCACGCCCACCGCGAGAAGCAGGGAGCGGACGTCCTCGGAGATCGGGTCGGAGTGACGTTTCACGGCTTGCGGGCACTTTCCTTGGGTTGGCTCATCAGGCCGATCTTCACGGCGCCGGCGCTCTGCAGGAGCGTCATCGCCTCGTAGACCCGGCCATAGTCGACATGCTCGTCGGCACCGACGACGACTTGAATCGCATTGTTGTTGTTAACGATTGCTGAAACCTGTTTCTTCAGCTCCTCGTCGTCCATCGGCTGCGGCGTGCCGCCGGGCTTGGTCAGCGCCAGCGAACCGTCTTTCCGCACCGACACGATGACCGGATCGGCCTTCTGATTGAGTGCCTTCGCATTCGACTTCGGCAGCTGCACGTCGACGCCGAGATGCAGCAGCGGCGCGGTGACCATGAAGATCACCAGCAGCACCAGCATCACGTCGATGTAGGGCACGACGTTGATCTCGCCCATCGCACGGCGGCCCCTTCGACCCTTCTTGCCGACGTTCATGCCCATGGGGAACGGCCCTGCGCGGTGATCGGGGTTGCGGCGCGCTGCTCAGTCGTAGGGCGGGCACTGCCCGCCGTCCCGAGGCGCTTCGCGATGGCGGCCAGTGGCCGCCCTACGGTCAGGCTCACGGATGGTCCTCGATGTGCGCCTGCCGCTGCAGGATCTGGGAGAACTCCTCCTGGAAGGTCTCGTAGCGCGAGGACAGGCGGTCGACCTTGCTGGCGTAGCGGTTGTAGGCGATCACCGCGGGAATGGCGGCGAACAGGCCCATGGCGGTGGCGATCAGTGCCTCGGAGATCGCCGGGGCGACCAGGGCGATGGTGGCCTCGTGGACGTTCCGGAGGCCCTGGAAGGCCAGCATGATGCCCCACACGGTGCCGAACAGGCCGACGTAGGGGCTGGTCGAGCCGACGGTGGCGAGGAATTCCAGGCTCTGCTCCAGGCGATCGACCTCGCGCGAGTAGGCGACCCGCATCGCGCGCTGCGCGCCCTCGACCAGCACCCGCGGGTCGATGTTGCGGCGGCTGCGCAGGCGGGCGAATTCGCGGAAGCCCGCTTCGAAGATGCTGGCGGTGCCGGTCAGCGCGCGGTTGCCGTTGCCGGTGATCTCCTTGAACAGGCCGGCCAGGTCGGCGCCCGACCAGAAGCGCTCCTCGAACTCGTTGGCCTCGCTGGTCGCGCGGTTCACCATCCGCATCTTGCGGAAGATGATCATCCATGACGCGATCGATGCCAGCAGCAGCATCAGCATCACCAGCTTGACCGGGAGGCTGGCCTGTCCGACCAGTTCGAGGATGTTCAATTCGTTGTTCATGCGTGTCCCAGCAGCGAAAGGATGTCCTTGGGGAGAGGCCGCGGCACGAAACGCTCCGCGTCGAGGCAGGCGGCCTTCACCGTGGCCGTGACCAGCAGCGCGCCATCGCGGTCGCGGATCAGCTCCTGGCGGAATTCCAGGCTGGCGCCGCGGCACGCGGTCAGTTCGACGGTCGCCGACAGTTCGTCATCGAGCCGCGCGGCCTGCCGGAAGCGCAGGTCCATCGCGACGATGGCGAACAGCCGGCCCTGCGTGCTGGCCAACGCCGATTGTACGATGCCACGCGAGCGCAACCACTCGCTGCGTGCGCGTTCGAGGAACTTCAGGTAGTTGGCGTGGTAGACGACGCCACCGGCGTCGGTGTCTTCCCAGTAGACCCGGACCGGCCAGCGGAAGCTCGCCGATCCCAAGTGGACTCGCGGCGGTTCGGCACAGGCTACGCGGGAGTCGGGTGGATTGAAGTTGTCCGTCACGGTCTGGGTCGGCCCTGTCGTTGCGCTTCCGTCGGTGCATTTCGGCGTGAGCGTCGTTTCCGCCCTGCCCCCTAGTCGCCGTTGCCGCTGGTGAACAGGTCCGCGACGACCTCGCCTCGCGGCGGCGGGGCGAGGCCGAAGTGGCGGTAGGCCTTGACCGTCGCCATCCGCCCTCTTGCCGTACGGATCAGGAATCCCTGCTGAATGAGGTAGGGCTCGAGGACGTCCTCGATGGTGCCGCGCTCCTCCGACAGCGAGGCGGCGAGCGACTCGACGCCGACCGGGCCGCCGTCGAAATTCTCGATCACGACCTGCAGCAGGCGGCGGTCGAGGGCATCGAAACCCTGCTCGTCGACCTTCAGCATGCTCATCGCGCCGGAGGCGAGCTCGCGGGTGATGTTGCCGCTGCCCTTGACCTGCGCGTAGTCGCGGGCGCGGCGCAGCAGGCGGTTGGCGATGCGCGGGGTGCCGCGCGAGCGCCGCGCGATCTCGTCGGCGCCCTCGTCGGCGCAGGCGACCTCGAGGATGCGGGCGGAGCGGGCGACGATCGCGGCCAGCTCGGCGCGTTCGTAGAACTCGAGCCGCTGCACGATGCCGAAGCGGTCGCGCAGCGGCGAGGTCAGCAGGCCGGCGCGGGTGGTGGCCCCGACCAGGGTGAACGGCGGCAGGTCGAGCTTGATCGAGCGCGCCGCCGGACCTTCGCCGATCATGATGTCGATCTGGAAGTCCTCCATCGCCGGGTACAGCACCTCCTCGACGACCGGCGAGAGGCGATGGATCTCGTCGATGAACAGCACGTCGCGGGCGGAGAGGTTGGTGAGCAGCGCGGCGAGGTCCCCGGCGCGCTCGATCACCGGGCCGGAGGTCTGGCGAAGGTTCACGCCCAGCTCGTTCGCGATGATATGGGACAGGGTGGTCTTGCCGAGACCTGGAGGCCCGAAGATCAGCACGTGGTCGAGCGCCTCGCCGCGCCGGCGCGCCGCCTCGATGTAGATCGCCAGCTGCTCGCGCACCGCGGCCTGGCCGACGTAGTCGACGAGGCGTTTCGGACGGATGCTGGCATCGAGCGTGTCCTCGCCGCGTTCGGCGGCGGGGGAGGTGGGGCGGGGGAGAGTCATCGCGGGATTGTAGGGCGGGCACTGCCCGCCGTCGCGGGGCACTTCGGACGTGCAAGCGGCGCGTCCGCTGGCCGGCATGTCGAATCCCGTCGCGATGGCGGGCAGTGCCCGCCCTACGTCAGATCTCGACCTGCGTGCCGAGCTCGACGAGGCGGTTGCCCGGCACCCGGAAGAAGTTCGTCGCCCCGACCGCATTGCGCGCCATGAACGCGAACAGCTTGTCGCGCCACAGCGCCATGCCCTTGTGCGGCGAGGCGATCACGGTCTCGCGGCTGGCGAAGAAGGTGGCGTCGTTGATGTCGTCCGGCAGGCCGATGTGGGCGAGTTCGGACAGGGCCTTCGGCACGTCGGGTTCTTCCTGGAAGCCGAAGCGCAGGGTCAGTCGGGAGAAGCCGTGGCCGAGCGGCGTCAGCAGCGCGCGTTCGTCGTCGTCGGCGCGCGGCACCGTCACCGTCTCGACTGTGACGAAGAGATTGCGCTCGTGCAGCACCTTGTTGTGCTTGATGTTGTGGAGCAGCGCCATCGGCACGTAGTCGTTGCTCGCGGTCATGAAGATCGCGGTGCCGGGGACGCGCAGCGGCGGCTTCTGCATCAGCGTGCCGACGAAGTGCTCGATCCGGATGCTCTGCTTGCGGACCTCCTTCACCAGCAGGTCGCGGCCCCGGCGCCAGGTGCGCATCACGGTGAAGATGACGAGGCCCAGCGCCAGCGGGAACCAGGCGCCGGCGAAGAACTTGGTGGCGTTCGACGAGAGGAAGGCAAGGTCGATGACGAGAAAGCTGATCACGCCGAAGGCGACGATGCGCGGCGAGATGTCCCACTTCGCGCGCGCCAGGATGCCGAGCAGCAGGGTGTCGATCAGCATCGTGCCGGTCACCGACACGCCATAGGCCGAGGCCAGCGCCTCGGACTTGCGGAAGGTCACCACCAGCACGATCACCGCCAGCATCAGGAACCGGTTGATCCAGGGCACGAACACCTGGCCGATGGTCTCGGCCGAAGTGTGGATGGTCTCCAGCCGCGGCAGGTAGCCGAGCTGCATCGCCTGGCGTGCGACCGAGAAGGCGCCGGAGATCACGGCCTGCGAGGCGATGACGGCCGCGGCGGTCGCGAGCAGCACCATCGGGCCGACCAGCTGGCTCATCGGCACCAGCTCGAAGAAGGGTTTGTCGATCTTGCCGGGGTGGGCGAGGATGAGTGCGCCCTGCCCGAAGTAGTTGAGGATCAGCGCCGGCAGCACCACGAACCACCAGGCGAGCTGGATCGGGCGGCGGCCGAAGTGGCCCATGTCGGCGTACAGCGCCTCGCCGCCGGTGATCGCCAGCACCACCGCGCCGAGCGCCAGCCAGGCCTTGAAGCCGTGCATCTTGAAGAAGGCCACGCCCCAGGACGGGTCGAGCGCCTTCAGCACCTGCGGGTTGCTGGCGATGCCGATCACGCCGAACACGGCGAGGGCGACGAACCAGAGGATCATGATCGGGCCGAACAGTTTGCCGACCTTGTCGGTGCCGCGGCGCTGGATGCTGAACAGGAACAGCAGCACGACCAGGGTGATCGGCACCACGAAGCGCTTGACGCCCGGTGCCGCGACCTCGAGGCCCTCGATCGCCGACAGCACCGTCATCGCCGGCGTGATCACGCCGTCGCCGAAGAACAGCGCCGCGCCGAAGATGCCGAGGATGCCGACGATATAGCCCGTCTGCGAGGCGATCGGCAGGCTGCGCTGCACCAGCGCCATCAGCGCCATGATGCCGCCCTCGCCGCGGTTGTCGGCGCGCATGATGATCGCCACGTATTTCAGCGACACCACCAGCATCAGCGCCCACATCGCCAGCGACAGCACGCCGAGCACGTTGCCGGGCGTTGCCTCGAGGCCGTACTCCGAGCTGAAAGCCAGCTCCATCGTGTACAGCGGACTCGTGCCGATGTCGCCGAACACCACGCCGATCGCTCCGATCGCCAGCGCCGCAGTGGTCTGGTTGCCGTGGCCGTGCCCGCTCTCGCCGCTCATGATCGCTTCCCTGGCTCGCGCCGCTTCGTTGGGATTATCGCAGAGCCGCCTTCAGGGCTTTGCGAATCAGTGTCTCGGCGCTGTCGCCGCTCTCCGCGACCTGCTTCAGCAGGCGCTGCACCTCGACCGGCTTGTAGCCCAGCGACTCCAGCGCCGCGCTGGCCTCGCTGCTCGGATCGAGCGGTGCCGCGCGCCTGCCGCCGGCCAGCGCGACGCCGGACGCGAGCCCCTCGACCCGGTCGCGCATCTCGACCACGATGCGTTCGGCGGTCTTCTTGCCGATGCCGGGGATGCGGGTCAGCGCGGCGACGTCGGCGGTCTGAACCAGCCGCGAGAACTCGTCGACGCTGGCGCCGGAGAGGATGGCCAGCGCGGTCTTGGCGCCGATCCCGGAGATCTTCAGCAGTGCGCGGAACAGCCCGCGCTCGGACTCGGTGAGGAAGCCGTACAGCGCGACCGCGTCCTCCTTCACCGCGTAGTGGGTGACCAGGACGACCTCGCGGCCGACGTCGGGCAGGTCGTAGAAGGTCGACAGCGGCGCGTCGACCTCGTAGCCGACGCCGCCGACCTCGATCAGCAGCAGCGGCGGCTGCTTCGCCAGCAGGGTGCCACGCAGGCGTCCGATCATCGGCGTCGTCTCCAGGCGGTGCGGGGGATGCCCAGCCGCTCGGTGCTGGCGCGGGTGTGGGCGTGGGTGAGCGCGATCGCGAGCGCGTCGGCGGCGTCGGCCTGCAGCTTGCCGTCGAGGTTCAGGAGCACGCCGACCATGTGCTGGATCTGGGTCTTGTCGGCGCCGCCGCGGCCGACGATCGCCTGCTTGATTTCCTTCGGCGCGTACTCGGTCACCGGCAGGCCGTGCATCACCGCCGCGCAGATCGCCGCGCCACGCGCCTGGCCGAGCTTCAGCGCGGAGTCCGGATTCTTCGCCATGAACACCCGCTCGACGGCGGCCTCGGTCGGCTTGTAGGCGGCGATCAGCTCGCCGACCTCCTCGAAGATCTGCTTCAGCCGGAGCGGGAAGTTCTCGTTGGCGGTCAGCGTCAGCGTCGCGTGGTGGACGTGCAGCGAACGCCCGTCGCCGGCGTGGTCGACGATGCCGATGCCGGTGCGCTGGGAGCCGGGGTCGATGCCCAGGATGCGGGTCATGGGTCGTAGGGCGGGCATTGCCCGCCATCGCGAAGCGCCCCGAATCGGCGGGCAGTGACCGCGCTACAGCGCGGCATTGGAATAGACGTCCTGCACGTCGTCGAGGTCTTCCAGCATGTCGAACATCTTGCGCACCGCATCCGCGGTCTCGCCCTCGACCGCGATGTCATTGTCGGCCCGCATCGTCACTTCGGCATGGTCGGGATGGATGCCCGCGGCCTCCATCGCCGCCTTCACCGCCTGGAACTGCTCGGGCGCGGTCAGGACCTCGATCGAGCCGTCGTCGGCGTCGACCCGCACGTCGTCGGCGCCGGCGTCGATCGCGATCTCCGTGATCTTGTCCTCGTTCGCACCGGGGGCGAACGACAACACGCCGAGCTCACGGAACAGGAACGCGACCGAGCCGTCGGTGCCGAGGTTGCCGCCGCACTTGTTGAAGGCATGGCGGACGTCGGCCACGGTGCGGTTGCGGTTGTCGGTCAGCGTCTCGACGATCACCGCGATGCCGCCCGGGGCGTAGCCCTCGTAGCGGATCTCCTCGTAGTTGACGCCTTCCAGTTCGCCGGTGGCCTTCTTGATCGCGCGATCGATGGTGTCGCGCGACATGTTGGCGGCGAGGCCGCGGTCCATCGCCAGCCTGAGGCGTGAGTTGGTGGCCGGGTCACCGCCGCTGGTGCGCGCGGCGACGAAGATCTCTCGGATGACCTTGGTGAAGATCTTGCCGCGCTTGGCGTCCTGCACGCCCTTGCGATGCTGGATGTTTGCCCACTTGGAATGACCGGCCATGACATTCGATTGCGATACGGGAAGCCGGCAAGTGTAGCGCGTAGGGCGGGCACCGCCCGCCATCGCGAGGCGCACCGGAACGTGCCGCCCCTCGTAGCCTCGAGGCAACGGCGCGCGGTGCGCGCCCTACGCCGGTGCCGCCGCCGCGAAGGCGCCTTCGCGCAGGAAGCGGGTGCACAACGCAGCCACCTCTTCCGAATACACCAAGCCGGTGTGCGAGGCGGAAACGACATGGTGGTCCGTGATCCCCGGAAGCTCCGTCTCGGCCACCGCCACCGTGCCGTCGTGCGGCTCGGCGAGACCCTGGGAGAACATGCCGAGGCCGTAGGGCAGGCGGCCGGCGATCACGCCGACCTCGTGCGGACCCGTCCACGGCGCGACGCCGTCGCGCAGTCGCTCGAAGCTGCGGCCGAGCAGGAAGCTGCCGCCGGGCCAGGCGCCGAGGCGTGCCGCGGCGACGCTGCCGCGGAGTGGCGAGCCGATGCAGAGCGCGCGCTCGCCCGGGCGGGCAGCGCGGCCGCGCAGGGCTTCCAGCGCGATCAGTCCACCGAGACTGTGACCGGCCACGTGGACGCGTTCGGAGCGGGCGGTGGCGAGATCGAGCCGTGTGCGCAGCCGCTCGACCGCGCGCTCGGCACCGCCGGTGACCGAGAGGTAGTCGAACACGTCGACGCTGAAGCCGGCGTCGCGCAGGCGTCGCGCGAGCACCGACAGCGCGAAGCCACGCATCCACAGACCGTGGAGCAGGAGAACAGAATCGTTCATCGAGACCTTTCCGAATCGGCCGCGGAGTGTGCGGGAAGCCATCGCGCGAGGCACGCGCCGCCGATCAGGAGTTGCAATCTGCTACCGCGATGCGCGTTCGATGCCGTCACGTTTCCGTCATCGCGAGGAGGAGCGCAGCTCCGACGTAGCCAACCAGCGGCTTCGCTGTTCGCATTGTCCGAGATCGACGGCAAAGGCACTGGCTTGCTTCGCTGCGCTCGCAATGACGAGGGCTTCTCGATCGAAGTCGTCGATACCCGCGGCGTCGGGCGGGCGGTGCCCGCCGTTGCCGGAACGCTTCGCGATGGCGGGCAGTGCCCGCCCTACGTCGATGGCGGGCAGTGTCCGCCCTGCGTCGATGGCGGGCGGTGGCCGTCCTACTCCTTGACCGGCTTCACCACGCGTACGTGCAGATCCTGCAATTGCGCCTCCGGTACCTCCGACGGCGCAGAGGTCATCAGGTCCTGCGCGCTGGCGGTCTTCGGGAAGGCGATCACGTCGCGGATCGACTCGGTGCCGACCATCAGCGCGGCGATGCGGTCGATGCCGAAGGCGATGCCGCCGTGCGGCGGGGCGCCGTACTTCAGCGCCTCGAGCAGGAAGCCGAACTTGAGCTCCGCGTCCTCGCGCGAGATGCCGAGCAGGTCGAACACGGTGCTCTGCATCTCCGGGCGGTGGATACGGATCGAGCCGCCGCCGATCTCGTTGCCGTTCAGCACCATGTCGTAGCCGCGGCTGACCGCGTTGGCCGGGTCCGCCGCGAGCTGAGCGGCATCGTCGACCTTCGGCGCGGTGAACGGGTGGTGCAGGGCGACGTAGCGCTTGTCGTCGGCGTCGTACTCGAACATCGGGAAGTCGGTGACCCACAGCGGCGCCCAGGTGTTGGCCACCAGGCCCAGGTCCTTCGCGACCTTGAGGCGCAGCGCGCCCATGAAGTCCGACACCGTCTTGTACGGACCGGCGCCGAAGAACAGCACGTCGCCGGTCTCGGCGCCGACGGCCTTGAAGATGCCGTCGAGCGCGGCGTCGTCGAGGAACTTCAGGATCGGCGAGGTCATGCCCTCGCGACCCTTGGCGAGATCGTCGATGCGGATCCAGGCGAGGCCCTTCGCGCCGTACTTGCCGACGAAGACGCCGAGGTCGTCCAACTGCTTGCGGGTCATCTCCGCGCCCTTCGGCACGCGCAGGCAGGCGACGCGGCCGGCGGGGTCCTTCGCGGGGCCCGCAAAGACCTTGAACTCGGTGTGGCGGACCGCGTCCGCCACGTCGACGAGTTCGAGCGAGATGCGGAGGTCGGGCTTGTCCGAGCCGTAACGCTTCATCGCTTCGTAGTAGGTCATCCGCGGGAATTCGGCCGCGAGGTCGACGTCGACCACTTCCTTGAAGATCCGGCGGATCATGTCCTCGACGAAGTCCTGCACGTCGCGCTCGCCGACGAAGGCGAACTCCATGTCGAGCTGGGTGAATTCCGGCTGGCGGTCGGCGCGCAGGTCCTCGTCGCGGAAGCAGCGCGCGACCTGGTAGTAGCGGTCCATGCCGGCCATCATCAGGATCTGCTTGAACAGCTGCGGCGACTGCGGCAGCGCGAAGAACTCGCCCGGATGCACGCGGCTCGGCACCAGATAGTCACGGGCGCCTTCCGGCGTCGCCTTCGTCAGGATCGGGGTCTCGATGTCCTGGAAGCCGCGCGCATCGAGATGCCGGCGCAGCGCCGCGACCAGCTTGATCCGGGTCCGCATCGCCTTCTGCATCGTCGGGCGGCGCAGGTCGAGGTAGCGGTAGCGCAGGCGGGCGTCCTCGCCCGGCTGGTCGGTCAGCATGAACGGCAGCGGGGCGGCGGCGTTGAGGATCTCGACCTCGCCGGCGATGACCTCGATCCGGCCGGTGGCGAGCTTGTCGTTGACCTGCGAGGCGGGGCGCGCGCGCACGGTGCCGGTGATGCGCAGGCAGAACTCGTAGCGCACCTTGTTCGCGGTCGCGAAGGCGCCGGCGTTGTCCGGCTCGACCACCACCTGGACCAGGCCTTCGTGGTCGCGCAGGTCGATGAAGATCACGCCGCCGTGGTCGCGCCGGGTGTCCGCCCAACCGCAGAGGGTGACGGTCTGGCCGACCAGGGTCTCGTCGACCCGACCACAGAAATGGCTGCGCATGGCGTTCTGATCGCGTTGAAAAATGGGGCGCGCATGCTACGTGGGCCCCGTAGAGTCTGCAAATGAAGGTAGGGCAGGCTCTGCCCGCCATCGCGAGGCACCGAGGCCATGGCAGGAAGCGCCCGCCCTACGTCCGCTCCGATCGGGGATAATGGCCGGTCCCCCGCCTTCCGCCGACCCGCCCCCGCATGACGACCGCGCTGCCCACCACCCTGCGCATCCTGGTGTACGCCGCCGGTCAGGCCGACGCCGCCTGGCGGGAGCGTTTCGCCGCGATGTGCGCGCCGGCGGAGATCGAGTATTCCGACTACGACCAGGCGCTGTACGCGCTGCGCGATTCGATCGACGTGTTCAACGCGGCCGACACGCTGCTGGTCGCCGGCGGCGCGGAGTTGCCGGAACTGGCCCTGGCACGGCTGGTCCGCCACATCGCCGCCGATCCCCATGCGGACGTGGTGTCGGTGCTGAACAACGTCGATCCGGAGCTGTCGCCGCTGCCGACCGGGGCGCCCGACTGCACGGCGCCCGCCGCCGACGTCGACCGCGGTGTGCTGCTGGCCTCCTCGCGGCAGCTGCTGCCGACGCTCGCGTGGTCGCGCAACTTCGTGCTGTGGCGCCGCCGCGCGATCGAATGGCTGGTGCTCAATCCCGAATTCGACGGCGCCCGCCTGCCCGACGCGCTGACCGGGATGCTCTGCGACGCGCTCTATGTCGGCCAGCCGGGGCGAGCGCTCGCCGCCGCTCCGGCCGAGAGCGATCCGCGCCGCCCGGCGCCGGCCTCGCCGCTGGCGCGCCTGCGCTCGACCTTTGCGCCGCGCGCCGCCGGCGTGCCGCTGCCGGGCTTCGGCGCGGAGCCCGTCGTGCTGCACATCGTGCATGGCTGGGGCGGTGGCGCTGCCGGTTTCATCCGGGACCTCGCGCTCGCCGACCGCGGCCACTGCCATCTCGCGCTGGTCGCGCGCGGCGACAGCGGCCGGCGCTGCTACGGCGAGGTGCTCGAGCTGGTGCTGGCCGCCGACGAACAGCCGATCCGCCGCTACGAGCTGGCGCGGCCGATCGCGGCGACCACCCATGGCAACGCCGAGTACCGCGCGATCCTGCAGGCGATCCTGGCGTCCTATGCGATCGACGCGGTGATGATCTCGTCGCTGATCGGCCACGACCTCGCCGCGCTCGCGACGCATCGCCCGACCGTGCTGGTCACCCACGACTACTATCCCCTGTGGCCGATCCTGCACGAGGACTTCGGCGACGCTGCACGACGCTTCGACGCGCTGGAGCTGTCCGAGCGCCTGCCTGGCGCCGGCGAGGATTTCCCGTTCGCCGACCGCGATGCCGCCGGCTGGCAGGCTCTGCGCCAGGCCTACGTCGAGGCGGTGCTGGAGGCGAAGCCCACCCTCGTCGCGCCGTCCGCCTCGGCGCGGTCGAACCTGCTGCGGATCGAGCCGCGCTTCGCCGAGCTGGCCAGCGCCGTGATTCCGCACGGCCTGCGGCCGTTCCCGGGACGGCTGCCGCGCGACGGCGGCGACGCCTTCACCGGTTCGCGGGTGCACGCTGGAGCCTCGAAGGGCGGGAGGAACGCCTTCAATCGCCGCCTGCGCGTGCTGGTGCTCGGGCGGATCAACGCCGGCAAGGGCGCGCGACTGCTCGACCGGCTGACCCGGCCGGTGCCGGCCGGCATCGAATTCCACTTCCTCGGCTGCGGCGCGGCCGGCATGGCCTTCTTCGGCCGCGACCATGTCGACATCGAGTTCGACTACCGCCGTGACGAGCTGCCCGCGGCGATCGCGCGGATCGCTCCCGACGTCGCGCTGCTGCCGGCGACGGTCGCCGAGACCTTCAGCTACACCCTGTCGGAACTGCGCGCGCTGGGCGTGCCGGTGCTGGCGACGCGGCTCGGCAGCCTCGCCGAACGCATCGTCGACGACGTCGACGGCTGGCTGGTGGCCCCCGACGCCGACACCCTCAAGGACGAGCTGGTGCTGCTGTCGCGCGAACGCAGCCGCCTCGGCCTGATCCGCGAGCGCCTGACCACGGCCGAGATCCGCGACAGTGCGGCGATGGCGGCCGACTACGCGACCCTGCTCGGCCTCGCCGGCGGCGGCAGCGTGCGCTACGCGCTGAGCGCGCGGAGCGCCGACGCCGCGGCGCTCGATGCCGCGCTCACCCGCGAGACCCGCGTCGCGCTGGCGCTGGCCGCGGCCGAAGGGCGTCTCGATGCTCAGCAGGTCGAGCTCGAGGCTCGCGCCGACTGGGCCTACGGGATGCAGCGCGAGCGCGACCAGTGGCGGAAGAAGCACGGCGCGATGGAGGCCGACCGCGACCGCATCGCGAGCGCGCATGTCGCGCTGGCCGCCGAGTTCGAGGACCGCACCCGCTGGGCGCTGTCGCTCGACCGCCAGCGCGAGGAGCTGGAACGCGACAAGGCCGCGATCGTCGGCAGCTGGTCGTGGAAGCTGACCTGGCCGCTGCGCTTCGCGCGGCGCCGGCTGACCGCACTCCGGCAGCGCCTGCGCTACCAGCTCTCCGGCGCTACCCAGCTCGGTGCGCGCGCGCAGCGCAGCATCGGCAGTCGCGGCCTCGGCGCGACGATCCGGCTCGCGCTCGCGCGCCTGATCGGCCGCGGCGCGCCGCCGGTGGCGAAGCCGGACCTGCCTGACGTCCCGGCGCAGTTCGTGCCGTTCGAGCTGCCGACCTCGGCGACCCCGCGGGTGACGGTGGTGATCCCGGTCTACAACCACTTCGAGCACACCCATACCTGTCTGCGCTCGCTGGCCGCGCAGCCGTCCGGCGTGCCCTTCGAGGTGATCGTCGTCGACGACGGCTCGACCGACCGCACCGACGAGCTGCTGCAGCAGGTCGCCGGCCTCGAGCTCGTCTGCAATCCCGAGAACCTGGGCTTCATCGGCGCCTGCAACGCCGGCCTCGCGAAGGCGCGGGGCGAGTTCGTGGTGTTCCTCAACAACGACACCGCGGTCGGCCGCGACTGGCTGCTGCACCTGGTTCGCACCTTCGAGGAGCGCCCCGATGCGGGCCTGGTCGGCGCCAAGCTGGTCTATCCCGACGGTCGCCTGCAGGAGGCCGGTGGCATCGTGTTCTCCGACGGCTCCGGCTGGAACTACGGGCGCTTCGACGACCCGGCGCATCCGTCCTACAACTTCGTCCGCGAGGTCGACTACTGCTCCGGCGCCGCGATCATGCTCCGCACCGAGCTGATGCGCCGCTTCGGCGGTTTCGACGAGCGCTACAAGCCGGCCTACTACGAGGACACCGATCTCGCCTTCAAGGTGCGCGAGGCGGGCCTGCGCTGCTACCTCCAGCCGGCGTCGCAGGTGGTGCACTTCGAGGGCGTCAGCTCCGGCACCGACACCAGCACGGGAATCAAGCGCTTCCAGGTGATCAACCAGGAGAAGTTCGTCGAGCGCTGGAAGGCCGCGCTGGTGCGCCAGCCGCGCGCCGGCAGCGACATCCGCGTCGCCCGCGAGCATCGCGTGCGGGGCCGCATCCTGGTGATCGACGCGCTGACGCCGACGCCGGACCAGGACTCCGGCTCGCTGCGGATGGTGAACCTGCTGAAGCTGCTCGTCGCGGAGGGCTGGAAGGTCTGGTTCGCGGCGGAGAACCTGCTCTACCACGAGGGCTATTCCGAGGCGCTGCAGCAGCTCGGCGTCGAGGTGCTGCACGCGCCGCACGTGCGCGACCCGATCGAGTGGCTGACCGCCAACGGCAGCCTGATCGACGCGGCGGTGCTGTCGCGCCATTACATCGCCGAGCGCTTCCTGCCGCTGCTCCGCGAGGTCGCGCCGCGGGCGCGGATCGTGTTCGACACCGTCGACCTGCACTACCTCCGCGAGCAGCGTGCCGCCGAGCTGTCGGGCGACCGCGGCGCACGCCGTCTCGCCGACAAGACCAAGCTGCACGAGCTCGACATCGTGCGGCGCGCCGACCTCACGCTGGTGGTGAGCCCGGTCGAACGCGAGCTGCTGGAGCGCGAGTGCCCGGGCAAGCGGGTCGAGGTGCTGTCCAACGTGCACGAGCTCGGTCCGACCGGGCTGCCGGCCGAGCAGCGCCGCGACCTGCTGTTCGTCGGCGGCTTCGGCCATCCGCCCAACATCGACGCGGTGACCTGGTTCGTGACCGAGGTCTGGCCGCGGATCGCCCAGGCGCTGCCGGATGCGAAGGTCCACGTCGTCGGCAGCCAGATGAGCGACGCGCTGAAGGCGCTGGGCGGCGAGCGGGTGCAGATGCACGGTTTCGTCGCGGACCTCGCGCCGCTGCTCGCCAGCGCGCGCGTCTCGATCGCGCCGCTGCGCTACGGCGCCGGGGTCAAGGGCAAGATCAACCAGGCGATGGCGCACGGCCTGCCGGTGGTGGCGACGCCGGTCGCGGTCGAGGGCATGTACCTGGTCCCGGAGGAAGAGGTGCTGGTCGGCGACGGCGCCACCGGCTTTGCGGACGCCGTCGTGCGCCTGTACCGCGACCCGCGGCTGTGGCAGCGGCTGGCGGAGGGCGGACGGGCGAATGTCATGAAGCATTTTTCGTTCGAGGCGGCGCGCTCCGTGTTGCGCAAGGTGCTGCCGTCGTAGGGCGGTCACCGCCCACCGGCGCGGCGCGCTCCGAATGATTGTCCGGAGCGAAGGGCCCAGGGCACGGGGCCCGGAACTGCGGCGCTCGGCACGTCGAGGAACATGCGCTGGCCCGATTCCACTGGGCCCTGGGCCCGGTGCCCTGGGCCCTTCCCCCTCACCACAAGACGAAGCTCAGACGCCATGTTGTACGCCCAACTCCATCTCACTCTCCCCACCTGGATCCACACCGCCGTCGACGACGCCAGGATCTACGCCGACGATGCCGCCAAGGTGCGGCTCGCCGTGGAACTGTCGCGACTCAACGTCAAGCACGGCAGCGGTGGACCCTTCGGCGCGGCGGTATTCAATGCCGAGGGACGGATCATCAGCGTCGGCGTCAACCGCGTGGTGGCGCAGAACTGCTCGGTGGCGCACGCCGAGATGATGGCCTACATGCTGGCGCAGGCTCGGCTGCAGCGCTTCCGTCTCAACGAGGACGGCGGCCGCTTCAGCCTCGCGACCAGCGCGCAGCCCTGCTGCCAGTGCTACGGCGCGACGGTGTGGGCCGGCATCGACGAACTCCTGATCGGCGCGCGGGCCGAGGACGTCACCACGCTGACCGAGTTCGACGAGGGCCCGTTGCCTGCGGACTGGATCGGCGAGCTCGGCAAGCGCGGCGTGACCGTGCGGCGCGACATCGAACGCGACGCCGCGCAGCAGGTGCTCGCGGACTACCGCCGCGGCGGCGGCGCACGCTACTGAGCGTCGAGGGCCTCCCGATGGAATGGCTGGGATACTGCCGCGCCGGCTTCGAGGGCGAGCTGGCGCAGGAATTCGAGGCGGTGGCGGCGGAGCACGGCCGCGCCGGCTACGCCCGGACCCAGCGCGACAGCGGCTACGTCCGCTACACCGTGCTGTCGGACGACGACGCGCGGGAGGCCGCGCCTGCGCCGCCGGACTCCGGCCGGCTGATCTTCGCGCGGCAGTCGCTGCGGCTGCTCGCCGAACTCGACGCCCTGCCGCGAACGGACCGCCTCACTCCGGTGCTGGCGGCGCTGCCGGACGGCCTCGTCGTCTGCGACGCCTTCGTCGAGGCGCCGGACAGTCCGGCCGGCGAGGAGCTGCTGGCGCTGTGCCGCGGCTTCGAGGCGGTGCTGGTCGCCGCGCTGAAGAAGGCGAAGCGGATCGACCGCGGCGCTCCGCTGCGCTTGCACGTGTGCTTCACCAGCGGCGAGGCGGCGCTGCTCGCGCTGGGGGACGTCGCGACGGCGTCGCCCTGGCGGCAGGGCATCATCCGGCTGCGCTTCCCGAAGGGCGGCCCGAGCCGCTCGACGCTGAAGCTCGACGAGGCCTTCCAGGTGCTGCTGGACGAGTCCGAACGCGAGCGCTGGCTCAGGCCCGGCATGCGCGCCGTCGACCTCGGCGCCGCACCCGGCGGCTGGACCTTCCAGCTGACCCGGCGCGGGATGCGGGTCATTGCGGTCGACAACGGGCCGATGGACATGACCCTGATGGACAGCGGACTGGTCGAGCACCTGCGCGTCGACGGCTTCCGCTATCGCCCGCCGCAGCCGGTCGACTGGCTGGTCTGCGACATGGTCGAGCAGCCGTCGCGGGTGGCCGCTCTGATGGCCGACTGGCTGGCCGACGGTTCTGCCCGCGCGGCGGCGTTCAATCTCAAGCTGCCGATGAAGAAGCGCTACGCCGAGACCCGCACCTGCCTCGATCTGATCGCGGCGCGGCTGTCGTCCGCCGGCCGCCGCGGGACGCTCAGGGCAAAGCAGCTGTACCACGATCGCGAGGAGATCACGGTCGTGGTGTTGCCGGCCTAGGGCGGCCATTGGCCGCCACCGCGAGTCCTCGAGGCAAAGGCGGGCAGTGCCCGCCCGACGATACGCAGCACTCCGGATCGACTCGATCCGTTACGCTTCGCGCCGCCACCGAGTCCGCGAACGCCCATGAGCAACGAATCCCCGCTGAAGAAGATCGAGGAACGGATCAAGGCCGATGTCGCCGAGGCGAAGAGCCTCGAGCCGCTGGTCGACGATGCCAAGGCGGTCCCGAAGCAGGTACGGTCGCGGCTGAAGAAGGCGCTCCCGCTGATCGCCCTGGTCGGTCTCGGCGTGCTGCTGATCTCGACCGGTCTCTACGACCAGCTGAAGCTCGACAAGCTCGCCGAGCGCTACGTCGAGATGCAGGCCTGGACCGACCAGCACCCGCTGCTGGCGGCGCTGGCCCTGGTCGCCGCGATCGCGACGATCATTTCGACCGGCCTGCCCGGCGGTGCCGCGCTGGTGGTGTTCGGGGGCCTGCTGCTCGGCTGGAAGAAGACCGTCGTGCTCGCCGCGATCGGCGATTGCGTCGGCGCGTCGGTGCTGTACTTCGCGGCGCGCAACCTGTTCATGGGGGACGACGCGAAACCCCCGGCACTGGTCGAGAAGATCCGCGAGGGTTTCGCCGCGTCGCCGGTCAGCTTCGCGTTCTTCCTGCGCCTGGTGCCGGTGTTCCCGTTCGGCGCGATCAGCGTCGCGCTGGCCTGGCTCGGCTGCAGCTATCGCCTGTTCCTCGCCGCGTCTTTCCTCGGCGTGCTGCCGTCCACGGCGGTCTACGCGGCGCTGGGCGAGGGCCTGGCCAAGACGCTCGCCGCCCACGAGCCGATCCACCTCGACATCCTCGCGCAGCCGCGGTTCGCGATTCCGCTGGTCGGACTTGCCGTGCTGGCGTTGCTGCCGGCGCTGTTTGGCTTGAAGCGGAAAAGATAGGGCCCAGGACCCAGTGAGTCCGGGGCGAGGTTGCGGGCTCCGCTTTGTCGGTGGGCCGGAAGCGCGAGACTCGGCGCTGGCGTCGGTCGCTCCGGGCCCTGGGCCCTCGCGGAGCGCGTCCAGGCGACGCCAGCGTTGACGCCGTTTCGCTTCGAAGTATCCGATCGGCACATCGGCTCCACCGGGTCCTATCCCCAGGCGTAGAATCGATCCGAACGCAGGACACGCAGCCCCCCTCCCACCGGAGATGCCCGTGGCAATGGAGTCCGGCACGGTTTTCGCGGGATACACGGTCGTATCGCGGCTCGGTCGGGGTGGCATGGCGACCGTCTACCACGTCCGCGACGTCCAGCTGGACCGCTCGGTCGCCCTGAAGGTGCTGCCGGAGGAGGTCGGCGAGGAGGCCGGCTTCCAGGAGCGCTTCACCCGCGAGGCGCGGGTGATCGCTGCGCTCGATCATCCCAACATCATCCCGCTGTACGCCTTCGGGATCGAGCGCTCGGTGCCCTGGATGGCGCTGCGCTACGTCGACGGCGGCGATCTCGCCCGCCGCCTGGAGCAGGGAAGGATCTCGATCGAGGAGGGGCTCGCGATCATGCGTCCGATCGCGGCGGCGCTCGACTTCGCCCACGACCACGGCGTCATCCACCGCGACCTGAAGCCGCAGAACGTCCTGCTCGGCGCCGGCGGTGCGGTCTATCTCGCCGACTTCGGCATCGCGCGGGTGCTCGAGAATTCCTCGCTGTACACCTCGCGCACCGGCTCGGTGATGGGCACGCCGCAGTACATGGCGCCGGAACAGGCGCAGGGCCTGCCGCTGACCGCCGCGACCGACGTCTACGCGTTCGGCGTGCTGTGCTTCCAGTGGTTGACCGGCGTACTGCCCTTCGATGCCCACACGCCGATGGCGGTGCTGTGGAAGCACGTGCAATCGCCCGTTCCGGAAGAACTGATGACCTCGCTGCCGCCGGCCGTGCGCGAAGCACTGATCGGGGCGCTGGAGAAGGACCCCGCACGTCGCATCGGCCGGGCCGGCGACCTCATCCGCCGCCTGGACCGCGCGCTGCATCCGGGCATGGTGCTGCCGGTGTCCGCGACCGCCACCGCGATCATGCCGAACCCGATCAGCGGCCCGCACGATGCGCCGTTTGCGCCGAGCGGCCCGCACGCGCCGTTCCCGCCGGCCGCCGGAAATGCCAGTCAGGATGGCGGCTACTGGCCGAACCCGGACACTGGCACGCAGGGGCACGGCGAACCGCTGTCGGCGCCGTTTCCGGCGCCGAGCGACAGCGTCCGCGAGCAGGCGCGGCGGTCGATGCCCTCGCCCGAGTCGCTGATCACCGGCCCGCAAGGCTACGTCCAGAAGCGGCGGCCGATGAGTGCGGCGGCCGCGCCACGGGACGGGGCGAACCTGCGCAGGATCCTGCTGACGCTGGGCCTCGCCGCGATGCTCGGCGCCGGCGTCGCCGTGGCCTTCATGCTGCGCTCGCTGCTTGGTTCGCATCCGGGGGATGTCGCCGTCGCCTCCCCCTCGTCGGCCGGTGCACCGTCGGCGTCCCCGACACCGGCGGTACCGACACCGACCAGCGCTGCGCCGGTCGCCGTCGATCCGAAACCGGACCGGCCGGCGGTCGCGTCGACCGGCTCGCGGCTGCCTCCGCTGGCGACGCCGACGCCCTCTCCGGCGCCGGCGACAACCGCCACGACGAGTCCGCCACCGCTGGCCTCACCGCCGAGTCCCGCGACGTCGCCCCCGGTGGCGTCGGCGAACACGCCGGTCGCCGCTCCCGCTTCCCCGTCCCCCGCCCGGCCGACATCGCCCCCGGTCACCACGCCGACGCCACCTCCGCCGCCTGCGCCCCCGCCGGTCGCGACGGCACGGCCGTCACCGCCGTCGAGCACGCCGGCACCCGCGTCGCCGGCGGTGGTTGCGACGACACCGGCGCCGGCGCCCGCGGCGGTCGCTGCCCCTGCCGCGCCGCCGCCACCGACTGCCGCGCTGGCGCCGCGCACGCCCGTGGAGACGCGTCCGGCCACGCCCGAGCCGCCTCCGGCCGCACCGACGGCACCCGCCCCGGCGACCAGCCCCGGTGCCCTGGATCCGGCGATGGCGGCGACCCTTCCGTCCGATCTGCGCCGCGCCGCCGAGGCCGGAGAGATGAAGGCCGAGGCCGAGCTCGGCAGGCGCTATGCGGAGGGCATCGGCGTCGCCCGCGACGACGCGCAGGCCGCGATCTGGTATCGCCGTGCCGCCGAGAAGGGGGACGCGACTGCGCAGGGCCAGCTCGGCGTGCTCCTGCAGAAGGGGCGCGGCGTCGGGCAGGACGACGCCGCGGCGGTCGAGTGGTACCGCAAGGCCGCCAGCCAGGGCGACGCCTTCGCCCAGTGCAATCTCGGCTACATGTACGAGTACGGTCGCGGCGTGGTGAAGGACCCCCGCGAGGCGGCCAACTGGTACCGCAAGGCGGCCAACCAGGGTTACCCGCGCGGCCAGATCAACCTCGGCTTCATGTACGTCGAGGGCACCGGCGTGCCGCGCGACCGCGAGGCCGCGTTCAACTGGTTCCGCAAGGCCGCCGAGCGTGGCGACCCGATCGGCCAGTTCAACCTCGGCCTGATGTACGAGGGCGGCAACGGCGTCACCCAGGACCTCGAGAACGCGGTGAAGTGGTACCGCAAGTCGGCGGCGCAGGGGGACGAGGACGCGAAGGATGCCCTGAAGCGCCTGCGGACAAGGTAGGGCGGGCACCGCCCGCCGGCGCGGGGCCCACGATCAGGGCGGCCGGTGCCGGGCTGGACGGTTGCTTCGCGACCGGGTGGCATCGCCGCTTCGCTTTCCGGCTGTACGGCAGATCTACTCGTAGGCGAGCGCCTCGCGCACAACGACCTGCAGGGCCCCCCGCGCCGGCCACAGTGCCGCGAGCACCGCGACGACCGCGCTCAACAGCAGCCAGATCGCCATTCCGCCGACCCGCGGCACGACCAGCGTCGGCACGCTGAACATGATCCGTCCGAAGGCGTTGCATAGCGCGGCGCTGATCGGCATCGACAGCGGCAGCGCGGCGAGCCAGGACAGCGCGGCGATCACCAGCGACTCCACGACCACCAGGCCGGCGATGGTGCCGTGTCCGGCGCCGATCGCGCGCAGCACGCCGATCTCGCGGCGGCGCTCCAGCACCGCGATGCCCAGCGACGAGGCCAGGCCGAGCGCACCGACGCCGATCATCACCCAGCCCATCGCCGCCAGGAACTGCACGACCAGCAGCAGGTGGTCCTCGAACACCCGGCGCAGCTCGCCGACGGTGAGGCTGCCGACGACCGGCATGCCGGCCTCCTCGAGCGCGGCACGCAGGCGGGCGATCGCGTCGAGGCGGAGCGCGAGTCGGTCGGACGTGGTTGCGACCAGCAGCGTCGCCGCATGGTCGTCGCCACGCAGCGCGCGCATCGCGGCCGCGGTGACGTAGGCGACCGCCTGCGGCCCGGACTCGACCACGCCCACCACCTGCCAGCGTCGCGACTGCCCGTCCACCTCGAGCGCGACCGTGCCGCCGACGGCGATCGACGGATGCGCGCGCAGCAGCTGACGGCTCACCACGATCGCGTCGGCATCGTCGACGACCAGCCAGCGGCCATCCTCGACCAGAGGCTGCAGCATCGCCGAGCCGGGCGGCGCACCGACCAGCAGGAAGGACTCGCGCATCAGGTCCGCGTCCTCGGCGACGAGCGCCCGGGTGCTCGCCAGTGCCTGCACCGCGCGGACGCCGTCGACCTTGCGCGCCGCGTCCTCCAGCGCCCCGGCGGAGGCGCCGTCGGCGAAGCGCAATGCGACGTCGTAGCGGTTGCCCGCGAAGATCCGGTCGACCGCCGTGGTCACCGAGGTGCGCAGGTTGTCGGACGCGATGAACACCGCGCCGCCGGTGGCCAGCGCGAGCAGGGTCAGGACGATGCGCTGGCGGCGGCGGAACGCGTTCGACAGCGCGAGCTGCAGCGGCCGCGACAGCCCCGGGAGCGCCGGGCCGCGGCGAACCGTGAGCGCATCGCTGGCAATGCCGGGGTCGCGCAACGCCTCCGCCACCGGCATCCGGCAGGCGCGCGCGACCGGCAGCGCCGCCGCCAGCACCGGCAGCAGCGCGCCGACGGCGAACTGCAGCGCGAGCAGCCAGGCCGGGATCGCGGTGTCGTCGAGCGGGAAGTTCAGCATGTCGGCCTTCAGTCCCGCGTAGGGCCGGGCCAGCGCCGCCGCGAGCGGCAGCGACAGCCCCGAAGAAAGCACGCCGATCAGCAGGGCGTGGCCGAGGTAGAGGACGGCGATCTGCGCGGGCGAGCCGCCCACGGCCTTCATCACGCCGATCTGGCGCACCTGGCCCGCCAGCAGCGCATGGATCAGGTTCACGATCAGGAAGGCGGCGACCAGCAGGGTCAGCGCGCCGAAGGCGCCCTGGGTCATCAGCATCGAGTCCATCTGCGCCGCGTGCGGATGGCTGAGCGGCTCGGGCACCTCGATGTCGCGCACCGTGTAGCCGTGCTGCGTCGCGAGTTCCTTCAGGTCGAGCGCGATCCTGCGCACCCCGGCGCGGTCGAGCGCGAGGTCGCGGACCACGACCTGCACCTGGTCGAGCCCTGCCGGGGCGCCGAGTTCGGCCGCGGTGGCCTGCGTGGCGTAGAGGTAGACGACGTGGTCCATCCAGCCTGGCGGCAGGCCGACATCCCGGACCACGCCCGCGATCGGCAGGCCGCGCGTCGCACCGCCGCCGATCCGCAGGGCCAGTCGATCGCCGGTCTTCGCGTTGGCGTAGCCCACCGCCGAGGTCTCGATCACGAGTTCGCCGTCGCGCGGCGGCCATTGCCCCTGCTCGGGCTGCAGTCGGCCGATCCGCGAGGTGTCCCAGTCGGACAGCACGAACAGCTCGGCGGAGAGCGTCGCGGCGCCGGTGTCGATCTTGCCCGGCAGCACCCGGCGCGCGCGCGCCGCGGCGATCTCGGGGCGTTCCCGGATCGCCGCCAGCAGGGCGTCGTCGACGCGGTCGAAGCGCAGTGTCGCCGACACCGGATGGCTGCCGACGAACTTCGTGACCGTGACGGTTCGGATCAGGCCCCAGGTGTCGAGCAGCGTGCCGGCGCCGGTCAGTGCCAGGGTCAGCGCGACGAGGACGAGCAGGCTGCGCGCACGCTGCAGCCAGGCGTCGCGCAGGAGCTTGTTCCAGCGCACGTCAGCCATGCGCGTGCTCCGTGGCGACGATGCGGCCGTCGGCGAGCGTCACCACGCGACCGGCGTGCGCGATCGCGCCGCGCTCGTGGGTGACCATCACGATGGTCTGGCCCTGCGCCACCAGTTCGGCGAACAGGCCGAGCAGCGCGGCGGCGGTGCGCGAGTCGAGATTTCCGGTGGGCTCGTCGGCGAGCAGCAGGGCCGGCGCGTTGGCCAGCGCGCGGGCGACCGCGACGCGCTGCTGCTGGCCGCCGGACAGCGCTGCCGGCAGTTTGTCCGCCTGGTCGGCGACGCCGACCCGGGCAAGCAGCTCCAGTGCCCGCGCGCGGCGTTCGCGCGGTGCCAGCCGGCCGGCGAAGTCCATCGGCAGGATCACGTTCTCGGCCGCCGTCAGCGTCGGCAGCAGCTGGAAGAACTGGAACACGATGCCGACGCCGCGACGTCGCCAGGCCGACAGCTCGCGCTCGCTCATCGCGTGCAGCGCGGCGTCGTCGATCGCGAGCTCGCCCTGGCTCGGGCGGTCGATGCCGGCAAGCAGGTTCAGCAGCGTCGACTTGCCGCTGCCGGACTGGCCGACCACGGCGACGAACTCGCCGCGGCCGATGGCGAGGTCGACGTCGGCGAGCGCGGCGAAGTCGCCGGCGGGGCTGCGGTAGGTCTTGCCGAGCGCGCGACAGCGGATCAGCGGGGCAGGGGGCGGAGCGGTGGCAACGGCGTTCATCGGCGGCTCGTCCGGGGGCGATGTCGACACCGTAGTTCCGGTTCGCCGCGCCTGCGCGCGGCTCACCGGGGCAAATTCGCCGTTCGGCGAATTTGCCCCGGTACGGTCGGAGGCAAGTGGCAGGCTCTGCGGACACCCTCCAGAGGAAGCGTCATGAAGTTCAGGACCTTGGTCTTCGTCGCCGTCGCGTTGTCGTGGTCGATCGCGTCCCACGCCCAGCACGCTGTCGCCCCGCCGGTCGAGGCGCAGGGTGCCGAGGCGCGGCAGTTCGACTTCCTGCTGGGGCAGTTCGAGCTCGAGGTCACGCCGAAGATCAACAGCCTGGTCGCGATGATCCACGGCACGCCGAAGCTGGTCGGCACCCTGAAGGCGTGGAAGGTGTTCGACGGCCGCGGCATCGAGGACGAGCTCAGGATCGTCGACGCCAACGGCAATCCGGTGACGATGAGCCGCTCGCTCCGGATCTGGATCGGCGCCGACCAGCGCTGGCGCATCACCGGGGCCGACGGCTATCGTGGCCGCATCACCGACGGCAGCGCGCGACTGCGCAACGGCGAGATGCAGTCCGAGGGACACATCTACGAGGCGCAGGAGAAGACGGTGCAGACCCGTACGCGCTATACCGAGGTCGGGCCGACCGGCTTCACGATGGTGCAGGACCGCTCCGACGACGGCGGCAAGACCTGGGAGGAGGCGAGCGTGACGATCAAGGCGACCCGCACGGCAGCGACCGCGAGCCCGTGATGGAGGGACGCGGCTGGCTGTGGGGGCAGCTGATCCTGGCGTGGCTGCCGATGTGGGTGCTGTTCGCGCTGCTGATCCATCTGGCGCACGGCACCCCGATCGGCAGCGCGGTGATCGGCGGTCTCCGGATGGTGGTGCCGGGCGCGTTGCTCGGCATCGCCGTCCACCGCTACACCCGCCGCACGCCCTGGCCGCATCCCTTCCGGTTCCGATTCCTGCTGGCGCACCTCGTCGCGGCATCGCTCTACGCCGTCGCCTGGCTGGCGCTGGTGAGCACCGTCGACACGCTGATCACCGGGCACCTGGTGCTCAACATCGGCACCACCATCGGACCCTTCCTGGTCACCGGCGTGTGGCTGTACGCGATGGTCGCCGCGGTCGCCTACGCCAACAGCGCGGCGCGGCGAGCGGCCGAGCTCGAGGCCGGGGCGGCCCGGATGCAGCTGTCCGAGCTGCGTGCGCAGCTGCATCCGCATTTCCTGTTCAACGCGCTGCACACGGTGGTGCAGCTGATCCCGTCCGACCCGCGCGCCGCGACCCGCGCCGCCGAGCAGCTCGCGACCTCGCTGCGCGGCGTGCTGGAGGAGCAGCGGGATCTCATTCCGCTGGCCGAGGAGCTGTCCTTCGCCGAGCGCTATCTCGCGCTCGAGCAGCTTCGCTTCGGCGAACGCCTCCGCGTCCGGATCGAGGTCGATGCGAGCCTGCGCGATCTGCTCGTCCCGACTTTCGCCGTGCAGACCCTGGTCGAGAATGCGGTGCGCCACGGCGCCGCGCCGAAGGTCGAGGCGACCACGCTGACGGTGGCCGCGCGCCGCGAGGGCGGGCGGTTCTGCATCGAGGTGAGCGACGATGGCGTCGGCGTCGATCCGGCCGCACTGGGATCGTCCAGCGGTACCGGCCTCCGGCGCCTGCGTGAGCGCCTCGCCTGGCTGTACGGCGATGCGGCGCGGCTCGCGCTGGAGTCCGGTCCCGGACAGGGACTGCGCGCGAAGCTTTGGCTGCCGCTGCGCGACGAGGCGGTGGAGTGAACGAGGCCCGGCCGGTCAGCACGCTGGTCGTCGACGACGAGCCGCTCGCGCGCGCGGGACTCGCGCGGCTCCTGGCCGAGGTCGAGTGGCTGCGCGTCGTCGGCGAGGCGGCGAGCGGTCCGGCGGCGTTGGAATCGATCGAACGCTGGCGTCCCGAGCTGGTCTTTCTCGATATCCAGATGCCGGGCTTCTCCGGCACCGATCTCCTGCCACGCCTGACGCACCGGCCGCTCGTCGTATTCACGACCGCGTTCGCGCAGCACGCCGTGACGGCGTTCGAGCTCGGCGCGCTCGACTACCTTCTGAAGCCCTTCGGCGAGGAGCGCCTTGCCGCCGCGCTGGAGCGGGTGCGCGCGACGATCGGCGAGCCGCACGCGACGCTGGAACGCTACGGGGAGCTGTTCCAGCGCGCCCCGATCAGCCGCCTGTTCGTCCGCAGCGGCCGCAGCATCGTGCCGATCGCGGTGGCCGACATCGCCTGGTTCGAGGCGGTCGGCGACTACATCGCCGCGCATGTCGGAGCATCGACGCACCTCCTGCACCTGTCGCTGAACCAGCTCGAGGAACGCCTCGACCCGGCGGCCTTCCTGCGCCTGCATCGCGGCCACATCGTCAATCTCGCCTGCGTCGCCAGTTTCCAGCGACAGACCGACGCCTCCCTGGTCGCCGTGCTGCGCGACGGAACCCGGCTCGCAGTGAGCCGGGCGCGGGCGCAGGAGTTGCGGGCGCTGGCGCGGGAATAGCCGACGTGGATGTCGTCCGGTCGTGATTCGCGCCGGAATCAGGGGCTTGCTCACGGGCGCCCTTGCTGCGATGGCTATACTGATGACGCGAATCGGGGTTCCGGCATGGAGGGCATCATGCGGAATGGCGCACGTGTGGCCGCGATCGTTGCGGCGCTCGGAATGGGGCTCGCGATGGCACCGGCGGCGTCCGCGACGCCGCCTGATCTTTCCTTCGTGCCCGCCCCGGACGCGGACGGCGTGTTCGACGGCGATGGTGCGTCGCCGAGTTTCGAGATCACCCTTCCCCCATCGAGCTTCCTGCTGCATGCGACGCCGACCGGGGGATCGGGGCCGGTCGATTGCCAGCTGGATGGCAGCTGTTCGAGCGTCGAGTGCCGCATCGACATCGTCAGCGGCGACCAGAGTGCGGCAGTCAGCAGCAATTCCGTGGCCTTCATCGGCGGCGGCAGCACGGCGGTACGGGATGTGCAGATCGACTGTCCGAAGGCCGGTCAGCCGGCCGGTGTCCTGGACTCGCACGCGCGGCTGACCTGCACGCTGTGCAAGGGCATCACGCTGCAGCCGGACAAGTCGGCGATCTGCGGCCAGACCGTGGTCCGCGTCTGGGACGTGCTGTGTGCGGCGACCAGCACCCCGGAATTCAATTCCGTTCCGGCGAGCGCTCAGGCGATCGGGCTCGCCGCCGACGTCGGAAGCTCGGCGACCGCAACCCTGACGGTGAGCAACTCGGGAAGCGCGGCGCTGGACGTGACCCCGCGAGGACTGTCCGGCGTGCTCTCGATCCAGCCGGCGGTCAAGACGTCGATCGCGGCCGGTGCGAGCGCCGACTTCACCGTGAGCTGTGCGCCGACGGCATTCGGCGACATCACCTTGAACCTCGATCTGGCGAGCAATGACGCCGACGAAGTCGACAACGTCTTCCCGGTGTCGTGCCACGGTCGTGCCGCCAACGCGGCCGCGGCGCCGGCCACCGGTTCGCCGATCAGCCTGCAGACCACCATCGGGAGCACCGCCAGCACCGTCATCACGGTGGCCAACAGCGGAGACCTCGCGCTGACGCTGGCGGCCTCCGCACCACCGCTGGGCAGCCCGTTCGCGCTGCAGCCGGACGGCAGCAGCGTCGCGCCCGGCGGCAGTCGCGCATTGACCCTGAGCTGCGTCGGCACCACCGTGGGAACCGTCAATGCCACGCTCGCGTTTGGCACCAACGCTCCGAACCTGCCGGGGCTGAGCTACCCGGTGAGCTGTCAGACGGTCGCCGGCGCCGAGCCTGTGTTCGGGAGCACCCCGGCTTCGGGGGGGACCCTCGACCTTGCGACGACGGTCGGCAGCAGCACCCAGAAGACCTTGCAGATCGACAACACGGGTGTCGGATCCCTGTCGGTCAGCGCCTCGCTCGGATCCGGCGTGCCGGCGGGACTGTTGTCGGTGACGCCGAGCATCTCCGTGGGTCCCGGCCAGAGCGGCATGCTGACCCTCGGCTGCAGCGGAGTCGGGCAGGCGGCCGGCCACTACAGCACGAGCCTCGGACTGGTGACCAACGATCCGCAGCGGTCGTCCGCGGCCTACACGGTCAACTGCGACCTCGCGGCGGCGGCGGCGCCGGAATTCGCCTCGTCACCGGCCGCCGGAACGCTGGCGGTGACGGCGGAGCAGGGGCAGACCGCCAGCCTCGCGCTGGTGGTCAGCAACATCGGCAACGCACCGTTGACGATCGGCAGCATCACCTTGCCGGTCGGGCCGAAGATCAGCCTGACGTCGCCGCAGGGACTGGCCACGCCGATCACGATCGCCGCCGGCGGAAGCCGCACCTTCAATGTCGGATGCGCGACCGGGAGCCTCGGCACGTTTTCCGACAGCTTCGGCTTCGCCACGAACGATTCCGACGAGTCGACGGTGAACTATCCGGTCAATTGCACCGTGACCGCGAGTCATGCCGAGTTCGCCTCGCAGCCGGCGGCACCCGGAAATTTCCTGCTGCGTACCGTCAAGGGCACCGATGCCACCGCCAGCCTCGTGGTCAGCAATCTCGGAACGGCGACGCTGCAGGTCGCGCCGATCGGGGGCGCGTCGCCGCTCAGCATCACCTCCGCCCCGACCTGCACTCCCGGAAGCCCCTGCCTCGTCGCTCCCGGGGCGAGCTTTGCCTTCTCGGTCCGCTGCTCCGCCGCCAGCGCCGGCGTCTTCGATCGCAGCTTCGTCCTCAGCACCAACGACAGCGACGAGTCTTCGGTCAATTTCAACGTGCGCTGCCAGATCGACCCGCCGCCGGCCGCGCTCGCGTCCGTACCGGCCCCCGATGCGATCATCAGCATCAACGGGACCGCCGGCAGCCTGGCATCCTCGAGTCTCCAGGTCAGCAACGCCGGCGCCGTCGGTGCGTCCGCGCTTCATGTCGACGCGAGCGGGCTTGTCACGCCGCTGTCGGTCTCGCCGGCAAGTGTCGATGTGGCGGTCGGCACGCCGCGCAACCTGTCGATCTCCTGCAGTTCCGCCATCCCCGGGACGTTCAGCCAGGTCTTGAGCCTCGCCAGCAGCGACCCGGCCCGACCGCTGGCGCGGTACACGATCAACTGCATCATGGCCCCGCCGCCGGGTCCGGAGTTCGATGCGCTGCCGCCGGCGAACACCATTCTCCCGATCGCCGCTATCGCCGGTCTGAGGAGCTCCAGCAACATCCGGATCTTCAACCGCGGCAGCACCAGCCTCACGGTGTCCGCCACGCAGAGCGGCGGCCCCGCCATCGCCGCGACCACGCCGGGCAGCCCGATCGCCGCCGGCGGCTTCACCGACATGCAGGTGTCCTGCGGTGGGACCCAGCGCGGCCAGTTCCTCGGCACGCTCACCCTGACGACCAACGACGCCGACGAGGGCACGGTGAACTTCTACGTGTCCTGCACCGTGTCGTCCGGGGTGCCGGTCAGCAAGCGTCTGCGGACGGTGCTTCTGGGCAGCGCCTTCGCGAATGGGGTCGTCAATCTCGAGGTCTTCAAGGACGGGTTCGAATGAGCGGTTTGCGATCCGTGGAGGTCATCATGAAAGTGAAGTCGATTCGTCTCCTGATGTCGGCCGCCGTCGCCGCGCTGTGCAGCGCGGGTGCGTCGGCGAACTGCTTCAACAACGGCACCGTCTGGTGCGACGGTGCGGTCCGCGGCATCCACGTGCGGGGGGACGGCAAGGTCCTGGTGTCCCTCGGCAACTCGGTGGGTGGCGCGCTCGGCTGCGGAACGCTGGCGGCGCCGGTCGGCGCGCCAGCGGCGGAATACGTGATGATCGATCCCGCGCTGCCGCAGTATGCGGAGAAGTACCAGGCCGTACTGGTGGCGGGAGCCGCACTGTCGAGCGTTCTGGTCTATCTGGTTCCGAACGCGCAGGGGCAGTGCGCGATTTCCGCGTTCATGGTGATTCCCTGAGGCGGCCGCCGCGGCCGTCCATCGATGCGGCTACCCCGGCGCCGGCGGGTGCCGCGTCACCGGCACGCTGCGCGGGCCGCCGATGCGATCTCGGTCGATGGCGGGTCCGGTGGCCGATGTCGGCGAGGATCCGGTCGACCCAAACGAAAACGCCAGCAGAGGGCTGCTGGCGTCTCGTCGTTCGAGTTGGTGGGCGCAACAGGGATCGAACCTGTGACCCCTACCATGTCAAGGTAGTGCTCTACCGCTGAGCTATGCGCCCAACTCGGGCCTTGCGACGGATTGCCGTCGCGAGGGGCGCGCACCTTACCAGAGCTTGCGACGAGGTTCAACGCCTCGCTTGGGAATTCGCTGCGCGAATTCCCCTGGCCGGGCTTCGCCCGACAAGAGCGGAGGATGGGTCAAAAGCCAATGCAATGGCCGCCCTTGCTCTTGGGCCGCATTTCGCTGTTCCGTCTTGCCGCGTTCCCTGCTGGAGGGAAGCCACCTTCGCGGCGCAGCCGCGAATTGCAAGATTCGCGCAGCGAATCTTGAGGCGCCGCGAATTTTCGGCGCCACAAGGTCCGGACTAGTGCGCGGCGGGAATCCGCAGCACCTGCCCCGGGTAGATGTGGTCGGCGTCCTTCAGCATCGGCTTGTTCGCCTCGAAGATCACCGGGTACTTGTTGGCATTGCCGTAGACCTTCTTCGCGATCGCGGAGAGGGTGTCGCCCTTGACCACCGTGTAGGTACTGGACGTCCAGCCCTCCGCCGGCTTCGCCGCGCCGCCACCGCCGCCGGAGGCGGCTGCGCCCGCCGGAGCAGCGGGCGCCGCCGGAGCCGCGCCGGCGATGGCCAGTTGATCGTCGACCTGGGAGACGCCCTGGACGTTGCCGACGATCAGGATGACCTTCTCCTTCGTCGCCTGGTCCGGCACTTGGCCTTCGGCCACCACCACCCCGTTCTTCAGCGTGAATTTCAGGCCATCGGCATGGATGCCGGTCTTGGCGACATGTTCCTTCAGCGAGACGTAGGCTTCCTCGGCCTTCGGGGCGGAGGAACCGAAGATCTTGGCGCCGACGGTGGAGGCGAAATCGAATAGACCCATGATGCACGCTCCGTGTGGGTGGTGAGGGGCATCGAGGATGCCACGTCAGGCATGAACGCGGTGACACACGTTGTGGCTCTGGTAGCGGGGCCCTTGTGGGAGGGGCGCGAGACCCGATCGGGGTCGCTGAAGCGTCGGGGCTTGCGCCCCTCACGCATCGCGGCTTGCGCCGCTCCCATCAAACATCACGATTCCTGATGGAGCCCGATTGCCTGGACTTCGAAGCCGGTGTATCGCTCCCACAAACCTGGCCCGGCGCTGAGCGCCGGGCCGTCCCCTTGACTCAAGGGGGCTCACACAGCCGCTTCGTTTGCTCACGACAGCGGCAGAGCATGTCCGCGCAGAACGCTCCCACATCACGCGTCGAGCATCGCCGCCCGGATCTTCTGCAGCACGTCGCGCAACCGCGCTGCCTCCTCGAACTCGAGGTCCTTCGCGTGCTGGTACATCTTCGCCTCGAGCGTCTTCGCCTCGGCGGCGAGGCGGTCGGGCGTCCAGCGCCGGTAGTCGGTCGCGGGTTCGGCGACCTGACGCTGCGGCTGGCGGTTGCCCTTCATCTTAGGGGCGTTGTCGTGGGTCAGCGCTTCGCGGGCGCCTTCCATGATGTCGACGATCTTCTTCGACACCGAGCGCGGCGTGATGCCGTGGATGCGGTTGTGCTCGAGCTGGTGGTTGCGGCGGCGGTCGGTCTCGTCGATCGCGGCCTGCATCGAGCGGGTGATGCGGTCGGCGTAGAGGATGGCCTTGCCGCGCAGGTTTCGCGCGGCGCGGCCGATGGTCTGGATCAGCGAGCCGGCGGAGCGCAGGAAGCCCTCCTTGTCGGCGTCGAGGATCGCCACCAGCGAGACCTCGGGCATGTCGAGGCCCTCGCGCAGCAGATTGATGCCGACCAGTACGTCGAAGGCGCCGAGGCGGAGGTCGCGCAGGATCTCGACGCGCTCTACCGTCTCCACGTCGGAGTGCAGATAGCGCACCTTGACCCCGTGCTCGCCCAGGTATTCGGTGAGGTTCTCGGCCATCCGCTTGGTCAGCGTGGTCACCAGCACGCGGTCGCCCTGGGCGACGCGCAGGTTGACCTCGGAGAGCAGGTCGTCGACCTGGGTGGCCACCGGCCGGATCTCGACCTCGGGATCGACCAGGCCGGTCGGGCGCGCGACCAGCTCGATCACCTGGCCCTCGGACTTGCCGAGCTCGTAGGCCGCCGGCGTCGCCGACACGTAGATCGAGCGCGGCGCGCGACGCTCGAACTCGTCGAACATCAGCGGTCGGTTGTCCAGCGCCGAGGGCAGGCGGAAGCCGTACTCGACCAGGTTCTCCTTGCGCGAGCGGTCGCCCTTGTACATGCCGCCGAGCTGCGGCAGCGTGACGTGGGACTCGTCGATCACCAGCAGCGAATCCGCCGGGAGGTAGTCGAACAGGCAGGGCGGCGGCTCGCCTGGCGAGCGGCCGGTCAGGTGCCGCGAGTAGTTCTCGATGCCCTTGCAGAAGCCGATCTCGGCCATCATCTCGAGGTCGTACATCGTGCGCTCGCGCAGGCGCTGCGCCTCGACCAGCTTGTTGTCGCGGTAGAGCTGCTCCAGCCGCTCCGGCAGCTCCAGCTTGATCGACTCGATCGCCTCCAGCACGGTGCGGCGGGTCGTCGCGTAATGGGTCTTCGGATAGATGGTGAATCGCGGCAGCTTGCGCAGCACGACGCCGGTCAGCGGGTCGAACTGGCTGATCGCCTCGATCTCGCCGTCGAACAGCTCGACCCTGAGCGCCTCGATCTCGGATTCCGCCGGGAACACGTCGATGGTCTCGCCGCGCACCCGATAGGTGCCGCGGCGCAGCTCGTAGTCGCCGCGCTGGTACTGCAGCTCGGTGAGGCGGCGCAGCAGCTCGCGCTGGTCGATGCGGTCGCCGCGCACCAGGTGCAGCACGACCTTGAAGTATTCGTTGGGATCGCCGAGACCGTAGATCGCCGAGACCGTCGCCACGATCAGCGCGTCCTTGCGCTCGAGCAGCGCCTTGGTGGCGGACAGGCGCATCTGCTCGATGTGCTCGTTCACCGAGGAGTCCTTCTCGATGTAGGTGTCGGAGGACGGGATGTAGGCCTCGGGCTGGTAGTAGTCGTAGTAGGAGACGAAGTATTCGACCGCGTTGTGCGGGAAGAACTCCTTGAACTCGCCGTAGAGCTGCGCGGCCAGCGTCTTGTTCGGCGCCATCACCAGGGTCGGGCGCTGCACCGCCTCGACGACGTTCGCGATGGTGTAGGTCTTGCCGGAGCCGGTGACGCCGAGCAGGGTCTGGTGCGCGAGGCCGGCCTCGAAGCCGTCGATCAGGCGGCGGATCGCCTGCGGCTGGTCGCCGGCGGGCTGGTAGGGAGCGACGAGCTGGAAGCGGTCGGTCACGGCGGTTCCGGGTCGGCAGAGCCGGCGATTCTATCCCGCCCCGGTCGACGCCGACCGGCGACCATCGTCGCCGATTTCCTACACGGCCTCGAATTGAATTCCTAGGCCACGACGCAGCGAATTCCTGCGCGACGACGCAGCGAATTCCTACGCGACGGCGCGGCGATTTCCTACGCGACGACGCGGCGGCATCGAGGCGACCGCCGCTGGCGTCCGGCGTAGTGTCGTCTCCGGCCGCAGGGAAGCGGCATCGTGGAGCAGGAGCATGCGCATCGCAGGTTCGAGCCGTCCGTCCGGACTGTCGCTGATCGAACTGCTGACGGCCGTCGGCGTCGTCGCCATCGTGTTCGGGCTGGCGACGGCGACCTATGAAGGTGTGGTCGGCGCGACCCATGCCGGCGCCGCCCGCGGGGCGCTGCAGGACGCGCTGATCGCCTCGGCGGAGGCGGCGATCTCCTGGAGCATGAAGGTCGACGTCTGTCCGTCCCGCGACGGTGCACGCTGCGACGACAGCTACCACTGGGAGGACGGCTGGATCGCCTTCGTCGATGTCGACGGCGACGGCGCGTTCGGCCCCGGCGATCGGCGCGTCGCGCGGCAGGAGGCGCTCGGCGCGCACGTCGCGCTGATCAGCACGACCGGTCGCCGCCGGCTGGTGTTCCAGCCCTACGGCGCCAATGCCGGCAGCAACGTCACCTTCACCCTCTGCGACATCCGCGGCGCAAAGCGCGCCGTCGCTGTGGTGGCCAACAACAGCGGACGCATCCACACGGTGCCGACCGTGCCGGACCGCGTCGCCGAGGCCTGCGCCGCCGCTCGGCGGCGCTGATCCTCGGCGGAGCTCCGGGGGCCGAAAAAAGAACGATTTCGTGCTTGACAGGGGCGAGCGATTTGCCCATGATGCGCGCCCTTTCCCCGATAGCTCAGCTGGTAGAGCAACGGACTGTTAATCCGTGTGTCCCTGGTTCGAGTCCAGGTCGGGGAGCCAAACTCCTGAAAAAGCCCGCCTCTCGGCGGGCTTTTTCGTTTCCGTTCGGCGGCGCCGCCGACACTCGTAGGACGGTCAATCGGCCTCGCGTGCAGCGCGGACGCGACGAGACGCGCCCATGCCTGCAAGGACGATGACCCCTGCCAGCAGGACGAGGGCCCAGGTGTTCGCGGCAGGGACCGGTGCAGGCGGCAACTGAGTGCCGAACGCGCGGATCATCCAGTTGCCGCCACCCGGACGCAGCGTGTCGATCGGGGCAATCAGCGCATCGGGGGGCAACACGGGCGGATTGGGCGGATCCGCGCTCCAGATCGCAACCCACGAACGCCCGCGGGTAGCGGTGGTGTCGATCGCCGCCGGGTTGGTAGGCGACGTCTGGCCGGTCGTGATGAAGCGCGGCACCGCACCGACGAGCAGATCGGCTCCGGTGGGAAGCTCGATCGGCGTGGCGAGGTTGTAGACCGAAAAGGTATTGCCGTCCGCCGCCTGGATCGTCGTGTCGAAGTTGGCAAGCAGGCTCGCGCCGTTCGCCGGGTTTCCGTCGGCATCACTGTACATCACGATCTGCACGGCATTGCCGACCGCCATGTTCGCCCCGCTGGGAAACAGCACCCAGACCTGCTCGAGACGGACCGGCGACCCGCCCGGCGTGCTGAAACGGTTGAACCAGAGGAATTGCGATGCGCCGAGCCCCGAGGTAACGCCGAACGCTCCCTCTTGCTGGTTGTCGTCCAGCACGAACGGCGCCGAGTACGTCGTCGGCTGCGGCGGAACCGCCTGGACGATCTGCCCGGCCCGTGGCGCATAGCCGAACTCCATCGCCCATGCGGGACTCGCCATGGCCGTGCCGCCGATCACCGCGGCAAGCCATCCCAGCCGGTCGATCACCCGCCGTCCAACGTTCCTGCCGATCGTCGCGTCGCTCATTCGAATCCGTCCTTGAACAGCACGTCGGTGCCTAGGAACAACTGGTCGAGATAGGCGTTGTAGCCGGCCCCCGACACCTTGCTCACGCTGTAGCTGCAGCTCGCCGAGAGAGTACCCGGCGGGACATCGACGGTGGCGTCGACACGCAGGAAGCCGAGGGCCGTCGGACCGATCACCGACGGCGTGCTCGCACTCGAAATCACGCTGCCCGCGCACGCGGCCTGGCCGTAGAAGCTGCAGGTCGGCGTCACGCTCACCAGGGTTCCGGCCGCACCGTCGACACGGATCGCGGTCTTCATCACGGCGCTGGTCTGCCCCGCCGGAACCACGGCGCACTGGGACAGTTCGATCGCGGACGTCGTCGACGTGTTGTGGGCCGATCCCGAAATCGGCGAGCCGCCTGCGTCGGGGATGCCCATCAACGTGAGCGCACCCGGTGTCGCCGACGCCCACGGGGCGCCCGTGCAGGCGACCAGGTCGTAGGAGTCGAAGTGGCCGGAAAGCAGCCAGTTGCGTGCATCGATGCGGAACGTCCGCACGAGGTCTCCACCGGACAAGCCGTTGTTGGCGAGGTCGCGCAGCGAGCCGCAAGCGAGGAGGCGATAGACGCCGTCGGGCACGGCGTCGCCGAACGCGAGCGTCGTCACGTGAGTGCCGCCGTCATAGCTCGCGGTCAATGGGACCACCGTGTCGCTGCCCGCCGGCGAGCTGCACGACGTGGTCGAAAACGCGGCAGTGGACGCGGCCCGAACCAGTCGGTAGTTCGCGGCCGTATTCGCATCGGTCGCGTTGAGGGCTTCGCTGAAGGCGATCGTCGCGCCGGTGACCGCGTGATTGACCGTCTCGCAGTTCGACAGCACGGAGTCGGGTGTCGCCGTCGCGGTGTCGATCGCGGTGACCGTCGGCGGCACGGTATCGGTCGAGACCGTCGCGCTCGCGCCGTTGTTCGCACTGCTCGGGTCCGGCTCGGTTCCGGTCACGGTGGCCGAATTGACGATCAAGGGAGGCGGCGACGCGTTGACGGTCACGGTCACCGTGAAGGCCTTGCTCGCGCCGTTGCCGATCGCCCCCAGCGTGCAGGTCGGCACGCCGAGCGCCTCGACACATCCGGTGGTGGAGACGGCGGTGACGGACGGAGGCAGCGCATCGGATACGACGACGCCGGTCGCATCGCCCGGGCCGTTGTTTCGAGCGGTCAGCGTGTAGACGATCTGCTGGCCCGCGCCGACCGCGCTGACGTTCGCGCTCTTCGTGAGCGAGAGGTCGGTCAGGCGCACGACGCCCGCGCAGCGGGTCGCGCTGTCGTCGCCGGTGTTGATGCGGGTCTCGTTGCTCGCCGTCACGGTCGCCGTGTCGCACACGGTGGTTCCGGCCGCGGTCGATGCGGATACCGTGTAGGTCACGGCCAGCGTCGCGCTCGCATTGACCGCGAGACTGCCGAGACTCCAGGTGCCGGCGCCGTAGGTGCCGACACTCGGCGTCACCGAGTCGATGGTGACCCCCGCCGGCGGCAGGGTGATGACCTCGGACAGGCTCACGCCGCTGGCGTCGGACGCGCCCAGGTTCTGCACCGTCACCGTCTGCACGAGATTGCCGGCGCCGCTGCCGGCGCCGACCGGGTCGACCGAGTTGGTCTTGCTGACCTTGAGGTCGACCTGACGCGTCACCGAGGTGCAGGTGTTCACGCTGTCGTTGCCCGGGTTGATCCGCGTTTCCGCCGAGCCCGTGACCGTCGCCGCGGAGCAGACGCTGTTGTTGCCGCTCGCTGCGTTCGGCGCGACGGTCAGGTTCAGGGTCAGCGTCGCGCTCGCGCCGACGGCCAGATTGCCGAGCGTCCAGATCGACCCGGCGTATGCACCCTGGCTCGGGCTGGCCGAGGTCAGCGTGACGCCGGTCGGCAATGCAAGCGTGTCGGTCAGGGACACCGCCGACGCGGCCGAGGGTCCGGCATTGCTCACTGTCAGGACGTAGACCAGGTTGTTGGCGCCGGAGCCGGCGACGACCGGATCGATCGACTCGGTCTGGCTCACCGTGAGGTCGATATTGCGCGCTACCGACGTGCACTCGGTACTCGAGTCGTCACCCGTGTTGAGTCGCGGCTCGGTGACGCCGGTGACGGCAGCGGTGCTGCAGATCGTATTGCTGCCGGTCGTCGCCGTGCTGTCGGCGGTGAGCGTCACGGTCAGGGTCGCCGTGGCGTTGACCGGCAGCGTGCCGATGGTCCAGGTGCCGGCGTTGTAGGTGCCGCCTGCGCTCGGCGTGATCGACACGGTCGTGACGCCGGTCGGCAAGCTGAGCGCCTCGGACAGCATGACACCCGACGCGACGGACGGACCGTTGTTCCTCGCCGTGACGGTGTAGACGAGGTTGCCCGCACCGGAGCCCGCGATGACCGGGTCGATCGACTCGGCATGGCTGACGGCGAGGTCGACGACCGGCGAGGTCGCCAGCCTGTAGTCCTCGACCTCGCCGTCGGGGGCGAGGCCGGTGACGCCGAGTCCGCCGGCCGTCGAGAGGCGGAACCGCGCGAAAACGTTGCTGTTCGCGACGGTGGTCGCCGGCACGGCGACGCTCAGTGCATTCACGCCCCCGACGACACTGGTGGAGACGAAGACCTGCTCGCCCGGATCGTTCCAGTCGCCGTCGTTGTTGAAGTCGATCCACGCGTCGAGCTTCGCCGGGGCAGAGGCCGTGACGGTGACCGTCGCGTTCTGGCCCGGAATCAGCGGCCCCGCGAACACCACGCCGTCCTCGTCGTCACTGGCGTTGGTGTCGTCGCCGTCGGCATTGGCGCTGGGGAAGCCGTCCGGCTCGGAGTCGACCAGGGAGCCGAGCCGCGGACCCTGCACGCGGTGCCGTGCGCCGTCGTTCGCCGCCAGCGTCGGGTAGGGCGCGGGTGCGTCACCGAAGTCCACCGGGAACACGGACTGCACCGGCGCGAGCGTGGTCGTGCTGCCGAGGAAGCGCGTGTCGGCTCCGTCGTAGGTGGCGGCCACCGTGTGCGTGCCCGGGGTCAGCGCCGATGTCGTCAGGGCCGCCGTGCCGGCGGACAACGCGACGCTGGTCGGCGCGCCGCCGTCGATCGAGAAGCCGACCGAGCCAGTCGGCGTGCCGGTCGCGGGTCCGACCGGGGCGACGGTCGCGGTGAAGGTCACGGAACTGCCCTGAGCCGAGGGGTTCTGCGAACTCGCGAGCGCCGTGGTCGTCGACGCCTTGTCGACCGTCTGCTGCGGCGAAAGCGTCCCACTGCTGCCGGCGTAGTTGCTGGCACCGAGATAGTTGGCGACGACGCTGTGGCTTCCGACCGGAAGCGCGCTCGTCGTGAGGCTGGCCAGACCGGAGCCGTCGAGAGACGCAGCAACCGGTGTGCCGCCGTCAATCACGAAGTTCACCGTGCCGCCCGGCGTGCCGGGCGCGGAGACGGCTGCGACCGTCGCGGTGAAGGTCACGCTGCCACCGAAGACCGAGGGATTCTGTGACGACCCGACCGAGGTCGTGGTGGTGCCCGGGTTGACCTGTTGCGGCGGCGCGAGCGTGCCGCTGCTGCTCGCGTAGCTGGCATCGCCCACGTAATTCGCGACGACGCTGTGCGCGCCGCCGGACAGGCCGGAGGTCGTGAACGTCGCCATCCCGCTGCCGTCGAGTGTCGCCCCCTGCGGCGCCCCTCCATCGATCACGAAATTGACCGTGCCGGTCGGCGTGCCGCCGGGACCGGTCACCGTCGCGGTGAAGGTGACGGCGTTTCCGAAGTTCGAAGGGTTCGCCGAGGACGCGACGGTCGTGGACGAGGTGGTCTTGTTGACCGTCTGCACCGGCGCGAGCGTGGCGCTCGAGCCCAGGAAGTTGGCATCCCCCGAGTAGGTCACCGACATCGTATGCGTTCCGACCGTGAGCGACGCGTTGCTGTAGCTCGCCGTGCCCGCCGCGAGCGGCTGCGTCGACGTGGGCGTGGCGGCACCGTCGAGGAAGAAGGCGACAGTGCCGCTCGGCGTGCCGGAGAATCCGCTGACGTTGGTGACGGTCGCGGTGAAGGTGACGCTCTGACCCAGCGTCGAGGGGTTCGGGGCGCTGGAGACCGACGTCGATGAGGTGCCCTGGTTGACGGTCTGGCCGCCGCTCAATGTCGTGGTCGAGACCGCGTAGCCGGCGGTGCCGGCGTAGTTCGCGCTGACCACGTGATTTCCGACCGCGAGCGCGCTGGTCGTCAGCGTCGCCTGACCCGCCGCATCGAGAGTCTTCGGCTGTGGCGCGCCGCCGTCGATGACGAAGTTCACCGTGCCGGTCGGCACGCCGCCGCCCGGCGCAACCGCCGTCACCGTCGCGGTGAACACGACGGGCTGGCCGATCACCGAGGGATTGACCGAACTCGCCAGCGCGGTCTGCGTCGACGCCTGCGCGACGGCCTGTGCCGGTGCGAGCGACGCCGTGCTGGTCGCGTAGTTGGCGGAGGCGACGTAGGTCGCGACGACCGTGTGGGAGCCGACGCTGAGCGAGGAGTTGACCAGCGTCGCCTGGCCTGAGGCATCGAGGCTCTGCGGCTGCGGCGCGCCTCCATCGACCACGAAGTTGACCGTTCCGGTTGGCGTGCCGGTGCCCGGCGACACCACCGCGACGGTCGCGGTGAAGGTGATGCTCTGGCCGAAGGTCGAGGGGTTGACGCTCGTGGCGATCGTCGTGGTCGTGCCCGCGGGGTTGACCGTCTGCACCGGCGCCAGGGTCCCGGTGCTCGCGCTCAGGTTGCCGTCGCCGAGGTAGTTCGCGACGACCGTGTGGGTGCCGCCGTTGAGTGCCGCGGTCGTCAGCGTCGCCTTGCCGGTCGCGTCGACGGTCTGCGCCTGTGGCGCGCCACCGTCGACGACGAAGTTGACCGTGCCGGTCGGCGTGTCGGTCGCCGGCGCGCTGGCCACCACGGTCGCGGTGAAGGTGACGCTCTGGCCGAAGGTGGTCGGGTTCTGCGACGACGCGACGGTGGTGGCCGACGCCGCCTTGTTCACGGTCTGCACCGGCGACAGCGTGCCGTTGCTGGTGAGGAAGCTGCCGTCGCCGCCGTAGGTTGCCGTCAGGGTGTGGGTGCCGACGGAGAGCGTCGCCGTACTGAAGGTCGCGGCACCGGAGCCGTCGAGCGTTCCGGATCCGCTCGGCGTCGCCGAGCCGTCGAGGAAGAAGTTCACCGACCCGCTCGGCAGGCCCGCGCCGGGCGACACGGCAGTGACGGTGGCGGTGAAGGTGACGGTGCCGCCCCGTGTGGACGGGTTCGGCGACGCGGCGAGCGCCGTTGCCGTCGCGGCCTTGTTGACCGTCTGGCCACCCGCAAGCGTGTGGGTCGACGTGTTGTAGTTGGAGCTGCCCGAGTAGTTCGCGACGATACTGTGATTTCCGACCGCGAGCGCCGCGGTGCTCAGCGTCGCGACGCCCGACACCAGGGTGGCATTCTGTGGTGCGCCGCCGTCGATCACGAAGGCGACGGTTCCGTCGGGCGTGCCGGCACCGGGGGCCACGGAAGCCACCGTCGCGGTGAACGTCGTCGGCTGTCCGAACACGGTAGGGTTGACCGAGCTGACCAGCGTCGTCGTGGTGTCGGCTTTCTGCACGTCCTGAACGACCTGCGCTGAACTGCCGGTCCAGTTCGGGTTCTCGTCGTAGATGGCCTGAATGGTGTGCAATCCCGCGGGCAGGCCCAGGCCGGTCGGGGTGAAGGTTGCGGTACCCGCCGAGCCGACACCCGCCGCGGTGAGAGCGACCGTCGCCAGCGTGGTGGCTCCCTCGACGAAGCGGACGTTGGTGCCATTGAGCGACAGATCCGGGTTCGCGCCGGGTGTGATCGTCGCGGTGAAGGTCACCGACTGGCCGTACTTCGACGGGTTCGTCGCGCTCGTGATCGCGGCCGTCGTCGGCACCTTCACGTTGAAGCTGCGGGTGACGCCGGTCGCATCGGTATTTCCGGCGAGGTCGGTCTGCTTGACCGTGATCGTGTGCGCACCTTGCTTGAACCCGGTGTTGGCACAGGTCCAGGCTCCGCTGCCGGAGCCGTCGGCCGCGCCGTTCGCGAGGAACGCGACGCAGCCGCCGCCCTTCGGGTGGCTGGTGCTGACGACGATGCTCGCGACGCCTTCGGACGTGCCGTCGACCGAAACGTTCGGCAGCTGGTTGCTGCCCGCTGTCGGAGCGTTGATCACGACCGCCGGGTTGATCTCCGCGTCGACGATGATCGACAGCGCCGGCGATGCCGCGGCGCTGTCGCCGATGCCGGTCTGGGTCCTGGTCGAGATCGAATAGGTCGTCCGCGGCACGCCCGAAAGCGTCGTCGTGAGCGAATAGGTGAGCGTGCTCGGGCAGACCTGGCGCGTGCGCGGCTGCGTGTTCGCGCCGTTGACGAGCAGATAGACCGTCTCGCCTTCGCTGCACGCGCCGGTGAAGGTCGGCGTGGTGTCGCTGGTGATGTTGTCGGTCGAACTGCGACCGAGGTCGCTCGCGGTCGTGAGGTCCGGCGCTGCCGTGGTGCCGACGATCGGCGCCGGGTCCTCGCGGAAGCGAGTGAGCGCGAAATCACCGCCGATGATGAAGTTCGCCGACAACGCCCGTCCCTTGAGGCCGTTCGGATCCGTCTGCGGGTAGATGAAGCCCTGGTAGGCCTCGCCCGGATCGCTCCCCTGGGTGGCGTAGGAGAAGCCGCCGCTGCCGTAGGTGGTGTCGAGTGAGCCATCCCAGTTCAGCCGCGCGACGGCGATCTGGCGGAACAGGTAGAAGCCTGGATTCTGGGGATCGACCACCGAGGTCTCGCCGAACACCACCAGCTTCTCGTCGTACTGCAGCGCGACGGAGTTGGCCGAGCCGACGTTGGTCGACGGTCCCGCAGTGAAGCTTTTCCACCCGGTGCCGTTGAACGAGGTGTCCAGAGATCCGTTCATGTTGAAGCGCGCCGCAAGCCACATCGCCTGCGAGGGACTCGACTGCACGAATTGCCCCGCCACGACGATCTTGTAGTCGGTCGCGCTGGGGGTGTCGAGGTCCGGCAACAGGCGCAGCGACCGGATGTCGAAGGTGTCGTTGCCGCTGAGCCCGGAGAGGAACACCTTGCCGTCGCCGTCGAAGCTGGTGTCGAGCGTGCCGTCGGCATTGAGACGCGCGAGGCACATCTTGAAGAAACCGCTCGGGGCGACGCATTCACCACCCGCCACGATCTTGCCGCTCGGGTCGATCGCGATCGCCTTCAGAACGTCCGATCGACCCGCCGAGATGTCGACGGTGGCGGTGCCGCCGGCGAAGGCGGTGTCGATCGTGCCGTTGGCGGCCTTGAGTCGCGAGAACTTCCAGTCGCCGTTCAGCGTGATGTTGCCGCCGACGATCACATTGTCACTGCCGTCGATCGCGACGACCTTTCCGCTGGTGTTCGTCCCCCAGTTGCCGACGACGCCGCTGGCGCCGCCGAAGGCGCTGTCGACCGCGCCCGCCGTGGTGAAGCGAACCGCGAAGTAGCTGCTGCCGGTGGAGCCGACGACGACCGCCCTGCCGCTGGAATCCAGTGCGACTCCGTTGGGCTCTACCGATTCGGCACTGCCGGGACCGAAGTCCTTGGTGAACCAGCCGCTGCTGCCGCTGGCCCAGCCCGTGGTGTCCTGTGTTCCATCGACGTTGAAACGCGCGACGGCCAGGTCGTAGTCGCCGTTGCTGTTGAACGTCGTGCCTGCGACGACGACCTTCGAATCGCCTTGGACCGCGAAGGCCTTCGACTCGTCCGTGCTGCCGCCCCGGATCGCGGCATAGTAGGTGCCGGGAGGCGTGCCGGTGGGATTGAACGCCGTATCCAGCGCGCCGCTCGTGTTGTAGCGCGCGACCGCGATCGTGTTGAGGTTTCCCTGTGTGGTTCCGGCGACGGTGACGAAGCCGTTGCGCGCGCCGACGCTGGTGTCGACCGCGAGGTCCTGCGCAAAGTCGCTCTGGCTCGACAGGCTGGTGCCAGTGTTGTACGTCGTCGACGCCAGGGTCAGCGGCATCTTCGTGACCCGGAAGTCGACGCCGCTGTTGGTCGTGCCGCTGGCGTAGACATCCTCGGAGGGGCTCGACACTGGCCCCGTGATGGCCACGCGCACGCGAAAGCCGACGTCGTTGGCATCGACGCCGAGGCTCGGCGAGTTCTGCACCGACGCGTTCGACAGCGAGAAGCGTGCGACGCGGTTGCCATTGCCTTGTCCGGTCACGAAGATGTGGTCGTTGTCGCTCTGGACCGCGACTCCGCGGAACTGTGTCGTTCCGCCCGGCTCGTAGTAGCCCTTGCCGGTGGTTCCCGTGATCTGGTTGCTGGTCGTGTAGAACGTGCCGTCCATCTTCAGGAGCGTGATCGCTCCGCGGGGCGAGGGTGTGGTTCGCGTGCCGGTGACGACGAGGATGTCCTGCGCGATCGTTGCTCCCTTGATGATCGCGATGTCGAACGCGCGGTCGGACCCGCCATGGTCGATCACGACCCAACCCTGGTTGCCGAAGCCGGTATCGGGGGTGCCGTCGGTGTTCCAGCGCCGGATCACCCACTCGCGGGTGAGGCCGGGCTGGAAGTCGCCCCAGCCCACGGCGATCAGCTTGTCGTTGCGGTCGAAGGTCATGCCCTCGATGCGGCCGACGTTGGAGCCGCCGTTCACGCTGGCAGGCGCGTTGTCGAGCACGATGCCGTCGCTGCTGAACGTGGTGTCCGGAAGGCCGTTCGCCGTGTAGCAGGCGACACCGAACAGCGCGCCGCTGATGCCACCGCCGCAGAAGCGCGATCCGGTCGAGTTCTGCGCCATCGCGTTGATGTGGTCGTCGAAGCCCATGTCGGTCACGGTGACGCCCGCGACGCCGAACGCGCTCTGGCCAAAACCGGCGTCGGTCGTGCCGTCGGTGTTGAGCCGGGTGATCACGTAGTCCTTGTACAGGCCGTTGTTCGACCCGCCGCCGACCACGATCTTGCCGCTGGCCTGCACGATCAGCGCACGGCTGTCGGCCGGAACCAGGGCGGTGCCGAAGTTGGCCTGCGCCTTGCCGTCGCTGTCGAAGCTGCCGTCGAGGTCGCCGGAGGGATTGAGCGTCGACGCGACCACCGTCGCTGCCGCCGTGAGGGCGAGAAGACCGCCCAGGACCCGCGCGCCGCGGGACGAGACACCCAGAATATTCATGTTTTCCCCCGACCCCGATCCGTGACGCCGTCTGTTCGCCGTAGCAAACTACGAAAGAGATCATAGATTGAGCAGGGGAAACAATGTTTGGCGAACGCGAAAGGTTTGCGAAATTGGCTCAGCCGGATGCCCTGAACGGTCCGATGGTGCCCGGCCCGACGGACCTGCCGATCTGCGCAGGCGTTGATCGGTGAAGACCACGACGACTCTCGAGTGCATCGCGTTCGCGATGCTCGGAATCGCATCCGGGCCGGCGCGCGCCGCGAGTTCCTTCGATGGCATCACCTGCCAGTCCGACGTTCGCTCGATGCTGATCGGGCGGGTCATGCCGAGTGATCGAGTCCAGGCCTTGGAGGCGAAGTACGCCAGCATCCAGCTGAAGGATGACGGTGCATTCGGTATGGAGATCGACGGTGACCCGTGGACGTTCATCGCGTGGCGAATCTGCGGTCGAGAGTACTCGCTGCTGGAGCGGCACGAGCGCGTGATGGATGTCGTCGCCGCGCCCGAGTCGTCGGGTGGACAGAGGTCTCGACTCGCTTCCTGCGCGGTCGATGGCTCCGCGCTCGACGACGCCACCTGCTTGTTTTTCGCCTCGGACGCTGGCACGCAGCCGCGCCCGGTGACGGAGGCCTGGCGGATCGACGGCGAGAAGCTCCGGTTCGAAAGGCTGGTCGGGCGAGAGATCGTCTGCACTCCCTACCCGTAGTTGCCGCCGGAGTCACCATGCGCCAGTTCCTCAGGTCCTGAGTCGCCTGGGTTTCCCTTGCCCCTGGTTTCGGCGGAGTCGGTGTGCCCGCGGCCGCCATTCATCGCAGCAGCTTATCGGCCAGTGTGCGCGCAAGCACTGCCGGTTCCCGCTGCTCGATCGGAATGCCATCGAGCGCGCCGTCGATCAGCAGGTGGCTGAGTCCATGTGCCAGGCTCCATCCGGCCACCGCCAGATGAGCGCCGTGCTCGCGATCATGCGCGAGCGAGGCCTGCAGCACGTGTTGGAAAGACGCCGCGGCCGCCTGTTGGAGTCCCGGGTGCTGCTCCTTGGCCGACAACAGGGGACCGAACATCAGGCGAAAGCGCTGCGGATGCGACATCGCGCAGCGGACGTAGGCCTCGTTGACGCGCAATAGTCGCTCGCGGCTGTCGGTCACGCTGACCGCTTCCGCCATGGCCGCCTCCAGGGCCTCGAATCCGCGTTGCGCCACGGCCGCCAGCAGGTCGTCCAGGGCGGCGAAGTGATGGTACGGGGCTGCATGGGAGACCCCCGCGACCCGCGCGACCTCGCGCAGCGTCAGCCCCTGTGCCCCGTGCTCGGCCAACAGGGCTTCCGCGGTCGCAAGCAGGGTCGCCCGCAGGTTGCCGTGATGGTAGGGGCGGGCGGGAGCGGGCTTGGGGCGTCGTGCTGTCTTGCGTCCGGGTGATGAAGAGGTGCTCATCGGATGATCTTGACATGAGAAGGATTTGGTCGCCACAATGGCGTATCTTGCTATTGTCAAGATAGCCTTTGACGCGGGAGACCCCGATGAACGCCTCCACTCTGCTGTTGTTGTCCGCGTGTGCGGTGCTGGGCGGCTTCGGTGCCGTGCACCTGCTGTACACCTACCGTGGCCACCGGCTCGAGCCGCGGGATCCGGACCTGCGCGCCGCCATGGAGCGCAGCCATCTTGTCATCACGCGACAGACGACGGTGTGGCGCGCGGGCAAGGGATTCAACGCCAGCCACAGCCTTGGCATGCTTGCGGTCGCGCTGATCTACGGCGATCTCGCACTGCTTCAGCCCCAGGTGCTGACGGGATCGCCGTTCCTGGCCGGACTGGGCATGGCCATCCTGCTGGCCTATCTCGTGCTCGCGCGACGCTACTTCTTCAGCATTCCGTTCCGGGGCATGACCCTGGCGTGCGTTCTCTATGGCCTCGGATGGGTGCTGCTGTGAGCCGGCGCGTGCTGCAGTGGACCACGGCGGCGCTCGCCCCGATTCCTCTGGCCACGGGGGGGCTGACGATGATGGGACTCGGCGACCCGATCTACGCGTCGGCCGGATTGCCGCATCACGTCCTGCTCGACAGCAACCTGCGCTTCCTCGGCGGGCTGTGGCTGATGCTGGGCCTCGTGCTGATCTGGCTGGTGCCACGCATCGAGCGCGAGACGGCGCTGTTCCGGGTGCTGTGGCTGATGGTGTTCGCAGGCGGCGTCGGTCGCCTGCTGTCGATGCTGGCGCTCGGCCTGCCGCCATGGCCGTTCATCGGCTTCACCCTGCTGGAAATCGTCGGCGCGCCGCTGTTCATCATCTGGCAGGCCGGCGTAGCGGCTTCGCCCGGGCGACCGCTTCCGCCTTCCCCGACCTGCTGATCTCGTCGGACTCCTCGAGCGGCGAATCGCGCAACCCAGCCATGGCGCTAGGGCTCCGCGTTCGCGGCAGCGGAACGGCGATCGCGTCGGCACGGGCTCGGTTTCGCGATGGCGTCGAGTGTTGGAACACGCGCCCAGTGCAAGGTTGCGAGTCGCTCCGTCGTGAGGCCCGGAATCGGCTAGGAGCAGTCGTAGGGCGCGCACTGCGCGCCGTCGCGAGGCGCGTCGTCATGGCTTCCGCTTACGGCGAGGAGCGGCCGTAGGGCGCGCATTGCGCGCCATCGCGAGGCGCATCGTCAGGAATTCCGCTATCGGCGAGGAGCGGACGTCATGGTAAGACCACATCAACGACTGCTTTCGGCAAAAGCAGTCGTCACCGCACCGCAGTGACCACAGCGGTATGACGTCCGGTCTGGAAGGCGCCCGTTGTCTGTATGCTCATCGCAGGCCAAGAGCCTTCCCGGCGTTGGCCCTTCAGCTCAACCGTGAGATTCACGTGCAGCCACTTCCGAAATCTCTCGTCGCAATTGCGCTCCTTTCGGGATGTGCGACAGCGGAATCTCCGGTGCTTTCGGGCGCGTGGCTTCCTGGCACAAGTTGGGAGCTTCGGATCGATGATCGTCCAACAGGCGCCCTCCAGGTCATTACGGTGCAGGTGACGACTGACCACGCGAATTCTTGTTTGGGCGGTGACTGGAAACGTCTAAAACGCGTCGATGGCAGCTACAAGGGCCTTTCCGAGCCCGCGTACCAAGCGGCAGGGAATCGGGTCACCATCCTCCTCGTGTCTGACTTGTGCGACGCATATGACCTGCTTGATGGCGAGCTAACGGACGGACAGCTCAGGGCTCGCCATTCACTCTTTGGCTGGGGTAGCAAAGACATCGGTGTAGCAAGCGGCGTTCAGACCAGGTGATCACTGGCGTCCAACCCGTCATTCGAAGGGACGCGGCGACCTCGCTCCGGATTCCATCGCGACTGCCGCTTGGCATCAGCGAGATCGTGATGTCGGCTTTTGCGCAAAGCAGTCGGCGGCGTAGCTCGATCGTTACGTCCGCTTCTCGCCGATAGCGGAAGTCCTTACCAAGCGCCTCGCGATGGCGCGCAGTGCGCGCCCTACGTCCGCTCCTCGCCGTTAGCGGACATGGGAATGAAGCGCCTCGCAATGGCGCGCAGTGCGCGCCCTACGGCCGCTCCTTGCCGCTAGCGGACATGGGAATGAAGCGCCTCGCAATGGCGCGCAGTGCGCGCCCTACGGCCGCTCCTTGCCGCTAGCGGATATGGGAATGAAGCGCCTCGCAATGGCGCGCAGTGCGCGCCCTACGGCCGCTCCGTGCCGCTGGCGGATATGGGAATGAAGCGCCTCGCAGTGGCGCGCAGTGCGCGTCCTACGGCCGCTCCTCGCTGAAATCGGACGTCGATCTGACTTGCCCTGGGTCGGCGCGCAGTGCGCGACCTGTGCCCATTCTCGTCTTCCCGCGATGACGCAAGGCCCTTCCACCCAAGAAAAACCCGCCTCTCGGCGGGCTTTTCGTTGACGGAGCACCCGCCTCAGCGCACCCGATAGCAGGGCTTGTACTCCGCTCCGCCGGGCAGCTTCATCCGGTGCTGCTGGACGAAGGACTTCAGCATCCGGTCGAGCGCGGCCATGATCTCCGGGTCGCCCGTGATCTCGAACGGGCCGTGCTTCTCGATCGCGCGGATGCCGTCCTCCTTGACGTTGCCAGCGACGATGCCGGAGAACGCGCGGCGCAGTTCCGCCGCCAGCAGGTGCGGCTCGCGACCGCGGCGCAGGTCGAGTTTCGCCATCGCCTCGTGGCTCGGCGGGAAGGGCTTCTGCAGGTCGTGGCTGATCTTCAGCGACCAGTTGAAGAAGAACGCGTCGTGATCCTCGATGCGCTTCTCGCGGACCTCGCTGATGCCGCGCTTCACCGTGCGCGCGACCGCCTCCGCGTCGCCGATCATGATCCGGTAGCGCTGCGCCGCGTCGTCGCCGAGCGCGAGGCGAAGGAAGGCGTCGATCTCCCGGAAGTAGGCCTCGGAATCGGACGGGCCGGTGAGGATCATCGGGAAGGGCATGTCGGCGTTGGCCGGGTCGAGCAGGATGCCCATCAGGTACAGGATCTCCTCGGCGGTTCCGACGCCGCCGGGGAACACGATGATGGCGTGGCCGACGCGGACGAAGGCCTCGAGGCGCTTCTCGATGTCCGGCATGATCACCAGGTGGTTGACCGCGGGATTCGGCGACTCCGCGGCGATGATGCCGGGCTCGGTGATGCCGATGTAGCGGCTGTTCCTGCGTCGCTGCTTGGCGTGGCCGATGATCGCGCCCTTCATCGGGCCCTTCATCGCGCCCGGTCCGCAGCCGGTGCAGATGTCGAGGCCGCGCAGGCCGAGTTCGTAGCCGACCCGCTTGGTGTAGTCGTACTCGACGCGGTTGATCGAGTGGCCGCCCCAGCAGACCACGAGGCTGGGATCGCGGTGCGCCTGCAGGATGCGCGCATTGCGCAGGATCTCGAACACGGCGTGGGTGATGCCCGGCGAATCGGAGACGTCGAAGCGTCCCTGTTCCAGCTGGTTGGCGACATAGACGATGTCGCGTACGACCGAGAACAGCTGGTCGCTGATGCCGCGGATCATGCGGCCATCGACGAAGGCCTGCGACGGCGCCGCGATCAGCTCGAGCTTGATGCCGCGATCCTGCTGGCCGACCTTGATGTCGAAGTCCGGAAAGCGTTCGCGCATCGCGCGCGGGTCGTCGTTGGTCATGCCGCCGGTCAGCACGGCGAGTGCGCAGCGGCGCAGCAGGTCGTGCACGCCGCCGGCGCTGGCGTCGCGCAGCCGGGAGACTTCTTCGCGCGACAGCACGTCGAGCCCGCCGACGGGACTGATGCGGGCGTTGACGACCTGCGGGGTGAGGGAAGATTCCTTGCGTGTCATGGTGTTCCTGGTCATTCGATGGGTGGTGCCGCCGCCGTCGCGGATCGACGCGGGGCTTTGGGTTCCGGTGTCGACGCGGATCAGCCGCGGACCGGCATCTCGTCGGCCGAGACGCCGCCGGAGAGCAGGCGTGCGTCGATGCCGCGTTCGGAAAGCAGATAGGTGGCGGACGCGCTGCGGCGGCCGGTGTCGCAGTAGACGACGTAGGTCTTGCTCGGGTCCAGCTCGTGCGCCCGCGTCCGGAGCTGCGGCAGCGGCAGGTTGATCGCGCCGGGCAGCCGGCCCTGCTTGTATTCCTCCGGCAACCGCACGTCGACCAGCAGCGCGTCGGCGTCGATCTCCTCGGGCGTGATCTGGGTGAGCATCGGCGCCTTCAGGAAGCGCTCGAAGTCGGTGTTCGACAGCCGCATCAGTTCGACGTCGGTCAGCGCCCGCACGGTGGCGCTGCGCGGGTTGCCCGAGACCAGGGCCTCTTCCCCGAAACCCTGCCCGACGCCCAGCTGCGCCAGCTCGCGCTCGTTGAGTCCATCGGGATCCTGATGCACCACCTGGCAGCGCCCCGTGGTCACCACGTAGTAGAAGTCGCCCGGCGCGCCCTGCTGGATGATGGTCTCGCCGGCCTTCACGTTGACCGGCCGCAGCGACGCCAGCATCTGAGCGATGTTGGCCGGCGGAATGCGGTAGAACGCCGGGTTCTGCAGGATCGCCGACATCCAGTCCTGCGACTCGCCCTCGTCGCCACCGATCTCCTGGACCTCGACCGTACCGGTCTGGGCCCAGGTCAGGATCATGTCGAGCTGTTCGCGGTCGACGAACAGGATCTGGGCCGCCTTCAGGCAGGTTGCGGTCGCGGCGCGCTTGTTCGCCTGGGCGATCGGATGCTTGGCGCCATCGGTGCCGGCCTTGACCACCCGGGTGCCGTTGTCGGACAGCAGCTCGACCTCGCCGCTGACCAGGTACAGCACCGTCCGCCCCTCGTCGCCGCGCTGGAAGATCGTATGTCCCGGCTGATAGCTGCCGACGCGCGCGCGCTTGGCGAGCTCGGAGCGGTCGGTGGCGGTCAGTGTGGCCAGCGGGATGAACTGGCGGAACAGACTCAGGTTGACCATCGTGGTCGTTGATCGGGGGACGGGCTAGGAGTAGAGGATAAAACCGCGCCGCCGGTCAAGGAATGCCGGCAGCGGAAGCCACCGGGCAGGGCGGCTACCGCGTGCAGCCGGCATGAACGAAAACGGCCAGCTTTCGCTGGCCGTTTTCGCGTAGCCGCCATCCTGGCGGCAAAGCGTGGATCAGAACTCGTAGCGGAAGCCGACCTGGATCGACCATCGCGATTCGCCCGCCACGTCCTTGCGGGTCAGCGACGGCAGGTTGACCGCGCCGGTGGTCTCGTTCACGTAGTTCGACACGTCGTACACGTACTGGCCATTGGCGTTGACGCCGCCGAAGCGGGCCAGGCCGATGTTGTACGGGAACGAGGCTTCGTCGATGTGGCCCCACTTCTTGTTCAGCAGGTTGCCGAAGTTCTGGATGTCCAGGAACAGCAGCGACTTGTTGTCGCCGTAGAAGCCCGGCAGCTCCTGCTGGAAGCGCACGTCGAACTGGTTCACCTTCGGAGCGTTGTCGGCCCCCTTCTTCGCCACTTCACCCTGATGGCCACGCAGGTAGCCGTGGCTGTTGATGTAGCCGAAGAACGCCGCCTGGTCCGCCGCGGAGGATGCGGCGGTGAACGCGACATCGCCCTCGTTCGGGATGAAGAACAGGTCGTTGCCCGTGATGCCGTCGCCGTTGGCGTCACCGATGAAGGTGTAGGCCAGCGGACGGCCGGCGCGGCCTTCGTAGAACATCGAGAACGACGACTGGTAGTTGCCGAAGAAGCGGTGGCGCCAGGTGTAGGCCGCGGTGTAGCGGTCCTTGATCTGGTAGTTGGAGACGCCGAGCTCCTGACCGTTCGGATCGAAGGTGAGGGTGTTCGTGTAGTTCGACAGCGCCACCGACGAGGTGCCGGCGCTGACTTCCTTCGAGCGACCGTAGGTGTAGGCGATCTTCGCGTTCCAGTCGCTGTCGAGGAACGGCTTCTCGAGCGACAGGGTGACGTTCTCCGCCGAACCGCGGTCGGTGTTGCCGAGCAGGATCACCGTGTTGAACGCGGTGTTGCGGCCGGCGCGCGACTGGTTGGCGGCGACGTTGCCGGTCGAGGTGAAGCCGGTGGTCGCGATCGTCGTCCAGAAGGCCGGACGGCCGTCCGGCAGCGTGAAGCGCTGCGGGCCCAGGTTGAGGTGGGTGAAGGTGACGCCCTTGTCGACCACCGTGCGCAGGTACTCGGCGCCGAAGATCAGGCCGTACCACGGCAGCTCATGCTCGACCGCCAGGTTGCCCTTCCACACCGTCGGCTCTTCGAAGTCCGGAGCGAGGATGTCGACGTTCTGCGCCGGCGGGGTGCCGGTGGCGGTCGGCTGGTTCAGCGGGTCCGCCGAGAAGCCGGTGCCGTTCTGCGCCGGGATGATGGTGGTCAGCACGCCCGGGTTCGAGAACATGTTCGACAGCCAGACGCCCGGGGCCGAGCCCTGGAACAGGCCGACGCCGCCGCGCAGCTGGGTCTTGCGCTCGGTCTCGAACTGGTAGTTGAAGCCGATGCGCGGCTCCACCGTGTTCTGGCCGTCGGTGGTGTGACGGTTGTCGAAGCCGAAGGTGTCGAGCGCGCGCTGGTTGAACTCCGGCTCGTTGTCGACGATGTTGTGGTCGACGCGCAGGCCGTACAGCAGGGACAGCTGCGGGGTGATCTGCCAGGTGTCCTGGGCGAAGAAGCCGACGTTGCCGAACTTGAAGTCGGCGGCGGCGTCGTTGACGTTGCCCGAGTTGGAGCGCTGCAGCGTGAAGTTGCGGTAGCGGGCCGCGGCGAAGTCGGCGATCGACGCGAACGTGTAGTTGCCGTACACGTCCTGCAGGAACAGGTTGAAGATGTCGTTCTTCTCGTAGTCGAAGCCGAAGCGGAAGGTATGGTCGCCGGCGAAGTAGTCGCCCGCGAGGTAGCCGGTCCAGGTGTCGACCTTCAGCAGGTTGGCCTGGCGCGAGCGCTCGGTGCCGAAGATCACGCCGGAGGAGCCGACGTTGACGCGGACCTGCGGCGCGAACGAGGCCGCGGTCGGGGTCGAGCGGTACTCGGCGTAGGACAGGTGCGCCTCGGTCGAGAAGTTGTCGGTCCAGTTGCTGTACAGGATGCCGGCGTAGTTCTCGAACGAGATGTGGTCCTGGTACCAGTTGGACGACAGCGAATACGTCGTCGAGTTGCGGTTCGGGATGCGCAGGATGTCGCCGTCGGTCTTGTTGTAGCGGAAGCTGGCGCGCTGGGAGTCGGACAGGTTCCAGTCGAGCTTCAGGAAGTACTTCTTGTCGGTGTTGTCGATGCCCGGCAGGGAGTCGGAGCCGATGTCGAAGTTGTACTGGGTCGCCGCGATCGAGCGGATCTGGTTCACGTCGGCCTGGGTGATGCCGGTGACGACGGTCGACGCACCGGAGCCGGCGAGGCCGACGTCCGGAGCCGGCGAGGAGCGCTTGAACTTCTCGTAGCCGGCGAAGAAGAACAGGCGGTCCTTGATGATCGGGCCGCTGACGTAGCCGCCGTAGGTCCATTCGTCGTCGAAGCCGGAGAACTCGCTCGGCTCGTCGCTGACCATGTTGTGGTTGCGGTACACGCCGTAGACGGCGCCGTGGAAGTCGTTGCCGCCGGACTTGGTGACGGCGTTGATGTTGGCGCCGACGAAGTCGGACTGGGTCACGTCGTAGGCGGAGATGCCGACGTTGAATTCCTGGATCCAGTCGATCGAGATCGGCTGGTTCAGCGCCGGCAGGCCGGAGTCGTTCAGGCCGAACTGGTCGTTGGTCGGGACGCCGTCGATCTTGACGTTGTTGTAGCGGTTGTTCTGGCCGCCGGCGGCGAGGCCGCCGCGTTCCTTGTCGATCTGCACGATGCGCGGGTCGAAGCGCACGTAGTCGTCGATCGAGCGCTTGATCGACGGGAAGGACTTGATCTCGGCGTTCGAGACCAGGGTGCCGGAGCCCTTGTTGTCGCTGGCGAACACCAGCGCCTCGGCGGCGTTGCCGACGACCTTGACGGTCTCCAGCGTGGTGGCCTCGGAACCCAGGGCGACGTTGACGTCGGCCATGCTGTCCAGCGAGGTGTAGACGTCGTTCTTGGTGGTGTCCTTCTGGCCCTTGGCCACGACGTGCACGCTGTACGGGCCGCCGACACGCAGGCCGCGCAGGCTGTACTTGCCGTCGGCGTCGGACACGACGGTCGACTTGGTGCCGGTCGGCGTGTGCACCACTTCGATGGTGGCGCCGGCCACCGGCTTGCCCGAGCCATCGGTCACCTTGCCTTCGATCCCGGACGCGGTGCTCTGGGCAAAGGTCGGCGCACTCATCATGCCGACCAGAAGGGCGCTAATCGCCAGTACCAAGCCTTTGCGCTTCAACATGGTTTCCACCTGAATTCTGATTGATTTGTCCAGGACACCCGCCCTTGCGGGGTTCCCCCTGTCCGGCCGACAAAATACCGCCACCGGGGGCGGTCACAAGCGCGGACTAACGGGAGTTTAACAGCTTCACTGTGGCAGTGGGATGACGGCATCCGCCACCGTACGGAGGCCCGCCGGAGCCGTCGAATCGCCAGGGATCAGGCCGTCATGCGGCTTAGGCGATATCGATCGCGGGAGCCATTCGTCAACTCTTGTGACGGAACGGTAACGATGGCTCAGGAGTGGGCCGGGAGTCGTCGGCTCATCGCAGATGAATCTCCCCTGGCGCGTACCGAACGGAGCATCGAACCCGCCACTATGCCTTCGGGCTCACCCCGAGGTAGGCCGCCACGCCGTCGAGGAACATCTGCACCGACAGCGCGACCAGCAGCATGCCCATCAGCCGTTCGAAGGCAGCGAGCACGCGCGTTCCGAGCAGGCGGTGCAGCGCGGTGGAGGCGAACAGCACGACGGCATTGCCGAGCCAGGCGAGCAGGAGCGCGATCGACCACTCGACGGTGCGTCCCGGGTGCTCCTGGGTGAGCAGGATCAGCGCCGCCATGCACGAGGGGCCGGCGATCGACGGGACCGCCATCGGCACGATGAAGGGCTCGCCCCCGTCCTGTTCGCCGAACGGCCCGCCCTCGGTGGGGAAGATCATCTTGATGCCGATCAGGAACAGCACCAGGCCGCCGGCGATGCTGACCGACTCCGAGCGCAGGTGGAACGCGGCCAGCAGGTAGCCGCCGCCGAGCAGGAACACGAACAGCACGCCGAGCGCGATCAGGAGCTCGCGGGCCAGCACGAAGCGCCGCCGCGCGGGCGCGAGGTCCTTCAGCAGCGACAGGAACAGCGGCACGTTGCCGAGCGGATCCATGATCAGGAACAGCAGCAGCGCGGCGGAGAGCGTCGTCATGGCAGCGTGCGGGCCGGGGCTAGGCCGGGAGGCCGCGCAGGTCGAGCGTGCTGCCGCTCGGCAGCGCCGCCGCATCGGCGATCAGCCAGGCCGCGGCCGCGCCGGCCTGGTCCGGGGTCGCGAGGCCGGCCGGATGTTCGGCGACGAAGGCGAGCTGGCGCAGGCGACTGCGGATCGGCGCCGGCAGCAGGCCGAAGAAGCGCACCGGCGTGGCGTCGTACTCGTCGGCGAGGCTCGCGAGCACGCCGGCCAGCGCGTGCTTGGACGCGCCGTAGCCGCCCCACAGCGCCCGACCGACGCGCGCCGGATCGTCGAGCAGGAACAGCACGCTCGCGCGCTCGGAGCGGCGCAGCAGCGGCAGGCAGGCGCGGGTCAGCGCCCACGGCGCGTTGACGTTGACGTGCATGCTGACCAGCCACTGCTCCGGTGCCGCGTGTTCGGTGGCGGTCAGGCCGGCGAAGTGCGCGGCGGTATGGACGATCGCGTCGAGCCGGCCGCATTCGCGCTCGAGCGTGTCGGCGAGCGCGACGTAGTCGTCGGGCGACGCGCCTTCGAGGTTCAGCGGATACAGCGCCGGCTCGGCGAGATCCTCGGCCTTGATCGCGTCGTACACGCCCTCGAGCGCGCGGACGTGGCGGCCGAGCAGGACGACCGTGGCGCCGGCCCGCGCGCAGGCGAGCGCACTGGCGCGACCGATCGCGCCGGTGGCGCCGGTCACCAGCACGACCTGGCCGTCGAGCTCGTCGGCGGCCAGCGTGAATCCGGCCGCGGCGGCCGGCGCGGTGGACAGGCGCAGCATTCAGGCGGCCCGCTGCGCTTCTTGCACCATGGTCGCGAGCTCGCCGGATTGCATCAGCTCCAGCGTGATGTCGCAGCCGCCGATCAGCTCGCCGTTGATGAACAGCTGCGGGAAGGTCGGCCAGTTGGAGAAGCTCGGCAGGGTGGCGCGGACCTGCGGCTGCTCCAGCACGTTGACGGAATGGAACTGCGCGCCGCAGGCCTTCAGCGCCTCGACGGTGCGCGCGGAGAAACCGCACATCGGGAACTGCGGCGTGCCCTTCATGAACAGCACGATGGGGTGGGCTTCGACGGTCGACTTGATCTGCTGCAGGGTGTCCATGGGGGCTCCGGAATCTGGGGCGGGGCGACGGCGTCGCCGGTCAGTCGGCCATTGTATCGGGACTCGATTAAACTCTGCGGCCGCTTCGGTTCACGAAACCAAGGAGAGCTCCACCATGGCGATCGAACTTCCCCCGCTGCCCTACGCCCGCGACGCGCTGGCCCCGCACCTGTCGGCCGAAACCCTCGACTTCCACTACGGCAAGCATCATCAGGCCTACGTCACCAACCTGAACAACCTGATCAAGGGCACCGAGTTCGAGAACGCCAGCCTTGAGGAGATCGTGAAGAAGTCCTCCGGTGGCATGTTCAACAACGCCGCCCAGATCTGGAATCACACGTTCTACTGGAACGGCTTCTCGCCCAAGGGCGGCGGCGAGCCCACCGGCAAGCTGGCCGATGCGATCGCGAAGAGCTTCGGCTCCTTCCAGCAGTTCAAGGACGAGTTCAGCAAGGTCGCGATCGGTACCTTCGGTTCGGGCTGGGGCTGGCTCACGGCCAAGGCGGACGGCTCGCTCGCGCTCGCCAGCACCTCGAACGCCGCGACCCCGCTGACCGGCGCCGACCGCCCGCTGCTGACCTGCGACGTGTGGGAACACGCCTACTACATCGACTACCGCAACCTGCGGGCGAAGTACGTCGAGTCGTTCTGGAACCTGGTGAACTGGGACTTTGTCCGAGCAAACCTCGAGGGCTGATCGAGCCTCGAGGTGAGTGGGAATTCGCCGCCTGTGGCGACGAATTCCCAAAAAAACGGCCCGCGATGCGGGCCGTTTTGTTCTCTTCGATTGAAGAGAATTTTTCGAGCGTGCGTAGCCCGCACGTTGCTCCGCGACATCGCTTTCGTAGGGCGGCCACTGGCCGCCATCGCGAGGTGCTGCGGCGTTGGCGGGCAGTGCCCGCCCTACTTCGCGCCCGCTCCGATGTAGCGATCGAAGAACGCGAACATCCGCGTGTACAGCTCGCGGTTGACGTCCTCGCGGTAGAAGCCGTGCCCCTCGTGCGGGGCGAGCATCCACTCGGGCTCCTTGCCGGCCGCCTGCAGCGACGCGCGCAGGGCCCGCGAATGGTCGCAGTGGGCGCGCACGTCCTCGCCACCGCAGACGATGAACATCGGCGCCTTCATCCGGTCGGCGAGCTTGGTCGGCGAGGCCTCGCCGAGCTTCTCGGCTCCCTTGCCAAGCCGCTCCTTCAGGAAATTGACGCCGGTGCTGCGCTGCTGGATGTCGCCGCGCGAGTACATCAGCCCCATGTCGTAGACGCCGACGTAGCCGACGGCGCACTTGTAGAGGTCGGGTTCCTTGGCGATGCCCATCGCCGAGGCGTAGCCGCCGTAGCTGGCGCCGTAGATGCAGATGCGGTTCTTGTCGGCGTAGCCTTCCTTGATCGCCCACAGGGTCGCGTCGGTGAGATCGTCCTGCATGGTGCCGCCCCACTGCTGGTCGCCGGCGTGGGTGAAGGCGCGGCCGTAGTTGCCGGAACCGCGGAAATTGACCTGCAGCACGGCATAGCCGCGGCTCGCCATCATCTGCACGTCGCGGTTGAAGCCCCAGCCATCGTAGGGACCGAAGGGGCCGCCGTGCGGGTGCACGATCATCGGCAGGTTCTTGCCCGAGGAGCCCTTGGGCAACGTGAGGTAGCCGTCGAGCCGCAGGCCGTCGCGCGCGTTCAACGTGATCGGCTGCATCTCGGCCATGTCGTCGGCCTTGATCCAGTCGCGGCTCGCGAACAGGTAGGTCGCCTTGCCGGCCTTGTCGAGCAGGTAGTAGCGCCCCGGCTCGCGGTCGCTCGACACCCGGAACACCAGTTCACGGCCGTCCCTGGTGACGCTGGTGATGCGCACCGAGCTGCCCGGGAAGGACGCCATCAGGTTCTTCATGATCCCGATCTCGCGTGCCTCCGCGTCGAGCACAGCGTACTTCGGCCCGCCATCGAGGTAGGCGATCGCGACCGGATGGGTGTCGTCGAAGGAAAACACCAGACGCAGCGGATCGACGCGATCGTCCTTCGCGACCAGGGTCTTGGTCTTGGTCGCCGGATCCCACTCGTAGATCGCGTTCGGGCCCTCGGCCTCTTCGGCCTCGAGATAGGCGCGCTTGCCGTCCTTGGTGAATCCGACGGCGGAAATCGAGATGCCGGTCTCGTGCTCGTCGTTGACGGTTTGCCAGTCGCCGTCGCTGCTGTTCCGGTAGTACAGCAGGTTCTTGTTGTCGCGCTCCCGGCCCTGGCCGGAGACGAAGCGGGCGACACCCTTGACGTCGGTCGTGAAGGTGCCGAACAGCAGCGGCGACTTCGCGACCACCTTGCGCGCGCCGCTGTAGACGTCGACGCGCTCGAGCTGCGGGTACTGCGCTTCGCCCGCCGTCGCGCGCGAGGTCTGCACCAGGATGTACTTGTCATCGTCGAGCAGCGTGTCGACCAGATCGACCAGCACGTAGTCCTTGTTGCCGCTGGCCGCGTCCGAGGTGTCCGCGCCGCCGCCGAAATTGAGCTGGTTCTTGCCGTCGAAGTCGATGGCGTTGAGCTCGCCATTGGCCTTGGGGCTGCCGATGGACCCTTCCGACTTCGCGATCGAATACACCAGGCGGGTATTGTTGACCCAGTCGAAGTCGTTGATCACGGTCTTGCCGCGGACCCGGATGTTCGCGGTCGGCTTCATGTCCGAGCGGCGCAGCACGACCAGCGCGCCGGTGTCCTCCGTGGCCAGCACGGAGGCGGCGATGTACTCGCCACCCGGCGAGATCTTGGCGTTTCGGAACTGCTCGTGACGAAGCCACGGCGTCAGCCAGTCGTTGACGGTCTTGGTCGGCAGTTCCTTGATCTCGACGCCTTCAGCGCCCGCCTTGTCGCTCGCCGGCTTGTCGTCAGCCGCCGACGCCGACGCGCCGATCGTCAGCGCCAGGCCGCCGAGCAGCCCCACCCACATCCCCTTGTCCATTTCATTTTCCCCAGGAAGTTGTCGAATCCACCGCAACAAGGGCGCGATTCTAGGAGAGCTTGCGACACTTTGTTGCGGGGGCGGAGGCGGCGAGCGGGAAGGGCGCGCCAGGCTTGAGCACTGGCGTCATGGCAGCGCGATGCCGCGCGCCCGCTCCCGATGGCCACCCCGAGAGGGATGGGGAGAGTCCTTCGCGCGGCGCGCTGGTCGTCAGGGAGTCGCGGCGGACCCGATGTAGCGGTCGAGGAAGGCCAGCAGGCGCGTGTAGAACTCCCGCTTGTTGTCTTCGCGGTAGTAGCCGTGGGCCTCCTGCTCGACCGACATGTACTCGACGGTCTTGCCGGCCTTCTTCAGCGCGTCGCGGAAGCGTTCCGACTGCACCGGCGGGCAGACCCGGTCCTGGCCGCCGGCCGCGAGAAAGATCGGCGCCTTGATCCGGTCGACCAGCTTGGCCGGCGAACGACCCGCAAGCTCGTCGCCGGAACCCATCCACTCCTTCATGTAGCCGATGCCCATCCGGGCCGAGCGGGTACCGCCGTAGTTGTAGTCGATTTCGAGGTCGTAGAGACCGACATAGCCGATGGCGCAGCGGTACAGATCCGGCTCCCTGGCGACGCCCATCGCCGCGGCATAGGCGCCGTAGCTGGCGCCGTAGATGCAGATGCGGTTCTTGTCGGCGACGCCCTCGTCGATCGCCCAGCGGGTGGCGTCGGTCACGTCGTCCTGCATCTTGCCGCCCCACTCCTTGGCGCCCGCCTCGGTGAACGCCTTGCCGCGTTCGCCGGAACCGCGGTAGTTGATCTGCAGGACGGCGTAGCCGGCGTGGGCCAGCAACTGCACGTCGTCGTCGAATTCCCAGTGGTCGGCGATGCCGAAGGGGCCGCCGTGCGGCAGGACGACCATCGGCAGATTCTTGTCCTTGCCACCCGGCGGCAGGGTGAGATAGCCCTGCAGGCTCAAGCCGTCGCGCGCCTTCATCTCGAAAGGCTTCATTTCGGCCATGTCGTCGGGATTGATCCAGTCGCGTTCGGACAGCACGAGTTCCGGTTTGTCCTTGCCCTTCTGCAGGTAATAGCGCGGCGGGCTGACGTCGCTCTGGACCGCGAACACCATGGCGGTGCCGTCCTTGCTGTAGCTGGTCGGATAGGCGAATTCGCCGGGCGCGGCGGCGACCAGCGCCGCCAGGCCCTGCGCCTCCGGCGCGCTGTCGTCGATCAGCGTCCACTTCGGGTGGCCATCGCTGAAGCGCGCCGCGACGATGCGCTTGTGGTCGTGGTCCCACAGGAGATCCAGCGGATCGGCCTTGGCGTCGCGCAGCAGCGTCGTGCGCTTGCCGCCGTCGATGACGATCGCGTCGATCGAATCCGGGCCCTCCGCGTGCTCCGCGCTGACGTACATCGTGGTGCCGTCGGCGCTGAAGCCGACGACCCGCATCCGGAGATGGCTGTCGTGCTCGTCGTTGATCAGAGTCCAGTCGGCATCGTCGTCCTTGCGTGCGAACAGCTTCTGCCGGCGGTCATCCTCGAAGCCGGACACGGCGCGGATCCGGCCCTGCGCGTCCGCGAAGAAATCCGCGTTCGACACCGGTGCGCGGGCGCGTACGACGCTGTTGGCGGAGTAGACGTCCAGCCGCTCGGCGGTGTAGTGGACAGCGTCCGGCGGGCGGCGGTTGATCAGGATGAACTTGTCGTCGTCGCGCAGGGTGTCGATGACGGCGATGTCCTCGAACTTGCCGGACGGGAGTGCGGCGCGGAGCTGCGCCTGGCGACCGGCGTCGCGACCGCCCGCGAGCAGCGTCGCCTTGCTGCCGTCCCAGTTGGCGGCGTAGAGCTCGCCGGTGCCGACGGCCGAAGCCTTCGAGCCGAAGGACTCGGCGATCGTGTAGATCACCCGCTCGTCGTTGACCCAGCGGATCGCCGTGACGAAGGAATGCCCGCTGGTCTTCACCGATCCGGTGATCTTCCTGTCGGCGAGGCGGATGAACACCAGCACGCCGGAGTCCTCGGCTTCCATCATGCTGACCGCGATGTACTCGCCGGTCGGCGACAGCTGCACGTCGCGGAACTTGGCGAAGCGCAGGTAGGGAGCGAGTGGATTGTCCTTGTCGGGGACGAGCGCGCCCAGCCTGGCCGCTGCCGCATCGGTGGCCGTGCCAAGCAGGATCGCCGCGCCGAGTCCGAATGCGGCGAGGAGGCGTGTTGCAACGCGCATCGAGCAGTTCCTGGTGGGCAATTCGCCCATTCTACGGATCGACCGCCACCGCGCAGCCGCCGATCGGGTTCCATCTCGGCCGGCACCTTGCTTGTACGCACCGTCCGCATTGCCTAAACTTCGCGGCCCTTCGTCGGCACCGGAAGCCCGAGGACGAAGGTTCGACGCGAACGGACGCCGGCATGGGATCCCGTCCGTCCTCCTCCTGGGTCGTTAGCTCAGTCGGTAGAGCAGCAGACTTTTAATCTGTTGGTCCGGGGTTCGAATCCCCGACGACCCACCATAGACCGCGACCGCCCGTGATGGGCGGAGCCGTCGGAAGTCCTTCTGGAAGCGGCGAGCCGGGTGACGACGGTGGTCGCACGCCCAAGTGCGCGAATAGGAACGAGAACGGTTATCATTCGCGCGGTCGTCGATGCGGGGTGAATCGTGGATCGAGGGTCGTCCTCTGGGCTGGCGCGGTGCCGATGAGGGCTGGGTCGCCCCAACGGATCGTGGTGCTGGTCTTCAGCGCCGTCGTGCTGCTTGTCGCCTGCGACGTTGATCGCGTGGCGGGACCTCCCCTGCTCGGCGAGGTCCGCGAGCGCAGCGCGACGGCGGTCAGGGTATGCCTGCAGTCCGGCGTCGTCCCGTCCGCCGGCCGGATCCTGCTGGCGAGCCGGCCGCCGAATCGCGGCGCGCGCGGTCAGGGCCATCGCCATCCGCTGATCTCCACCGGCCACCTGCGCGTGGCGACGCTCGGCGCCGACGGATGTGGCGATGCCCTGCTGCTCGACGGCGACGTCCAGGTCGGCGACCAGTTGTACTGAACGGCCGCGGCCGGCGCGCTGGTCAGGCGAGCGGCAGGCCTGGCGTCAGGGCCTGGCACTCGCGGTCGTGCAGGTCGACGACCGCGCGCAGCCCGGCAGCGACGATATCGGCGCCCAGAGAACCGATGTAGCGGCAGGCGGCGAAGTCCGCGCAGCGCCGCTCGTAGTCCTCGACCCAGCGGCGCCGGCGCTCGAGGTGGTCCGCGGCCACCGGCCACACGCCGGGCCGTGGGCCGATGCGAGCACCGATCCCGATCCGCCAGGGTTTGGCGCTGAGTCGCGCACGGAAGCAGCGCTGATTGCGGCACATGCGGACGTAGATCGGGTCGGCACCGATCGCACCGAAGAACTCGGCGACCGCGGGGTCCAGCGGTTCGAAGCGGCGATGGGTCGCGATCAGCCGGAGACCCGCGGGGGTGCGGTAGAGACGCAGCGCCCACTCCGGATGGCAGGCCACGAAGCGCGTGATGCGTTCTCTCGCGCGCGTTTCCGCGTGATCGATGCGACTCGTCGGCGACGCGTTTCGGGAAGCGCCGGATATCAGGAATGCCAGTCCCATGAGGACGACAAATCCGACGGCGAAAGCGCCGGCACCCAGTTCTGGAACGAAATAGCGGCTGCCGGACCCTACGGCGACCGCGACGAGGATCGCCGCGACCGTCTTCGCAGCAGCGTCCGTGTCCCCCAGGCCCATGGGCGACGCGCTCGCAAAATCGACGTCGGCAAAGAGCGTATCGGGGACATTGAGGCAACGCGCGCCGTAGAGGTTGCGGGTGACCACCGTTCCGTCGAGACGGTCCACGACCTCTTCGCGGATCGGCGTGCCGTCGGCACCGTTGTACGGGACCTTGCGCTCGACCCGAGGCAACTTGTCGCCGGCGACGATCCGGCGCAGCGCTTCCTCGGCCCGCGCGACGGCGTGGCGCTCCGCGTCGGCCGGGTCGAGATCGGACCAGCCCCAGCGGCGCACGGTGATCTGCCGGCCGTCCGAACGGTGCTGGCGTCGGGCCTCGGCCCAATGTTGCGGCACCTGCACGTGCACCCTCCTCGAGGCAACGCTCGGACATCGGTCCGAATCGATTATCGACCAACGGACGCCGCCTGATGACGGGATCCCGCAGGTGACCATCGCAAAAAACGACAACCCCTGCCGCAAGCGGCAGGGGTTGTGGTTCTCAGCGGATCAGGTGGAACAGATCATCCAGTTCGTCGCACATCTGTTCGACGGCCGGATGCAGCCAGGCGACGGTCTGCGAGCCGGTGACGGCGGCCAGGGCCAGGAGCAGCAGACGCACCACCAGGTCGGGCGGCAGGGAGATCATCGGCTTGCCCTGCGACGAGCTGTCCGACGTGTCGCAGTCGCAGTCGTCGTCCTCGTCGCCGTCCTCGTCGTCGTAGTCCTCGTCCTCGTACTCTTCGAACTCCTCGACCTCGTCGATGTCGTCGATGACATCGAAGTCCTCGAAGTCGCTGGTCTCGTCGGTGTCCTCCGTGTCCTCGGTGTCGTAGTCGTCGTAGCTGCCGGAGCGGTCGAAGTCGTGGGTGTGGCTGTCGACGTTTCCGAGCTTGTTCCGGTCGCTGTATTTCATGTCGGACTCCTCATCGCATGCCCCGGATGAAACCGTTCCATCGGGGGCTTCGATGGGAACGGCCGGGAACGCGCATCCCGGTCGGGACGAGCGTGTCCCGGTGGATGCTGGTTCTGGGCGATTCCGCGAAGCGCGGTGCGCATCGGCTGATGCGGAGTGGCATGGCGGTCGTCGACGCGGTCGAGGACCGGTGGCGAGGAACGTCTCGTCGTTCCAGGACGGCCATGCGGCGGGTGTGTGGACAGCATACGCCGCGGTGCCGCGCAGGGAAGCGGTCGAAGGGTTCCGTCCTGATCCCACACGACGTGCAGCGCGGAGTTCGACCCCGGCACCCAGCCCCCGGCGACGCCCGGCCCCGCGGCCGACGGAGACTCGTCCCCCAGGCCGGCGCGTTCGCCGCGGCGACCGGGATACGGTACGGCCTCGACGATCGCGGCCCGCGATCCGCCGGAGTCCGTGATGCATGTCCCCGCCGTCGCCTACCTCGCCGCGATCATCGTGCTGCCGGTGTTCTGGCTGGTGCCGCTGGCGGCGCTGGTCGCGCTGGTGCGCTTCGAGGCGAAGCGTGGCGGACCCTGGTGGTGGCTGCACCTGCCGCTGGTCGTGGCCTTCATCGCGTGGTCGTACTACGCGGTCGAAGTGCTCGACGAAGATCCGCACGGGCCCAACTCGCCGTTCGTCACCCTCCCGCGGCTGCTCGTGGTCGCCGCGTTCTATCTCGTCGTGCTGCCGCGGATCATCGACACGGTACCGCGACCGGTCGAGCGGCTGCGCCCTGTGCTCGCATCCGTCAACCTCGTGGTGTTCCTGGTCCTCGGCAACCGGCTGCTGCACGCGATCGGCGCGCTCTGAACAGTCGTCCGGGCTAGGCCGGATCCGGGGTTTCGTCGTTCCGGTCGCGATGGCGTCGAGGCCGCGGCGCCGGCACCGACGCCCTGTGTTTCGTACTCCAGCAGCCGTGTCCGATATCGAGGCAGCAGGCCGCATCGTTCGCCGCCGAGCAGGCGTCCGCACCGGTCGGGAGGCATTCCGCACCGACCGGAAGGTCGCAGTGGCCGCTCTGCGCGACAGCACGCCCGGCGCGGAGCGTGGCGAGTTCCTGCGCCGCGGCGGCACAGCGCTGGAAGCGCAGCTTCAGCACGGCCCCGCCGTGGAGGACGCCATGGCGGCGCACCGCGCGATAGCCGAGTGACGAGCAGGTCGGACGCCGGTGGCGCTCGGCGTAGGCGCAGTGGTAGCCCTTGAGCGGCGACAGAAGTCGCTGGTAAAGCCGGATGGCGGCAAGAAGCAGTCGGCGCATGGTCGGTTGATCGGACCGGGACGCAGGTCGATCTGGGCTCACCGGGCAGAGGGGCAAGTCGCGGGAGGGGTCGCGCGATGGGTTCCATCGGTCAAGCCGACGTCGCCCCGAAGCCGACGGCGGCATCGCTCAGGGCGAGTCCGTGCTGTTGGTCGCGATGGTCGTGCTCTTCAGCCGGATCTTGTGGGTCTTGCCCTCGCGATCGATGCTGAAGTCGCCGCCCCATTGGCCAACGTAGGGGCCGGAGACCCAGGTCACGGTGTGGCTGGCGACGTCGTAGCGGTAGGTGCCCTGGCCGGTGGGCTTGTCGCCCGGCAGGTACGCGGTGTAGCGGCCGTTCTCGAGCATGACCGAGCCCAGGAACAGGGGCGGCCGGCCGGTCGCACCGTAGGACAGGATCTTGTACTTGCCGGCGCGCGGGCCGGCGGCGAGCGGATCGACGGCGAGTGCGTTCGCCGCCAACGCGGCGAAGACGGCGGCGAGCAGCAGGCGGCGGTGCGGTGACATGGCGGTCCTCCTCGTTCGACCTGGAGTGACGGGTGATCGATGCTCAGCCGCCGGGGGACGGCGGTCCGGCTCCGGTGCCCGCGCCGGCACCGGGATGGGTGGTGCTGACGGCAGGCGCCGGGACGCTGGGGCGGCTTCGATGCGAGCGGATCTTCACGGTCAGGGTGGCGAGGTGCACCTCGCGCAGGAAGTAGGCAAGACCGACCACCAGGGCCGTGGTCGAGCTCATGAACAGCACGCCCTCCAGTGCTCGCAGGCGCACGCCGACCAGTTCCTCGCCGAACAGCGCGGCGATCACCGTGCAGACCAGCAGCGCCGACAGCGTGCTCGCCGTGATCGCCTTGCCGGACAGGTGCCGACGGCGCTCGAGCGCGGCGAGCTCGCCGGCGATTCGCGTCTGCAGCTCGACGTCGTCGCCGGTGTCGTAGTCGGCGAGAAAGCGGCCGCGCTCCATGATTCGCGCCAGCCGGCCGGTCATCACGTTCAGCATTCCCGCGATCGCGGTCAGCAGGAACACCGGCGCCAGCGACAGCTGGATCGCGTGGACCAGGTCGGAGGAACTCTCCATCGGGCTCTCGAACTCCGAGTCGTCGCGTCGTGCGACGCCAGCACCGCATCGTACGCGATCGCGCCGGAGGGCTGGAGCAGGACTATGCTCTTCGCCACGCAACGGAGGGTCGGCCATGGGCAAGCACTTCCACGTCGTCGTCGCGCTGCTCGCCCTCGTGCTCGGCGGCTGCGGAAAGCCCGCCGCGACCGAGGATGCCGACCTCAAGAAGGCCGAGCGTGTCGCCCGCTACCTGACCTCGAACAGGTTCCTGAAGCAGACCGCGTATCGTGACCTCACGGAGAAGGGCACGCCGAGCGAGCTGGTGTCGTTCGTATTCTCCGATCTCGCCGTCGCGGCCTGGCCGCCGGGCGAGGACGCGGACCCGCGCGAACAGGAGCAGGCACGGGCGATCGGTGTTCCGATGTTTCCGAAGGGCGCCGCCGTGGTCCACGGCCGGGCCGATCCGCGGCTGCACAAGCAGCTGGTACTGAGCGGCGACGACGGGGCGGGGCAGATCGTCGCCGAGTTCTACCTCGAGCCGGGGCAGGCCGCGGTCGGCAGCTCGCGCTGGGAGATGCCGCAGATGTAGGGGCGGCTTGCGCCGCTACATTTTCTTCGGCCGCGGGGTCTGGTAGCCCGGAATCCTGCGGAACAGATCGGTCAATGGCCGATCCACCCAGCTCTCGGTCACCAGGTCCCAGTGCACGGCATCGGGGGCCAGCGGACGGAAGCTGACGCTGCCCTTGCTCAGGCGCAGCGGGAAGATGAAGCTGAACGGCGTGTTGCGCGCGTTGAGCAGCCCCTGCAGCGTCTCGTTGGCGGAGCGCGCCGGCGTCGTGTAGATCGAGAAGAAGAACGTGTCGTGGCGGTGCGCGACGATCCAGTCGGCGTAGCGCTGCTCCTGGCCGTACAGCGAGTCGAGCATCAGGACACCGAGCACGCGCTTCTCGACGCCGCCGACGTCGAGCGCGAACGCGGTCGCCTGGTAGGCGCCGCTGTAGGACACGATCACCACCTTCGCGGCGCGCAGGACCTTGCGCAGCCGCGGGTCATGCTGCATCCGCGCGATCTCGTCGGCCGCCTCGTCGAGGAACTTCGCGAAGACGCCCGGCTCCCAGAAGCGGCCGGCGCTGGAGTCGAGGGCATCGACCGCGAACTGCGGCGCGACCAGCACCGCGTTGAGGCCGGAGCGCGCCAGTTGCTCCGGTACCTGCTGGCGATCGCGCACGTCGCGCTCGAGGATGGCGCCGTTGCCGTGCAGGTACACCACCATCAGCGCCGGTTTGCCCGGATCGAAGCGCGGCGGGACCGACAGCAGCACGCGGTGGTCGCTGTAGGTGGCGTCCTCCCAGTACACGCCGCCGCGTGCCGAGGTGTGCCCGCGGCGCGCGCCGCTGGTCACGTCGAGGAAGGGCGTGTTGGTGCCGGGGACCTTGCCGTAGTACGGAAACGGCGTGTTGTGCATCGGCACCAGGGCGGTGCGCCCGGCAGCCGCTGCCGTCGGCGCGCCGAGCACCGACAGCAGCGCGATCCACAGCGCGGCGACGACCGTCCGCATCAGCCGGCGGCGACGGCGTCGCCGCTGCGCAGCGGGCGGAGCACGCCGAAGAAGGCCGGCAGGGCGACGAGGTAGGCACTGCCGGCGACGATCATCACCGCGGAGAGGCCGAAGGAGGTCGCGACCAGCGGCACCACGGCGGCGCCGATCACCGAGAAGCAGCCGTTGACGCCCCAGGCCCAGAGGAACATGTGGTCCTTGCCGAGGCGGGCCAGCGTGGTCATTCCGGTCGGCATCGGGAAGCCCATCAGGAAGGCCGGCGGCGCGATCAGGCCGAAGCAGCAGAGCAGGCGCCAGCCGTAGGGCAGCGCGCCGATCAGGTCCAGCACGCGGTCGATCCAAAGGCCATAGCCGATCAGCAGCAGGCCGATCGCGACGAACACCCACGGCATCACCCCGCGGGCGCGGGCGAGGTACTTCTCGGAGACGAGGCTGCCGAGCCCGGAGAACATCAGCATGCCGGTGATCAGCACCGAGGCGGAGACCGTCGCGTTGGACAGCGCCAGGATGAAGTGCGCGATCAGGCCGACCTCGACCATGATGTATCCGAGGCCGAGGCACGCGAAGTAGAGGATCGTCCGCGCCTTGCTCGGGTAGCGGCTGAAGATCGTGCGCCAGCCGAAGGCCAGCGGGATCGAGATCAGCACGACACCGGCGAGGCAGGCGATCGCCAGCGTCGCCCACAGCAGCAGGTAGCCCCACTCGTCCTGCAGCAGCTCGAGCCGATCGGTGACCCGCGGCAGGTCGGAGGGGCGGACGTAGGCGGCGAAGTAGGGCGCGTTGTTCGACAGCGCGCGGGTGTCGAAGACGTAGCGCGCGGCGAGCGGATCCCAGTCGCCGGCGATCAGGTGATGCCACGCGATGCGGCCGAGCGTGGTCGACGGCACCGTCGATCCCGACAGCGGCGGTGGGGCATCGGTGGGCGCGCTGCCGTCGACCGCCGGGGCGCTGCCGTCCTCGACCGGGGCGCTGCCGTCTTCCACGGGCGCACTGCCGTCGGAGTTCGCCGGAGCGCCGGCAGGACTCGCCGTGTCGCCGTTGCCGAAGATCGACTCGGTGAAGCCGGACAGCGTCGCGTCGGTGTGGCTGTCGTCGTAGGCCATGCCCGGCGAGTAGATCTCGTCCCAGGACATCGCATCCGTGTGCTTGCGCAGCATCGCGACGGTGTCGTCGGCGAAGCCGCCGCGCTGGAACAGCACGGTGGTGGAGCTGAGGTAGCTCGACACCGCGAAGAAGCTCCGCGACACGTCCGGCTCGCCGGCCTCGCGGGCGGCGGCGACCATCGTCGCGTACAGCTTCAGCACCGACTTCGGCGGCTCTTCCTTGTTCCACAGGGTCACCGCGAGTACGCCACCGGGCTTCAGCGCCTGCATGTAGTGGCGCATCGCCTCGCGCGAATAGGCGTACTTCTCGACGATCGCGAAGCCGCCGGGGCTCGACAGGCCGGTGGAATCGGCGAGCGACAGGTCGATGACGTCGTACTTCCTGTCGGTGTGGGCGAGGTAGAGGCGACCGTCGTAGTCGATCACCGACAGCTTCGGGTGGTGCAGGATGTCGCCGGTGAAGTCCTTCAGCACCTTCTCGTTGAGGAAGGCGTCGAGGATCGCCGGATTACCCTCGGCGACGGTGACCTTGGCCGAATTGCGCAGCGCCACCCGGGTGGAGATGCCGCCGCCGAACTGCACGACGAAGGTCTCCGGATCCTTCTTGACGAGGTAGGGATAGATCATCGGCAGGTACTTGAAGTACGCCGTGTGCTCTTCCGGCAGGTCGCGCAGGATCCCGATCGGGCCGTCGCCGTCGATGTACATGCCGAGGTAGGAATTCGGCGGGATCTCCTTCAGGTTCAGCGCGGCGTTGTCCGACAGGCCGGGCGCGAAGTGCAGGTAGGAGCTGGAATAGACCTCGAGGTAGCCGAACGGCGAGGCGCGCTCGAACACCCGCTGGCTGTCCGGGAACTTGCGGGCATAGGACACCCCCTTGTAGTCGGACACGGCGAGCTTCGGGATGCCCCAGAGCTCCGGCAGCTTCAGGTGCGCGCCGATGCCGAGCACGGCGAGCACGACGACGGCGATGCCGCCGCGGCTCTGGCCGAGGCTGGCGAACCACGCGATGCTGCCGAGCGCCCAGAGCAGCAACGGCACGACGATCAGGTTCTCCGGAGTGACGAACAGCATTGCCACCAGGAACAGCATGCCGCACAGGCCCGATCCGGCGAGATCCGCGAAGTAGACCCGGGCGAACACCTGCTGGGCGCGCAGGAAGACGCAGCCGAGGAACATGCTGCCGCAGATGAACGGCAGCAGGTAGAGCGCGAAGTTGTCGAACAGGCGCCACTTCTGCGCCGGATCGGAGACCAGGAAGATCGCGTTGAACGGGAGCTGCTGCGCGGCCAGATGGGTGATCACGATCAGCGGGCCGAAGGCCAGCAGCGCGGCGCCGGCGATCGGCTTCCAGTGGCGCTCGAACCAGCCCTTGGCGACGCACATGATCGCGCTGGTGAGGCCGAAGCCCAGCATCGCGAGACTCACGACCAGTGAGCCGAAGTGCGCCCAGCTGCCCACCGAGAACACCCGCATGATGCAGATCTGCAGCGCGATCACCGCGCCGGCGACGAGGCCGACGGAGGCGTAGAGCAGCAGGCCGCGGGTCCGGCTGGCGGCCCAGTCGGAAAGCGCCGCGTCGGCGGCGGCCGGCGAATGATCCATGTCGCTTGACCTCGATACGCAGGCGCCGGTCGCGACGGAGCGCGACCGGATCGCCATGTCGGCTTACTTCTTCGGCGGGGCCTTGCCGTCGCCGTTGTGGTTGCCGGTGATGGTGTCGCCTTCCAGCTTGGTGAACGGCACGAAGGGCACGACCTTGCCGTTGTAGATGTCCGACCGGGTGACCTTGAGGTTGCCGTCCGGACCCTGTTCCTTGGTGACCTTGCAGACGTGCTGCGCGCCCGGCGGACCGACCGGAATCACCATGATCCCGCCGACCTTCATCTGCTGCAGCAGCGGCGGCGGCACGTGGTCGATGCCGCAAGTGACGATGATCTTGTCGAACGGGCCGGCCTCTTCCCAGCCGTAGTAGCCGTCGGCGTTCTTCGTGGTGATCGCCTTGAACTCGGAGTAGCCGCGCTTGATCAGGTCGTCGTAGACGCCGCGGGTGCGCTCGGCCAGCGGCTTGATGATCTCGATCGACCACACCTTGTCGGTGAGGTTGGCGAGCATCGCCGACTGGTAGCCGGAGCCGGTGCCGATCTCGAGGACCTTCTCGCCCTTCTTGATCTCCAGCGTCGAGGTCATCCGGCCGACCGCGTGCGGGCCGGAGATGGTGACGCCGAAGCCGATGTCGAGGAAGGCGTGCTCGTAGGCGCGATGCAGGTTGCGCTTCAGGCAGAACTCCTCGCGCGGCGTCATCAGGAACGCGCGCTTGGTCTGCTCGTTGAGCAGGTCGGAGTTCTTCATCATCGCCTGGTAGCGGTCGTAGCGCTGGCCGAGGTACTTCGGGTCCTCGCCGCGGTTGGCGACCATGAAGTCGATGTACTTCTGGCGGTCGTCCACCGGCGGGGCGAGCGTCCAGTCGTAGGGCTTGGTCGGGTCCGCGTGGGCGCGGTTCAGCAGGCAGGTGCTGGCGGCGGCCGCGGCCGAGCTCAGCAGGAACGATCGACGATTCAAACCAACCTCCAGGGGATGCAACAGGGGCCGACCCGGGGCGCCGGGCGGCAACGGGCGCGAAGGCTACACTACAACGCCGCGTTCGAGCGGGGGCTCGGATGGCTGAATGGTCAGCAAACCGCCATTTGTGCGGCGGGCTTGTTCCGCCCTCGAGGCGGGCCGCGGGTCACTGCTTCGGTCATGGACCGGGGTCAGGGCCCAGGGCCCGGGGCCCGGGGCCCTTTCTCAAGAATGAAGCGAAACCTAGCCGATCCGAGAAGACTTCTTCGTATCTCCCATCCACAGATACACCAGTCCCGAGACGCCCACGCACGCCGCGACATACGCGAAGAACCATGCCTCGTGCCCCGCCTGCTTGAACCACAGCGCGAAGTACTCGGCGGTGCCGCCGAACAGGGACAGGGTGAGGGCGTAGGGCAGGCTGACGCCGAGGGCGCGGACGTGGGCGGGGAAGAGTTCGGCCTTCACGATGGAATTGACCGCGGTATAGCCCGACACGATGGTCAGCGCGGCCATCGCCCACAACAGCGCCGGCCAGAACGCGCGGGCGGTCAGCAGGGCGTTCAGGATCGGAACGAAGCCGGCGGCACCGAGTGCGCCGAAGCCGAGCAGCACGCGGCGGCGGCCGATCCGGTCGGACAGCGCGCCGACGAGCGGCTGCAGCAGCATGAAGTAGCCGAGGCTCGCCGCCGAGAGCAGGTTGGCGTCGTCCTTCGAGAAGCCGGCCGAGTTGACCAGGAACTTCTGCAGGTAGGTCGTGAACGTGTAGAACGCGACGGTGCCGCCCAGCGTCAGGCCGACCACGGTGAGGAACTCGCGCGGGTGGCGGCGCAGCGCCGTCAGCGTGCCGCGCTCCGCAGCCTGCCCGGCCGTGTGGAACGACGGCGTCTCCTCGATGTTGGAGCGCAGCCACAGCGCGACCAGTGCGCCGATCGCGCCGAGCACGAAGGGGATTCGGAACGCCCAGGCGTTGAGGGCGTCCTCGCCGACGGCACGACCCAGCAGCAGGAGCACCGCGACCGCCAGCAGCTGGCCCGCGATCAGGCTGACATACAGGAAGCTCGACCAGAAACCGCGGTGTTCCGGGTGCGCCATTTCCGCCAGGTAGGTCGCCGAGGCACCGTACTCGCCGCCGAGCGACAGCCCCTGAGCCATCCGCGCCAGCAGCAGGAGGGCGGGCGCGGCGAGGCCGAGCGTGTCGTAGCCCGGCGTGACGGCGATGACCAGCGAGCCCGCCGCCATCAGCAGCACCGAGCGGGTCAGCGCGGTCTTGCGGCCGACCCGGTCCGCCATCCTCCCGAACCACCAGGCGCCGACCGGGCGCATCAGGAATCCGATCGCGAACACCAGTGCGGCATTGAGCAGCTGCGCCGTGGCGTCGGCCTTGGGGAAGAACACCGGCGCGAAGTAGATCGCGGTCGCGGAATAGACGTACCAGTCGAAGTATTCGATCAGGTTGCCGACCGAGCCGCCGAGGATCGCCTTGAGATCGGACGGGCGGGCGGCTGGCGCCGCCCGCTCCATTGAAGAGCGGTTTTCCGTGGACATCGCGATTCCATTGGCCCGCAGCGATTGGATGGGAACACCGATGTCGATGCAAGCGTTGCACGGTCGGTGCGGCGATTGGCTATTGCGACGAGCGCGGTGGCACTGGCATGGTCCCGTGTGGCTCTCGCTATGGAACTCGGACATGCTCGAGCGTGAAGACAACGAACTCGGCCAGCCGGTCGGTCTGCCGGTGCCGGACTGGAAGGCGCCGCCGCTGCCGCCGCGCGCGATCCTGGGCGGCCGCACCTGCCGCCTCGAGCCGCTCGACATCGAGCGCCACGCCGCGGACCTCCACGCGGCCAACGCGCTCGACACCGAGCACCGCAACTGGACCTATCTCGCCTACGGCCCGTTCGCGACGCTGTCCGACTACCGCGCCTGGCTCGAACGGACCTGCCGGGGCAGCGACCCGCTGTTCTACGCCGTGATCGACGCGGACAGCGGCAGGGCGGTCGGGGTCGCCAGCTATCTCAGGATCAGCCCCGAGGCCGGCTCGATCGAAGTCGGTCACCTCAACTTCTCGCCGCTGCTGCAGCGGAAGCCGGCGGCGACCGAGGCGATGTACCTGATGATGCGCCACGCCTTCGAACTCGGCTATCGCCGCTACGAATGGAAATGCAATGCGCTGAACCTCCCGTCGCGGCTCGCGGCGCAGCGCCTGGGCCTGTCGTTTGAAGGCGTGTTCCGGCAGGCCCTGGTCAGCAAGGGCCGGAATCGCGACACGGCATGGTACGCGGCGATCGATCGCGAGTGGCCGTTCCTGAAGTCGGCGTTCGAGCGCTGGCTCGCGCCGGGGAATTTCGACGCGCACGGCGAGCAGCGCAGCGCGCTGTCGGCGTTGACGAAGCCGATCCTCGTCGCGGTGGGCTAGGGTACGCACTGCGCGCCGTCGCGGGGCCGTGTCGCAATGGCGGGCAGTGCCCGCCCTAGGATCCGCGGTACTTCGCGAGCCGCGCCGCCGCCCGCTTGCTGAACTCGTGTTCCGCGCCGAGCGTCTTCGTCAAGGCGTCGAGCGCCGACCTCATCATCGCCACTCCCTCGTCGCGGCGACCGCTCGCCGCCAGCGCCGCGCCGACCAGGCTGCGGCTGTTCAGGGTCAGCGGATGCTCCGGTCCCATCATCGCCGCGCGCTCGTCGGCGGCGTCGGTCAGCGGCGTGATGGCGGCGGCGGCGTCGCCGGCATTGAGCAGGGCCTCGCCGTACATGGCTGCGGCGTACGCGCGGATCGGGTGCGGACTCGGCAGCGGGGTGGCGGCCGCGACGGCAGCGCGACCGCTCGCCACCGCCTCGGTGAAGCGCTGCGCGCGGTTCAGCATGAAGGTTTCGGAGGCCAGCGTCTGCACCAGGTCCGGATGGTGCGCGCCGAGCGCCTCGCGCTGGATCGTCACGGCCTCGCGGTAGGCCGCCTCCGCGCCGGTGAAGTCGTCGCGCATCTCGCGCACGTTGCCGAGGTTGAACAGCACGCGTGCGGTCTCCGGATGGTATTCGCCGCGGGCCTTGCGGAAGATCGCGAGCGCCTTGCCGTGCAAGGCTTCGGCCGCCACCAGGTCCCCGGCGCGACCCTTGGTCACGGCCATGCTGTCGTAGAGCTCGCCGAGCCGACGGTCGTCGGGGGCGACCCGCGGCGTCAGCGTCGCGAGCGCCGCGGCGAAATGCGTCTCGGCATCGGAGAACTTCTGCTGCTGCGACGCCCACTGCCCGAGCAGCAGTTCGGCGGCGGCGAGATCCTGCGCCCGCTCGGGATCGCCGACATAGGCGCCGAGCGCGTGCAGCAGCATCGGCTGCGACCCGGCGTAGTCGCCGCGTTCGAGCAGGACCTGGCCGAGGATGAGCTCGGCGGCGGCGATCGCGCGCGGATCGGTCGACGTCGCGGCCGCGGCCATCGCCTGTCGGGACTGCGCCAGCGCCTCGTCGAGCAGGCCGAGCGACCGGTAGGTCTGTGCCAGCGTCACCCGCACCGTCGCCGCGGTTGCCGGATCGCTGCCGAGTTCGCCGTCGACGTCCTTCGCCGCGGCGTCGAGCAGTTCCGCGACGGTGACCTTGCGGCCGCCCACGGACGGATCGGCGGCAGCGAGCATCGTGGTGAGGAATCCGGTGACCCGCGCGGCGCGGTCGCGCTCGATGCCGGCCACGCGCGCCTCGCCGCGCGCGCGTGCCGCCTGGCCGAGCGCGATCGCGGCGGCGGCGACCAGCGCCAGCGCCACCGCGGCGCCGAGCGCGACGCCGACGCGATGGCGCCGCACGAACTTGCCCGCGCGGTAGCGGACCGAGGCATGCACCGCGAGCACCGGCTGGCCGTCGAGGAAGCGTCCCAGGTCGTCGGCGAACTGGGCGCAGGATGGATAGCGGTCCGCCGGCGACTTCGCCATCGCCTTCAGCACGACGTGGTCGAGATCGGGCGGCAGCCGCGCGCCGCGCTGCTGCGCGGCGGCGCTCGGGCGGGTCACCGCGTCGGCGCAGACCACCCGTTCGAGTTCCGCGGGCGACAGCGTCGCGACCTCGTAGGGTCGCGCGCCGGTCAGCAGCTCGTAGAGCAGGACGCCGAGCGCGTAGACGTCGCTGGCCGTCGACACCGGCTCGCCGCGGACCTGCTCCGGACTGGCGTATTCCGGCGTCATCGGCGCCGGCCCGGTGCGGGTGAGTTCGCGCTCCGTCGTCTCGCCGAGCAGCTTGGCGATGCCGAAGTCGAGCAGCTTCGGAGCGCCGTCGACGCCGACCAGGATGTTGCCGGGCTTGAGATCGCGGTGGACGATCAGTCGCCCGTGCGCCGTCTGCACCGCGTCCAGCACCTTGCGGAACAGCGCTATCCGTTCCGTCGTCGCCAAGCCGCGGCGCTCGCACCAGCGGGTGATCGGCTCGCCCTCGACGAACTCCATCACCACGTAGGGCGAACCCTGCGCGTCGCTGCCGGCATCGAGCAGTTTCGCGATGTGCGGATGGTCGAGCGCGGCGAGGATGCGGCGCTCGTTGTCGAAGCGGCTGCGCAGGTCGGCGAAGTTCCAGCGCAGGAACTTCACGGCGACCTGGCGCTGGTAGAGCGCATCGGCGCGCTCGGCCAGATAGACCCGGCCCATCCCGCCGCTGCCGATCTCGCGCAGCAGCCGGTAGGGTCCGATGCGCTCGTTGGCGCGATCTCCGGCGACCAGCGTCACCGGCTCGAGAAAGCCTTCCGCGGCTTCGTCGGCGAGCAGCAGGGTCGCGACCTCGTCGCGCAGGGCTGCGTCGTCGGCGCAGGCCCGGTCCAGGAAGCCGGCGCGCTCCTCCGGCGCCAGCGCGAGCGCCTGGTCGAGCAGCTGCAGGGTGCGTGCGGCGTCGCTCATCGCTCCGCGTCGCCCGGATCTGTCGACAGTTCGCGGAACAGCCAGGCGCGCGCGGCGCGCCAGTCGCGATCGAGCGTCGCCCGCGACAGTTCCATCAGCTCCCCGATCTCGGCGAACTCCAGGCCGCCGAACACGCGCAGTTCGACCACCCTCGCCTTGCGGGGGTCGAGCTGCTCGAGTCGGGACAACGCCTGGTCGAGCGCCAGCAGGTCGACGGCATTGCGCGGGTCCGGCGGATCGATCGAGGACAGCGTGACGCGCTCGCCGCCCTGGCGCTTGTCGGCGTCGCGGTGGCGGGCGTGGTCGATCAGGATCTGCCGCATCAGGCGTGCGGCGGCAGCGAAGAAGTGGCGCCGATCCTGCCAGTCCACCTCGGCCCCGCCGGCGAGCTTCAGGTAGGCCTCGTGCACCAGGGCCGTGGCGGCGAGGGTCGCGCCGCCGCGTTCGCGACGCAGGTAGCCCTCGGCAACCCGCTTCAGCTCGGCATAGACCAGGGGCACCAGCGCGTCGAGGGCGGCGCGATCACCCGCGCGCCAGCGGCGGAGGAGCTGAGTGACGTCGCCGGTGTCGGACATGGCGGCAACTTAGCCGATTTCGCGCCCGGATTCCGGGCCGCGATGACCGCCGTTGAGGCATCCCGGTCCCGGTCTGCGCATTGCTGGTCAATCCACTCCCAACGGAGACCGTCATGCGCCGCACCCTGCTCGTCGTTCTGCTGTGCCAGGCCCTCCATGCCGGCGACAGCGTCGCCGCCACCTATGCGTCCGTGCAGGACGGCGAGTTCTACTGCGCGCCCGCGGGAACGATCTGCTCCTTCGGCCTGACGCCGGGCAGCGCCGACGTCGCCGTCGTGCAGCACGTCGTCAGCGTCAACGGCAACGGCACTCCGGCGCCGCCCAATCCGCTGGTCACCGGCAAGGTCAACGTGACGGCCGGCACCTTCGGCATCTACAGCGGCATGCGCCTCGTGTTCGACGGCGGCAGCTGGACGGGTGGCGCACTCGACGCCTGCTGCAGCGGTGGCGGCGTGTGGGCCAACCAGGGGCAGCTCGAGATCGGTGCCGCGGCCCTGCCGGTGTTCCGCGGGGTCCTGGAGAACAATGGCACCCTGAAGCTCTTGCCCGCGTCGAGCCTGTACTGGAACGTCGGCAATGGCGGGGGCAAGGTCGCCAATCTCACCACCCAGGCGGCGCCCGCCGTTCTGCAGCTCGACGGCGATGGACGCATCCGCGGCAACGTGGTGGTCACCAACGAAGGCATCCTGCGCAAGACGGGCGCCGGCATCGCGGTGCTGGCGGAAAACGTCGCCAACCGCGGTCACTCGTCGATCTATCCGGGGCGGATCGAGGTCCAGTCCGGCTCCCTCGCCGTCGCCGACGACAGCGACGGCAACCAGGGGGTGCTCTACAACGAAGGGGCGACGATCCAGGTCGCCGGCGGTGCGGTGATGGCGATCCGCGACGGCGGCGACCTCCGCCTGGTGCCGGAGGCGGGCGCGACGGTCGCCTACACCACGACCGGCAGCGGCGGCGGCACCCTGCGCCTCGAGCCCGGCGGCACGCTGTACGGCGCGCAACTGCTGCCGGACTTCAGCGAGGCGGCCCGGATCGACTTTCCGCCGGGCTTCTTCCAGTGGAGCGGTGGCGTCATTCTCGACAACGCGTTGAGGAACCTCGGCGAGATCGACATCGTCGGGCCGGCGGATCACGTGATCGGGGCGGACCTGCGCAACGCCGGGACGCTGGTGCTCGATACCGATCACCTGTCGATCTCCGGCTACCTGCGGCTGCTTCCGGGCAGCCTGCTCGATGCCCAGGACGGCGCGACGCTGCAATCGGGAGGCGGTAATCCGCGCCTGTTCGTCGACGGCACTCTCCGCAAGCGCGCCGGTGCGGGCAGCCTCGTCGTCAGCGCGCTGAGCCTGGAGGGCAGTGGCACGGTGGAAGTGAACGGCGGCCGGCTCGCGTTGCCCGAGATCGGCAGCTTCTACCGGATGAACAATTTCCACGGCACGGTGATGTTGATCGGCGGCGCCCAGCTCGACAGCAGCGGCGGCGTGCTGCAGATCGAGGATCAGGCGAAGGTGACCGGCGTCGGCAGCATCAGCCCGGATCCGGTCGAACAGCGCGGCACGCTCGAGCCAGGGGCGCCGTACGGCACCGTCACGGTCGGCGGCGGGCTGTCGCAGCAGAACACGGCGGTCACCCGCATCGCGATCGGCGGCTCCCAGGCGGCCAGCCAGGCGCTGCTGCAGGTGAACGGCGATCTCTATGCCCAGGGCGTGCTGAAGGTGAACTTCCGCGATGGCTTCGCGCCGCAGGCGGGGCAGAGCTTCGACCTGATCGGCTTCGGCGGGAACCTGACCACCAGTGTGGCCAACTACGCGGTGACCATCGAGGGGCTGGTGCCGGGCTTCCGCTACAACCTGACTCAGTCGGCGCAGAAGACAGTGCGGCTGACGGCGCTGTCGACGGGGGTATCGCTCGCGGACTTCACTTTCGCGGACGGCTTCGAGGACTGAAGGGGATGTCGCGCAGCGAATTCCCGGCGCGCAGCATGTTGCAGAACAGGGCGCCCTGTTCGATCGCGTCGTCCAGCGCCACGTGCGTGTGCGGGAGCGGGTCGAACCAGTTCTTCGGCATGTTGCGCTTGGTCGCGTCGCGGAACGGCGAGCCGAGGACGGCCATCGCGTAGGACTTCATGTCCAGCGCGGAATGGCTGAACGGACTGTCCCCGGTGAAGCGGATCAGATACCAGTAGACGAACAGGAAATCGAAGCCGGCCGGATAGGCGACGAACACCGGACGCCCCGGCAGGGTCCCGATCCAGGCGACGTAGCGCGCCATCGCGGCCGCCGGCGGCTCGAGGTCGCGGCGGCAGACCGCCCAGGCTTCCGGCTGTGTCTGCCACCAGGCGGCGGTCTTCGGGTGCGCGGTCGCCCCGTCCAGGGTTTCGAGGTTCGCGGTGAAGGTCGAGAGCAGCTGCTTGTCGGCGCTGTAGGCGGCCGAGGCGAAGCTCAGCATGGAATGCGGGCCGGGAATCGGGCCGTCCGTCTCGACGTCGGTGCTGACGTAGGTCTCGGGCGTGGGCATGCATCGATTGTAGGAGCGACGTGAGCCGCGATGCTCCTGTGGGAGGGGCGCGAGCCCCGATGCTCTGGCGCGGGATCGGAGTCCGGAGCTTCGGGGCTTGCGCGCCTCGTACATCGGGACTTGCGTCCCTCCTGCAGCGAATGGGCCAAAGAAAAAGGCCGCATCCCTGCGGCCTTTCTCCTTGCCGGATCGACTGGGGGCGATCTGGCGGGTGTGTGCTCTACCCTCAGTTGACCGTGAGGGTCACGTCGTCGACCAGGAACGAGGTCTGCAGGCTGCTGTCCTCGGTCGCGGTGAACCTCACCGAGACGGTCTGGCCGATGTAGGCCGTCGCGTCGCAGGTGTAGGCGACGTAGGCCGTGCCCTTGTTGAGGTTCGACAGGCTGGTGCAGGTCTTCAGCACGGTGCCCGAGGCGTTGACGATCGCCACGGTGAGCTTG